>JARRJP010000084.1:0-18475 GCA_037389025.1 Reinekea sp. | reverse complement strand
TTCACCGCGAGGCGCAGCTCGAAGGCAATGGCTCCTCCCTTGTCAAAAACTGGAACGAAGCGGTGGACTTCTGGAGGTGCTTTCTTAATCCTGAATCCGTGACTCCTTCAGTGGAGTCACGGATTCAGGTTAATACAAAGACACAACACCAGACCCAAATGGTCCAACCAAACAGCATGACATCGCGCCTTCTTTTTTTGCACTCATTAGCGTCATGATACAAACAGTATCATTATTTGGAGGCAAACCGACAAGTACACCACAATCTGAACGCTGCTATAAAAAAACACGACATTTTATATATCAATCACTTTTACAGAGCGCCGTGCCTGGACTAACCTCCCTAATAACAATCAATTTGACATAATTGAAATAATTTCACTCCACAGGATTTTATAACTTATTTTGGAATGAATTTTTTCATTGTATTCGGTATCTCGTGAGAAATGTGCAGTTCACGAAAGGGCGGTCAATACACCTGCCCGACATCAAATGAAAATTCGCGCTATTGAAAGTATTCAGGAGATAAGCGATGACATTAACGCTGTACAAAGGAGGGGCCTCAATAAGAGGTCGGAAACGTCTACTGCATTACGCGGCTATCCTATTGGGTTATTATGGCTTTGCTCAGCTTGCCCTCGGCCTGTCCAAAGAACCAGGCAGCATCGCACTGGTCTGGTATCCCAACATTGTTGCCGGATTAATTCTGTCACAACTTTCCTATCGTCACTGGTGGCCTGGTCTGGTCGCCGTTGCTATTGCCCAGCTAAGTGCAGTGGTTCCGCTTCCCGGTCAGCCATTAACCGTTGATCTGGTTTTTACTGCCACCGCGATGACCAACGTTTTGCTCATTGCGCATTTCGTCAAAAAACATCAAAACCTGAAAAATGTTTATAACTCACCAATAGACTTTGCTAAAGTCCTGATGGTTCTCTCCATAGTACCTGCCGCTGCCGCAGCAACCGTTTCGTCAATGGGTTTGTTTCTTAATGGATTTGCCAATCTTGACCGGGCTTGGATAATCTCTTTTGTCAGCCTTCTGCTCGGCACTCTCACTCTTGCACCGCCAATCATCGCAGTGCAGTACTTCGGTATAAAGCGATCCATTCAGGAACTGGTGACGCCCCAGTCATTCGGCTTTATTTCTGCCTGCGCTCTGGCCAGCATCTATGTTTTTATGCATCTGGCCTACCCTTTTGCCTACTTGGCATTTGCTCTAGTGGTTGCAGCTCTGTACACCAACATCATTACCATCAGCTTTGTGACTAGCCTTTGTAACGTTCTGATTACCACTCTCGCCGCACATCAACTGTATACACCGGTAGTGAATGAAGCGGACTTTACCGGCATTCTTTTTTATCTGCCGGTAATGATTATTCTGATTCCAGCCATTGCACTCTCGGTATCGCAGAACGCCCACACTTATGCGATTGACCAGCTTGAAGAACAGATGACCCGGACACGCAGCGCTCTGTTCAACATGCCTGCTCTCTTGTGCACTGTGGACCAGACAGGCAATACCATACTGGCAAGCAAAAAATTTCTGCGCATTATGGAACTGGATACTACTGACCTGCTCAACTACCCATTCAGCAAAATTGTTTCTGACGGCTCGTTGGACAAATACCAACGTGAGATTTTCGATGCACTGCAGCGTGGTGAGGATGTTGAAAATGTCACTATTAAAGTACACAGCCGCTACGGTCGCGAAATCCACCTGTCAGTGAGCGCCACTTCAGGAGGTGATGATTATCTCGGGGAAGAAAACTATCATCTGTATATTCAGAACATCTCAGAGGAAATACGGCTGACAGAACAGTTAAGAGAAGAAAATGAAATGATGTCCATCACGTTACGCTCTATCGGTGATGGCGTTATCACAACAGATAAGTCGGGCAAAATTACCTTCTTAAACTATGCTGCCGAAAGCCTGCTTGGTTTGAAAACCAAAGAGGCAGAAGGTCGTCACTTCAATGATATTGTACATCTGTACGACGAGAAGTCCGGCAAACGTTTGGATTGCCCAATTGACAGAGTACTGCAAGAGAAGAGTGTTCAAGGAATTCCTGACTTCGCGGTATTCAAAAACGGAACCGGTGACGCTTTTGCCATTCAGGACAGCATTTCACCGATCAAAAACTATAACGGCGATGTTGTTGGCACAATCATGGTTTTCCAAGATGTAACAGAAACCCGGAAAATAACCCAGAAGATGAGTTATCTGGCACAGCATGACATGCTCACGGATTTACCAAATCGTACTTTACTGATGGATCGAATCAACCTATCTATCGCCCGGTCCAAACGTAGCCAATTCCAATTTGGTATAGCCTTTATGGACCTGGATAACTTCAAGATGATTAATGACACTCAAGGCCATGAAGCAGGCGACCTATTACTACAGATTGTCGCAAGCCGCCTGCGCAAGCACGTTCGCGGTGAAGACACCATATCGCGTATCGGCGGCGATGAATTTGTATTTATATTTGAAGGAATTTCCGACTCCAAAGATCTGTCAAAAATCTGCAACAAAATCATTAATGATGTTAATAAACCGATGGTGATCAATCACAAATCCGCAACCGTCAGTTGCAGTATTGGTATCACCATTGGCCCAACAGATGGTGAAGATGCCGAGACACTGATGCGTCGTGCAGATGCCGCCATGTACCGTGCCAAACACAGTGGCAGAGCAAGATTCTGTTTTTATTCACACGAAATAGAAAAACAACTGGCGCGCAGCATCGAACTGGAAGATAGTTTACGCACGGCCTTCAACGAAAAAGAATTCTTCCTCTATTATCAGCCAATAGTAGATAGTAAGAACTATGAGGTTTACGCCACGGAATCTCTGTGTCGTTGGAAAGATCCAAAGACCAATGAAATGATTTCCCCGGAAACCTTCATCCCGATGCTGGAAAATATCGGTCTGATCGACGATGTTGGGCAATACCTGTTCAACGCAGCCTGTAAACAAATGTCTGACTGGGAACAGCAAGGGAAAACACTGAACATGTCCGTTAATATCAGTGCCAAACAGCTGGTCAGTCCTCAATTTATCGACAACGTAGCAACAACACTGGCTAGCCACAACTTAGCCGGAAACCGGTTTATATTTGAAATAACTGAATCGCTGTTACTGAACAACACTAACCATTGCATCAATATTCTGCGAAAGCTGCGTAGCATGGGGATTCGCATAGCGATTGATGACTTTGGTGATGGTTACTCAAGCCTGGGTTATCTGAAAAAATTCCCATTCGACATTCTGAAGATTGATAAACAGTTTATTCAGGAGCTCGACCAGAACCCTCAAGACGTTATTTTTGTCAAAGCGATTCTGGAAATGGCTAAAGCGCTGTCACTGTGTACCGTTGCCGAAGGTGTGGAAAATGAAAGGCAAGCTGAAGTGCTCAGGGAACTGGGATGTGACACGCTTCAGGGGTTTTATTTTTCTGCGGCCGAAAGTGGACCGGAAATTCGTTCACGACTTGTCAAAGATACGAATATTCTGCAGTTTCCCATAGCCCAATAACAGGCCTTTTCAGGCCTGTTTCCTTAAACCTGAATCCGTGACTCCATAGCGGCGCAGTCCGCAAGCCATTGATTCCATAGCGGCGCAGTGCGCAAGCCATTGATTCCTCTTTGCTTCCCAAAAATTAGGGTGAACCTATGGGTGCACCTGCAATTTTTGAAAAACAAATAGAAATCAAGCTCTTACACCCTGCATCCAGTGAAGGAGTCACGGATTCAGGTTAAAGTATCCTACACAGGTGGGTCACTACAGATTTCAAGCCTAACCCAAATAAGACAGACGCTACAAATAAGTCGCCGCCAAGCCACCGTCCACCGGAATATTGGCACCACAGATCCAGCGTGACTCATCCGAGCACATAAAGGCAACCACATCCGCAATTTCATCGGCCAGCGCTGGACGCGTCATTCGATGCGCATCTTTTTCGACACGTTCCTGGCCGAGCATGGTCACAAAGTCACCCAGAATCGGAGTCATCACCGGGCCAGGTGCAACAGTATTCATGCGAATATCGTAAGTCTTGAAGTAACCCGGTGCCCGCATTGCACTCCAGACAATTAGAGCTTCTTTAAAGTATTGATAACAGAATTCCTGTGTCACCGGGTTTTCCTTAAGCCAGGCATCACCGTCGGCAAACGAGGCTGCACCTGCCAGGGCTTTGTGCTGCGCCAAACGCTCAGGCCATTCAATGCCCAGAATCGAAGCAATGCTAACGACTGAGCCGCCTTTATTCATCTTCGGCAACACACCTTCCGTTAAATGGCGCAGACCCAGATAATTGACACGACCAACCAAATCAGCCGGCGCGGTACCCGGCACGCCTGCAATATTACACAGAGCATCAATGCCATCCGGCAGTTGCGCAACCAGGGCATCGATCGCTTCAGGGTCAGCCAGATCAACTTGCAGGAACTGATCGATTGTCAACAACGCCTCGTTGCGATCAATACCAATAACATAAGCACCATGATAACGGGCAACACGGGCGACTTCGGAACCGATACCAGAAGACACACCGGTAATGACTATTGTTTTGTTTTGCAGTTTCATATTTTTGTTTTCCTTTTTCAGATAAAACTCAGCTTAAGAGTGACTAAAAACACAGTGATAAATGGTTAGATGAAGCCTACCTGAATCCGTGACTCCAAAGTGGATGCAGGGTGTAAGAGCCTGATTTCTATTTTTTTCAAAAATTGCAGGTGCCCCCATAGGTTCACCCCAATTTTTGGCAAGCAAACAGGAATCAATGGCTTGCGCACTGCGCCGCTAAGGAGTCACGGATTCAGGGCCTAATCATTGCCTGATGGCTCATATCATCAGACAAGGTTAAAGCGGCTTAGAATGGATA
The DNA here is from genome assembly GCA_037389025.1 of Reinekea sp. GTDB lineage: Bacteria > Pseudomonadota > Gammaproteobacteria > Pseudomonadales > Natronospirillaceae > Reinekea. The sequence goes on along the minus strand of JARRJP010000084.1, from coordinate 13,592 downwards.
TTGCGGCGGCGTGTTTTTCACCGTTACCCATTGCCAGTGGGTATAGGTGTCCCAATCACTAGGGCCACACACGGCATTACCATTGCCGGACATACCACAACCACCAAATGGATTAACGCATTCATCGTTAACGGTCTGGTCATTAATATGCAGCAGGCCGACATGCAGCGCATCCCCCAGAGTTTTCGCTCGCCCGATATCTGCGCAAATCACGGCACCGGCCAGCCCATACTCAGTATTGTTGGCCAACTCAATGGCTTCAGCATCCGTACTGAATGTTGTGATGTTGACTACCGGACCAAAGATTTCTTCATCAAACGAGCGCATACCCGGTTTGACACCACTCAATACGGTCGGCGCATAAAACAGCCCATCGTACCGACCACCCGCTTCGAGTCTGGCACCAGCTTCAATGCTATCCTGCACAATGGAATGCACCCGTTTCACCTGGGTTTCGTTAATCAGCGGCCCCAGGGCCACCTGACCTGATGTTGGATTACCAACAGGCAGGTGTTGAGCCTTTTCAATAATTTTAGCGGTTAATTCAGCCGCAATTTTTTCATGCACTAAAATGCGCCCCGATGCCATGCAGATCTGCCCCTGATGCATATAGGCACCCCAGGCAATATTACTGGCAGCCAGATCCAGATCAGCATCATCCAGAATAATTAATGAACTTTTGCCCCCCAACTCCAGAGCAACCTTTTTTAGATTACGGCCACAAGCCTCGCCCACTTTGCGTCCAGCAGCAGTTGAGCCAGTAAACGCAACCATATTAATTTCTGGAACTTCGCACAGCGCCGCACCAGCGTCAGCACCACCTGGTAATACCTGATACAAGCCCTTTGGAAGGCCTGCCGCTTCGAAAGCCATCGCCAGCAGATAACCTCCCGTAACCGGGGTTTGAGGGTCGGGCTTGGTCACAACCGCATTACCGGTTGCCAGTGCTGGCGCGATAGAACGAACGGAAAGAATGAGTGGGAAGTTGAACGGTGAAATCACCCCGACAACACCATGAGGTATGCGACGGGCAAACGACATACGATCGGGTGTGGTGGGCAGTGTCAAACCGTCCGGTTGCATGGTCATACCTGCAGCCAATTGCAGCAGCAGAATAGCTTCGCGCACTTCATGCTGGCCTTTCGGGATAATACCGCCGGTTTCACGGGCGATAAATTCAGCGAATTCATCAAGATGCGTTTGCAAAAAATCGGCCGCTTTCAAAAAATATGTCGAGCGTTCGCGCGGCGATATTTTGACCCATTCTTTTTGTGCTCTGGCAGCAGCCGTAGCCGCAGTTTGAATATCATCAGCGGTTGCGATACCGGTTTCAGTCAACACCTCTCCAGTTGCCGGTTCATAAACCGGCTGGCTTGAGGCTGCCGAAATCCACTCACCATTATAGAATTTATTTTTCCATAGGGCTTTGGATAATATGGAGCCTGTCATTGTTTTTCTCCGTAATCGTTGTGTTGTTGGTCCTCATCATTGGCTTGGGCGATTCAACTGATATTTTCGGTTTCCGGTTAGAATATTTGACAAAAGAATCAGCTTTTTTAGCCAAGGCTCACCTTCACCAAAGCAGGATGTAGGTAAATACGCTGAATTGCCAAAAGCAGGAACAGAAACACTTGCCAGCAGAAAAACCACCGTCACCATAATTTTCAAGAATCAGACTGTCACAATTTTATTATTGTTATTTAACCCTGAATCCGTGACTTCTTCAGTGGATACAGGTTAATCATGCTTCATTGTTGACCTTATAAGGTGAACTTATCAGGGACGCTCATAACTTAGCTCACCAGCATCCGCCTGCTCCTTGCTTTTGCCCATTTCATTTATTGGGTGTCGTTATTACATTTTTCGATAGCAAGGTAAAAATGGTCGCTGTGTTCAGTGCGCTTTTCTATGCGGGAAACCGCTACCTGAATCCGTGACTTCTTCAGTGGATGCAGGGTGTAAGAGCTTGATTTCCATTTGTTTTTCAAACATTGCAGGTGCCCCCCATAGGTTCCCCCAATTTTTGGGAAGCACAGAGGAATCAATGGCTTGCGCACTGCGCCGCTAGGGAATCGCGGATTCAGGTAACTATTGCACCGCCAACGGATGACCACCTTGACGCGCCAAAGCCAGGTAGTTATCGGCTCTAACCAGATCAACCGGGAATCCCATAACCCCACCTTTAGTAAAGATCTGATACAACTGCCAGCAGGCTTTTGGATGGTCAACATCAGCACACATCACAAGATAACGCGCTCCAGCAGATTTACTCTGATCATCCGGCCCTTTAAACAGCAGTAGAAAACCGTACAGTTCCTGAGCATCGTGATTGCCCTTATCGGCATGACTCATAAAGCCCTTCATCAGCCATTCGTGGACACGACGTGACTGCGTCAACCAGGATTGATGAAATATCCAGCGTAATACTACAAAAGGCATGGGTTAGCTCCGTAGGGACTGTTAAACCGTTCATATCCTCCCAGTTGATAAAACAATAAACAAGCCCATAATCTATGCCTGAATCCGTGACTCCAAAGTGGATGCAGAGTGTAAGAGCTTGCGTTCTATTTGTTTTTCAAAAATTGCAGGTACACCCATAGGTTCACCCCAATTTTTGGGAAGCAAAGAGGAATCCATGGCTTGCGCACTGCGCCGCTATGGAGTCACGGATTCAGACTATGGTCACAACGATACAAATCAACCCAATCGCAGGTATAAGAATGACTGTTGGAAGCTGGCAACCTGACTCCAAACCGATCTCAATCCCGACTAAGGCGATACAGTACGCATTAACACAGGATCTGGAAAACTTTCCTGTCGAGGCACCTGAGCAACTTGCGTCACTGCAACCGTTTATGAAATCCACAGCAGAACAATGGCAACCGATGCTTGACTCATTATCGGATGATGAGCTGAAAACACTGTGCCGCTTTTTTACTCTGGCGGAAGCAACCTGGGCCGACTGGTATGCAGGCAAGCAAAACCCGGTGATCTGGATGTGCAAAATACTTAAAAATCGCGGCGCATTCCCAGATAAGGAGCTGACAAGGTGGATTAAACAAAATACCAAGAACCGGTTTCTTCCCTATGGCAATGCGTTGGGATGATTCCAGCCCGGATGCAGATTAAAGCTGAGTTCTACGGATTCAGGGTGAACTCAGCCTACCAGGTTATTCAAAGAAATATTAACGCCTGCGCGATCAGACTGCCGACTTTTGATCAAACCATGATCAACTGATTCAGTAATCTGTAACTGGCGGCTGTATTCTTTCGCCAAGTCAGGGATGGCATCAATAAACTGATCACACAAAGCACTGCGCTGAATCGAAAGGTCTGCTGTCTCCAAAACAATCGAGCGGGCGACCTGATAGTCCTCCAATTCAACAAACTGGATACCTTCACTCAACGCCTGAGTTTTCGGCATAAAGGTCAGGCCAAAGTTGCCAAGCACAAAGGATTTCACCCAATCGTCCCGGTCACTGGAATAAACAATATTCAGACTGATCCCATGATCACAGAGAAAATGTTCCAACTGGCGCGAAGAGGTGCAATGGGTACGAAAACAGAAACGTTCCTGATCCAGCTCACAGACCTTGATCCGAGCCCGATCAGAAAAAGCATGGCGAGCACCAAAAGCAATGACAAAAACATCGGAATAGACTTCATCCGGTAGAATCTGGTGACAGGATTCCTTAACCGCACTGGCGAAAACCATATCCAGCTCATGATTTTCCAGCTTGCGCTTCAGTTCATGGCGACCGGCCTCAAGAAACTCAAACTGCACGCCATTATTTTCACTGCGAAACCCCTGAAAGATAGGCAACAGGCAACCGATAAAGACATTGTTCTGAATTCCCACGCGTAACAGAGAACTGCCCTGATTCAATAACCGCCGGGCCTCTTTCTTGGCGTCATTGGCATCATGATAAATCTGCCTGAATTTTGGCAACAGACTTTTCCCCAAAAAAGACAGTTCTACAGAGCTTTTGTTTCGATGCAGTAATTCGCCCCCAATCGAGGCTTCCAGCTTTTTGATCCCCTTGGTCAAGGCAGGCTGGGAGATAAAACACATTTCTGCCGCGCGCGTAAAATTCAGCGTTTCACTTACAGCCAGAAAATACCTTATTTGTGTCATTTCCATAAAATTCGACCTTGCTTTTTTTCATACGAACTTACTGAGCTTAACGTTCATACGGTTTTTTCTTATCACAATGCATTCGAACTAAAAGGGATAGAAACACTAATGAATAATACATGCAGAATTGGCCCTTATTACTTCGGCCAAACACTTCGCGTTCACATATTCCTGAGACCTGAATCCGTGATTCCATCGCGGCGTGCAAGCCATTGATTCCTGTTTGCTTCCCAAAAATCGGGGGAACCTATGGGTGCACCTGCAATTTTTTCAAAACGAATAGAAATCAAGCTCTTACACCCTGCATCCACTGAAGAAATCATGAATTCAGGTGAGACTCTTTAAAAACCCTTAATCAAGGCAAACATAAACACTTTGATTTTATCCAGGCATCAAAACAGTCAGGCCCTGATACTACACAAATTTTTGTTTGCTCAATTCATCTCACCCAAGACCAATGCCATGATTTTAGCAACCAGACATTACCCCAGCAGGTGACCGAAATTGCCTTTACTGAGCTGCCCCTGCAGCCACTGAAGAAGTCACGGACTCAGGCTTACATCAGCTTCCTACCGATGGCATTATCAGATTAGGATAGTACCAAAAAGCCTAGCCACACCTACCAATATACAACCCAAAAGAAACGTCAGGTTAATTAGTTGTAGCAGGTTACAGCACTCCTTGCCAAAATAACCATAAAAAATATATCCTGAATCCGTGACTCCTTCAGTGGAAGCAGGGTGTAAGAGCTTGCGCACTGCGCCGCTCTGGAGTCACGGATTCAGGTATATTGCAACCAGCCCCTCCGACGCACTAACCGGTCAGGATTGCGCCAATCGAATCCGCAGCTGCGCCCAGTTAGGGAAAGAGATGGTTTCTTTATAGGACACATCATCAACCATATGGGACAGAATAATTCCACCACCACGGATAAAAGGCATCGGCAGGCAATAACGTTCAACAAAACGCCCCTCCCATGCACCAGAGCTAGACTGGATCTGAATCGTTCTACCGACAAAATGGCTCTGTTCATAGCGGGTGATAAAAGCATCAATCATCAATTTAATGTCAGATTTGAATATCGAAACCACAATCAAACCGATAGCGCTGATTATATGCCACTCTTTCAATACCGAGGATGCGTCCATAATTTTCTCTCTATTACCAATGAAGACACAGGGTTGTATCGTGATCAATATAGCCTGATCGAATATCAAGCTGACGACAGATAGACTGACAAAAATCAATCACTTCATCCACACTATAGCTAACCAGAAGCGGATGCTCAGGAAAGGTTTTATCACTCAGGAAATTAAATACCAGACTGCGCCGCGAATTACTGAAGAGCCGTGAAATGATTTTTTTCCAATAGACAGGGTCTTTGGTACGGTAACTTAGCGCCCCAGACAACACCACATGATCCACTAAAGGCAAGGCGGCCACTGAAAAATCCGCCTGATAGAAACGTGATTGCTGACAACTGCAAAACTGTTCATTCGCATACGCAACGAAATCAGGGTTCAGATCAATCCCAATATAACGCACAGCATTAGACCGTTGCAGCAAAAACCGAAGAAAATCGCCTTTGCCACAGCCTGCATCCAAGACTGAGGTATTATTGAAATCAACTAACTCAGCTATAATATCAAATCGTTTTTGCTGGCTTTGCAGATTCTTCCAACCCAATGTCTGAACATCATCATCGCCAAATGATTCCTGCCGATGCTGATGATAGTGAATAATTGTTCCTTGCTCGATTATGTTCATGATTCAGTCATCATAGCGGCGCAGTGCGCAAGCCATTGATTCCTCTTTGCTTCCCAAAAATTGGGGTGAACCTATGGGTGCACCTGCAATTTTTGAAAAACAAATAGAAACCAAGCTCTTACACTCTGCATCCACTGAAGGAGTCACGGATTCAGGTAGAAATTTCGACCACCATTTAATTTAAGAGTGGCATAAGGTATTTTGCCAGGCCAATAACCTTAATTCATGAGCTGATAACAGTAACTTATCAATCGGATTTATGGCCATTTCCTGAATCCGTGGCTCCTTCAGTGGATACAGAGTGTAAGAGCTTGATTTCTATTTGTTCTTCAAAAATTGCAGGTGCACCCATATTTTTGGGAAGCAAAGAGGAATCAATGGCTTGCGCACTGCACCGCTATGGAGTCACGGATTCAGGCATCAATCAAGACATGGCTGCAATCAATTCGTCATCAAACTCCTCAGCACTAATGCCTCATCCTGCTGATTGGGGAACGCAGCAACCAGATAACCATCACCGCGAAGGCCCTTGGTCCAGCGCGCCTGCCAGTCGATCAGCGAAATACTCACAATACGGCAATCAGCCCATTCGCCATTGATAAAACGCTCGGCTGCTTCCTGATGTGGCCAGACAGGCACACACTGCTCACCATCGCAATTCAACAACACACTGCCCTCTTCGCCTGCCAAAATCCACACGGTCTGTTGTTGTATGGCCTGTTCGAGCAGGTAATCAAAGCGCTGTTGGGAGGATTGGCGATCAAGTTCATTGAGTTTTTCAGTCAGCATTGGAATGTCCGTTGGATAAATCAGGGGTGGATTATGAGGCCTGGATGGTGCTGGGTCGAGGGGGAGGATGTTTGGGAATGGAATGGTTTGTTGTGGTGGCGCCGAACGGGTTAAAGCTGGCTATTTTTTGAGCACATTTTAATACCTGAATCCGTGACTCCATAGCGGATGCAGGATATAAACAATCCAACTGGGTTGGCCCAACCAATGTGGCGAAGTGACGAATGTATTGCTTAAATTAATCCTGAATCCGTGACTTCAGAGCGGATGCAGGGTGTAAGAGCTTGATTTCTATTTGTTTTTCAAAAATTGCAGGTGCACCCATAGGTTCACCCCAATTTTTGGGAAACAAAGAGGAATCAATGGCTTGCGGACTGCGCCGCTATGGAGTCACGGATTCAGGTCGATAACAGAAACGGGGGGACTTGGGGTTAATTGTGTTTCGGGTATCGATTGCTTGCGTTTTACACGTTCATGTCAGAACTTATCTATAGAGCAAGAACGCATGGGCAGTGTCCATAATACCTGCTACTGAGCGCTGTGATGGATACAGGACAATCATTCAAACTCAGATTTTGAAACAAGCTTTAAAGTTTTTTAACTGCGGGACAGCACTATATTAACCTGCTAAATATTCAGCCGAGGGTACTCGCATGTCAGATTCTGTTCTTTCAATTGAGATTGAATTAAAAGATATAAAAGAACTGGATAATTTGTGCAAAATTATTGAAGAAGAAAATAAAATCAAAGGAAGCTCATCAGCCTTAAGATTCGTAACTGGTCGAGAAGTAAAATTCGAATACCAAAACTATGATATGAATGCTAATGACAACTTATTAAGCATACTAACCCAGATAAGCCCAATGTGTGCCAAAAACCCGATTGCATCTATTTGGATTGACTCAGTCGATGAGACAATTTATTACACGGTGACAAATAACAAATTGTATGAATATGAGTCTCTAAAAGATGCTCAGGAGTCCAGTTTTAGATTACCTGAACAAACTTCTAGTGTATTAACAGATGAATTATTCAACAATGCCTCACTGATAAAAATAACGCCAAAAAAGAGTAATACTGATGTACTTTTCAATGAATTTAGCCAGTATATAAATGAACAAAGCCTCCAGCAAAAATTTGAATTACTGTTAGACAAAGACTGGGATGGAGATTTTAGTACCGTGAGAAACTCACTATGTGCTGTAGTGGATAAAGGAAAATATATTGTACTGGTATTAAATCTCAGAAATACAGAGTTATTTCCAGAGTCAACTGAGGAAAGTAACTGGGATAAGATTGATATGCTAATGGAGGCCGTAGCAGAACTTTCCGAAGAAATCTACGATATGGAAAAGGTTAAAGCCTTGGAAATGATTATTCGAAACCGCTATGAGCGTGGCAATAAATGTATTTTTGCAGTCTATGATAAAGAAGGATTCTTCGATTACGGTGGTGACACGATTAAACCTAACAATGGATGGTTGTAATCAAAGGGGTCATAATCAAAGGGGTCAGAGTCGATTGATTTTTTTACTTTTATTTTACCGGAAAGCCCTGATCTTCGGATCGGGGCTTTTCTTCTCTTGAATCAGTGCCATCGGACAACAGGCCTTCTGTTTTTTATCGCTGACAATCGCAGTGCTAACGCACCTGCTGCTGAATCAATTGCTCATAGCTGCGCCAGTGCGGCTGGATGAGTACGTTATTCACATGCCGGATCGTCACCGTCATTTTAGTTTCCCGACACGCTTCGACCAGACTGCCATAGCACAGGTGACGGCACAGCCGCAGGTTACCCTGTGCATTGTGCAGTATGACCTCAACGCCCCCTCATCCAAGGTATTGATGCCGAGTTTGACGACCTCCAGTTCCCGCTGAATAAACTGTTCCAGATCATAATCGTTCAGCGGCAATAGATTAACGGAGTAAGTAATTCGGCTTTTCAGATCCGCATTCACCTGCATCGCCAGAGGATGCAACAACTCCGGCTGACCGAACAGGATCAGGTTGTGTTTCGGTGAAAATTTATCAAACAGCATCTCCACCGAACATGAACCATCATTAGGACTGGCTGAATCCGCTTATAAATCCAACATCAACACATCAGACTTAGCGCGCGAACAACACGGCAGGATCTGTTTTCCATCCTGTTTCTCCTGTTTATTCAGGTACACGTCACGATGATCAACCTCCCCAGCCAGGACATTGGTCAAGCAGGCTCCGCATACGCCTTCCTCGCAGGAAACAGGAAGGAAAATCCCGTTTTTCTCCAGTACCTGAGCAATGGTTTGATTTTCACTGACACCAAGTACCGCGCCAGTACTAGCAAGCTTCACCTGAAACGGTTTGTCTTGAGTTTCGTCCGATTTATCCTGCGGTGCCGAGAAATACTCTCGATGTAACCTGTCTTCCGGCCAGCCAAGCTCCAGAGCGCGATCCAGTACACTGCTGATAAAGGATGCCGGGCCGCAGACGTATAGCTGAGTATCCTGAATATGAGGTAGTAACACCTTGTCGATGTTCATCCGAGCAGACGTTTCAGGGCACTCGCTGTAATGGAAATGCAATTTATCTGCGAAAGAGCAGCTTGCCAACACGTTGGAAAAGGCCGCCGTTTCCGGTTTTTTGGCACAGTAATGAAATTCAAACGACGCACCAGTGCACTGCAGCGTTTGTGCCATAGGCAACAATGGCGTTATACCAATACCACCAGCGATCAGCAGCGACTTCGTTTCTTTGCTGACCAGCGGGAAATGGTTTTTCGGCTCACTGATGCGAAGGGAATCTCCAATCGTCAATTGATGGAATTCGACCGAACCACCACGAGATTGCGGGTCTTTCAACACCGCAATTTCATAATAATGTGGATCACTCTGTAAACGACACAGGGAATACTGCCGCAATAGTCCACTGGGCAGTTGTACGCTGATATGAGCCCCGGCTTCAAAGGGTGGCAAAGCACCGCCCTGCTCTCTGCCAAGTACAAACCTGACAACGGAGGAGGCTTCAGTAATCCGGTTTTTTACCGTAACATTGATCATAACCGGCTCCTAAAAAGTGGCGTCCTGCAGAGGTGGTTCGCCCGCTGATTCAAGTGGTTGCTGCTCTTGTTGAATCAATCGGTCGATAATGCGACGAGACTGTACACCACCGGCGTCGATATCCAGTTTCAGCAGTTCATAAGCTGGAAATGCTTTCAGGTTAGCCTGCTGACGTTCCAGAACATCCAGATCCTCTTTAAAAATCGCCCCCTGTCCGGTACGAATTTCATCAGTCAATGCGGCATCGTCTGCTTTGAAGTTACGCGCCATACCCCAGAAGTACCACATGGTGTCTTCGCTTTCTGGAGTAATAAAATCAACAACGATACTACTGGCTTTGACGTTTTTTGGTGCGTCACAACCGCCGTGACCGGCATGGGCAACACCAACATCAATTAGCACGTGTGACGGCGGCGTGAAACGGCAAACCTGCCAACGGTCAACCGGTGCATCACCGGCCAGGCCATTGGCCTTCAGTGCGGCTTGCCAGAATGGTGGTGCCGAGATGTTATCCATAAACCGACTGGTGATCACCATATCGCCATCAACAGTGGTACGAACGGGTGCTTCATCTATTTCTTTCTGACCGATACTGGTGGAATGGACATAGGTTTCATGGGTTAGATCCATCAGGTTATCGATCATCAACCGGTAATCGCAATGAATGTGGTACAGACCGCCGCCATAGGCCCAGTCCTCACTCTCCGCCCATGCCAGATGTGGAATGAGGTCTGGATCGGCTTTGTCCTGATCACCCGGCCACACCCAGATAAATCCATAGCGTTCTTCCACCGCAAAAGGCCTCATGCAGGGAAAACCGGAAACACGCTGTTTTGGCATGTGCCGGGTTTTGCCGTCAGCATCCATTTTCAGGCCGTGATAGCCACAAACCAGCAAGCCATCTTCGACATAACCCAGAGACATTGCAGCACCGCGATGCGGACAAAAATCTCTAACGGCGGCTATTTCTCCAGCCTCAGGCCGATAAAACGCAATCGACTCACCACAGATGGTTCGACCCAACGGTTTTTCCAGACCAATTTCATCGGACATGGCCGCAACGTACCAGGTATTTTTGGGAAAGGTTTGAATAGACATTGTTTCTCTCCTGTTATTGTTTTTATTAATGGATCCAATAAAGCCTAAAATAATGCTTAAATCTGCATTTTTCCTTATTTATGGATCCAATATAACGCAAGATCATTGTAAAAAGCCAGAATTACTTTCATTATTGGATCCCAAACCAAGAGGTAAAACTATGAGCACATCCTGTAACTATGTCATCACAACGCTACGCCAAATGATCCTGAGTGGAGAACTGCCCGCAAGTGCTCGTCTTGCTGAAATACCAACGGCAGAAAAGCTGGGCGTTTCAAGGACACCCATTCGTATTGCGTTTCGGACACTTGAACAGGAAGGTTTATTGACAAAATTACCCGGCCGTGGCTACGAAGTTAGTTCCGTTTCAAGTGCCGACATAGAAGACGCGTTGGAAGTCAGGGGGGTGTTGGAAGGGCTTGCCGCACGGCAAGCGGCTGAAAAAGGGTTATCTGAGTCACAACAAGCCGAATTAACACAATTACTGCAAGCTGGCGATAAGTTGTTCACGCACGACTGCCTGACGGAGACAGATCTTGAGCATTACCATGCAATGAACCGGCGCTTTCATCAAATTATCATTGAAGCTGCACAAAACTCTGCGATACAGGCTGCACTTAGCCGCAATGAACATCTGCCGTTTGCTTCGGTCAGTGCTCTGGCGTTTGACAAAAACAATATGGCACATGAAACCAAGCGCTTTGCGTTTGCACATCAACAACACCATCATGCGGTCTTTGCGATAATGAACGGTCAAGGCGCGCGCGCCGAAGGTATTATGCGTGAACATGCCAATGCAACATTGGGTTATACACCTAGCGCCCCACACCGGGACAGCCACGAACGGCTAACCGTTATTAACCAGACGACATCTATTGACCTAAAAAAACGAAGTTGAGCTGGTGAATCGAAAAGTGGGGCAATGTTGCATCAAGATTTGTGAACAAGCTGCCAATACCCAAAGCAGCCAGACAATGATCTAAGGCGTGATCTAAGGTGCCGGTCCGGTCTAAAGAAAGTGCCTGTCCCATCTAAATACTCATACCTGATCATGCGAGTTAAAAACCGGTAGTTATAGCGTCCCCAGATCATCAATCGCATAGCCCATCGGGTAGATCTTACGTTTACGCTTTAAGATCGACTTTTCTTTTCGGTTTTTCGGCAACCATCGCAGCAGCCGCGCGCGAAGCCGAAGAGCGGTTTTGATACCCGTCTCTAGCGCTGGGGCGGCTTTCGGGAACTGAAACGCGTTCAGTAAACGCACATCCAGCATTGCATAGACGGCTGGTCGACAGGCCGGGATCACCCTGCCCGGCACATAGAAACTCAACAGTAAATCCCGGGTGACCGAGGCAATTCGGGTATTGGCTGGGTGATAGACAAAGCGTTCCTGTTCGAACATCTGGTTAAACTGTTCAAACTCGGTCAGGGACTCGGGAATGTCTTGAATCTGCATTTTTTCACCCAGAGCACGATAGTACAGGAACCAGGCCTGTTGTTCGTTGTCGTTCATCGGGCGCCAGCCATAACGTTCGAGCCATCGAATCGGTTCAAACACAAAGGTCGACAGCACGTAGAGAAACAACTCGTTTTTAATTCGATACCGTTGGTGCATCGCATTGATCCGCTCGATGGCTTGAGTGCCAAGCATACTGTCCAGACCGTGTTCCACTGGATACGCCAGCAGCAGCTCGGTATCGTCATAACGTTTTTGCGTGTTGGCTTCGAACTGGCCTGTGTGAACGAGTACCTGTGAAATCGCCGGAACGGCGTAGGTTCGGTATAGCGCAAACTCCAATGACTTTTCAATGTCCCAGGGGAAGGTCACCATGCTCAGTTCCCGAACGATGGCTTCATAGTGCTGTCTTGGGTCGGCTGTTCGTGTGTTAATGCGCATACCATTGATCCTTTAGTGGTTACTCAAATTCTGCCGGATGCTTCAGAGCACTGAAATACACATTTCGGGCAGCCCGTTGTGATGGTGCCATCATTAGTCAGATTTCTTCCTTTGTAAACCCAGGTGGTGGTTTGAGGTGTGTGCCCATGTTAGCCATCTCTAAAATACTACTTTCCAATAAGTTGAAATTATTGGTTCATTTTTGATGGTAATCGTCGCTAATTTTCTGGAATACGGGTAGTAGGTTATGTTCAGTAACGTCTCGATCATAAATATCCCAGGATTGAGTATTGTCCTCTGTGGCATAAGTGGTTAATGCCCTGTTCTCAATCACCTGAATCCGTGACTCCAGAGTGGATGCAGGGTGTAAGAGCTTGATTTCTATTTGTTTTTCAAAAATTGCAGGTGCACCCATAGGTTTATTGAAATTTTCGGGAAGCAAATAGGAATCAATGGCTTGCGCACTGCGCCGCTATAGAGTCACGGATTCAGGAATCATTAAGCACATTTCACCAAGACCATGATGAAGCCCTCGGAAAACAGATAAATCTACGTTTTTGCCAAGCTGTAGAAAATCGGTAAATTGATCGTTTGGATATCCTCCTTTATCGGAGGGCAGTTTAAAGCGGGCCATCACCAGCATTAGCCATTCTAGAGCTCGAATAGGAATTTCAAATTGTCCATGTAATTTCTTTCCTTGAAATAATTGATTATTCTCTCTATATAGAAAGAAAATATCTTTGAATGTTCCTAATGTAAAATGTTTACCTGAATCCGTGACTTCAAAGTGGATGCAGGGTGTAAGAGCTTGATTTCTATTTGTTTTTCAAAAATTGCAGGTGCACCCATAGGTTCATTGAAATTT
>JARRJP010000083.1:0-22983 GCA_037389025.1 Reinekea sp. | reverse complement strand
CACTGACCAGTCGGAAATATGACCGCTGACCTGGTTTTTAATGCTGCTGTGTAGAGCGTTAATTTTGTCTTTGCTGGCGTGAAAGCGTGGGGTGGGGGGTTGGGTCGTTGTATCGTGCTCGGCGTTTAATTGATTTCTGAGGTAGCGCGTTGACGGGTCATTGTCAGTCATTAAACTTCCTTCATGATTTCATTTTGATAAGGAGGGGATTGAAAACGAAATGCAGCGGTTTAGTAAAGAGGTCGGCTCGATCTGCGTTTGAAAATGTGAGAAGTATCACGAATTAAGGGGTGTTGGGCACTTCGGCTCCAGTATTCGAGTTCATGGGATGGCAAGAGCACTAACAGACGCCCCTTAACCAATGCTTTGAACGCGCCGTTGATAAGCAATACACCCGTGATCTGTTGTTTGACTCAACGGTAAGGCTTTTGAAATCGGTTGAATAATCACCTTGAAAGGGCTGGTATAAAGAAGAGCCATGATTTAAACCTGAATCCGTGACTTCAAAGTGGATGCAGGGTGTGAGAGCTTGATTTCTATTTGTTTTTCAAAAATTTCAGGTGCCCGCATAGGTTCATTGGAATTTTGGGGAAGCAAAGAGGAATCAATGGCTTGCGCACTGCGCTGCTATGAAGTCACGGATTCAGGTATAAGCAACCTAGAGGAAAAAGAATGTTCAAAGCAGCATTTATTGGTTTAGGAGTAATGGGGTATCCAATGGCAGGTCATTGCCAGAAAAAGGGTATTGAAATGACTGTTTACAATCGCACCGCAGAGAAATCCTCGCGCTGGGTGGAGCAATATGGCGGCAAGAATGCTGCCACGCCACGAGAAGCCGCCGCAGGGGCCGACTTCGTCTTGGTCTGCGTTGGTAATGATGCCGATGTACGTTCGGTTTTCGATGGTGAGGACGGACTACTGGCTGGGTTAAAGCCAGGTGCTGTTGTGATTGATCACACCACAACTTCGGCGGAGCTGGCTCGCGAGCTAAGTACCTCGGTCAAAGCTGCTGCTGGTGAGTTTATCGACGCACCGGTGTCTGGTGGTCAGGCCGGAGCAGAAAATGGCCAGTTGTCTATTATGGCGGGTGGTGATGCCAATGCCTTCAGCAAAGCCGAAGAAGTATTTCGTTGTTATGGCAAGGTCTGGCAGCTGCTGGGTGCAGCAGGCTCCGGTCAAACCTGCAAGATGGTGAATCAGATTTGTATTGCCGGTATTTTGCAGGGGTTGTCCGAAGGGTTATCTCTGGCCATGAAATCCGGTCTTGATATTCCGACGGTTCAAAAAGTTTTGGCTGGTGGTGCTGCCCAGTCCTGGCAGCTTGAGAACCGGGCATTGACCATGGCTGAAGACAAGTATGATTTTGGTTTTGCCGTCGACTGGATGGTTAAAGATCTGGGCTATTGCCTTGATGAAGCTAAAAATCAGGGGCTTGATCTGCCGGTCGCTGCTCTGGTCAAAGGTTTTTATGAACAGCTGCAAGCTCAGGGATTTAACCGCTGTGATACCTCCTCACTGCTGCGTCGTTTGCAGTCTTGATCGCAACAGGCACTGCCCTGTTTCCAGTGGGGTATCCTTTTTCGGTAAAAAAACTGTAGAATGCCCCTCATCTTCACGGCTGGTGCGTGTTTCCTTCTTTTAACCCACTGGCCGCTGATGATGACCAAAAGCTCCGATGTTCTGTTTCCGGAGATAAAACGGCCTGAACTCAGGCAAATGTGAAACCAGGGCCGGCTTGCAGTCCAATTGATTCTTGACTCGCCAGTCCAAACCTAGAAGTGAAACTTGTGACTAATCAAAACAAACGTTACCGTCGTCCTCGCTGGCATATATCCCAATTCAAAATTGATGAAGTTCCCGGCAAGGTCCGTTTTCATGATCTGTTCCTGCCCATCGCACTGATGCGCGCTATTCAGGAAGTGGGTTATGAATATTGCAGCCCTATCCAGGCAATGACGCTACCTTATTCCCTGGCCGGTTTTGACTGTATTGGTAAAGCACAGACGGGCACCGGCAAGACCGCCGCCTTTCTGATTACCGCCATTACCGACCTGCTGGAGCATCGTCTGGAAGAGCAGTTTGCTGGTGAACCGCGCGCTCTGATTCTGGCACCAACTCGTGAGTTGGCGTTACAGATTGCTGAAGACGCTCAGGCGTTGACCAAGTACAGCCGTCTGAAAGTGGTTGCTGTTGTGGGAGGTATGGACTTCGAAAAGCAACAGAAACAACTGACAGAGCAGCGTACCGATATTCTGGTTGCCACGCCTGGCCGCTTAATCGATTTCATGAACCGCAAATGTGTGTTTCTGGATCAGATTGAACTGCTGGTGATCGACGAAGCCGATCGCATGCTCGATATGGGTTTTATCCCTGATATTAAAACCATTGTCCGTGCTACGCCACGTAATGAACATCGCCAGACTCTGCTGTTCTCCGCGACTTTTTCCTACGATATCCTTAACTTGGCCCAGCGCTGGACCAACGAGCCGGTGCGTATTGAGGTTGAGCCGAAAGTCAAAACCTCTGACGATGTTGAGCAGCATGTTTATCTTGTCTCTTCCAGTGAAAAATATCAGGCATTGCGTGATATCGTGGCCCAGGATGAAGCAGACCGGGTAATGGTGTTCGCCAACCGTCGTGATATCGTTCGTGACCTTTCTGAAAGCCTGAAGTCTGATGGCGTTGCCTGTCAGGTACTTTCTGGCGATGTGCCACAGAACAAACGTATCCGTACCCTGGACGGTTTCAAAGAAGGCAAATTCAAGGTATTGGTGGCAACTGATGTTGCTGGTCGTGGTATCCATGTAGATGGTGTGTCTCACGTCATCAACTTCACCCTACCGGAAGACCCTGAAGATTACGTACACCGCATTGGCCGCACCGGCCGTGCCGGAAAAAAAGGCGTTTCCATCAGCTTTGCCTGTGAAGACGATTCATTCCAGATTCCTGCAATTGAAGAATATATCAAGCGCAAAATCGATTTGGAGCAGTTGCCGAAATCGTTTGCTAATCTGAGTAAAGCAGCACCCCAATCCGCTGACACCGTTGTTGATGTCACTGAAACTGAATCTTCTCAACAAAAATCTGGCCCAGCTAAAGCGGCCCCTGTCAGTGACGAGATGGAACAGCAGACAGCACCTTCTGGAGAAGTCGAACAACCCATTGCAGACATTCCCAAACCGCGCATTGAATCGGCCTCCATTTCCATGGTAGCCGCTATTAAGCCAGTAGAAGAAAAGCCCGCGGAAGAAAAGCCAGAAGAAGTACAACCTTCACTCGACCTTGAACAGCCTCTTGAGGAAGCAGAATCGGTATTGACCTCGGTTGAAGTCAACGAAACCGATGATGAAAATGGTCCGGAAATCACTGTCGAGGTGGTTTACCAGGAACCTGAAGAAAATGATTCCAAGACAAAGCAAAAGTCAGGCGCTAGTGATGCTGAGGAGCCGCGCAAGGGTTCATGACACTGCGCATATTGGCGGATGAAAACATGCCCAATGTGGAGGCATGGTTTGCGGGCAGCGATGCCCGCATTGACCGCAAACCCGGCCGCACCTTAACTCACGCAGACCTGCAAAGTGCCGATGTTTTACTGGTCAGATCTGTCACTCAGGTCAACGCTGAATTATTGCAAAATACCCCGATAAAATTTGTCGGCAGCGCCACCATCGGCACTGATCATATCGATCAAACCTACCTGCAATCTCAAAATATCCCGTTTCATTATGCTCCTGGCTGTAACGCCCAATCTGTTGCAGACTGGCTGCTTGCGGTGTTTGCTCGTCTGCACCTGGATCATGACCTGCACTGGTGGCACAAAACCATCGGTATTGTCGGAGTTGGCAATGTTGGTTCAACCGTTGCAAAAACTTTGCGCAAGCTGGGCTGTCGGGTTCTTGTATGTGATCCGCCAAAGGCTGAGCGCAGGGAATTGCCGGAACATATTTCGCAGGCCGAGCTGCTCGCTCAGGCTGATATCATCTGTTTTCATACTCCCCATACGCGTAGCGGATTGTATGCAACGCACCAAATGATCGGTCGCGATGAATTGGCTTTGCTGAAACCGGGTGCCTGGCTGATTAATGCCGGTCGTGGTCCGGTATTTCAGCATCAACCCTTACTGGCAGGTGCGTTAAGGCAGGCCTTTAATCTGGTTCTGGATGTCTGGCCCAATGAACCGTTTGTGGATGAACCGCTATTAAATGCCGTGGCGTTGGCGTCGCCTCATGTTGCCGGTTACAGTCTGGAAGGCAAGTTGACCGGCACAGCCATGATTGCTGAAGCTGTTTATCAGTGGTGGCAACAGCAACCACTGGTCAGACCCGCATTACCGCAAAGCATTACCTTGGATGCCGGGTTGTTTGCGCAGGAAGATCTTAAGCAATGGGCCAGCGAACTGGTGCTTCAGGTTTATGACCCCGCACGAGATACAGTCGTGATGCGCACCAGCCTGAGCGCCGGTACTATCGCCAGTGCAATGTTCGATCAGTTGCGTAAGCAATATCCCGTGCGCCGAGAGCTTGGTTCAGTGAAGGTGAATAACGCACCGGAAAAACTGATTCCATGGCTGCAGGCGTTGGGGTTTATCTGTGCTTGATACTTTTCGGGTTTTGAAACAACCGAACGTACTGAAACTTTTTCTTTCCTTCATTATCACCTACACCGGAACCGCCATGGCCCCGATTGCCATGGCATTTGGTGTTTTGGATATCACCGGTTCAGCCAAAGACACATCAATTGTTATGGCCGCCGCAACATTGGCGACGGTTATCGTGGTCTTGATTGGTGGTGCTGTTGCGGATCGAACCTCTCGCAAGAAAGTCATGCAGATTTCTGAGTTTTCATCCGCCGTCCTGCAAGCCATTATTGCTGCGCTGTTTTCATTGCATCAGGTCACAGTCCCCTTACTGGCTGTGTTGATGTTTATGAATGGTGTGGCACTGGCGTTTAATGCGCCCGCCGCCGCAGGTTTGATTCCATCTCTGGTGGAGTCGAAAGATCTTCAGACTGTTAATGCTCTGTTGGGTATGGCGAAAAACAGTGCGATGATCGTCGGTGCTGCGCTGGCTGGAATTCTGGTTTCCTTTTATGGTGCCGGGATGACCGTTCTGATAGATGCAATAACGTTTTTGCTTTCAGCGTTCTTGATAACCTCACTGCATCCTTCCCAACAAAACCGGCTATCGTCGCATTCCATCATTCAGGAGTTAAAAGAAGGTTGGCACGAATTTATCAGTCATACGTGGCTTTGGACTATTGTCCTGCAATTTGGATTTGTGCTTGCCGCCTATCAGTCTATTCTGGTTTTAGTCGGCCCAGCGGTTGCGAATGATTACTATGATGGAGCCAAAGCCTGGGGCTGGATTATGTCTGCCGTGAGTATTGGATTACTGCTCGGTGGGATTATCGGTATGCGCCTGAAACCTCGTTATCCATTACGATTTGCCACTTTTTGTGTGTTTACCGGAGCGCTGATTCCTTTCGGGATTGGCCTGTTATTACCATTGCCCATCATACTTTTTCTGGCTGTTATTAATGGTTGTGGTTGGGAAGTTTTTATCATTTTGTGGGTTTCGTTATTACAAAAGAAAATCACGCCTGAAGCCTTGTCGCGGGTGACTGCTTATGACTATCTGGGATCGATTGGGCTGGCCCCATTAGGCATTATTGGCGCTGGGTATTGTTACGAGCGGTTTGGTTACCTTGTGGTATCAATGACGGCGGCACTGATGATCGTCGTGGCCACAGTACTGGTTCTGTTTGTGAACGATGTCTGGAATAACCCGGCAGAAAAGACCTGAAGTAATCTCCTGCTTTTATTTCGCTTTTTTCTAATCGATCATTTTTTTCTAACAAAAAATTTTATTTAAACCTGCTTGAAAAATATCTTCGCGTTAATATCTTAGCCCTTGAGAAGGGTTGTCCTGAATGGAGATTCTTCTCGTATTGATTGCTTTTATTTTATATTGCTTCTTATGGAGGATGTATTATGAACTCAATTGACTTAACCCCACTCTATCGCAGCAGTATCGGTTTTGACCGGCTGGCATCATTGCTTAACAGTGCATTTTCTGCTGACAGCTCAACCACTGGTTACCCTCCTTATGACATTGAAATACTTGAGGATAATAAATATACCATTACCCTCGCCGTGGCTGGTTTTGCCCAGGATGAACTGGATATAAAGGTCGAAAGAGGTGTGCTGAGTGTGCGTGGTAAAAAAGACGCCGAAGAAGAACGCCATTATCTTTACCAGGGTATTGCCAACCGAACATTTGAGCGCAAGTTTAATCTGGCCGACTATGTTGAAGTGACCGGCGCTGATCTTAGTAATGGTTTGCTGACCATCAGCCTCATGAAAGAAGTTCCAGAGGCGATGAAACCAAGAAGCATTAAGATCGGTCATTCCAACGAGATTCTGGAGCACCAGAAAGAGGATAAAGCAGGTGGTGATGCGAATCAGGCCGCTTGAAAACCTGAAAAAAGGGCATTGCGCTGTCCCTGTCAGGCATGAAAAGTTGGCATGAAAAAAGTTAGGAGGTACGGTTATGGATCTTGAACGAATCAAACCCTGGAACTGGTTTAAACATGAAGATCAATTGGCCAGCCAGATCCCGGTTTCAAAAAACGATAAAAAAACAACCTTATCCCAATCGGCCAGTGAACATCCATTGATGCATTTGCATCGGGAAATGGATCGGTTGTTTGATAATGTCTGGCGCTCATTTGGCGTTGATACACAGTCGGGCTTTTCACGCATGCCGTCGTTGTTTGATCGTGAACTGGCATCCAATTCATTGCTTGGTGATTACCGTGTCAGCCTCGATATTGCCGGAAGCGATAATGAATATGAGGTCTCGGTGGATCTTCCCGGTCTGACCGAAGATGACATTAAGGTTGAAGTAACCGGTAATGTATTAACGGTTCGAGGCCAGAAAGAAGACGTCAGTGAAAACAAGGAGAAGCAGTTCTATCGAATGGAACGCAGCTACGGTTCTTTCCAACGCACCTTGTCATTGCCTGATGACGCCAACAGCAGTGATATCACCGCCAGTATGAAGGACGGTGTTTTAAAAATTACTGTTCCGCGTCGTGAGACCGAAAAAGCCGATGTTAAACGGATTCCTATTGGTCATTGATGAGCGTGTTGACCCTAAAGTAAAGAGATGTGGATGTGAAAGGTTCGGTCCATTCCCGATGCTTTGTATCGGGATGCCGGATCATCCACATCTCGCGCCAATATTTCATTCCCCTCACTCGCCCGCTATACGGAACCTGTAAGTTCAATAAACCTGAATCCGTGACTCCATAGCGGCGCAGTGCGCAAGCCATTGATTCCTATTTGCTTCCCAAAAATTGGGGTGAACCTATGTGCACCTGCAATTTTTGAAAAGCAAATAGAAATCAAGCTCTTACACCCTGCATCCACTGAAGGAGTCACGGATTCAGGTTAAACACAAGTGGCGAGTGAAGGTAGCATCATTTCTCTATGGAAAATTTTCATCCGTCATGACCGACGATTTCCAACCCGGTGGCTTCGCACAAAAGCTTTCGCACAAAAGCAATCGTGCTTTGGTCGCGCTGATCAGGCGCTGAGCTACAATCTGTTTAGTGGTGGCCTCTATGCCTTCACTAATCGTCAGCGCAGCAAAATCAAATGCCCGTTCTGGGAGCACAACGGCTGTGTTTAGCAAGGGAGTAGTGCGATAAATCCGTGTGTTATTGAGTGGTTGTTGACTATGCGGTGTGGTTTTGATCTCCGTGGCGGTAGAGATTAGCCTGATTGATGGCGCTTGGATGTTGTTGTACCAAGACAGTTTGTTGTTCGGCCGATCACAATCTGAAACTTGAGAAAAATAACAAAGCAAGGAGAACAGAATGATGATTCCTGTAAACAGTGATTTTATCCTTGAGATTGCACCGCACTTCTCTGGCGAAAAAGCTCAAGCACAGACGCGTATTGTTGGCGCAATTTCAGGCGTCTTTGCAGCAACACTGGACAGTTACGAAATCAATACGGTACTGCGCATTGCGCATTTTATGGGTCAGGTCACTCATGAATGTGCCGGTTTTCGCACCACGGAGGAATTTGCCTCCGGCGCTGCCTATGAAGGCCGCAAAGATCTTGGTAACACGCAAAAAGGCGACGGTAAGCGTTACAAAGGAAGAGGATTGATTCAACTGACCGGACGCCGTAACTATAACGCTATCGGCAACAGGCTTGGACTGCCCTTGGAGGACGAGCCGGAGCTTGCCGCAGAGCCTGTTAATGCGCTGAAGATTGCCTGCGAATACTGGAAAAGCCGCCATATCAATGTTGAAGCCGATAAAGACCACTTAATTCAGGTTACTAAACTGGTTAACGGCGGCATCAACGGTTTGGAAGACCGTCGTCATTATATGCAAAAGGCAAAAACGGGCATCGCTCATATTGAAAGCATTCGTATCTCGGTAAATGAAGGCGGTAATAGCATTGTACTGCGACGCGGCTCCTTTGGTGACTCGGTTAAAGATCTGCAGGAGCTGTTGCTGGCACAAGGCTTTCAATTATCTGTTGATGGTGATTTTGGCCCGGCAACCGAACTGGCAATAAGATTGTTTCAGAAGCAGCATAGCCTGATTATTGATGGTATCGTTGGAAGAAATACTTGGAAACGTTTGCGAGCGTAATTGTACGGAGGGGCTTGGCTTGTTGTGTAAGGCGTTAATGATGGGTTGCAAGGCCGGCGACCCAAACGTGAAATCTGGCCAGGCCGCTTCTGTCAGTCGATGAATAGCGAAATTAAATTACTTTTCAGCCTGGTCGCCATTGCACTGACCTTTATCGCTTTTGTTCCCTATATTGCCGCGATCATTAAAGGCAATGCCAGACCGCACGTTTTCTCCTGGGTAATCTGGGGCATGACCACGACGATTGTATTTTTTGCGCAACGGGAAGCCCACGGCGGCATTGGAGCCTGGCCTATTGGCATTTCCGGCAGTATTACCATTGTGATTGCAATGCTGGCCTTTAATCAGCGTGCCGATATATCCATTACGGCGCTGGACTGGTTATTCTTTATTGTCGCATTGGCATCATTGTGTTTCTGGTATTTCACAGATGAGCCTCTTTGGACGGTTATCTTGCTAACCACTGTTGACCTGCTTGGCTTTGGCCCGACAATTCGTAAGGCCTACCATCAGCCTTATCAGGAAAGTTTATCGTTCTTCTCCATGTTTATGTTACGCAATATCTGCGCTTTACTGGCATTGGAGCAGTATTCAGTGACAACGGCATTGTTCCCGGCAGCGGTAGCGGCAGCATGCGTTTTACTGCTTGGGATGATTGTTTATCGGCGTAGAGTACAGAGATCAGCGGTTTACCGCACATCTGTCTAAGAGACACTTTCTACGGACCTGAATCCGTGACTCCATAGCGGCGCAGTACGCAAGCCATTGATTCCTCTTTGCTTCCCAAAAATTGGGCTGAACCTATGGGTGCACCTGCAATTTTTGATAAACAAATAGAAATCAGGCTCTTCCACCCTGCATCCACTGAAGGAGTCACGGATTCAGGTATGGAGAAAAGCTGAGAGCTGTACTATCCTGAAAAAAGTCGTTGACATAGGCAGTGGCTGGCTATATCTTGCTCGCAGCTAGAAAGTAAGCCTCAGTTTATATTCTCCATTTCGTTGCAATTTTATAGTTCATCGTCCTGTAGTATTTAAATGTCAGCCTGTATTTTCGGCTATCGTTATGCCTTGCGAAGGCAGTTTTTATTAATAACACTACAGGATATATATCATGTCTAATACAGTGACTGGTACTGTTAAATGGTTCAACGAATCTAAAGGTTTTGGTTTTATTGCTCAGGAATCTGGCCCGGACGTTTTTGCACACTTCAGTGCAATCCAAAGCTCAGGCTTCAAAACTCTGGCTGAAGGTCAGCAAGTTGAGTTCACCATTACTCAAGGTCAGAAAGGCCCTCAGGCTGAGAACATCGTTCCTCGATAATAGTTCCTGATTACCTGAAAAGCAGGTTCGATAGCCTGCTTTTTTTATGCCCCGAGTTTTTGTCCTAAACTGTTCCGCAAGGGCATGGCAGGCAGTTTGATGAACAGAACCTGAATCCGTGACTCCATAGTGGCGCACTGCACCGCTATGGAGTCACGGATTCAGGTTTAATAAATGATTGTGTTGGATATCAGGCGAAAACTTGCCAAATGTTATAATGGATAATTTTGGAAAAAGTGCGATGGGAGTTGGGCGGTCACCGCAGATGGCAGAATGGGCATTAAAAAAACGGCCGAGTGTTTCGGCCGTCGCGTTAACCTTGAAAAATCAGTAATACATTTACTGTTTTTCAGGTCAGAGATGTATTTTTAATAAATTAGGCGCGTGGCGTCAGGGTCATGGTATCGCCCCAGTTGCCCACTTGCCAACCGGCATTATATTTCGTGCCTGCATCATCGCTAACAACACCGCCCTTATCGTAATCAATATAACCTGTGTCGCCGATCTGAGCAGAGGCGCCTTCGATGTGCTGGACACGAACACCAAACTGGGTGACTGAACCATATTCCTCAATTTGTGCCTGCATTTGTTTTACATCTTCTTGTACGCTCATGTTTTTATCCTCTTTAAATTGCCATTTAGCCTAAAAAAATAACGAACTTTACTCATGTACAACATTCATAACGCATGCGCACGGTTAGGTATAGCCAAGTTTATTGAAAGTACAAGAGATTTGAACGGCGGTGATTCGTGACTGCTGGGGAGTGAAAATATCTGGATAATTGAAGGGTTGCAAACCATCAACTAATTATTCCTGCATCCACTGAAGAAGTCTTGGATTCAGGTGTAATAAAACCGAAATAATTATAAGCATCGTCAACTCACAAAAAAGTTAGATAAGTGATGCCTGAATCCGTGACTCTATAGCGGCGCAGCGCGCAAGCCATCGATTCCTTTTTACTTACAAAAAAATTGGACTGAACCTATGGGTGCACCTGCAATTTTTGAAAAACAAATAGGAATCAAGCTCTTACACCCTGCATCCAATGAAGAAGTCACGGATTCAGGTTGAAATGAGAAAGAAGGTTGGGTCAGGGTCAATAGAGGTCGAATCTTTAGCGTTTACGTTGAATCTATGTCCGGGTGATCGTGTCACCAAAAGCTTATCTGCAACGATTGCCGGAGATTTGTAATTAGCACCACATCCTGCACTGATTCGGTACACAGCACATAAATGGTGCGTGATTTACGAGAAATTTAAATCCCTATTTGTGCATAAATTATTGAAAAATAAGACTTTTGTTGAATTGGCACAGTCTTCGCTTTTATTTATGGTGCTGCGTACGATTCAATTGCTCTTGCACTGAGTACGGATTGATTGTATGTGTGCAGACCAAGTCTCTCCAGGCCAAAGAATCATAAATCATAAACTGGAGAGTATTGATTCACAGTTTGGTTGGCTTCGATATGGACCCAGTGTTTATGTCAGAGAGAGTCGTCTTAAAACAATTAAAACAGACACCCATTTTAAGCTCTAAGTATGCAACAGTTCATGTCAACCAGTGTTTGCCATGGAAAACAAGTAACTTCAGAGTCATGTTGTAGAAATGGGACTAATGGGACTATTGCAATGAAAATACATCACGCGAGCAGTCATCAATCCAAAATCACACCTGTTATATCATCCTGTCCCGAATCCCCAGAAAGATCAAATACACAAGAGACTGTTCGCGAGCCACGGATTCTGAGCCTGACCGTACCAACATCTATGTCTGACGATGAACCGGCTTCTCGTCGTGTGCTTGCTGCAGATGTCAGCGAAATTGCTAAGTCGATGCAAAACCATTTGCATGAAAAGTGCCGTGATGCCGACTCTCAGTTTAATCATGGTCGGTATTTTCCCGGTTCAAAGAACAGTCGCTTGGAAGCCTATGTCAGTGCCAGCCAGAAGCTGACGGATCATGTCACGGCTTTACTGGAAAAGTATCGCATTGATCCAGGCACAGACCGCATTGATCCGAAAACCATCCTTTCGATTGAAGACGCCGCAAAGATTTCCCGCGCATTTGAAGCCATCGCTAAACGTTTGCCAAAAGGTGAAATGCGCGAGCTGGCCGGTTTGCTGGGGCTGCATCTGAAAGCCGCTTGGTCACAGATGAAAGTCGAGGAAGTAAGAGCATCGCTGCTGGATAAACTGGCTCCATATCAGAATCCGGAAACGTCAATGTCCGATACCGTCTCCGCTGCCATATCGCTGGATGCGGGTATGCCTGGCATAAAAATCGGCAAGTTCAAAATAAAACCACTGGCGGTTTCTATTCGGCAGGTGCTTGGCCTGGGCAAGGGGTCAGAGCTTTCTGTGAATCCTGAAGGCATTGTGTACGTGTATGATCATACCATACGCAAGGGACAAACCAGTGCCGAAGTTGGGATTGATGTTCCGGTCATATCCGATGCAAAGTTCTCAGGTAAAATACAAACGGCTCGTTTTGACACCAAGCTGAAACGCTACGCTACAGTTGAGGATTTGGTCGAAAAATGCGGTCACACTCAACGCTGGTCATACGCCAACCGGGATGAATACAGCGGCATTCTGAAAACTAGCACCTGGAGTAATATTGGGAAGCGGATCACCCATGCCATTCGCCATAAGCGACTTCCATCCTCATCAGAACTGGCGGACCTCAAAGTCGACCAGCAGCACGCAACCGATAACCAGAAACGCTTAGATGAACTGCTGAAAAATGTATTGGGTCTTGAGCACGCAAAGGTTTCGGCGCCGCCGCCGGATCGGACACCTGAATGGACTGGTCGATCCACCTACATTACCGCGTCGGTTGGAGGGAGCGTTAAAGCAAACCTGAAAGGCATTGCAGGGGGTGACGTTGACCTGACTTATAAGCGTATGGCGTTAGACTTTCTTTTATTTGATAAGATGACGTTTACCAAAGCCGTATTGAGCGACCCGAAATACCTGAACGACCTTCCGGCCAAGCTGATGAAACATGCCTCCGATTCATTGGCTCATACAGACGAAAGCACGCCGGAGAGGCAACAGGCCGCTACAGAAAAACTTCAGGATATGAAAGACGACTTGCAACGCTATTTCACCGTCGTCAAGGATTTAGATGGAGTGAGATTTCGGGAGCGTGCCGGACTGGTGCAAAAACAGACCACAAAAAATAATTTGCGCAATGAAAAGCATCGTCTGGAAAATAAATGGCATGCCATAGGCCGACATAACCTGTTGCAAGTCATGTCCGCCTCTCATGCCCTGTTGACGTTCAACGCCTTGCCTAAGGGCGGATACCCTACTGATGAAGCCAATAAGCTGGTTAGCGATACCGCAGAACTCCTTGCCAAACCGGATATTAATTACGATAAACATCGCCTGGCTGACGCAGCGCATATCAAAATATACGATGTCCACCAGGATCACTCCAACACCATCAAAGCCAGCGCTAGAGTATCCGTTATGGGACAGAGTGGCGAAGTGAGTATTTCCCAGGAGAAGTTGAGTCGGTTAAATGTAAGTCGCATGCGCCAGGGGGAATATATAAATAATGAAGTGTCTCTAACCGGAACCATTGATCCGAGTGGGGCCGCATACACAGCTTCTGAACTGGCTGCGCAGCTGGGAAGAAAAGTTAATATCCCCGAAGGGTTTGCCAGTGTATTTGACGATGGCATGACCAGTGTAACTGGGAGCAGAACCCGGACCCATCTGGAGCGGCAATATAGCCCGGAATACGTTACTTATCCGGAATATGAAGGCGACAAAGATTTTAAGACTCGCTTTACCCGCAACACCCTGTCCGATGCGAAAAGAGTCAGCATTGTTGGCGAAGGGCCAGTCGCGCCGGGTATAAATATGGGCGGCGAAGTAGAGTATGTGTCGGCCAAAACACATATGCTCAACCAGACCCTTGGTACAGATAACCTTTCTTATGTTTTGCTCATACTGAAGCGAGAACTCACTAACAAGGCCGCGCATCCTCAGGGTAGGAACCAATTTTATGAGAATCACAAAACAGAGTTCTCAGAAATTTTCAAAAAGCTGGGGGACCCGGAATCCAATGTTTCCAAAGAAGCCCGGTTTTTTCTGAATGAGCTGATTGACGGCGCACTGGACAGTGAGCTTGATCGCGCCCGTCATTCACTGAATACCATTTATAATGGTAATAGCCGAATGAGCGATCAAACACAAGCGATGAATGCGATGAATGTTCTTATCCGGCCAGATGCCAGTGCAAAGGAAAAAAACAGTGCAATAGATGCTTTGAATGGCGCTATTCATTCCATTCCCTGGAAACGACTGAAAGAACCGGTTCCGCTCAGCAGTGCAATATCAACATTAGGCATTGGTCGGGGGCACTATAAGATAAAGGCGCCTACTAGTAAGCTTGAAAAAGCTGAAGAGGCGCTTGCTCAATTAAGTGGCTCCGGAATTAATATAAAGGATCGTAAGGTGAAGGATGCGATAGCCACGCTGACCAGGCTGTTCAAGACTCTCAATGCAGAAAGTGACTACGACCAGTCCCGGAAAACACTGAAATTACTGATCGAAAAACTCCCGGAAACATCCACGGAGCGAAGACAAGCCGAAACCGCATTGAATAAAATCCTCAACTCGAACGAACCCCGATTGCAGGATTCCAGCAATTTCAACACCGACCGTCAGAATGGAAAACGGATTCTGTCCCAACTTATTGAACAGCATGCCGATACCCAAAGCGGAAAAGTAGAAATGCAAGACTTTGCCGAGCAGTTCAGACAGACAATGGCGGAATACCGAGAAGACCCCTTTTTTGAATTTCACCAGTATCAGTCCAAGCCAACCGCCGCCTCAGAAGACAGCGTACTCGAAGATCGTGGCTATTCTCAATGGCAGGCCGATTCCGCCTTTAAAACCGGCACCCGGTTTTTGCTGAATGCCGGCTTACACCCGCGTGTCCTAAGACAGTCTAAATCTGTCTCGCCTGCTCACAATCGGTCCGTACCTAACTCGCCACGAAACACACCGGTACCGGAATCGAAAACACCGGAAGCCAGTCCCCAAAACGAGAGCCGACCGGTCAGGACCACAATGCGAGATATATTGAAAGAGCCTCAGCGTCCCACACTGGCGGAGTTATTAAGCAAGCCTCAGCGTCCCACACTGGCGGAGTTATTAAGCGAGCCACAGAGTCCGACCACGCCCGTACCGGAAGCATCGGACGCCAGTACTCAAAACGAGATCCAGCCGGTTAGAACCGCAACAGGGGATGCATTAAAGCCTCAGCGTCGCACACTGGCGGAGTTATTAAATGAGCCTCAGAGTCCGACTGCACCCGTACCGGAAGCATCGGACGCCAGTACTCAAAACGAGATCCAGCCGGTTAGAACCGCAACAGGGGATGCATCGAAAAAGCCTCAGCGTCGCACATTGGCGGAGTTATTAAATGAGCCTCAGAGTCCGACTGCACCCGTACCGGAAACATCGGAGGCCAGTTCCCAAAACGAAATCCAGCCGGTTAGAACCGCAACAGAGGATAGATTGAAAAAGCCTCAGCGTCGCACATTGGCGGAGTTATTAAGCGAGCCTCAGAGTCCGACCGCACCCGTACCGGAAACCTCGGGCGCCAGTACTCAAAACGAGATCCAGCCGGTCAGAACCACAACACCGGATATAGTAAAAGAGCCTCAGCGTCGCACATTGGCGGAGTTCTTAAACGAGCCTCAGAGTCCGACCATGCCCGTACCGGAAACATCGGACGGCAGTACCCAAAACGAGAGCCGACGGGGCAGATCCATATTGCAGAAGTTATTTAGGCCGAAACGTCGGAATGCTTACGCAGATACCCAGAGCGCCTGGCAAAGTCGATAAAAGATTGGAGGTGGAAGTCCTTTGCCTGGTAAGGGGGAGTGTTTCAGACCTGAATCCATGATCTCTTCAGAGGATGCAGGGGCTTGATTTCTATTTGTTTGCCAAAAATTGCAGATGGCACCCATAGGTTCATTGAGATTTATGGGAAGTAAATTGGAATCAATGGTTTGCAGACTGCGCCGCTATGGAGTCACGGATTCAGGTCAGTCATACGCAATCTCCTGGCTGGTATTTTTTCAGTCTGATTGCCGTTGTTCTGATATTCCTTTTTTGATCGTTTTGCAGGTGGCATTGATTTTCTCTGTTTTACCCAAACCCGCTGCAGGTAAACATTTCTTTTTCTCGCCAGGTTTTTACAAGGTGTTGAGTTTACCGTAGATCAACGAAATTATTTTTGAATTCTGTATTTATGAGCAACGTTGTCGTGCGTATTGAACTGGCGCGCGGCATCATTTGTAAATTTCTCGGGGTGAACAAAACGGGATCGTTATAATCGCACCCGACGTCACTCTGCTTCACCCTTATCAGATCCATTTGGGTCAACACCGCTTTATCGGAATGAAAACGGTTTTGACAGTTCATATCGTCAGCGGCAAATAAAGGTCGATCTAATCCAACTGTATTTGCCACCTGAATCCGTAACTTCTTCAGTGGATGCAGGGTGTAATAGCTTGATTCTATTTGTTTTTCAAAAATTTAAGGTGCATAGGTTCATTGAAATTTTTGGGAAGTAAAAAGGAATCAATTGTGCCGCTATGGAGTCACGGATTCAGGCAGAAGCTCATTAAGTTTAAATACCATTAAAACAATTTGACAGCTTGGTTGACGAGATTGTAACCTGCGACTCAGCGATCGCATTTTCTCTTAAATGATTGATGCAGTTGGCCAGCTACTTGGTTTAGCAGGCATATAACACATCAATTGTTGTCCTTTTGAGTTTTCGGCTAATCACAAGCAAACCATAATTAGCATAGCATAATACCTGAATCCATGACTTCTTCAGTGGATGCGGGGTGTAAGAGCTTGATTTCTATTTTTTTAAAAAATTGCAGGTCCACCCATAGGTTTACCCCGGTTTTTGGGAAGCAAAGAAGAATCAATGGCTTGCGCATTGCGCTGCTATGGAGTCACGGATTCAGGTAATAAACAATCGCAGTATTCTGGTGATACGCACCATCATTGAGCCCTGGTAGGGATAGGCAAATGTAATTGCAGGTGCACCCATAGGTTCACCCCAATTTTTGGGAAGCAAAGAGGAATCAATGGCTTGCGCACTGCGCCGCTATGGAGTCACGGATTCAGGTCTTATTTATGAATTGGAATCGACCATGAAGAGTTATAAATTTTCTGATAGTCCTCTCAACATTGAAAGAACAAAATTGCTTTCCCTTTTAAATTTTAATAGAAAGATCATAAAGGCCGAAGGTTCGTATCTCTTCTCGGAACAGGGTGAAGCAATTCTTGACGTTACCTCACAATATGGAGCCATTCCCTTCGGACATAACCCCCAGTTTCTCATGCAGGAACTGATCAGACATGCCGAAACCCTACCGGGCACCATGATTCAGCCATTTAACAGTGCGGCTGCTGTAGAGCTTGCGCGAAAACTGATAGATATTGCACCCGGCCAGTATGATCACGTTATTTTTGCTTGTAGTGGAACAGAGGTGGTAGAAGCAGCCATTAAAATGGCGAGAGCTAAAACCAAACGTCAGGGTATTCTCTCAACTCAAAATAGTTTCCACGGCAAAACCATGGCCGCATCACTCGCCACAGGTAATGCTTATTATTATGAGCCGTTCCACCGTCCGAGCGATGATTTTAATCATATACCGTATAACGATCTGACAGCTTTGGAGACAGCATTAAAGTCTGAACATTATGCAGCTTTTATTGTTGAGCCAATCCAGGGCGAAGGTGGAATGATTACGCCTTCGGAGCAATATCTAAATGGTTGTGAAGTGCTGTGCGCACGTTATGGAACGCTTTTTGTGCTCGACGAGATTCAGGTTGGTCTTGGGCGGACCGGAAAAATATTTGCCTGCGAGGGGCAAGCGCAGCCCGACATTTTATTAGTCGCTAAAGCACTGGGCGGCGGCCTACTGCCCATCAGCGCTTGCATAGCTAACAAAAAAGCATGGACAAAGGAATTTGGGCAACGTCATAGCTCGACATTTGCGAACAACAATCTAAGCGCCAGCATAGCAATCAGCGTTATCGATAAGTTATGCAACGATCCAGCGATTTTGGAAAACGTCAACAAAGTAGGCGAGTATTTGAAATCAGAACTCATTGCAATCGTGTCTGAATACCCAACCGCCTTTGCCGCTGCCAATGGTTATGGTTTTATGCAAGGCCTGCAACTGACCGAGTGGCAGGATTCGGAATCCTACATGGTTGGCGCCGCTTACAATCAAGGGTTTAGCGTACCTTTAGTAGCAAGCTTTCTGCTTAACAGACATCTGGTATTTACTGCACCCACACTCAACGCGCACAATGTCCTTAGAATCCAACCCAGTTATCTCACTACAAAGCAACAAGTCGATCAGCTTCTTTACAGTCTAAGAAGTGTTGCAGAGATTCTTGAACAAAAAAATTACGGCGAATTGTTTCGGGCCGCGATCGGCTTAAAACCCCAAAATAAATGGTTAAGCGGGCGATCGAGAAGACTCTATAAAACAGATGTAGAAAAGCCAAAAGGTGAAAAACTGGGCACCTTTGCCTTTTTAATACACGCTACAGAAAAACAGGATGCTGTTGAAAGCATGCCGGGCGGTTCAGGCGCCTTTAGTGAGTGTGAACTGAGTCAGGTAAGTGACTGGATAAGCCTGCTTAGCACAGTGAACCCCAACGCTGCACCTGCATTCCATATACCTTTTGTGCCGACTAAAAACGGAGACTACGTTGATGGTTGGCTCATTAGCTCAACATTGACGCCTCGGGAAATGATGCGTCTTCCAAAGCAAGAAAAGGCAGAGTTACTGCAAAGTTACGTGGCCTCATCTCAATCAAAAAATGTCAATATTATCGGGTTGGGTGCATTTACTTCAGTGATTTCAAAAAGCGGCACACTACTGGCAGAATGTGGTACACCCGTAACCACTGGCAACGCCTACACTGCTCTGACTAGCACCGACAGCATACGATCCATTTGCCAGCTCATTGATAGGAATCCTGCCCAATGCCATATCGGTATCGTAGGTGCGACTGGCTCGGTGGGCCGATTGGTCGTACTCGATTTGGCTCACGAATTCGACGCATTGCATCTAATAGGCAATGCTCGTCACAAGCAAAATGTTGATGGCCTGAAAGCAATCGCTGGTGAATGGCTAACAACTCTTTATCTGGGAGAAAATGCAGATGCAACCTCGCCTATTCGAGACAAGCTAAACGCTGTATTGGGTGCCCAGGCAATAATTGGTCTGCTTTTAGAGTACAAGGATGCATCTGATAAAGCATTTGAACATATTGAACAGCAATACATAGCCTTATGTCCGGTTGGCGCTTCCTTCCCAATTATTCTGAGTAATAGCCTGGAACAGCAGTTGGTACAATGTGATATCGTTGTTACTGCAACCAGCAACGGCGAGGCATTTATAAAAGCTGATTACCTTAAGCATGATGCGATTGTTTGTGACGTTGCCCGGCCTTCAGACTTAACGTCCGAGGTGCAGGATAGCAGGCCAGACGTCATTGTGTATGAAGGCGGTCTCGTAAATCTGCCTGCTCAATTAATGTTTGGAGGCCCTAACATCGTGGGTCTAAAACCCGGTGTTTCACTTGCTTGCTTATCGGAAACGATCATTCTTTGCATGGCTCAAGTCAACGATAACTACAGCATAGGCGGCACCTCTTCATTGAAGGAAGCCAGAACTGTATTTGACTGGGGCACATCGTTCGGCTTTAACACCTATATTCCTGATACTGTGCTAAACCACAGCCTGATGCGCAACCCTGCTAAAACCAACGTAAATATTACCAAAATAATTGATCTCTCATTAATCAGCAGCAATAGTGATAAAAAAGAAATCAAAGTGACGTCTAAATCGTTTTCGGTCTAATCTGCGCTTGCTGTTTGATAAACTTCCACCGAAACTCAACCTGATCCTGTTCGGTCAACCGGGGCGGTTGCATTATCTGGCGATGCAGGTGAATGCGGATTTGATGAGGGGGCAATTGAGGTCATACTGCGCAATGCACAGTAACCAGCGACTGTGCAACCTGTGTATGGCAGTCTGGTCGAAGCCTGTCGGGAAACTAAAATGACGGTGACGATCCGGCATGTGAATAGCGTACTCATCCAGCCGCACTGGCGCAGCCATGAGCACTTGATCCAGCAGCGGGTGCGTTAGCCTGCGATTGTCAGCGATAAACAAAACAGAAAGCCTGTTGCAATGATGCAACGGGCTTTTTGTGTTTTCGGGTATGGAGTCACGGATTCAGGTCAGAAAAAGAATTAGCCAGGGCCGTCATAATCCCAGTTCGATCAGAAATGGGTTGAGCCTGTGAGGTGAAATTGGCTGAGCGTTCGATGCACTCCGCAGGTGAGGCAAAATCCGCGCCGCTTAAAACAGTATGGGGTCAGAGTCAATTTACTCTGACCCCATCAAGGTCTCAGAAGTCAACGCGTCTGATTAATCGCGTCAACACCATTCTGGTGACGCTTTAAAACTGCGTGAAGAAATCCCACACCTCCGACTTGGTCCAGGTGGCGTCGCCGCCACCGTAAGCTGAGTTGCTCCCATCCACTGGCGCCGGGGTGTGACCGCCGCCATCAAACGCACACCAGCGGACTGGATACCCATCCTGGCACCCGCTATAGGAAGTGCATATATGCGACAGGCTGCCCCTGGCCGGCTCTGGAGGGCTTTGGGCAGTACAACCGTTCTGGCTGACGAACGTGTCGCGCATCGCGCGCCCACCACCGATATTGCAGGTAGGATCACCTAGTCCGTGAATGCCAATGTATGGAATTGGTTTTGAGCCATCGCTGCATCCGCTGAGCACTGCGCCGGCGTAGACTGCTGCCCCTCGGAATACATCTGCCCGGTCACATGCGATTGCGTATGTCATCCCAGATCTGAGCAGTCATATCGTCTACGAAGGCGAGGTCCTGGCCGCCGGAATTGGCCCAACCGTTACCCAGCCCCTGGGGCGCCACAAAGATCATCTTGTGATCGTTACTGTTATCTGCCTTTTCCCTGAGTCCATAGTAGGACCAGGTATACCCACTGGTGCCGCCACCGTCGACATCCTGCATAGTGCCGCCGAACCAGTGAAACGCGAAGACCAGCGGGTAGGGATGGCGGCTATCATAACCATCGGGAACCCGCACAATGAAGCTGCGGTTCTGACCATTCACTCGAATTGTATGCTCGCCACTGCTCAGGGTCGGATTCGTGCCGCAGCCCGCTGAAGGCATGACATCCCCCGGTACCGGGTTTGGATTCGGCACCGGGTTCTGCTGGGTATCACCTACCCTTACAAAGGACCACTGTTGATTTGGCCCTCCCCACCATCCATAAAGCTTGACCTCACCCTCTGCCTTCGTGTTCATTTCCCAAACGTCGAGCACCTGATTAGTGCTTAAGGCCGAGGTAACGGAATAGACACCATTGCCGACTTCTTCAATACGCCAGCGTTGATTTTGCCCGCCGGTATAGGTTCCTTGACGCAAGTCGGCGCCATCGTTGGCATTTCCTTCAGATACCTCCACTGCCTTACCACTGTGGGCAGCGCGAATGGAATATGTACCGTCCCCCAGCGCCTCAACGTCAAACTGTTGGTTTGCTCCGCCGTTACCGGGGTATTGGATAATATCCGTACCATCGGCCATCCGTGCACCATAAACATCCAAATACAGACCACTTAACGAAGATATGATGTTGTATCTGCCGTTTTCTATTGCCTGAGCACTTGGGTTCGGATTCGGAACTGGATTAGGGTTCGGGTTCGGATTCGGAACTGGATTAGGATTCGGGTTTGGATTCGGATTTGGGTTCGGATTTGGGTTCGGATTTGGGTTCGGATCCTGATTTACATTAACGGTAAAATTCTGAGTGCTTTTAATACCACAGTTATTTGTAAAGGTAGCTGTAGCAGTTACTGAAATTGCAGGATGAATTGTTTGCTCGCGGCTAGTATTGGATGTGCCACCACCGCTCCACGACCATGAGGTGTCTGTAATAGGTTGAGGACCAAATTTAACTTTTGCGCCAGAATCTACTGTTACACTTGCCGTTTGTTGCCAATCTCCATCGTTTACCTGTACGTACGGGATAATAGTGGATGGTGTGCATGAAGAACTAGACTGTGAATTAGACTGGTACCACCATTCAAAAGCGGCTTGTGCGCCTTCCTTTGAGTTCAAGTTAGCATCTTGAGGCCGTGCATTGTTAATATCAAGCAGGTCTCCTATAAAGCCGATCATATAGGAAACGTTACCTTCCTTTTCCATGTTGGCCTTTAGGGTATTGCCGTAGCCTGCTGTACTACCTGAGTCAAGTCCATTATCTTCCGGAAACCAGAAATTCTCGGTAATAATCATTGGCCATTTATCAGTAGCCGGTTTGTAATTTCTCTCCCATAACTTGTTATGACAATCGGAATTGTCGTAACAACCGCCATAAGCCGGATAATAGTGTGCTGCAATACCGCAATTGGTGCATCTAAAAGGAAACTGTGCGTGTTGTTGAGGTGAACCCTGCCACTCGAGAGTTGGTACCCATATAACATTGTTTGCGCCTGTATCCCGGATCCCATCAATGACGGGTTGAATCCAGTCTCTAAATGCGTTGAAGTATTTCGCCTCACCGTGGCCCCAGTCGCCATTGCCAGGATATGATTCAATATCAACCGGCTCGTTCAGAAGCTCGAACATGATATTGTCGGCGTTTTTTACCCCCGGGGCGTTGGCAAGGGTATTCCAGAACGCATGCAGGCGAGAGTGTTCTGCTATTTTTTTGTTTGGTGTGGTAACTGGACCGGTCGCACTAATTACCAAGTAAAGGCCACGAGACTTTAGATGGTTGGCGTAAGGCACAATAAAGTTCTGTATCCAGGCATTGAATTGTGTCCGGTCAACGAGTCCCGCTTCGTGTGTCCAGCCGCCAATTCCATCGAGA
>JARRJP010000082.1:0-11008 GCA_037389025.1 Reinekea sp. | reverse complement strand
ACAGAGAAAAAAATTAAAGCATGCTGGCATAGTATGCGAGTCAAAACTCACTGATGCCTGCGATACCCTCGCCTGGCGACTAGGAGAACCCCAAAAAATGAAAAAAAGTCTGACGTTACTGGCCAGTGCCACACTCGCTGCGAGTCTGGCAACTGGCGCTGCGGCTGCGCCTAAAACCTTTGTTTACTGCGCCGAAGCGAGTCCTGAAGGTTTTAATCCGGCTTTTTATACTTCCGGTACAACCTTTGATGCTTCGTCACGTACCATGTTTAATCGGCTGGTGGAGTTTGAACGCGGCGGTACCAATATCGTTCCGGGCCTGGCAGAAAGCTGGGATGTTTCTGAAGATGGCTTGAGCTATACCTTCCATCTGCGCAAAAACGTGAAGTTCCACAAGCGCCGGGATTACAGCCCCTCCCGCGATTTCAACGCAGATGATGTCATGTTCTCGTTTAACCGTCAGTTGCTGGATGATCATCCATACCACAATGTCAGTAACCATACTTACGATTATTTCGGTTACATGGATATGAGTAACATCATCAATCATCTGGAAAAAGTGGATGATTACACAGTCGTATTCCACCTGAACAAACCGGATGCGACCTTCCTGGCGAACCTGGCAATGGACTTTGCGTCAATATTTTCCGCCGAGCAGGCCGACACTTACATGAAAGCCGGCACGCCAGAACAACTGGATAAAATTCCAGTTGGTACTGGCCCTTTTGCTTTGGTTCATTATCAAAAAGACGCCAGTATTCGCTATGTCTCTCATAAAGCCTACTGGGAAGGTGCCTCGCCTTTGGATCGACTGGTATTTTCCATCACTCCAGACGCTAGTGTACGGTATGCCAAGCTGAAAAAAGGTGAATGCCACATGATGCCATTCCCGAACCCGGCAGACATTGCGCAGATGAAAGCAGACTCGGATATCAATGTACTGCAATCTAATGGTCTGAACGTTGGTTACCTGGCGTTTAATACCAAGAAAGCACCTTTTGATAACCAGCTCGTTCGTCAGGCTCTGAACATGGCGACAGATAAAGAAGCGATTCTGGATGCGGTTTATCAAGGCGCTGGCGAAGTTGCCAAGAACCCAATTCCTCCAACGATGTGGTCATACAATGACAATGTGGTTGACTACGCTTACGACCCTGCAGCAGCAAAAGAGCTGTTAGCCGAAGCCGGTTATCCAAACGGTTTTGAGACCGATATCTGGGCAATGCCGGTTCAGCGTCCATACAACCCGAATGCAAAACGCATGGCGGAAATGATGCAGGCGGACTGGGCAAAAGTCGGTGTTAAAGCCAACATTGTTTCCTATGAATGGGGTGAATATCTGGAGCGCACCAAGAAAGGCGAACATCAAACCGCGATGCTCGGCTGGACTGGTGATAACGGTGACCCAGATAACTTCATGTACGTTCTGTTAGGCTGCCCGGCAGCGAAAACCGGCGGTAACATCGCATTTTGGTGTAACCAGGAATTCAATGGTCTGCTGGAAGACGCCAAGGCAACTGCTGATCCTGAAGCACGTACTGCCTTGTATGAAGAAGCTCAGGTTATCTTCAAAGAAGAGGCTCCGTGGATCACCATTGCACATTCCGTGGTATTTGAACCGGTGCGTAAAGAAGTGCAAGGTTACAAGATGTCGCCATTTGGTACTCACGTATTTTATGGCGTTGACCTCGCAGAATAATTTGTAGCTTGAGCTACAATAAAAAGACAGCTCCATCCGGGGCTGTCTTCGTTTATCAGGTAGTACTATGTTTCAATTTGTCATGCGCCGGGTCGGTATGGTCATACCAACCTTTATTGGCGTCTCATTATTAACCTTTTCTCTTATTCATTTAATTCCTGGCGACCCGGTTACCGTGATGGGTGGCGAACGAGGGTTTTCCGCTGAGCAGCGCGCTGAAGTCGAGGCAATGCTTGGCCTGGACAAGCCGCTAGTGCAGCAATACGGTCTTTATGTCATCAATATCCTGCGCGGTGACCTTGGGATTTCATTTGTGACCAAGGAACCGGTGATGCATGAATTTCTTACTCTTTTCCCTGCCACCATCGAGCTTTCGGTGTTTGCGGCAATCTTCGCAATATTGATCGGTTTGCCATTGGGCATTATTGCAGCGGTTAAACGGGGCAGTGTTTTTGATCATACCGTTATGACGGCCTCACTTGCCGGTTATTCAATGCCGATTTTCTGGTGGGGTTTACTGTTGATTCTATTAATGTCGGTACAGCTCGACATCACGCCGGTGGCCGGACGAATTGATGCGCTTTACTGGGTCGATGAAGTGACGGGGTTTATGATTATAGACGCTTGGCTTTCCGGCGAAGAAGGCGCGGTTGGGTCGGCATTGGCCCACCTGTTTTTACCTTCCATTGTACTGGGCACCATTCCGATGGCCGTTATCGCACGGATGACTCGATCATCAATGCTGGAAGTGCTCGGCGAGGATTATATCCGTACCGCACGGGCCAAGGGGCTATCACCCACTCGGGTTGTGATGAAACATGCATTGCGTAATGCCTTGATTCCAGTGGTGACGGTAATCGGCCTGCAAGTCGGCACCCTGCTCGGTGGCGCAATTCTCACCGAAACTATCTTTGCCTGGCCAGGTATTGGCAAATGGTTAATCGAAGCGATCGGTCGACGTGATTATCCGGTCGTGCAGGGTGGGCTGTTGATGATTGCCTGCATCATTATCGTGGTCAATCTGCTGGTAGATCTGACCTACGGCATCATTAATCCTCGTGTTCGGCACAGTAAGTAAGGAGGCGCTATGACACAGTCCAACCCAACTGTTCAAAAGCCGGTAACGCCTCTGGCGGAAT
The DNA here is from genome assembly GCA_037389025.1 of Reinekea sp. Classification (GTDB taxonomy): domain Bacteria; phylum Pseudomonadota; class Gammaproteobacteria; order Pseudomonadales; family Natronospirillaceae; genus Reinekea. The sequence continues at coordinate 8,170 of JARRJP010000082.1, read as the reverse complement.
TCTGGTTTTATTTTCGACAAAACCGTGGTGCCGTTATTGGCCTGGCTTATGTTGCTTTCATCGTTATGATGGCCTTGCTGGCCAGCCTGCTGGCACCGCACTCACCAACTGAGCAGTTCCGAGACTTTATCCTTGCTCCACCGGCATTCAGCGATGGTGGCAGTACACAGTTTCTGCTTGGTACTGATGGTGTCGGCCGCGATATCCTGTCGCGTTTGATGCATGGTGCACGTCTTTCGCTGCTAATCGGTCTGGTGATCGTCCTGGTATCGTTGGTCATGGGTATTTGTCTTGGTTTGATGGCGGGTTACTTTGGCGGGGTGATTGATACCGCCATCATGCGGATCAGCGATATTCTGCAATCTTTACCACCACTATTGCTGGCCATTGCCATTGTTGCGGTGCTTGGACCGAGCATTCTGAATGCGGGCCTTGCACTGTCACTGGTCTATCTGCCGCACTATACCCGTTTGACCCGGGCTTCGGTTTTGGCGGAGCGTAACCGCGATTATGTCGTTGCCTCGCGAGTAGCCGGTGCACATGCCTGGCGGCTTATGTTTATTACGATTCTGCCGAACTGTCTGGCACCGTTGATTGTTCAGGCCACGTTGAGCTTTTCCAATGCCATTCTCGATATGGCAGCACTGGGGTTTCTTGGTCTCGGTGCACAGCCCCCACTGCCGGAATGGGGCACCATGCTGGCAACAGCTCGGGAATATATCCAAAGCGCTTGGTGGGTCGTGACCTTTCCCGGTCTTGCCATTCTCAGCACTGTGCTGGCTTTTAACCTGATGGGTGACGGCCTGCGCGATGCACTCGACCCGAAACTGAAGCAATAAGGAGGCAGACATGAGTTTATTATCCATTCAGGATCTGTCGGTCACCTTTGGCCCGTTTCGGGCGGTGGATCGGCTGTCGTATGAAGTAAACGCTGGCGAAGTGGTCGGCATTGTTGGTGAGTCAGGCTCGGGCAAATCGGTCAGTTCCCTGGCATTGATGGGCCTGATTGATTACCCCGGAAAAGTCACCGCAAACGAGCTGAATTTTGAAGGTATGAAGCTGCTGGAAATGAAAGACAAGGCGCGCCGTAAAATCACCGGTGACGAAATTGCCATGATCTTTCAGGATCCGATGACGGCATTGAACCCTTGCTTTACCGTCGGCGACCAGATTATGGAAGCTATTGCGGTGCATCAGGGCGGTTCGCGCAAAGAGCGTAAACTCAAGGCAGTTGATCTACTGCGCCAAGTCGGCATTCCTGCACCGGAAGAGCGAATCAAATCGTTCCCACATCAGCTATCCGGCGGCATGAGTCAGCGGGTGATGATCGCTATGGCCATTGCCTGTGACCCGAAGCTGCTGATTGCCGATGAACCGACAACCGCACTGGACGTAACCATTCAGGCGCAGATTATTGATCTGTTACTGGATTTGCAGCGCCAGAAAAATATGGGGCTGATTCTGATCACCCACGACTTGGCGCTGGTTGCCGAAGCAGCGGATCGCGTCGTCGTCATGTACGCCGGCCAGGTTGTTGAAACCGGCCCAGCGGCTGAAATATTTGCGCGGCCCAGCCACCCCTACACCGAAGCGCTGATGAAATCACTGCCGGAATCCTCCCAGGGAAAAGCCAGACTGGATGCCCTGCCCGGCGTTGTACCCGGTGCCAACGACCGTCCATCCGGTTGCCTGCTAAACCCGCGCTGCCCGTATGCAACAGACAAATGCCGCACGGAAGAACCAGAATTAATTGAAACCGATGGCCGTAGCGTGCGCTGCTTTACACCGTTAACCCAGCAAGAGGATGCTGCCTGATGAGCACAGAGAACGCTGTCGTGCTGCAAGGCACCAACCTGAAACAACACTATCGTGTCAGCCAGGGCTTATTTAAACCACAAGGCATCGTGAAGGCGCTGGATGGCGTGGACTTTGAAGTCGCCGCCGGTAAAACACTGGCAGTGGTCGGCGAATCCGGTTGTGGAAAATCCACACTGGCCCGGCAATTGACGATGATTGAAACGCCCACCTCGGGCAAAATCCAGTTCAATGGCAAAGATCTGCTGACGCTGGAAGGGGAGGAAAAGAAAGAAGCGCGTGAACGCATTCAGATTATTTTCCAAAACCCCTATGGTTCACTGAACCCGCGCAAAAAAGTCGGCCATATTCTCGAAGAACCGCTGGTCATTAATAGCGAAATGAATCCAGCAGGTCGGAAGGAACGAGCGCTTTACCTGCTGGAAAGGGTTGGCCTGAAAGCTGAACACTATGATCGCTATCCGCATATGTTCTCCGGCGGTCAGCGCCAGCGCATCGCCATTGCGCGCGGCCTGATGCTGAACCCGAAAGTGGTTGTGGCTGACGAACCGGTATCGGCACTGGACGTTTCCGTTCAGGCACAGGTGCTGAACCTGATGATGGATTTGCAGGAAGAGTTTGGTCTGGCTTATATCTTTATCTCTCACGATTTGTCAGTTGTTGAGCATATCGCTGACGAGGTGATGGTAATGTACCTTGGCCGAGTGGTGGAACAGGGACCAGCGGAACAGATATTCAAAGCACCGAAACACCCTTACACCCGCGCACTTTTATCTTCGACTCCGCGCATCAACCCGCAGCAGCGCATCGAAAAAATCCGCTTGCCAGGTGAATTACCATCGCCATTAAATCCGCCACTTGGTTGCGCGTTTCATGGCCGGTGTAAATACGCGGATGAGCATTGCCACCACGTCACGCCGGAGCTGATTACCAAGGATGATGGCAGCCTGGTTCGATGTTTTGGCCATGAACAGAATCGGTTGGATTATTGATGTTAAACGCCTCGGTTGAGGCGTTTTTTGTGACCTATGCCTGTGGTGAAACACTTCAACCTGAATCCGTGACTCCATAGCGGCGCAGTGCGCCGCTAGGTAGCACAACTGACTGGTTATCTCCGTCATATGACAAGGAATCAATGAAACAAGGCTTCTATCTCTGACAGAGCCGTTGGGTCATCAATCGTTGAAGGAATGGCATAGCTTTGTCCATCAGCCATCTTTCGCAATGTAGAACGCAGAATTTTGCCAGAGCGGGTCTTCGGTAACCGATCCACAATCATGGCTTTTTTAAAGCAGGCAATAGCCCCTATTTCAGCACGAACCTTGGCAATCAGTTCTGCTTGCAGTGCTTCTTCATCGGGGTAAACACCATCCTTCAACACCACCAGCCCGATTGGAATCTGCCCTTTCAAAGCGTCCTGAATACCGATCACTGCGCATTCGGCTACTGCGTCATGAGCGCCAACGACGGCTTCCATTTCACCGGTTGAAAGGCGGTGCCCGGCGACATTGATCACGTCATCAATGCGGCCCATCACATACAGATAACCATCGTCATCTTTATAGCCGCCATCGCCGGACACATAATAGCCGCGAAACTGATTCAGATAACCGGATTCAAAACGGGCCTGATTGTTCCAGATGGTGAGCAAACAGCCAGGCGGCAAGGGTCTCTGCAAGGCAATAAACCCCTGCTCTGCGGGCGGCAGAATGTGGGCGTCTGCATCAAGAATTTCGACATTAAAGCCAGGTAAGGGTTTACAGGCACTGCCTGCACGAGTTGCAAAGGGCTCAATACCCAATGGATTACCAGCAATGGCCCAACCGGTCTCCGTTTGCCACCAATGATCAATAACCGGTTTACCGGTGTGACTTTCAGTCCATTCCAATGTTGGTGGATCAAGCCGTTCACCTGCCATAAAAATCGTTTGCAGCGATGACAGATTATACTGCTGAATAAAATGACCATCCGGGTCAGACTTTTTAATTGCCCGAAAGGCCGTCGGTGCGGCAAACAGTACCTTCACCCCGTAGTCAGCAACCACTCGCCAGAACGCACCAGCATCTGGTGTACCCACGGGTTTGCCTTCATACAGAATCGAAGTACAGCCGCGAATTAACGGCGCGTAAACAATATAGGAATGCCCAACAACCCAGCCGACATCGGAGGCGGCCCAGAAAACGTCACCAGGCTGAATGTCGTACAAGGCCTGCATACTGAAATTCATCGCCACGGCATGGCCGCCATTATCGCGCACGACACCTTTGGGTTTTCCGGTGGTGCCCGAGGTGTAGAGAATATAGAGAGGATCGGTCGCGGCAACGTCCGTACAGGCGACCGGCTGAGCGTTCTTCAGTTGATCCTGCCAGCGAATAAAATGGTTTTGTACTGCGGACTGATCACGCTCCCAAACCATCACCTGCTGCGGCTTATGGCTGGCCTGTTGCAGTGCCTCTTGCAACAATGGCTGATATTCAATGATCTTACCCGGCTCCAGACCACAACTGGCAGAGAGCACAACTTTCGGTTCGGCATCATCAATGCGCACCGCCAGTTCTTTGGCCGCGAAACCACCAAACACCACCGAATGAATGGCCCCAATGCGGGCGCTGGCCAGCATAGCGATCACCGCCTGTGGAATCATCGGCATGTAGATCACGATGCGGTCACCTTTGCTGACGCCTGACTGCTGCAACATCCCTGCACAACGACTGACTTCATCAAGCAACTGCCGGTAACTGAAACGTTGCTTCCGGTTATCAAGCGGTGAGTCATAGATTAATGCGGTTTGCTCACCTCGCCCTTGCTCAATGTGAAAATCCAGGGCCAGATAACAGCTATTCAGACGGCCATCGGTAAACCATCGATCATTGCCATGCTCATCTTCACTGAAACCCTGACTTGGCGGCTTAAACCAGCTTAAAACACTGGCTTGCTCCAGCCAGAACTCATCTGCCTGTTTGCGTGCCCTCTGGTGTTGCTCGTCATAACGGCTCATATACTACCTCGCTTTCCGGCTTTCGATTTTGGGATCAAACCGGGTTGGATTTTATTTTTGTTTACAATTAAAGCGAATTAGCATTATTTAGCGCTTTTCAAGATAGAAAAACAATAATATTGTTTACAATTTAGACCAATGTCTAAGAGGGTTGAAATTGACGGCGTATTTTTTGGATCACCACAGTCTCATAACGAAGCCCAAATATACGGCAACGGAACCCAAATATGGCTCAACAAAATCAGCGACTGTTGACAACCAGGTTTCCTGATTATGGCAATAACCTGAATCCGTGACTCCTTCAGTGAAGGCAGAGTGTAAGAGCTTGATTTCTATTTGTTGTTCAAAAATTGCAGGTGCACCCCAATTTTTGGGAAGCAAAGAGGAATCAATGGCTTGCGCACTGTGCCGCTATGGAGTCACGGATTCAGGAATAACTCAAGAACACTTTCAGGCAAGCTACCACCACTCACCAACGCTCAGGTAATGGCCTCATACTTTTCAGAGGGCCGATCAACCGGCTCCGCCAACGCAGCAGTTCCAGCACTTGCTTCTCGTTCCCTTCCGGGCATTTTGATGATTCCAGGCACTACCCACCAAGCCTGTAGTGTTCCCTTGCCAGCAAGCCCGACAGCCAATGCGGGCCGGTATTGGTATTTCGAATAACGTAAATACCAGTTCTGAATGTCTTTTCTATCTGGATTGGATAATCAAAAGGCCGCCGAATCAGCGATCAGGCGGCCTCGAATGAAGTACATTTTTTCGGGGCAGGCCCGTGAACTCACAAGTCGCTGCCAGAAAAACCATCCGGTAACAGTTGTTCAACAGTCCAGTGCTTAGCTTCACCTTTGGAGTTATAGGCAATGACCGATGCACCCTTATCCATAAATTCAGAGATTACCTGACGGCAACCACCACAGGGTGAGGTAAAGGGTTCACGATTAACAAACAAAACCAGTTCATTGATATCGCCAGGGCGCGCACCTTGCGTTGCGGCACTGGTAATGGCATTTCGCTCAGCGCAAAGCCCTAGATTGTAGCTGGCATTTTCGACGTTACATCCCTGGATTAATTGGCCGTCTTTTGTCACCAGCGCGGCACCAACCGGGAAGTCGCTGTAGGGTGCATAAGCTTTAGCGGCGGCATCAATCGCCAGTTGGTGAAGTTTTTCGGTAAATTCTGACATTCGCAATTCCTTAGAAATTCAACGCGGCATCAAGGGTAATCTCGATCATGTCGTTAAAGGTTGTCTGACGGGCATCCGCGTCCAGCGCTTCACCGCGCATAATGTGGTCGCTGACAGTCATCACAGCCAGTGCATTGGCATTAAATTCTGCGGCAACGCCATACAATCCGGCCGCTTCCATTTCCACTGCGAGAATGTTCATATCGTGTAACGTTTGCATGATGCCATCCACTGGCGAGTAGAACAGGTCCGCAGAGAATACATTCCCAACCCGAACTGATTTTCCGGCATTGCGTGCGGCGTTCACGGTGCCTTCGAGCAATTCATAGCTGGCAATGGCAGCATAGTCATAGCCGTTAAGACGAACACGATTCACGTTTGAGTCGGTACTGGCACCTTGAGCGATAATAACATCGCGTAGCTGAATATCGTCTTTAAGTGCACCACAGGTTCCAACCCGGATAATATTTTTTACGCTGAACTCGGTTATCAGCTCTTTCGCGTAAATTGATATTGAAGGGATGCCCATACCGGAACCCATCACGGAAATAGGTTTACCTTTATACTGACCGGTAAAACCGAACATATTACGAACTTCGTTGACCTGGACGATATCCGTCAGAAAGGTATCTGCAATGTGTTTGGCACGTAATGGATCGCCAGGCATTAGCACTGTTTCTGCAAAATCACCCTTTTCGGCTTTAATATGTGGCGTTGCCATAAACTTGTCCTCTTTTATTCCGTTCTGACCATTTGATCAGGTTTTACATCATTCGTTGTATTCGTACAAGCATCTCATCTGTTATTTTGCTCTTCAATCAATGACAGAACAGAACCACCTCGGTCTGTAATCTGGCGATATCTGTATCAGCAGGGTCGTTCAAATAGCGCTCCAAACCAACGTATTGCTTGTGCAGCTTCAGCTTGTCCCGTCGTGCCACCAAATTGACCTGAGCCCAACCGTTACTGACAAAGGCGCGATCACCTATATGACGAGAAACGTAAGCCGACGTCGCAGAGATAGACCCGGAACAGAAAGGTGCTTCAACCGTTTCCGCCTGCGCTACAGGTATAGCTGTGACATATTCAGCCTGGAATGTGTGCAAATCGAGCTTTTTATACAGTGTAAAAGGGGGGCCTGTCGGTTCAATAGCCTGTTCTGCGCAAAACTGGCTTAAACGGGCAAGATTTTCCTCGACAACGGTTCCCAGATGACCCAACTCACTAGTCACCTCAATCCCGATGTAATCCAGACCAGGCTGATCAACCAACCCAACCCGCTCTAATCGACTCCGAATGGAATCCTTCTCCAACAGATTTTTAAGCATGGAAAAACCACGTTGAAAGTCACTGCACAAATTAAATTTCATGCGTTTTTTCAGATAGAAGTAAGCCCAGGACAGGGTGAATTCGGTTAACCAGATCAGCTTACAGCCTTGATCCTGCGGTTGAATTTTAATGACAATTACGGCTTTAACGGCAATGGGGTGCTGCAAGGCCAAGCCCATTTCCAAACGATCCGGTGTCTTTTCTCTGAGCACCATCCGGCCTGAGCCAAGCAATTGCCCCTCCCAGTGATAGTCATGACCAACAAGGCCTGGTATACCGCTGCATATTACCGGGCAATTTGGCTCCAGAACCAGCCAGGGAGACCAGGCAGGCCAGTTCCTAAAGTCAGCCAGGTAGTCAATGAGGTATTCTCTGGGTTGGTTAATTAGAATCTCGCTCTGTACGGTTATTTTGGGCATTTTATAGTCTCAACAAGTATCCTTTTACCTGAATCCGTGACTTCAGAATGAATGCAGGTTGTCAGCGCTTGATTTTTATTTGCCTTTCAAAAATCGCAGGTGTACCCACAGGTTCATTAAGTTTTTTAGCAAGCAAAGAGGGATCATTGGCTTGCGCACTAGGCCGCGAGGGAATCACGGATTCAGATTTCACTTAAAGTTCTGTTCTGCAATGAGCTGCCCTATACATAACAGTGTAGAGTCATTTCACAAATTAGCAGCAACTCGGAACCACCATAATTCCCTTATGACTGCATTATCAGTCACTATTCCATTTTAGCTATCAAGCTATTTCTGTGCCAAATCAGTTCACGTTTAAATCAAACCTGAATCCGTGACTCCATCGCGGCGCAGTGCGCAAGCCATTGATTACTCTTTGCTTCC
>JARRJP010000081.1:0-42409 GCA_037389025.1 Reinekea sp. | reverse complement strand
TCTTTGCTGGCGTGAAAGCGTGGGGCTGGGGGTTGGGTCGTTGTGTCGTGCTCGGCGGTTAATTGATTTCTGGGGTAGTGCGTTGATGGGTCATTGTCACTCATTGGTGCTTCCTTTATGATTCATTTTGATCAAGGTGGAATTGAAAACGAAGTACGGTGCTTCAGTAAAGAGGTTAGCTCGATCTGTGTTTGAAAATGTGAATGATGTCACGGATTAAGTGTTTTTAGAGTGCCTGTCTTGTTAGGCGTGACGGTTAGTCTGTATGTGGGTATGAGAGCGATCTATGGCCATTGTCGCTTGAATCTGAATAGAATCAGAATCCTAATGGTCATTCCCAAGTGCCCGGCACCTTTAAAAGATGCCGGGGTGAGATTCAGCTAATGGCCCTCTGTCGCTAAAGCAGGGTCAGTCCCATTATCATTTTTTAATGCCATCCATGTTATGGCACCAAGAATAATGGATATGCCCAGACACGATAAAAGGCTTAACTTTTCGCCCAGAAACAGGTAGGCATTAAGGGTTGTAAACACAACCGAAAGATTGAACAGAATAGCAAGCAGTGTCGGTTTTAACAGAGTGCCAGCTTCATACCAGCAGCTATAGGCAATCGCTGTTGGAAAAACACCAAGATACAACAGTGGCAACAACCAGTTGCGTTTAACGGTTAATTCCGTATTCAAGACGGTAAAAGCCAATAACAATAAACCTGCACCAAAAAGTACATACATCAGGTTTTTCAGTCTCTGTGTTAGCGAAGTGGAATCGGAATTCAGTTTCTTCGACAGTAAAATAAACAAAGCCCAGGTGAGCCCTGCAAGTAATTCGATACTGTCTCCGAAGATTGAGAACGTTCCTGCGTTATTGGAATAAACGACAAGAAGAATGCCAAAAAACGCGACCAATGACAGAGAAATATCTCGTTTAGAGATTCTTTCCAACAAGAATAGCGGTGCAAGCAGTGCGACAAATATGGGGGCGGTTGACTCCAAAACCATTGCGTTATTCGCCGTAGTAAACTTCAATCCCCAATGAAACAGAAATAAATTGATACCAACGCAGACTGAAGACACTACTAACGGTTGAACGTCATTTCTTCTCAGCTTTAACACCTCAATTGTTTCTGATCCGGTAAATACCCTGAACAATAACAAGCAGAGTAGAGAAAGTGCCCCGATTAACAGCCGGGATACTGATATTAATTCGACAGGAAGGCTACCTGCCAGATAACGTCCCAGTACCGAATGCGTTCCCCATAAAAACGTTGCGATAATGGCTAATAGAAGACCTTTTGATTTCATTTTTTCAACCCGCACCCTGTAATAATACATATGATTCGAGTTGTTAATGATTGATTTTCTGAATTTAATATTTTTGCTGCTGCCAATGAAGCTGCGCTACTGGGTTCACAGAATATTCCCATTGAGAGTAACGTATTATGAACATCACTTATCTGTTGATCTGTTAGGTTTATTTCAAAACCTTGGGATTGCTTATAGACAGAGGCTGGATCGTCAAATTCAAGGTTGCCTGAAATGCTGGATGCAATCGAAGAGTTTTTTGCAACTGCTCCAACCATCTTGGCTTTAGCTCCCTTTTCTCGTAAGCCAAGCCAGACTCCTCTTAACAAGGTGCCATTATTAGCCGGGCATATAATGTAATCTAAATCATTACCAAACAAGACATTAATCTCATATCCAATACTTTTATTGGCCGCAACTTTTAAAAAGCATTGACCAGGATTTGCATTGTATATCCCCATTTCTGACATTTTGGTGTTGCTCACCTCGTAAATTTCTTTACCAATAGCGTTAACTTTATGGATGATGGCATCTTGCAGTTCTAACAGGTGTTGTTTAACCGTATTTATTGAGGTTGAAATCAAAACATGGCGCTCGATGCCAGCCATCTTACAGTGTGCTGATGAGGAAATACCAAAGTTTCCTGTTGATGCGCATCCTACAGCATTAATGTTGTTTTTTCGGCAGTACTCAACAATTTTTCTGCTTTCTCTATCTTTGTGACTGCCGGTCGAATCAAAATACTCAATTTTTGCGTAAGTATTTGACAGCTCATGTGGGGAACTAATCGAAAAAATAGTTGGTTGAATATTTGGTTTGAAATATCTATTTTGATATTGAAAACTCATTTTAAATTCCTTTGTGTCGGTACATTTTCGGTATGTTTGAGGAAGCGGGAAACGTCATTTTGCGTGGACAGGCTGCTGAGACATATCAATCGAATTCATTTGAACTTAGTGAAATTAACCTGAATCCGTGGATGCAGAGTGTAAGAGTTTGATTTCTATTTGTTTTTCAAAAATTGCAGGTGCACCCATAGGTTCACCCCAATTTTTGGGAAGCAAAGAGGAATCAATGGCTTGCGCACTGCGCTGTGATGGAGTCACGGATTCAGGTTTAATGCTTGCTCTGCGAAACGACTTGCGCTTTGGCAGGGGTATTTCACGTTCTATTCCCGCGCAGGGAAACAATAGAATCAGTAGGTCAGCAAATTGACGGTAATGATCTTAAAGCTTATTGCTATTTTGATGATGTGATCTAGCTATCATTTTTGTGGTGCCGAGTAACAAAATAAGACTCGTCTGACGATAACTTTCGCGTTTTTGGCTCAGCGAATGCGCATTCTGTTTGTTTTTTGCTCGGTCTCTGCTTTCTCAGACAGTCATTTCCGGCAGGATACGTCGACAATCCGATGTGCCGAATCGGTAGCCATTGTTACAGCCATCGTCGCACCTGCTGACAGTAGCGTTCGTAGTCGGTGCTGAATTTTTCTCGTACCTGAATCCGTGACTCCTTCAGTGGAGGCAGGGTGAAAATTGCAGGTGCACCCATAGGTTCACCCCAATTTTTGGGAAGCAAATAGGAATCAATGGCTTGCGCACTGCGCCGCTATGGAGTCACGGATTCAGGACATCCTGATGATCCAGTGCTTCGATGATAGTGCAGTATTCGGCGCTTTCATTGCCGCCACAACAGGCATCGGAAAGCTTATGCAGGGCCGAGAGGACTTCTTTAAGTTCGCGGATCTGCCGTTGGACATCTTTAATTTTCTGATCGGCCAATGCCTTTGCATCTGCACATACATGTGCCGGTAAGTCTGAGCGAATTGATAAAAATAGACCGACTTCTTCCAGGCTGAAACCGATGCCGCGAGCGCGCTTGATAAAGCGAGCTGTATCGAGATCGTTTTGGTTATAGAGCCGGTAATTGTTTTCGCCGCGTTGGCTTGGTTTCAGCAGACCGCTTTTTTCGTAGTAACGCAGAGTATGGGCTGATAGCCTGGATTTTTTCGCTAATTCACCGATTTTCATAAGGCCCGCCATTTGTGTGCTTTGTCGGAAGCTTAGACCCTTGAGTATGGTCTAAGGTCAAGGGTTTGTTGTACAGAATTCTCATTCGGTGTTCAAAAGTGCCAAAACTGGAGGCACGATGGTGATAAAATCGATATCCCGGCTGACAGATGTGTTGCCAAATTACTTAGAAGAATTACTCAGACAGGCACTTTTAAACTGGTTGTAATGAATCAATGTATGATTGGCCGAAATGTTGCCACTGGCGATTTGAAAAGAAAACTACAGGGAGCCTAAAGTGGAACCAAACGTTACCCTGAATCCGTGACTCCATAGCGGCGCACTGCGCCGCTATGGAGTCACGGATTCAGGTAAAGGAGCCCAACCGTAAATGGGGTGATCGACCGGATTTAAACCGGCATCTCTCGGTGCCACAAACCGATGCATAATCATTCTGCCACGATCACCATAAAATGGAGCACAGTGCCGGATTCAAACCGGCGTTACCAGGATTTGCAGTCCTGTGCATCATCACTCTGCCAACTGTGCATAACTTGGCTGCCACTCCAGGATTCGAACCTGGGCTACCGGTGTCAAAGACCGGTGTCCTACCACTAGACCAAATGGCAAAAACAAAAAAACTCCCGATGGCGCACCAACGGGAGTTTTAATAAAATAAAAATCCAGTTGGCCTGAACCAACCGGAATCGATCAGCTCAGTAAATTATGTTTCTGATAACTCTGTACCTGAATCCGTGACTCCATAGCGGCGCAGTGCGCAAGCCATTGATTCCTCTTTGCTTCCCAAAAACCTATGGGTGCACCTGCAATTTTTGAAAAACAAATAGGAATCAAGCTCTTACCCCCTGCATCCACTCTGGAGTCACGGATTCAGGACTGTATTAAGTGTTGCATGTTTTGTATTTGACTTTGCATGTTGCTGATCTCGTCCTGCTTCAAAGTTGTGCTCAGATTACTGTGAATATTTTTTTCGTCAACTGCCTCGAAATTCAATAGCTTTCTGTGTTTGCCTTTTTTCAGGCCGTAGAAATCCCGCCCGTTCAGTTTTGGGAAATCAGGCGCACAACTATTCGGATTTGAAAATCAATCGAGTTTTCAAAACTGTAGGAAGTAGTTTGTACATTTCTTATAAAAAATCGATCTTATCAATCGGTGTAATTTTTCATTTTTTATCTCCTGAAACGAAAAAACCCGAAAGGCAATAAGCCTTTCGGGTTTCAACAATATCTATTCTGATGCTGCGAAAGGCTTACGCCTCACGCATTGTGGGCGTCATTAACAGAGGGTTTGTATCTGTTGATGACAACACGCACAAAACGCCGCTGCATCTGTGACGCCAGCGGTAAGCATTGTTGTTGCGCGTGTTAGTAAATTCATGCTGTTAATATCTTGGATTAATTGAATGGAGGAAGTATGCCCTAATGACTATCGTAGGTAAACCTGTAATGAATACCCTGTTTCCGGGCAAGTACCCGTCAAGTAAGGCCACTCAACCTTCCAACCCCTCTAACTCATCGCCGCAACCACTTCATCAGGCACAGGCGCAGATTTAATCGCATCCGAATTTTCAGGATCCTTCACCACCCAGACCCGTTTCTCCCAACATTCAATCGCAACCTTGTCCCCTTTCATAAGTTTATGAACCACCTTGAATGAGGATCTGCCAAAACTTTCAATTTCACTGACGATGCTGACCTCATCACCATATTTGGATGGGATATAAAATTTTGCCTGGGTATCCACCATTGGGTAACCAACGGCGTTATGTTTTTTCAGCATTTCAAATTTATCCAGGCCTTTTGAGGCAAACAGATAATGCGTCGAGGAATCAAACATGGCGAAATAGCGTGGGTAATAAACGATTCCGGCCGGGTCACAATCCCCCCACTCAATGGTGACTTTACGAGTATTTGTGGACATTCAGCTATTCCTTATGGTTAAAACATTTTCAGAGGGGGTGTCACTGTATATATCAAGTACGTCCTGTTGGCGGTGTTCAACAACCGCATTCTGGTTCAGTGATCCCTTATCAGTAATTTCGCTGGCATCCAGTTTGGCCGGGGTCCCTTGCAAAATAAGGCTGCAAATTCGATTTGAACTACCAGTGGCGACTTTTTTAAACGCTTGCAGTTTTTCCATAAAGGCTTTGCGTACATTTTCGTGCGCTACGATTTCAGTCTGAGTGAGCGATTCGCCATTGGGAATCAGTGCCCGACAGTGTTCTACATCCGGAAATACCAAACCGCCCACAAAGCCTCGATCCCGTCCGGTGACGACCAGATCCTGCATCAGCGGCGCAAAGAATTCGATGGCCGCCACTCGTAATGTTCCCACCGAAACCCAGGTGCCGGTGTCCAATTTGAAGTCTTCTGTTATCCGACCGTCAAACAGGAAGCCACGCGATGGTGCCTCAGGGTCAATAAACTTTATTGCATCACCCAGGCAGTAAAAGCCTTCTTCGTCGAATGCATCACGGGTTCGTTCTTCTTCTCGCCAATAGCCAGGGGTCACACTGACACCGCGAACACGGACTTCCAACTTACTAAGGTTTGGAACCAGTTTCAGTTCAACGCCTGGTATGGGGGTTCCCACGACGCCACTGGCAGCCTCTTCGACCGAGCAAAACATTGCGGCGGGTGCTGTTTCGGTTGAGCCCAGGCCAGTCAGGATAGGGATACGATGCCCGGTATATTGCTCAGCCAGAGCGTATAAATCATCCCAGACATGCTGTGCCATGGATGCACCGGCATATTGAAAGGCGCGTAACTTCGAAAAGAATTTTTTGGCAATATCCGGTTGCTGTTTCAGGTGGTGAACCAGAATTTCATAGCCTTTTGGTACGTTGAAATAGATGGTTGGCGATACATCCTTCAGGTTTTCTAATGTTGCATGAATCCCCTGAGGAACCGGCTTGCCAGCATCGATATAAAAGGTGCCGCCATTGTACAGGGCAATCCCGACATTGTGGTTGCCGCCAAAGGTGTGGTTCCACGGTAGCCAGTCCAGTAACACTGGTGGTTCGTCTCGGACATATTTGAATATGCTGCTCAGCATGACCTGGTTGGCGCAGATCATACGTTGGGTATTGATGACACCTTTTGGCGTACCGGTCGAGCCAGAAGTAAACAGAAACTTGGCGATGGTATCTGCGTTAACTGCGTCGTTTAGAGCCGTCAGGTTGTCAGCCAGCGGCGTATCAAGCGTAGACTGAAGTGTCGCTATTTTTTCAGCAAAAGGGAGGTCGCTCTGACAAGGCGTTACGGTCATGATGTTGCAGTCTGTCAGATCCAGTGACGCCAGTGCCGGTGCGAAAGCATTCACATTATCCACAAAAATCAAACCCGGCGTCAGCAAAGCATGAATGTGTTTGAGCTTTTGATAGTCTCTGGAGATCAGCGAATAGGCAGGCGAAATAGGTGCATAAGGCACACCAATATACATGGCTGCCAAGCCAACTAATAGATGCTCGGTACTGTTACCGGACAACACCATAATCGGACGCTCAGGGCTTAATTCCTGTTTTGACAGATAGCTGGCAATGATTTTTACCTGAGCCAGGGTCTGCGCATAAGTCAGTTCCTGCCACTGCCCGTTCTGATCACGCTGAGCAATAAAAATACGCTCTGGCTGAACCTCGGCCCAATGTTCGAGTCGGTCAGTGAGTTTCTCAGCATAGGGCTCCAACTCGCCGACAGGGCGAGCCAGCATGGTGCCATCGTTTCGGTGTTCTATTGTAACGGCATGAGAATGAATGCCTTCATCTTGAATTCGGATGTTCATAAGTTTGTCCGGTAATTTTTTTCGGGTTGTTATCAACCTGAATCCGTGACTCCATAGCGGCGCAGTGCGCAAGCCATTGATTCCTATTTGTTTCCCAAAAATAGGGGTGAACCTATAATTTTTGAAAAACAAATAGAAATCAAGCTCTTACACCCTGCATCCACTGAGGGAGTCACGGATTCAGGATCAGGTAAACTGGTAATGTTGCAGCCCCCTTTCTGAAAACTCAAAGGTTAACTTACAGCTATTGATCATCGGTATGATATGCGCACAATAAAACTCAGCCTGAGCGATAAGATTTTCTCTGAAACGTGAATTTGAATTCGAGTCTGAACCTGCTGCTGCGGCCAGTTTGGCTAATTGCCAACCGCCGCAAAGAATTCCCAACGCCTGTAAAAAAATGGTTGCGCCTGCGTGAATGCCATACTGCCGGTCGCTGTCATTTTTCAGAACACCGGCAACCATGGCGCGAAATTGATTTAATGCATCCGTCATTGGTTGGGCAACCGTGATTTGCAAGGTGCCATGGGAAATTTTTTCAATACAGGATTGGATGTTGGATAAAAGATGTTCAAGTGCTTTACCACCATCCTTTTGTATTTTTCTGAACAGCAGATCCTTTGCCTGAATGCCCGTTGTTCCTTCGTATAGGGTGGTGATTTTTGCATCGCGCAAAAGCTGAGCAATACCGGTATCTTCGACAAAACCGATACCGCCATAAACCTGAATGGCATCGCTGATCAAGCGGTTACCGGTTTCCGTTGCATGCGCTTTGAAAACTGGCGTTAACAACGCAACCTGTGCCTTAAGTTCAGCCGAGCGAACAGGATCGTCCGCCAGAGCCTTGGCTTCATCAATCGCCGCAGCGATTTGAATGGCAAGCGAGCGCAACGCAGTCACTTGCGATTGAATGGTTAGCAGCAGCCGTTTGACATCCGGATGATCGACGATGAACGCTGGATTCTGTCCGCTCAGTGGCTCACGCCCCTGAGCACGTTCAAGCGCATAACCCTGAGCTTTTTGTCGCGCCATTTCCGCCAGAGCAACACCTTGCAACCCAGTTGACAGACGGGCTTCATTCATCAGAATAAACATGGCTTTCAAGCCGTGGTTTTCCGTGCCGATCAACTCACCAACACAATCATCCTGCTCGCCATAAACCATGGTACAGGTCGGTGAGCCATGCAGCCCCAGCTTGTCTTCAATGCCAATGCAGCGTACATCGTTAGCACCAGAAAGCTGTCCAGCTTCGTTGATGCGATATTTAGGAACGGCAAATAATGAAATGCCTTTGTTGCCTGCAGGTGCACCATCAATCCGCGCCAGCACCAGGTGCACAATGTTTTCGGCGAGGTCATGGTCACCATAGGTAATAAATATTTTCTGACCTTTAATCCGGTAGCGGCCTTCAGTAATCGGTGCTGCTCTTGTTGTCAGTGCGGCCAGGTCGGATCCGGCGTTGGGCTCAGTTAATGCCATCGCAACGCTCCAGCGACCAGTCACCATCTTTTGCAGATAACGCTGCTTTTGTTCTTCTGACCCCAGTGCCAGCAGAATCTCACTGCCACCCTGGGCGAGCGCCTGCAGCATGGTGAACGACAGGTTGGCAGACAACCACATTTCCTTGGCGGGTGTCGCAATGACTTCCGGTAACCCCTGGCCACCGCAAGCGTCGGGTAAGGTCAATCCCAACCAGCCGTGATCGCAAAACTGTTGATAAGCTTCACGCCAACCAACCGGTGTCGTCACTGTTCCTGATTGGAATTGCGCACCGTTCACATCTCCTGTGCGATTGATTGGCTCCAGTACACCGGATGCAAATCGTGCCGCCTCTTCCAATACCGATTGTGCAAGATCCAATCGATAATCCTGCAAGCCGGGCAACTGATTGAGCCGCTCCAGTTCACCAACATGCTTTAACATAAACAGCATGTCTGTCATCGGTGCGCGGTAACTCATCTCGATTACCTTGCGGCCATGCGAATGGCACCGTCCAAACGGATGACTTCGCCGTTGATCATCATGTTTTCAACAATCTGTTGCGCCAACTGAGCGTATTCATCCGGCTCACCCAAGCGCTTGGGAAACGGAACCGATTGACCGAGACTGTCCTGCACCTCTTCTGGCAGGGCCGCCATCATCGGGGTTTTAAACAGTCCGGGGGCGATGGTGACAACACGAATACCGAAGTTCGCCAGTTCCCGGGCAATCGGCAACGTCATCGCGCAGACACCGCCTTTTGATGCGGAGTAACCAGCCTGACCAACTTGCCCGTCAAACGCAGCGACTGAGGCGGTGTTGATGATCACGCCTCGTTCATTGGAATCCCCAGGGGCGTTGTGCTGCATCTGCTCCGCTGCAAACCGCAACATATTGAAGGTTCCGATCAGGTTGACATTAATGGCCCGGGAGAAGGTCTCCAGCCGATGTATGCCATCCCGCCCCAGAATTCGTTCAGCACCAGGAATACCGGCACAATTAACCAGGCCATTGATCTGCTGGTAGGCTTTCACCGCTGCGTTGATACAGTGTTGCGCAGAGGCTTCATCAGCAACATCCGTTTTAACGAATAATGCGCGATCACCTAACTCTTCTGTCAGTGCCTGGCCTGTGGTTTCATTCAGGTCGGCAATAACCACCTGTGCCCCTTGGGCGTGAAATCGCCGAGTGACGGCTTCGCCTAATCCAGACGCCGCACCGGTTACAATAAAGGTTCGATTGCTCAACTTCATTATTGTTCCCCCACCGCTTCGACAAGAACGGCAATGCCCTGTCCGCCTCCGGCACAGGCTGAGGAAATACCAAAACGTCCAGCACCCTGGGCAATCTGACGGCTAACGGTATGGGTTAACCGGACGCCAGTCACCCCCAAGGGATGGCCGATGGCAATGGCGCCACCATTTACGTTGACGCGATCACGTTGTAAGCCCAATTCTTTTTCACAAGCGATATATTGTGCGGCGAACGCTTCATTAATTTCGTAGCGAGCAATGTCATCCACCGTCAGCGATTGGGCATTCAACACAGCACGAATCGCTGGTACTGGTCCAATGCCCATAATTTCAGGTGGTACACCGGCCACGGCACCGCCGCGAATTTTGGCCAGTGGCGTCAGACCATGGTGGCGAACGTAATCGCCGGAGGCGACAATCACAGAGGCTGCGCCATCGACAATGCCTGAGCTGTTGCCTCCGGTTTGAACCCCACCGAAGGCAGGGCGTAATTTCTGTAAAATGTCCATTGGAGACGGACGAACATGGCCGTCTTTGGCAAATTCAGTTGCCCGATCCGCCAGTTTGAGTGAACGGTCATTGTAGCCATCCAGTGACCAGATTTGATTGGTCACCGGTACAACTTCATCGTCAAAGTAGCCTGCTTCCTGGGCCGCCAGGGCCGCCGAAAAACTCCGTTCGGCGAATGCATCCACTTGCTCGCGGCTAATATCATATTGCTTGGCAAGATTCTCAGCCGTATGACCCATACCGATGCCCGGTGCCGGATCAATGGTGGCTTCCCAGAGAAAATCCTTGAATTCAACCTGACCCATGCGAAAACCGGATCGATGCGTGTAGGCAGCAATCGGATTACGTGACATGGACTCCGCTCCAACCACCAGCGCTACCTGAGCCTTACCCAATTTAATCTGATCAGCCGCCGTTAAAATAGCCTCAAAACCTGTGGCACACAGACGCTGAACCAGCATGGACGGCGCCGACTGACGCACACCGGAATACAAACCAATGTGGCGAGGCAGCAGGTAAGCATCGTAACTCGACTGGGCCATATTACCGGCCACGACAAAGTCAACATCCTTGGCATCAATAGCGGATTTTTTAAACAGAGCCCGTGCGGCAAAAATACCCAGATCGGTCGGGCTTATATTCCTCAGCACACCGGTGTAGTCGGCAAATGGTGTCCGTGCACCAGCGACCAGATAAATATCATCATAAGATGAAACCAAAGCGTCCTGTGTTGCCTGATCGTATGCGCTCATGATTTGCCTCCTTTTTTACGGTTAAGAAACTCGCCAATGCGCTCAGCCACTTCACCACTGGACTGAGTGATGCCGGTGAGCAGTGATTCGGTAAACAGGCCATCGTCTGCAGACATGCTGTCAATACGCGACAAGCCATTGACCATTGCCCAATTGCTAAACCGAGAATTGGTGGCAATCGTGGCGGCCAGTTCGTGTGCTTTCTCAAAACCCTGACCGTTTTCAACCAGATAATGGGATAACCCCAGCGTCTGCCCTTCTTGGGCGTCATAAACGCGACCAGTTAACATCATTTCGGTCATACGGCCGGTACCAATGACTCGCGCCACACTGACAGAAGCACCACCACCAACAAATATGCCATGGCGGCCTTCGGGAAGCCGGTAGAAAGTAGATTGTTCAGCAACACGGACATGCGCACGCATCGCCAACTCCATTCCACCACCAATCACAGCACCATGCAGAGCTGCGACGACTGGAATCCCGGAATTACTAATATAATTGAATACTCGGTGCCACATTCTGGAATGGTTCACCACTTCAAAAGGTTCGCGAGCCGTATGTTCAGCCAGATCCAGTCCTGAGCAGAATTCCGGGCCTTCGCCGGTAAACAGAATAACGCTGACATCACTGGGCAGCGTGCGAAATACATCTTCAATTTCCAAACACAAAGCATCATTAATGGCATTTTTCTTTTCAGGCCGATTCAGATGCATCTGACCGATATTTTTATCGACGTGAAAGGTTAGGTATTGGTATTCCGGCATAGGAAGCTCTCTGGGATTGTTTTGGTTATCGAAGATCATGCTAATAATTATTGTTTAGTACATCAACAATATATAATTAAACAATATGAAACCAGAGGTTGCTACAGCAATTAGGTATAGATCCTTAACCGTAATCGAATAGGAAAAACGATTTTAAAAACCGAGAACACGGTCAGATTTATTTTTAACTCATTGAAATATAATGGTTTTTAAAATTTTAATACTTCATGGGCCGAACAGAAGTGAAAAATAAATTTTACATTACTATATCAAAATACAATAATGAAACTGAGGAATTGAAATGGGCAAGAACGGTCGCCAGCCGGATACTGGCAAAATAAGTTATGGGTGTCCCTTGTAACTTCAGCAGCGATAGCAGCAATCCAATTGATTAAACCTGAATCCGTGACTCCTTCAGTGGATGCAGGGTGTAAGAGCTTGATTCTTATTTGTTTTTCAAAAATTGCAGGTGCACCCATAGGTTCACCCCATTTTTGGGAAACAAAGAGGAATCAATGGCTTGGTCATTGCGCCGCTATGGGGGCACTGACTCAGGTTAACCATTAGTGCTGTACGAGTTTGTCTGATTAAAAGCCCTGAAGTACCAAAACGGCAGATAACAGGCAAGACCCAGTTTATAAAAATAAAAAGGTTGCAATATGAGTGTTAAAAAAATCATAGCCACAGTAGCGTTTTCCGTTTTGGGTATTTCTGCTATGGCAGCGGACAAACCCGAATACACATTTAAGTTACACCACTTGTCACCGCCTTCATCCACCATGCAATCGAAGGTGCTCGAACCGTGGGCTGATAAAATATTCAAAGAGTCCAACGGACGTATCAAAATCGATATTTATCCATCTATGCAGTTGGGAGGCAAACCACCAGAACTTTATGACCAGGTTCGCAAGGGTATTGTTGATATGTCATGGACTATCGCCGGGTATACACCGGGAAGATTCCCCAATGGTGAAGTATTTGAATTGCCGTTTATGCCAGGTTCAGCCAAATCGACCAGTATGGCATTGCAGGAATACAGTGAAACCGAGATGGTGAAAGACCTGAAAGACGTTCATGTTCTTGCTCTTCACACTCACGCCCCTGGCTCATTTCATAACCGTAACCAAGCAGTCAAAACGGCGGCTGATCTAAAAGGCTTAAAGGTTCGGGCACCCAACAAAAGTATGGGTAAAGCCTTAGCAAACATGGGAGCCAGCCCTATCTTTATGCCGGTTACCGAAATGGCCGGAGCGTTATCTAAAGGCGTCATTGATGTTGCCATTCTACCCTTTGAAGTCACCAACTCGTTCAAGATTGATGAATTAACCAAGTATCAAACCGAATTCTCTGGCAACCGCGGCTTGTACGCTCAATTTTTTATCCTGAGCATGAACAACAAGGCCTACAATAAGTTACCTGACGATCTGAAACAGGTTATTGATAACAACTCAGGTATTGAACTGGCTGGCCGGATCGGTGGATTCTTTGACATAGCGGAAGAACCGGGACGTGAAGCAGCCATCGCCCATGGCAACATTTTTTACTCTCTGCCTGAATCCGAAATAGCTGCCTGGAAAGCGGCGATGCAACCAGTGACAGATGAATGGATCAAGAAAACCAAAAACGGTGCTGAAAAATATAAGAAAGCGGCCGATCTGATCACTAAATACGAAAAGCTTAACGGTGAGATATGAGTGGTTTTTTCTTACCGGAATGCCATCTCCGCAAGGGTCATGTGGTAGTGGACTTTTTCACTTCTCGTGCAAGCAAAAAGACCCTGAGTCTGCTATCAGCCATTTCCGAGATACTGTTTTTTGTCACCTCTGTATTGTTTGTCTGGCGTCTTGCTGTTGGCACTTATGAGGCCGTAGAGTACGCGGAAAAAACAATGATTCTGGAACTGCCTTACTGGGTAGCCTATTTATGCGGTACGGTTACGATGTTACTCATTGCGTTGAATAGCATGGTTCATTTTAAATCGGATATAAGTGAATTAAGACAGTGAGTAATATTGAATTAGCGATAGGATTATTTGTTGCACTGCTGGTGCTTATGTCACTTCGAATTCCAATCGCGTTGGCCATGCTAGGCTGCGGTGCATTGGGCTATACCATGATTGCGGGCGCCCCATCCCTGATCAACTATCTCAGTACCGCCCCGGTGTCGAAATTTTCAACTTATGACCTGAGTGTGGTGCCGCTGTTTATTCTGATGGGGGAACTGGCCACCCGTGCCGGTATTACCAGTGATCTGTTCAAGACCTGTAATAAATGGGTCGGACATTGGCGAGGCGGGCTTGCCATGGCATCCATTGCCGGTTGCGCCGCGTTTGGAGCGATTTGCGGATCCTCGCTGGCGACTGCGTCAACCATGGGTAATGTGGCATTACCGGAAATGAAAAAAGCCAACTACGATGGTGGCCTTGCTGCCGGTGCGCTGGCAGCAGGAGGCACTTTGGGGATTCTGATTCCGCCGTCTATGGTACTGATTATTTTTGCGGTTCTGACTGAGCAGAATATTTCGAAAATGTTTGTCGCCGCCTTTGTGCCCGGTTTTCTGGCCGCGTTGGGGTATATGATTACCATTGGTGTTGTGGTTCGTTTACGACCTGAGTCAGGCCCTCGCGGTTTCAAAACCTCATGGCTTGAAAGGTTGAAGTCCATAAAAGATGTCTGGCACATCACTGGTATCTTTATCAGCAGTAGCAACAGCCGCTGTACCAGCAAGCCACCCTAGGCCTAGGATGGAACCCCTGGCTCGGCGCCAACTGGGATCAACAGTCACTGGCCAACTCTTTCAGCTCCATGGCACTCCAACTGTTCAGTGTCTTTATCGCGTTGACTCAAATTCCAGCAATGACTGCTGATTTTTTTGCGCAATCAGAATTATCCCCTTACACCGTGCTGGCCGTAATGCTGATATCGTATCTTATTCTGGGGTGTTTTATGGACAGTCTGGCGATGATCCTGTTGACCATTCCCATCTATTTTCCGGTCATCATGGCAATGGACTTTGGTTTAACCTACGAAGATCAGGCAATCTGGTTTGGTATTATCGCACTGATTGTTGTCGAGGTCGGATTAATCACCCCACCCGTTGGCTTGAATGTCTATATCATCAAATCATTTGATCCAAGCATTACCTTACGAACGGCTTTTCGAGGCGTGGTCCCCTTTCTGATCTCCGATATCACCAGGGTGGTACTACTGGTTACATTTCCATCACTCACGCTGGCACTGGTTCGTTTGATGAGTTGACCTTGTCTGATTGATTCGTTACAGAGCTGCAAATCACGATATACTGACACCTGAATCCGTGACTTCTTCAGTGGATGCAGGGTGTAAGAGCTTGATTTCTATTTGTTTTTCAAAAATTGCAGGGTTCACCCCAATTTGGGGGAAGTAAAGAGAAATCAATAGCTTGCGCACTGCGCCGCGATGAAGTCACGGATTCAGGCGACAACAAGCATATTGGGATCAGGATAATTAAATATGAGTGACAAGCAGAAGCAACCCAGCATGGGCGCTCTGGATTCGCTACTGGGTTATAAGCTTCGACGCGCTCAGCTTGCCTTTTTTGCGGATTTTGCAGCAACCTGCTCTGATTTGAAACTGACGCCCGGGCTATTCTCTGTCATGGAAGTGGCACATAACAATCCGGGCTTGAGTCAATCAGCCATCGCAATGGCGCTTGGTAATGATCGATCGGCCATGGTCTTTGCCGTCGATAAGCTTGAGAAGCTCGGCTATATCGAAAGACAGAGATGTGAAGGCGACCGACGAAGTTATGCATTGCATCTGACCAAACTGGGTCAGGAAATCCAGCGTAAAGCCAGAAAGCGCGTCGCTGAACACGACGCCAAATTCAGCTCTGCTTTGTCAGGCGAAGAAGAACAACAGTTAATCAGTATGCTGGAGCGTTTTATCAGTGTTGCACCCTGAATAGATGAACGAGCCTGTGCTCGTAATACTGATTGTGAAAAGTGACACCGACGCCCTTTTGTAAACAAATATAACCAGTAAGAGAGCCTCATTATGCGCCCAGATATCTCCAAAATTCTGTATGCATCTGATATCAGTAAAGGATCAAGACCGGCCTTTCGACACGCAGTCAAGCTGGCTCACCAGTTTGATGCAGAACTGACCTATATTCATGTTCTGGAAACCTTGCCATCTTCGTCAAAGGATCTGACTTCAAGAGGCTATTTCAGCGATACCGATTTGGCAAAGCGCGAAAGTGCCGCACTTGAGTTCCTGGATAAAGCCGTCAGAGAACGAATTAAGAATTTTTTTGATACTGAAATGTCAGGCCTCAGCATCAGTGTTCCAGTATCGTTTCGCATTGAATCAGGCAGTGTTGCCAGATCCATATTATCCGTCGCTGATGAATTGGGTGCCAGCATGATTGTAATGGGCGCACGTAAGCAAAGTGTGGTTGAGCGGCTGCTACTGGGATCTACTTCGAATAAAGTCTTGCATCACGCAAAGATGCCAGTATTGATTGTGCCGTTAACGGATCAGGATTCAGAGGAGTATTGACGTGTCAGGGATATGGCCTGAGTGGTACGTCAACCTCCTCGGTTAGCATTTCACGCTTTACGCGTCACTTCATTCCAAGTTCCGTACTTCCTCATAAGGTAAACCGACATACTGCTGAGCAATAACCCGACGCCCTTCTTCGGTTTCCGCATAATAGGCCAATTCAGAATCCATAAAGCGGCTGAAGGTTTCTGATGTCATATCACTGACCTGAACATCGCCATAATCGTGCAGCATATTGCTCATCCACCAGGAAAAACGTTCACCATGCCAGACGCGTCGTAACGCTATTTCGGAGTATTGCCAGGTGTATCGCTTGTCGCCAGTTTCATAAACCCGGGTCAGAATTTTATAAAGTGTTGCCACATCCGAAGCGGCCAGGTTCAACCCCTTAGCACCGGTTGGCGGAACGATATGAGCGGCATCGCCAACCAGAAACAAATTACCATACTGCATAGGTTCGCAAACAAATGAACGCAGCGGTGCAATGCTTTTTTCAAGGCTAGGCCCAGTAACCAGCTTCTGTGCAGCATCTGTTGGCAGACGTTTTTTCAACTCTGTCCAGAATTTTTCGTCTGACCAGTCTTCAACGGAATCACTCAGTGGCACCTGAAGATAATAACGCGACCGGGTTTTGGAACGCATACTGGCCAGGGCGAAACCCCGCTCAGTTTTGCAGTAAATTAACTCGTCACTGACTGGTGGTGTATCACTGAGCAGACCGAGCCAACCAAAAGGATAAACGCGCTCATGTTCAGTGCGCAGCGATTCAGGAATCGTTTGCCGGGAAACACCATGAAAGCCGTCGCAACCGGCAATATAGTCGCACTCGATTTTAATCGTTTCACCATTGTGAGTGACTGTCACGGATGGCGTATCGGATTGCACATCATGCAGCTCGGTTGATTCCACTTCGTAAAGGGTTTCTAAACCGGCGGCTTCACGAGCGGCCATCAGATCACGCGTAATATCCACCTGGCCGTAACAGATGACCGTCTTGCCACCGGTTAACCCGGCCATATCAATACGAACCCGCTTTTCGCCGATGGCGATGTCAAAACCTTCGTGTACTTCCCCGTGGCTGTCCATATTCGCCGCGACACCGGCTTCTCTGACCAAATCCGCAAAGCCCTGTTCGAGAATACCGGCCCGAATCCGACCGAGTACGTAGTCGCCAGTCACTCGTTCGACAATAATATTATTGATGCCCTGCTTATGCAGAAGCTGACCCAACAACAACCCTGATGGTCCTGCACCAATAATTGCAACCTGTGTTTTTATTGTTTTCATAGTTACCTCTCTTCGGATAATGATTGACATTGTTGAGAAGTAGAACCCTTTCGGCTATTCACTAACAGAGCAAAAAATTGTACTTTTCAATCAACTCAACAAATCTTCAACCTGAATTGCAGGTGCACCCATAGGTTCATTGAAATTTTTGGGAAACAAAGAGGAATCAATGGCTTGCGCACTGCGCCGCTATGGAGTCACGGATTCAGGTTCAACCTAAAACCACGCTGATATCACGAAATCAGGTTCAAATTGGGAGACCCCTTTGGCAGACTCCATTCCATTTTACGGTTTGTATGGCGAGGTTCTGACGGATTCGGAACCGGGTTTTGTGCATATCGAGTCGATTGCCGAGCGCTCCAGTCGAACCGGTTGGCATATTCAGGCGCATCGTCATCATAATCTGGTCCAGATGTTAATTGTCGAACAGGGTCGCGCAGAGGTTTTTGTTGATAATCAGATGGTAACGCTTGAAACACAGGGCATGATTTTTTTGCCCACGGAAGTTGTTCACGGTTTTGAATTTGAGCCTGACACACTGGGTTCTGTACTCAGCATTGCAACGCCCTTTGCCAATGAAGTGCTGGATATGATCCGACCCGAGGTGAATGTGACCCACCTGTCTGTATCCGGGGTTTTGAGTCTCAGCGGCAAACCATATTTAATGAATACATTTATTCAGATCAGGCGATTGATTGAAGGTGAGTTCAGACGTCAAAGACAATACTCACATACGCTGCTGAAATGCTTATTGGGTGCATTTTTAACGGCTTATCTCAGAGCCAGTGATTTACAGCAGATTCACTCCAACCAAACCAACCATGCCAACCTGCTCCAAACCTTTATGGCGCTGCTGGAGACGAACTATAAAACGCATTATCGACTCGACTGGTATGCAGAGCAGTTGAACATTTCATTATCGACACTGAACCGTATCTGCAATACCACACTCGGGAAATCCGGCAAGAAACTGCAGGATGAAAGATTATTATTGGAAGCGAAACGCCGCCTGATATACACCCTGGATTCAATTGAAAATATTGCCTTCTCACTGGGTTATGAAGACCCGGCTTACTTTTCCCGATTTTTTACCAAATACACCAAAGCCTCGCCGGGGCGCTATCGCAAGGCGCATAGTCAGACGAGTTAAGGTTTACCTGAATCCGTGACTTCTTCAGTGGGTGCAGGGTGCAAGAGCTTGATTTCTATTTGTTTTTCAAAAATCGCACCCATAGGTTCATTGAAATAAAAAGGGCCACTTTATCGAGCGGCCCTTTTTATTTTGGAATTTGGCGGAGAGTGAGGGATGCGCTCCCGGTGGTCGCGTTCTGCGAATCGAACCCCAGCGGGAGCCACACTCAAATACCTGACGCTTCTACGAAGCCCAAAATAAAAAGGGCCACTCTATCGAGCGGCCCTTTTTATTTTGGAATTTGGCGGAGAGTGAGGGATTCGAACCCCCGGTACACTTTCGTGTACGTCTGATTTCAAGTCAGGTGCATTCAACCGGACTCTGCCAACTCTCCGTGACAACGAGGCGCATGATACCGTGTGGTTTTTGGGTGTCAACAAAAAAAGTTGCTAAGCTGCTGAAAATTAACAAAAAAGTCTGGGTTGGTGAGAATTTAATCATGTATGTCATTGTCGTTTATGTTCCGGTTGATCATGTTTCGAACGTTGTTACAGCTATGTTGGAGTCTGGGGCGGGGGAAGTGGGGAATTACCGTGCCTGTGCGTTTCAGCAAAAGGGGATTGGTCAGTTTCAGCCGATGCCGGGTGCTGACCCGTTTATCGGCACCGTTGGTGAACTTGAGGTTCTTGAGGAGGTTCGCCTGGAGATGGTCTGTACTGCAGCCAATATTCGTGTGGCGTTGCAAGCCATGATGGCTGCGCATCCTTATGAAGAGGTGGCCTACCATGTGCTGGAAGCAAAAACGCTGGCAGATTTTTCTGATTGATGCAAGTCAGGTTAGGTGAGAGTTATTAGTGCATTGATAATCATTATCATGTAGGATTGATGTCGAATTCGCATAATGATGGTGTAGGTGTAGATGCATTTAGACGAACTTTCCGCTGGGTCTGTTGCCCGTATCGCGGGTATGACTGAAACTGGTCGGCGGCATCTGTCTCGCTACCTCTCCCTGGGATTGATTCCCGGTTCTGATGTGACTGTGGTTCGGGTGGCGCCGTTGGGTTGTCCGATTCAGATAAAAGTTGGTTCCACATTGTTGAGTATCCGTAAGTCTGAAGCCCATGAACTGTTGTTGGAGGCTCAAGCATGAGTGTTTTAAGAATTGCTTTAATCGGCAACCCGAATTGTGGCAAAACCACGTTGTTCAATACCTTGACCGGTGCCCATCAAAAAGTCGGTAACTGGCCGGGTGTCACGGTTGAGCGCAAAGTAGGGCAATTTCGGGCTGCGGACGGCGGCACTGTGGATGTGATCGACCTGCCGGGGGTTTATTCTCTGGAGCAGGATGAGTTTGGCATCGATGAAAAAATCGCCATTGATTTTCTGAAAGACCGGGAAGCTGATGTGGTGATCAATATTCTGGACGCCACCAGTCTGGATCGTCAGTTACTGCTCACCCATCAACTCAAAGAATACGGCATTCCAATGGTTATTGCCGTTAATATGATGGATGTGGCTGACAAAAACGGAATTAAAGTCGATTTGGAGCAGTTGTCTCAACTGCTGGGAATGCCGGTTGTCGGCATTGTTGCTTCGGAAAAAAGCGCTGCAGATGTCGTGAAGACTGTGATGACGGATGCCGGGGCCTATCATCCCGTACCGGGCGTCGAAATGCCGCAGGCAAACGCTGAGCGCATTGCTTTTCGACTGGCAGAGGTTCGGCAGTGGTTTGAGCGATCAGTCAGTCATGTTGCCATCCAATCAAGTTTAACGGATCGCCTGGATCGGGTTTTATTAAATCGTTGGCTCGGCTTGCCTTTTTTTCTGCTGGTCATGTATCTGCTGTTTACCTTTGCCGTTAATGTAGGTGCGGTGTTTATCGACTTTTTCGATATTCTTCTAGGTGCCTGGCTTGTAGACGGTGTGCATCAGGCCTTGACCTTTTTTCATGCTCCCGCCTGGCTCCAGGTATTGCTGGCTGATGGCCTGGGTGGCGGCATTCAACTGGTGGGCACCTTTATTCCTGTGATTGGTTTTCTGTATCTGGGGCTTTCTTTACTGGAAGGTTCCGGTTATATCGTGCGCGCAGCTTTTGTAGTTGACCGGGTCATGCAAGGCATCGGTTTGCCGGGCAAGGCCTTTGTACCGTTGATTGTTGGTTTTGGCTGTAATGTACCGTCGATCATGGCGGCCCGAACATTGGATCGCGAATCGGATCGATTGATCACCGTCGCCATGGCACCTTTTATGTCTTGTGGTGCCCGATTGACCGTTTATGCATTGTTTGCGGCGACTTTTTTTGGTCGTGGTGGTCAGAATATCGTGTTTCTGCTTTATCTGCTGGGCATTGTCATGGCCGTACTGACTGGCTGGTTTTTCCGCAAGTCGATGTTTCAGGAGCAGCTTTCGTCATCAATTATGGAAATGCCTAAATATCACTTGCCGTCATGGCGAAATATTTTGATGACAACCTGGCACCGATTGCGCAGTTTTGTACTGCGAGCCGGAAAGACCATTGTTGGTGTGGTGATTATTCTATCATTTCTGAATTCCTGGGGAGCGGACGGCAGTTTTGGTAACGAAGACAGCCAGAACTCCATGCTCAGTGTTATCAGTCGGGCGGCGACACCGTTACTCAGCCCGATGGGGGTCCAGGAAGAAAACTGGCCGGCGACGGTGGGTATTGTCACTGGTATCTTTGCTAAGGAAGCTGTCGTGGGCACACTGGATGCGCTTTATTCGGATGTGGCCGGGTTGAATGATGACGACCAGGTTTCGGTATCATTGTGGCAATCAACGATGATGGCTGTGAACAGTATCTGGACCAATACATTAACCCTGACTGATACCTTTACAGACCCGTTGGGTATTCGCGTTGGACAATATGATTCGTTGGAGTCGGCCTCTGAAGATCAGGATGTCAACATAGGAACTCTGCTGGCGATGACTCAATTGTTTGTGACTCCTTTTGCTGCATTCTGCTATCTGGTTTTTATTCTGCTTTATACACCATGTGTCGCATCAATGGGGGCGCTGGTGCGCGAAGCTGGTGGTCATTGGGCATGGTTGGTGATCGGCTGGACGACAACGATTGCCTATGCAACGGCAACGCTGATTTATCAGGCTGGCACCTGGTTGGCGCATCCACTGTCATCGACTGCCTGGATTATTTGCATGTTAGCCATCGTTGCTGCATTCCTGATTAGTTTAAGTCGTGCATCGCGATCTGGCTGGTTAAAGGCGCAGAGTCGGTTAATACCTATTAAGGATATTTCCTGATGCCGACGACCTGATATCCGGGGGCCGTCGGTTTTGCTTTATATCAACGCATTTGTCAAAAGCCTGACTAGACTGATTACATCTCAGTTGGGGGGAAATCCCTATGAAATCAGTCATTTTTTATGCAACAACCGATGGACACACTAAGAAAATTGCAGAGGCGATGGCGAGCGATTGGCAGGGTGAGGTCGAAGTCGTACCTGCCGACAAACTGGCAGAATATGTCGATTCACCTGATGTCGATAACGTGGTGATCCGTTAATTTGACGGCACGCAAACCTGGTAAGGATGATCCGGCAAGAAGCAGCTACGTTCAGAAATTTCTGAAGCGAAGTCATTGGAATCCGGATCATATCGCCATGTTTGCGGGGAAATTGTCATACCCGGCGTATCGGTTCTGGGATAAACAGATGATCCGCCTGATCATGACAATGACTGGCGGCTGCAATGATGGTGTCAGCACCATCGAATACACCAACTGGAATGAAGTCCATCGGTTCTCTCAGACCATTTCCGGTCTGGCTCGAAAGGGTGAAAAGCATTAAATCGGTACGGTCGTAGTGTACTTCATTCTCTCCATTGCGAAGCTCGAACTGACATCTGACAGTTTGACCTTCGCAACCAGTCGTTTGTAGAAACGGTCGTAATCCTCGATATTTCTGACGACAACCCGCAACAGGTAATCGACATCTCCACTCATGCGATAAGCCTCGCAGACCTCCGGCAGTTCATGTAATGCGTTACTGAAAGATGTTATCCAGAGGTCATCATGCTGGTTGGTTTTAATAAATACGAAGACATCAATACCCAGCCCCAGCTTCTCACGATTCAATAGAGCAACCCGTCGTTGTATATAGCCCTGATTTTCCAGGTTTTGAATACGGCGCCAGCAGGGGCTGACGGTGAGATTAACCCGGTCAGCAATCTCCTGAACTGACAGAGTTGCATCCTGCTGTAACAGATCCAAAATGATTTTATCGGCTGGGGTGAGATTATCTTTCATTAATTAAGGTAGGATTGGAAAATATTTCCAATATTATGGCGAATATAAGAAGAAAAGAGAAGTTTATTACCTGGTTTAGAGGTTAGCCTGACAGATATTGAAGCTGACCTGTTTATTTGGAATCCCCTATGCCTTTACGTTTTTCTCAAACCTCTGATCATTGGCAATCTATTCGCGAAAATACTGTTTTAGCGCCCGATAACCGAATCTACGCAGACTGGACAGCCAGCGGGCGGTTGTATCGACCTATCGAAGAACGGCTCAGTTATCTTGCTGGTTCGATGATGGCGAACACTCATACCGAAGACAGCACAACGGGTGCGCAGATGACACACTGGTTGCACGAAGCTCAACAGAGAATCAAACAGCATGTGAACGCCGATGCTAATGATGTTCTGCTGTGTGCCGGCAGCGGTATGACCGGTGCATTGGCAAAGCTGATTCGTATGCTCGGACTTTGGGCGCATGAGTCCCACAAAACTGCCATTCTGGAAACTATGGCCTCGCGGCCACTGGTGTATATCACGCATCGGGAGCATCACAGTAACCAGACAATGTGGCTGGAATCATTGGCCGAGGTGCGTTTGATTCCTGCTGCCTCAGACGACGAAATTGATCTGGCCTGGCTGGCCCGGGATTTACAGCAGCAGCGGCATCGTTCCATTGTGTTTGCCTCAGTGACCGCTGCTTCCAATGTGACGGGATTATTCACGCCTTATTGGGAAATCGCACGATTACTGCATGATATTGGCGGTTATTGCTTTGTCGATTTCGCCGCCGCCGCCCCCTATGTTGAAATTAATATGCATCGTTCCGAGGAAGATTGGCTTGATGCAATTTATTTTTCACCGCATAAATTTTTGGGTGGTCCGGGTAGCGAAGGTGTATTGGTATTTAATCAATATCTCTATAGCAATTCTGTTCCTGAACAGCCGGGCGGCGGCACTGTGATCTGGACAAATCCCTGGGGGCAACATCGATTTGTGGCTGATATCGAGCAGCGCGAATCAGGTGGCACTCCAGGTATTTTGCAGACTCTGAAAGCAGCACTGGCGATTCAGCTAAAAGAAGAAACGGGAGTAGCAGCGATACATCAACGGGAGCAACAACTGAATCGGCAGTTTTTTGCACGGCTGGATGCAATATCCGGTATTCGCGTGCTCTCTGGTCAGCATCGAAATCGGCTCAGTATTTTTTCATTGGTATTTGATCAGGTGGATTATCGCAAAGCAGTGCAATTGCTCAGTCGTAATTTTGGGATTGAAGTTCGTGGTGGTTGCGCTTGTGCCGGGACTTATGGACACTATCTACTGGGTATCGATTATTGTGAGTCGCAGAAAATAGTCGAGATGCTTGATGACAGCAATCAGAGCGACAAACCCGGCTGGGTACGTATCAGTTTACATCCCTCACTCAGCGAAGCGCAGGTTGATCGTATTGCCGATGCGGTACAACAGGTTGCAGCCACGGGTGTAACAATGACCGTCATGGAATCGACGGACAGTCTTAATCTTTGGCAGTCACTTACTTGAACCGATTCAGTTCAGGTTGAAGTTATTGTGAAATACTTCCATCCTGAATCATATCAGAGAAAGAAGTAGAACAATATGACTCAGCTAACCGCCAGTACTGCCTCAACATTGAAAGCCGAGCTCAAGGCTCGTACCGAACTTCTGCCTGCATCGTTAGTGACCCGCTTGCATCGAGCAATCAGCTGGTTGCAAGCCGCTGAAGATGCAAGCAGTGTTGATTTTGAGTTTATTTCTTTGTGGATTTCCTTCAATGCCTGCTGTGCTATTGATCAGCAGGGCGACCAACCTCTGGCCGACCATGAACAGTTTGTACAGTTTATTTCTCAGTTGGTCGCGCAGGATAAGAACCGACATATATACGCCTGCCTTTGGGAGGAATATTCCGGGCATGTCAAAGCATTGGTTCGCAATCCTTATGTATTTCATTCGTTCTGGGTTTCTCAACGTCGTGGTGATAATTTATGGCAACAGGAATTTGATCAGTCCTCATTAAAAGCATTAAATGCTTTGTCTCGTCAGCGAGTGACAGAACTTTGTACCATCGTTATGGATCGACTGAATGTTCTACACAATCAATTGATTTATGGTGGTGCAACTTACAAAGGGCGAATTAATCGAGAGCAGGTGGTTGATGGCGCTGGGCTGTTAGAATCGCTAATGCCGGTTTTTATTCGCTTGATGTTGGCGAGTCCTGAAACGGATTGGGGGGTGATTGCTTATCCGGTTATAAATACCTGAATCCGTGACTTCATAGCGGCGCAGTGTGCAAGCCATTGATTCCTCTTTGCTTCCCAAAAATTAGGGTGAACCTATGGGTGCACCTGCAATTTTTGAAAAACAAATAGAAATCACGCTCTTACACCCTGCATCCACTCTGAAGTCAGGGATTCAGGTAATATCCAGGTTGCATAGTGAACCACAGGCTGAGCATTGGCTATTGTCACTGTGCCATAAACGGGGTAGGGCAGGTCGAAAATAAGTACGCCAAAGTGGCGGAACTTTAACCAGTGAGTGGTCACCCAATCGGGAATTCTAAGTTAAATAAGGGTATTTTGCATGCCTCATTCAATCAATCGCCACATATCGACGAGCTCGACCCTCGGTTCAGTTTCACAGTGGAATGATCCCATTCGACATGGAGGCGAAGAGCCGTTTAATGAATCACGTATGCAGTCAGATTTAAACCGGTTGCTTGATTATGGCAATGACGATTTCAAGAATTCCATGCTGGAAAAAGGCCGTTGGTTCTCTGGTCGATTAAAGAAAATTGTGGCGGGTGTGAAAAAGAACCAGTCTGTGATATCAGCAGAAGGTTTAAAGAAATTACGAAGAGACTTAGACCTCTGGCCGAAAACGGATCCGAATGAGTTCGCAAATCGATGTAATGACAAAGTAGTGGAACTCAGTCGCGAAATTGATGACCGACTGAACGATCCGTTACTTGGCACCAGCCACATTGCCCAGACCAATGCACAGTTGGTGAATCTGGTCAGGAGCATTTACGGGGATCAATTGTTTTCCTTATTTTACCGAACCATACCAGACCTGCGCAGCCATGAACCTGTACATCCACAAACCGTTAATATGCTGAAAAACGCGCTGGTTCAGCCCTATATCCAGAATTTTAAAGATTCAGAAGTATTGGTCAGCAGCGACCCTCATACACAATTTGAAGGAGCACAGTTAAGTCTGGTAACTGAAATGCTGGCCAGACTACCCAGTAACCTTGTGGACGTGATGAAAAATACCGACCTGCAATTCGTTGTAAGCGGTAATCAGGTAAGCAACTATGCACGTTTTGTTGATCAGCATCAGGATTTGAGCTATCAAATGGGTTTGATTTCCTATGCTTCGGGTCCACAGGGCAATAAAAATGAGGTGGTGGTTGTACTTCAGAAAAACAGTAACGATGAGTGGACGTTACCGGTGCTGGATAATGTTAATACCGTCAACCTGTTCTTCAATGGCATAGGCCAGTTATTAAGCGGAGTGTATGGTCCGCGCCTGTTAAATTCCGAACAAACACTCAGCCACAGCCAGGACTTTATGGATGCCTGGCAACGAGACAGGCAAGTTCCGGGACAAATGGGACCTGAATTTTCGGGCAGTTACTACAATGACAGCGATCATGATTTTGCACGTGAATATGCATTTGCTGAAGGATTTGCCCGAACCTATTTCAGAGGGCGAACGCCTGCAGAAAACAGTTTTGCGAAATGGGACAATATTAGTCGGTATTTCAACGAAGAACTGATTCCCAAACTCGACCGAGTCAGTCGTGGGGTATATATCGATTAGTGGTGGGTCTCAATTTCGTTACGCCATCGATTTTGCGGTCTGGAAGTCGGCCTTGAATCCGCTTATTGGTTTCTTGTACCTGAATCCGTGACTCCAAAGTGGATTCAGGTGGAAAGTTATCATGCGAATTAAGTTGCACAAAAAAAGAGGCTGAACAGCCTCTTTTTTTATTTCATTTTCAGCAGATCAGCTATTAGCCCAGTGCTATTAGCCCAGTTCTTTACCAAACTTGCGAAGATTGGTATCGGCATCAATAACCACCATTTCGACACCGACCATATCGGCATAAATTTCCAGTATTTCACGGCTGACGGCCTGAGTGTAGGCAGAGTGGTGCGCGCCACCCGCCATAATCCACGCCTTGGCTGAAGTTCTAAGATCCGGTAGTGGTTCCCAGAGTGCATGTGCTACTGGCAAGTGTGGCAGTTTGTCAGTCGGTTCAATGGTGTTCAATTCATTAAGAATGAATCGGAACCGGTCACCCAGGTCGATTGTGGTCAGATTTCGTGA
Source organism: Reinekea sp. (assembly GCA_037389025.1). Taxonomy (GTDB): domain Bacteria; phylum Pseudomonadota; class Gammaproteobacteria; order Pseudomonadales; family Natronospirillaceae; genus Reinekea. Next base: position 14,955 of record JARRJP010000081.1, on the reverse strand, counting down.
CGGGCCAGCGTTGGCGCTGAAGATTAATCGGGCAATGTCTTCTTTACAGCCGATGGTGTGACGCTGAATATCCAGTACCGGTTTCTGAGTTGTAATGGATGGACAAACTTCCAGCATGTGGGCGCCCAGTACTTGAGCTTTTTTGCCGAAGTGATAGGTGTAGTCTTCCATAAAGGAAGTGCCGCCTTCGAGGCCGACCGACATTGCTTTCAGGATGCGAACCATTGCCGCTGTTTTCCAATCGCCTTCACCGCCATAGCCATAGCCTTTTGCCATCAGACGCTGTGTTGCCAGTCCCGGCAGGTTGGTCATGCCGGTCAGGTCTTCGAAGGTGTTAGTGAACGCCATGCAGCCATTATCCGTCAGGAAACGTTCCATACCGATCTCAAGGCGGGCATCATTTTTAAGGCGGGCAACTTTTTCGGCATCCTGAATCGAAAAAGCAAGCTCATAATCGTTGCAATATTCGTCTACTTTGTGAGCAAGGTCTGCCTCGCTGACCGCATCACAATATTCAACCAGTTTACCAACGCCGTAGGCATGGACTTCATAACCAAACTGAATCTGTGCTGATACTTTATTGCCTTCGGTAACGGCCACTTGGCGCATATTGTCGCCAAAACGGGCAATTTTCAGGTTCTGAGTTTCATTCCAGCCGATAACGGCGCGCATCCAGTCAGAAATGTCCTGGTGTACTTCAGGGTCTTTCCAGTGGCCGACCGTGATAAACCGATTGATCCCCAGGCGAGTGCCAATATAACCAAACTCTCGGCAACCGTGCGCACTCTGGTTCAGGTTCATAAAGTCCATATCGATGCTTTGCCATGGCAGTTCATCATTGAACTGGGTATGCAGGTGCATCCATGGTTTTTGTAGCGCTTGAAGCCCTTTGATCCACATTTTGGCTGGTGAGAATGTATGCATCCAGAGAACAACGCCAACACAACTGTCATCTCCGGTTGCCGCCAGGCAAATTTTGTGGATTTCATCGGGTGTGGTGACGACAGATTTGAATTCTATCGTCAATGGCAGGTTAGCTTCAGCATTAAGGCCAGCGACCAGTTGATTACTGTTGGCGGCAACTTGCTTTAGAACACTATCTCCATAAAGGTGTTGTGAACCGGTAATAAACCAGATGGATTGACGTGCTGACATTTACAAGACTCCCAGTTCAAATTGATGCAAAAAGTGTCAGTGACGGTGGCGTTTGACGGAATAGACGAAGCCACCGATAACATGGATAAAATGGTTTCAGCGTTGGCTCTGACGAAACTCCCTCGGTGACTCACCCAGGTTCTTTTTGAACACACGTGAGAAGTATAGTGCATCCTGGTAACCAAGGTATTGTGCCACCTGGTTGATTGCCAGGTCAGTTGTAATCAAAAGCTGACGAGCCAAGGCGATGCGCTGATCTTCGATCCATTGCCGAACCGGTACTTCTTTCTGTTGTTTGAACAGATGAGAGAATCTGGATTGCGACATGCAGGCGACACGGGCCAGTTCTTCAATCGGCAACTCGCTAGAGATATTTTCATGGATAAATTGGCACGCTCGCTGGATGCGAGCATCAACGGGTTCCATTGGTTTGGAGTGATCAAATTCACGGCAGCGAATTAAAATTTGTTCAAGCAGGTTCAGACTGAGTTCTTCAGATAACATTGACCCACGCTTGCTGCTTTGATCCACCTGCTGGAACAGACTGTCAATCAGTTGGAACTCTGCATCACCGCGATTTTTCGGTAGTGATAGAAAGCCGACATTACAGCGTTTTTCGCTCCAGTCTAGCCACTCATGCCAAGTGGCACGAGGCCGGAAGTAAATCCAGCGGTGGTACCAGTTGTGAAAATCCGGGTGACGGCCATAATCATGAACGGTGCTTGCAGGAATCAACATCATATCGCCCTTGGTGACTGCCCGTTCCTGGCTGGTACCAGGGAAGACAAGTCCGGCCCCAGAGGTGGTGACATTAAGGATATAGCCCTTCAGACCTCTCGGGCGATCAATCCAGAAATCGAGTTCGCCACCTTTAACAATCGGTGTGATGCCGGCGACCAATTTTTTATTATTTGCAGCCAATATATCCATAGTAGGCCATTTTGTAAAAAGTAGTCTAAACTTGATAAATGTGCAAAGTGATACAGCTAACTATATGAAATTATTATATTTTATGGGAATTTTGATAATTTTCAAAATGCGTAGTGCTCAAGAAATGCCCGAATAATTTATATATACAGCATGATTTTCTATAACGAAATCCTCCATAGCCTTGCACAGTAAACAGATAAGAAATTGACTGTTTGAGGGTAATAAAAATGACTTCCTATGTGGCGGGGCTCGACTTTGGCAGCGATTCCGTTCGTTGGCTGATTGTAGATGCACAAACGGGCGAAGAAATCGGTTCTGAAGTGGCATATTTTGATACCTGGATGCAGGGTAAATTCTGCGACCCGTCCATTCAACAATATCGTCAACATCCGACAGACATATTGAATGCTATGACTCGTGCAGGTGTTGCATTGCGCAAACGTCTTGGTGATGACGTTTTTGCGGCCATTAAAGCCATTGGTGTGGATACTACCGGTTCCACTCCAATTGCGATCGATAAATACGGTACCGCACTGAGCCTTCGCGAAGAGTTTAAGAACGATCCTGACGCCATGTTTGTATTGTGGAAGGATCACACCGCCATCGATGAAGCAGAAGAGATTACCCGGGCGGCGAAAAAGGATGATGTAGATTTTACCAAGTATGTTGGTGGTAGTTACTCATCTGAATGGTATTGGGCGAAGTTGCTGCGCGTGCTGCGAAAAAATGCAGCCGTTTGCGCGGCGATCCACAGTTTTGTCGAGATGTGCGATTGGATTCCCGCCGTGCTGACCAACACAACCGCACCGAAAACGCTTAAGCGTTCTCGTTGTGCCAGTGGTCATAAAATTCTTTGGCATGAAAGTTGGGGTGGCCTGCCGCAGCGTCGCTTCTTCAGCCAGTTTCATCCGCATATGTCGGTTGTTCGTGATAATGTCGGTGATCAATCCTATACCAGCGATACGGCCGCCGGTTTTGTCTGTGCCGAGTGGCAAAAAACCTTTGGTCTTGGCAATGATGTTGTTGTTGCTGTCGGCGCATTCGACTGTCATCTTGGTGCCATTGGTGCCGGTGCACAAACCAATGAACTGGTCAAGGTTATTGGTACCAGCACCTGCGATATTGTTACTGCTGATTATGCTGCGATTGAAGACCGTTGTATTACCGGTATCTGTGGTCAGGTTGATGGCTCTGTTGTGCCGGGTAAAATTGGCTTGGAAGCCGGTCAATCAGCCTTTGGCGACTACTATGCCTGGTTCAGGAATCTGCTTGCCTGGCCATTGCAAATCACCGGTGACAGTGAAGAAAAGGCGACCGCCAATGTTGATAAGTTGTTACCGGAATTGAGTGCGAAACTGACCAATTATGTGCCTGCACCACAAGCTCCGCTGGCACTTGATTGGATTAACGGTCGACGTACACCCAATGCGAACCAGCGACTGACCGCTGCTTTTTTCGGTATGAATCTTGGCACCAGCGTCATCGATCTTTTTCATGCGATTGTTGAGTCCACGGCCTTTGGCGCACGTCGTATTAATGAGTGTTTTGAAGAGCAGGGCATTGCCATTAATAAAGTGATTGCGATTGGTGGTATTTCCAGAAAGTCTGATGCCGTCATGCAAATTTGTGCAGATGTCTTTAAAAAAGAAATTGAAGTGAAAAACACTGACCAATGCTGCGCTCTTGGCGCTGCAATCAGTGGTGCGGTAGCAGCAGGCCTTTATTCGACCATGGAAATAGGAATGCAGGCTTTAGCGAGTAAAACGGAGAAAGTCTACAAACCGAATCCGGATATGAGTGCCCTTTACGCATTGCGCTATCAACAATATCTGCAGCATGCCGCCTATGTTGAAAGTCGAGTCGGTAAATAACAGGGGCGGGACATGACAGTAGAAAAACTGAAACAGGATGTATTCGAGGCTAACCTGAAACTGGTGGCGCATGGCTTGGTCACCTTTACCTGGGGGAATGTTAGCGCTATTGATCGTGAATTGGGTCTATGGGCAATCAAACCCAGCGGCGTACCCTATGAAACCATGAAGGCTGAAGATATGGTTGTGCTGGATTTGGAAGGGCAGGTTGTTGAAGGTGAGTATCGGCCATCATCTGACACACCGACCCACCTGGAGCTTTACCGGGCGTTTGACGGCATTGGTGGTGTCGTCCATACCCATTCCAGCCATGCGACTTCTTGGGCGCAGGCCGGGCGTGCCATTCCGGCATTGGGCACGACTCACGCCGATTATTTTTTTGGTGATATTCCGTGTGCCCGAGCACTGACCGATGAGGAAATTGAGGGCGCTTACGAACAGCATACCGGTAAAGTGATTATCGAAACTATTGCTGATGGTGACCCAATGGCGATCCCCGGTATTCTGGTTAAAGAACATGCCCCCTTTGCCTGGGGCAAGAATGCCGACAACGCAGTGCATAACGCAGTTGTCATCGAAGAAGTGGCGAAGATGGCGTTAATGACGTTGGCAATTAACCCCAATGTTTCGCAGGTGAACCCTACTTTGCTGAAGAAGCACTATCTGCGTAAGCATGGTAAAAATGCTTATTATGGTCAGAAGTAGCTTGTTTTCTGGCGCGGTGGAAGCCGCGCTTTTCTGAACACTTCCTGATGCGGGTATTCATCTGTGCCATTAGTCCGCCAATGAAGTCGTAAAAATGGTTTTGTTAATCTCCTGAATCCGCTAATTCCTACCTGCATTCACCCTGAATCCGTGACTCCATAGCGGCGCAGTGCGCAAACCATTGATTCGTCTTGGCTTCCCAAAAAATTGGGGTGATCCTATGGGGGCTTGCAATTTTTGAACAACAAATAGAACTCAAGCTCTTACACCCTGCATCCACCTTGGAGTCACGGATTCAGGTAGGTTTTATTTAGGACACTACACTAGTACACCAAAAAGCGATTACCCAGTCCCTCCCAGCCTTGAATAAGCCAGATAATCGACTAGATTCTCTGTAACGGTTTGTTATTTATGCTGACCCGAATGGTTGGCTTAGCGTTTGCAATACCAGAGAAAATCTCGCAGGAGAGTCGAATGTTTGACGGTCAGGTGATTCTGATAACCGGGGGCACCGGTTCTTTCGGTAAAAAATACACCGAAACCCTGCTGCGCCGTTATAAGCCGAGAAAGATCATTGTTTTTTCTCGCGATGAGCTGAAGCAGTATGAGATGCAACAGATCTATAACCAGTCCTGTATGCGCTACTTTATCGGCGATGTCCGTGACCGGGAGCGCTTGATTCAAGCGCTAAATGGTGTGGATTATGTGATACACGCGGCAGCGATGAAGCAGGTGCCAGCGGCTGAGTACAACCCGACAGAATGCATCCGCACGAATATCAATGGGGCTGAGAATGTGATTCACGCGTCGATTCAAAATAATGTTAAAAAAGTGATTGCGCTTTCTACTGACAAGGCGGCCGCGCCGATAAACCTGTATGGCGCCACGAAATTGGCGTCTGATAAATTATTTATTGCTGCCAATAATATGGTGGGCAGTGGTCAGCCGCGTTTTTCGGTTGTTCGTTACGGAAATGTGGTCGGCTCACGCGGCTCAGTCGTCCCTTTTTTTGAAAAACTGGTTGCTGACGGTGCTTTAGAAATCCCCATTACCGACCCGGAAATGACCCGTTTCTGGATTACCCTGCAACAGGGTGTTGATTTGGTGCTGAAAGGTTTTTATCGCATGTATGGTGGTGAAATTTACGTACCGAAAATTCCCAGCATCCGTATTACGGATCTGGCGGAAGCGGTCGCGCCGGGAATTGCACAAAAAGTTGTCGGCATTCGCCCCGGTGAAAAGCTGCATGAAATGATGGTGACGCAGGATGATGCCTATCGAACTTTTGAGTTTGACGATCATTACGTTATTACGCCATCAATACGTTTTACCGACCAAACAATTGATTACGCACACAACCTGCTGGCCGAAAAAGGCAAGCCGGTTGCTCGGGATTTCTATTATGAATCCGGCGCCAATAACGAATTTCTTGATGTAGACGGTATTCGCGCCATGAACGAACAGGCGGGTGTTTGACTGAGCTTATGAGCACTACACCTGTCCTCTTAGTCAGAGCTTTTTTCAGCCAGTACAGTGGTGCTGGTCATCTGTTCAGAACACTGGCTGTTGTGGAGTGTGCGCTGCGAGATGGTTGGCGGGTGATTGTCATTACCGATGAGGTGGTAAACGGTTTACCGCTGCAGCATCCGCAATTGCAGTGGCACTCCCTACCCGCCGCAAAGCAGTCCGAAATGGATGATGCTCGATGTTGCCTGCGCTTATGCCAGGCCACTTTGGATGTCGTGTCTCTGGTGCTGGTGGATCATTACCACCTTGGCCGTGACTGGGAGGCCACCGTTGAGGATGTTGCTCCAGTGGCCGCTATTGATGATCTCTGCCGTACTCATTTTTCCTCGGCCTGGCTGATCGATTATTTTCCTGGCCGTCGCTATTCTGATTATGTTCACCCACAAACGCTGCAATTGCTGGGTTTGAAATATTTGTTGTTAAGATCTGGTTTTCGCTGTGCCAGCTCCGCCGTAATGGATTCGGAAAATAAACATCAGTTGAATATCCTGCTTCAGTTTGGCGGCGCAGACGTTGAACAGTTTCCGTTGCCGGTGCTCAGAGCACTGCACAATATGCCCGAACTGAAAGGCAATATCTGTTGGTTGCAGGGTGATATAGCGTTATTGGATTTTTGGCAGCGGGATGATTTAACCGTGCAGGTAACCAGCCGATGCCTGGATATGCCAGCACTGTATCGAAAAAATACCATTGCCATCGGTGCAGCCGGTGTTGCGATGTGGGAACGTACCGCGATTGGCTTACCCTCATTTGTATGGCAGGTGGCCGAAAATCAACATGATAACTTTGTTGTCGCCAAAGGTTATTCACTCATTCACTGTTGCGATATAGCACCAGCAGAACCCGAGCGCTGGCGAGAGTCTTTTCTGTCTTGGCTTGAAAATTCAGAACCGGCAAGCCAGCCCGGTATTGATGTTTTTGGCGCCAATCGGGTTTGGCAGAAAATATGTCCAGAAGCTTTTTCATTGCAACAGCGGGTGATGTTCAAACCTTACAGCGAGGCCGACATCGACGCGCTTTTTCGATTGCAGCAGTTACCGGCTATTCGCCAGTTCTCTCGCAATCCCGAGCCATTAACCTGGCAGGAGCATCTTGGTTGGAGTGGGCGCCTGTTGGCTTCAGATCAGGAGCAGGGCTGGCTGATGATTGCACCAACAGGTGCCGCCATTGGCTGGTTAAAACTGAATGAGGCGGATGAGAAAAAATACCGTGAAATCTCATTATTGATAGACCCGGAATACCAGGCAATGGGCTTGGGAAAGTGCATTTTAAATTTTGCCAAAACCCAGCATGACTGTCTGAAAGCCTATGTTGAAACCGCTAATACTGCTTCTAACCGGTTGTTTCGACAATGCGATTTCCACCAGGAACAGAACTGGTTTTATTGGTGCTTGAACCGTGGAGGCACTCAATGATGATCATTAATCAGCGCAAAATAGGGCCTGATGAACCGCCCTATGTTATTGCTGAAGTTTCGGCAAATCACCGTGGCGATATCAACCAAGCCAAAGCCACCATTCAAATGGCAAAAGAGTGCGGCGCTGATGCAGTAAAAATCCAAACTTACACGCCTGATACCATGACATTGGATGTCAGCAATGAAGAATTCATAATCAAAGGCGGTTTGTGGGATGGCTACAGCCTGTACGAGCTATACAAAGAAGCCCACACTCCTTATGAATGGCATCCGGAATTATTTGAGTATGCTGAGCGGATCGGCATTACATTATTCAGCACACCTTTTGATGAAACTGCCATCGAATTATTGGAATCTCTGAATACGCCTGCATACAAAGTGGCATCATTTGAAGCGACGGATCTGCCACTACTTGATGCCATTGGTCGAACTGGAAAACCGGTTGTTTTATCGACCGGGCTCGCCAACGAAGCGGAAATCAATGAAGCTATCAAAACGCTGACTGACGCAGGCACCCGCGATCTGGCGGTGCTGCATTGCATCAGTGGTTATCCAACGCCAACTGAGCAGGCCAATGTGAAAACGGTTCAGGCAATTGCAGAATGTTGGCCGGATGTCATTCCGGGTTTGTCTGACCATACCTTGTCACCGGCCGCTGCCTGTGCGGCTGTTGCTCTGGGGGCCTGTGTTGTTGAAAAACATGTGATTGTGGATCGTAACTTAGCTGGGCCGGATGCCTCTTTCAGTCTTGAACCTGATGAGCTGACCTTATTAACCTCGCTGTTGCGCGATGTAAAAAAATCACTTGGCGAGCCGGGTTTCCAACTGAAGGCCGCCGAGGCAGACAACCTGAAATTCCGCCGCTCACTTTATATTGCACAGAATGTAAGAAAAGGTGAGCCGGTGACTGCGATCAATGTCCGCCGGGTACGCCCCGGTTTTGGTTTGGCACCAAAACAATATCCTGTGGTGCAGGGCAAGGTATTTAAAACGGATTTACCCGCTGGTACGGCTTTACGGTGGGAGCATATCGAATGATTCCCTACAGCCAGCAATGGATAAATGAGGATGATAGACAGGCATTAGTGGATGTGCTGCATTCGGACTATTTGACTCAAGGCCCGAAGATTGCGCAGTTTGAAACAGCCTTGGCCAAGGCCGTGGAGGTGCCCTGCGTGCGCCTTACCTCCAGTGCCACCAGTGCATTGCATGTGGCCTGTCTGGCGTTGGGGGTTGGGCCGGGTGATCGGGTCTGGACATCGGCCATGTCATTTGTTGCCTCGGCCAATTGCGCCGTTTATTGCGGCGCTGATATTGAGTTTGTTGATATTGACGAGGCGACCGGCAATATGTCCAGTAATGCCTTATCGGGCCAACTGGAAACAGCCGCCGTCGAAGGACGCTTACCGAGCGTGGTTATTCCGGTTCACTTTGCCGGTCAATCTTGTGATATGCAGGCGATCGATAAGCTGGCTAACCAATACAGTTTTAAAGTGATTGAAGATGCCTCGCATGCACTTGGCGGACAATATCAGAACCGACCGGTCGGGCGTTGCGACTATTCGGATATCACCGTATTCAGCTTTCATCCCGTTAAGATGATTACCACAGGCGAAGGTGGTTGCCTGTGTGTTCAGGACGCTGCGTTGGATAAGCGGATACAGAAACTGATCAGCCACGGCATTACCAAAGATCCCAATGAGTTTGTTACCTCAATGCGTGAGCCCTGGGCGTATGAGCAGCAGATGCTGGGCTTTAATTATCGGATGACTGACATGCAGGCGGCCTTGGGCCTGTCGCAACTGGAGCGACTGAACCGTTGGGTGGAAAAGCGAAATCAGATGATGGCGCGTTACCGCAGACTCACGGTGGATCTGCCGATCCGTTGGTTGAATATTGCCGATAATGTTCTTTGCAGTTTCCATTTGGCGGTCATAAAAGTGGCTGCAGAGCAACGTCTGGCGTTGTTTGAATTTTTGAGGCAGCACCAAGTCGGTGTGCAGGTGCACTATATTCCAATCTACAAGCAGCCCTTTTATCGCGACAGCCATAAAGCATTGCCTAATACTGAGCACTTTTATCAGCAGATTATTTCATTACCTCTATTTCCGAAGATGTCCGTTGAGCAGCAGGATCGGGTGGTTGCCCTGTTGCAGGAGTTTTTCCAATGAGCGTCTGTGTTATTCCGGCACGGGGTGGCTCCAAACGAATTCCCCGAAAAAACATCAAATCGTTTCACGGCAAACCATTGATTGCTTACAGCATTGATTGTGCAATTAAAAGCCAGTTGTTTGATCGAATCATTGTCAGCACCGACGATGATGAGATCGCACAAACGGCTAAAGAGTACGGCGCGGAAATTCCGTTTGTCCGTCCTGCTGAATTGGCTGATGACCACGCCAACACCTTCGATCTTTTGCAGCATGCCGCCTTGTGGGTTCAGCACCATGCACCGGCAGCATCGCTGATGTGCTGTCTGTATGCCACCGCTCCTTTTGTTCAGCTTGATGACCTGGTGCGAGGTTTTAAACTGTTGAACGAATCTGATGATGCTGACTATGTTTATGCCATAACAGAGTTTCCATTTCCGATTCAGCGCAGCATTCGCAAACAACACGATTTTGTCAGACCATGCTTTCCAGAAAATATGTATAAACGATCTCAGGATCTGGAAACCACCTATCATGATGCCGGTCAGTTTTATTGGGGCAGGGTGGCGGCCTTTGCCGAACAACGGGCGTTTTTTGCTGACCGCTCCAAAGGGATTGAGCTACCGCGTTATCGTGTTGTTGATATCGATACGCCAGAGGATTGGGATGTCGCAGAAGTGCAGTATCAGGTTTTGTTGGCGTCCGGGAAGTTGCTATGAAAGCGATACTGATTGGCCTCGGTAATATTGGCTTGAATTACGATTTACAGGAACCTTCCTGTATTCAAACCCATGCCAAAGCACTGGTGGTATTTGGTTTTGACGTTTTAGGTGTTGACAGCAATGCCGGGCAGTGTGACTTAGCACAACGCCAATACGGCTTTCAATGCGTGGATTCATTGGAGCAGGTGCCTGCGGATTATCGCGCGGACCTGATTATTGTTGCCTCAGCCACTGAAAGTCATTTATCGCATGCGCTTTGGGCGATAGAACAAAACCCGTCCGTGGTGTTGCTGGAAAAACCGTTAGTCAGTAAAGTGAAAGAATTGATTTCGCTTGTTCAGGTGTTGCAGAACGCTCAGCCCCAAGTGATGGTGAATCTGATTCGCAACTATGATTCGCTGACGCTCAGCCTGCTTAAACAATTGCCAAACGGTGCCACTATCAACGTTGAATACAGTCAATCTCTGCTTCATAACGGCATTCATTTTCTGGCCTTGTTGATCAAGGTCTTTGGTCCGGTTGAAAACTACGAAGTGTTGGCATCTCACCCAGCCAAGCCTTTGGTTCAGTTCCGTTTTCAGAACTGTTCGGCTTTGTTCCGGCCGGAACCATCGGATACGGATAATCGGCTGTTCGCGCATTCAGACACCATGATCTTACATTTTTTAAATGGTGGGCGCGAAATACACATTGAACGCGCAGATTTACCTGCAATGACATTAAGTGGGCGCTTATCAACCTACCAGGAGTCTGTGATGGCATCAGCCATCAAGCTGATAAAAGGCGAGCAGATGGATGACAGTTTTGCCATTGCCCGTGAAGCACAGTGGCTAATCCATTCGGTATTGGGAGACTGAACCGTGACACAATGGAAACGATATAACCCGATTGGTGCTGAGGAAAAAGCCGCAGTCAAACGCGTGTTCGACAGTGGCGTATTGTCGCAATACATCGGTGCCTGGCATGAGGACTTTAATGGTGGTACAGAAGTTCGTGCCTTTGAACGGGAACTGGCTCGGTTTTTTGGTACTGCTCATGCGGTGGTCTTTAATTCGCTGACCTCAGGGTTGGGGGATTCCGGTTTTTGTCGATATTGAACCGGATTACTATGGGATGGATCCGGCATTGATCGAAGCGGCCATCAGCGAACGAAGTAAAGGCATTGTAGTGGCGGATATTTTTGGTCACGGCTGTCTGCTTGATGAGATCAAAGCAATTGCGGATCAGAATAAACTATTTTTAATTGAAGATGTTGCTCAGGCGCCGGGTGTGAAAATGAGCGGCCGATTCCTGGGCACCTGGGGTGATATTGGTGGTTTCAGCCTGAACTATCACAAGCATATTCATACCGGCGAGGGCGGCTTCTGCATTTGCCGGGATGAAACCGTGGCTATGAAAATGCGCTTGATTCGCAACCATGCCGAAAGTGCAGTGGCTGGCAGCCCGATTAACGAGCTACATAATATGGTTGGTTTTAATTTTCGTATGGGGGAAATGGAAGCCGCCATTGGTCGCGAGCAGTTAAAAAAACTACCGCGTTTATTGGCCGAAAATCAGAGCAAAGCAGAGATTATTCTGAACGCCCTGAAGCAGGAATCCTGGTTGGTTTCCACACCGGTCAAACATATTTCAGAGCACGCCTATTATGTGTTGCCCTTTCGTATTATGGACCATTCCGTAGATAAAGCGGCGTTAATAAGTGCCTTGCAGCAGCGCGGTGTGCCGGGGCTGATACCTGGTTATGTGAATATTCATCGCCTGCCCATGTATGTTGAGCAGACCGCCTTTGGACAATTTCCATGGCAATTTAATCTACAACAGAAATATAACTATGGTGATGGCGTTGCACCAGTGGCCGAAGCGCTGAATGACCGCTGGTTTTTCGGTTTACTGATCAGCATGTTTGATATGAGCCCGGACGATTGTCAGTGGATCGCAGCACAGCTTAAAGCAGTCTATCGTGAGCTGACCGAGGGTAACTCAAAATGAGTCAGCAAACCTTTCTGTATCGCACAGAGCGTATTGGCCTGCGGCCCCTTTCCAGCGAGGAACTCAGTGGTCCTTATCCAGACTGGTTTCTGGATGAACAGGTGCATCGCTACAACAGCCACTTCCGTAAACCATCGAGTATTGATGAGGTGCGAAAGTTTGTGGCGTCACTGGTAGGGGATTCCTCCCGACTGGTTCTGGCTATTTATTCTCTTTTACCGCAGCAACATATTGGCAATATCAGTTTGCAGCAGATTGACCATTTTAATCACTGCGCAGAACTGGCTTTTTTATTGGGTGATAGGAGCTGGTGGAATCAGGGTATTGCTCAGGAGGCGGCTGAGTTATTGATTAGGCATGGCCGGGATTATTTGGCGCTTCGTCGTTTCAGCCTGGGTTGTCTGGCTGACAACAAAGGCATGAACCGTCTGGCGGAGAAATTGGGGTTTGCACAGGAAGGCGTTTTACAAAAAGCCTTGTGGCATTGTGGTGAGTTCCGGGATGTCAATCTCTATGGGTACGTTGTTGAAAGTTAAACCGACTGTTCTGGTTTGCGCGCACGATGCCGGTGGCGCAAATCTGCTATTTGCCTGGGCCAGGCGAGCCCAGCGACACATTACTATTGTTCAGTGGGTGGCGGGGCCGGCAGAAAAAATTTTTGCCGATACCTTTGTAACTTTTACCGGCTGGACTGAGGTCGATTGCTTGGTCACCGGCAGTGGTTGGCAATCTGATTTTGAGCGCAATGCCCTTGAGCAGGTCAAAAAAAGATCAAAACAAACGATCACATTGCTTGATCATTGGGCGAATTATAAAGCGCGGTTTTTACAGCCGGATGCCTCCTTCGTGTTTCCTGACCAACTATTGGTAGTGGATCATGAAGCCTACTGCAAAGCCAACGCAGAGTTGGGATATGAGGTGTCACGCATTCGTCGGTTACCGAATTATTATTGGCGCGAGATAGGTAAGCAAGTTGAGGGTAGTTGCCCGACCCAATACCTGCTGGCCCTGGAGCCTATTCGGCACGAAGCGATAAATGAAACGGCGCTCTATCATCGGGTTAAAGATAAACTTTTGTTGGAAAAGATAACCGACGATCAGCTGATTGTGCGCCCTCATCCAAGCCAGCAGGATGACGACGTTCATGGTATTTTGAACAGCCTGTCACTGGACCCAAGCTGTTTGTCAAAACATGACTTAAGTGATGACCTGAAACTGAGTCATACCGTTATCGGTTTTCAAACGGCCGTATTGGCCTTGGCACTGTTTTGCCATAAAAGAGCGATTAGCTTTTTTCCAACTGCCATTGCGCCCAGTGTACTGCCTCATTCGGATATAGAGTATTGGTTTTAATATGACCTGAATCCGTGACTCCACAACGGTGCAGTGTGCCGCTATGGTGTTCACGGATTCAGGTTGAAGTGACAGTTAAACTGAGACTTCTTTGCTTTGGGTATATATACCCCCGCATCGGTCTCGTTTAGCTCATTGGTCTGGCCTGCTTCCATAGCGGCTTGGACCATATTTCTCATGTTGTCCCATTCGAGACGGAGACCATTCAGAATCTGGACGTGCTCTTCCGGACGAGTACCGGAGTTGACACGAGCTTCTCTTGATACATAACTCCGCTCTATATTTGCTAAGTCTACAGCTCTATGAGTTTGGTTAACCAAGGTGTTGTGTCGATGTTGTAGGTCTTGTGGTGCCCCTCGATTGGTCAAGTAGGTATGTTGTTCCTCGGTCAATCCCCGATTAGCCGTAAGATTAGTTATGGCAGTTATAAGGTTATTAAGGCTAGTAGTTCTAGGAGAGTCGTCATTATAAATTACCCATATTTAAAACCTCTATTTATTGAGTTGTAATAAAATAACGAACAACGTTCGCCATCACATAAATGCAATGTCTTGTGTGACGATCATAATGAATAAGTTCCTTTGCCCAATTCACTCATGCCTGTAGACGTGCCAGAGTGTGAGAGAGAGTGTGAGTGCCTGTCTGAATCGAGTGTGAGTGCCAAGCACGAGTGTGAGTGCCTGTCTGAATCGAGAGGAGAGGGAGTGCCTGTCTGAAGAGAGAGTGCCGAGAGTGCCTGTCTGAATCGTGTATGTCTGAATTGGTGAAGAGAGAGAGTGCCTGTCTGAATCGTGTATGTCTGAATTGGCAAGAGGGAGTGCCTGTCTGAATCGTGTAGCTACAGTTCAGACACATTACGAAACTACAGTTCAGACAGGCATCTCTGAAAAGAAAACCCAAAATTAAATCATAGCCTGATATTTCTCGGGTTATTTTCTTCAAAATTCATGGGTGTCGTTCAATTGAATTGCTGAGATCGCTATGACTGACAGGCATAGTGAGGCACTTTTTGAACAGCCTGTCACTGGCCCCAAGCTGCTTGCCAAAACATGACTTAAGTGATGACCTGAAACTGAGTCATACCGTTATCAGTTTCAAACGGCCGCATTGGCTTTGGCACTGTTTGCCGTAAAAGA
>JARRJP010000080.1:0-11750 GCA_037389025.1 Reinekea sp. | reverse complement strand
ATTGCAGGTGCACCCATAGGTTCACCCCAATTTTTGGGAAGCAAAGAGGAATCAATGGCTTGCGCACTGCGCCGCTATGAAGTCACGGATTCAGGAAATAGTTACTGTTGTTTTTTTCCTGGTCGGTTATGTCAGTGCCGACCCCGTTGAAATAACAGATGACTCAATAAATATTCGCCACTTCGAGCTTGGATATCTGGGTCAGAATCAGTATTCATAATGGTACAGACCAGTGTAGTGTCCTTATATTAAGATGACCCGCCGGTTAAAAGTCGCGGCATAGGAATTACCTGAAGGAGTCACGGATTCAGGTACAAGGCAAAAGATCAGGGATCTCAGTTGCGTGGTTGCCTGAGCGAATCATTCGCCAGCTCACCAAGAAAGTACCCAGGTATACGGTCAGATACGGGCTTAAAACTCTGTTCGGTTTAGATACCCGGCTTGTGCACCCGGCAACGGTTGTCTGTTACCTGAATCCGTGATTCCAGAGAGGAATCAATCGCTTGCGCGCTATATACACCACGACAGAGTCACGGATTCAGAATATAGTCATTGAATGCAACTAACATCTATTTATAATGGCCGGTCGACTCAATAAGCTCTCAATCGTATCGCATTGATTTACAGGTGCATTTATACCTGAATGGCAGACGCCGACTGAAGCTCAGATGAGTAACGACTCTTGCTGACAACGTGAATAAAACGGATAAGATACGTTGCGCATTAAGGGTCGTTCTTTGAATCAGTAAAAAATTTTAAATCTGGAGTAAACATGGCAGCGGATGTAAATCTGGTATTTCAAAGTTACGGTCGTAGTTGCAGCAAGCCCGCCTTTTTTGAAGATTTCTATTATATTTTCATTAACAAGTCCCCAATGTTCAAAGAAATGTTCAGCAATACCGATATGCAGGCACAAAAACAGCTATTGCGTAACGGTATTCTGGTGTTGATTATGCACGCTAGAGGTATGCCGGATACTAAAGTCCGTGCACTCGGTAAAAGCCACAGTAAAAAGGGATTAAACATACATCCGGATCATTACAAACATTGGTTGAATGCTTTAATAGAGACTCTAAGTCGGCACGATCCTGAATTCACACCAATGCTGGAATCAGCCTGGCGTAACACACTGCAGCCGATTATTGATAAAATTTCAGGCATGTACCACGCCTGACCCTATCACTCTCGATGGACTTATACCCAGACATTTCACCAAGGATCAAAATCTGAAAACAATTTTCCTAAACAGTTTGTTCGATTGTCCGCAGAGGCTTAGTGGTTCTATGGCTCAAGGGCAATCGGGCAATCTGTAACAGGAATTTTTTTCAGCGTCGATAAGCGAAGACCGGTGATAAAGTATCCCCGGCATCGAGAAGTTTTTAAAGGGTTCACCGAGGATTCAGGAATCATCCTTAATCAGGAAGGTCTTCGATGGATCAACCAGAACCCTCTTACCCATTCCTTTACGCCCCAACAACATCAAAAAAGTCATTTCACTGCGGTTGGATAGCGACAGATCAATCAACCACTGCTCCTGCCCCAGTTGCAGGGTCGTTTCAATAACATAACGTTCATCGATCAGACCATTGGAACTTTTGATATGGCGAATATCCTTTATCGGGGCTTCGCAGCGAATCACATCATCCACCTTGTGCACAGTGGGATGAATATTAAAACGAACCCAGGGTTTGCCACCGCGTTTAAACTGTTCAATCTCATCGACATGAAGCGATGATGTTTTGGCTCCGGTATCAACCCGCATGTTTAATTGGGCAATTCCCAAGTCCGGTAACTGGCAGGATTCCACCACACCGATAATCAGTTTTTCATTATTTGCCATTATTTACTCCTGATCGAATGATGCCCCCTGCTCTGCAGGCATTAGCACCGATTGCAGGGTTTCAATGTGCTCAGCAATGTCTTCACCATCTTCGCTGAAATAAGCGATATGATAGATGGCCTCACCCTCATAGGTTAGCGGAATATTCTGCTTACCGATCACAATGCCATTGCGGGTGGCACGCACTTCATCCAGCACCTCACCCAAGGGGTCGCGCACAGTGGCCAGCCGGTCCCCAATACTGACATAATCCCCCAGTTGGGCGTGGTGCTCAACGATGCCACTGTCACTGGTACGAATCCAGGCGCTGGTATTGGCCACATAGGGGGTTACAATTTTGCTGGAACGGCGGGTGCGCCGCATCCCCAAGTGATGCAACACATTCAGAACACCACGCACACCAGCACGAATCGACATCTCATCAAAGCGTAGCGCCTGCCCGGCTTCATACACCAGCATGCGAGTACCCAGTTCAATCGCTGCCTGACGCAACGAGCCGTCACGCATAGCAGAATCCAGCAACACCGGAACACCAAAGCTTTTTGCCAATGCCAATGTCTGTTCATCTTTGAGATCAGCACGAATCTGCGGTAGATTTGAGCGATGAATGGCCCCGGTATGCAGGTCGATACCGTAATCACACTGAGACACAATTTCTCTGATAAACTGATCAGCCACACGAGCGGCTAATGAGCCTTTGGCAGAACCGGGGAAATTGCGGTTTAAATCGCGCCGGTCAGGCAGGTAACGACTTTGGTTCAAAACACCATACACATTGACAATGGGGACCAGAATCAGACTGCCGTTATCCAGCTTCAGGGACTTGGAATTCACCAGGCGCCGAACAATATCAATACCATTAAGCTCATCACCATGGATTGCCGCACAGACAAACACAGTCGGTCCCGGCTTTTTTGCGCGCACAACATGCACGGACATATCCAATGCCGTATTGGTATACAGATTAACAACAGGCAGGTTCACCGACGTTCGGGTTCCCGCTTTAAAAACCTGATCGCCAATCTTTAATTCAGGCATCAGCCTTTCCCTTTAGTCTGGGTGCGGTAAGGTTTGGCCGTTTCTTCAATGAATTTATAGATCAGGCTGGAAATGTCCTTTTCCGTGGCCTTTTCAATGCCTTCAAGACCAGGCGAAGAATTCACTTCCATCACGACGGGGCCATTGGAAGATTGCAGAATATCAACACCGCAAACATTCAGGCCCATCACCCGCGCAGCTTTAACAGCCGTGGCACGCTCTTCTTTGGATAAACGCACCAGCGTCGCGGAACCGCCACGGTGCAGGTTAGACCGAAATTCGCCTTCCGGCGCCTGACGTTTCATAGCCGCAACCACTTTACCACCCACGACGAAGCAGCGAAGATCCGCGCCACCAGCTTCTTTTATATATTCCTGCACCAGTATGTTGGCCTGCAGACCCATAAAGGCTTCAATCATGCTTTCAGCCGTTTTGTTGGTCTCTGCCAGCACGACACCAATCCCCTGAGTACCTTCAAGCAGTTTGATCACCACCGGAGCACCACCGACATTACGGATAAGATCTTTGATATTATCAGGTTTACGAGCGAAACCGGTGCGTGGCAAACCGACATCACGGCGCGACAGTAATTGCAATGAGCGCAGCTTGTCCCGCGACCGGGAAATAGCGACCGATTCATTGACGCTGAATGTGCCCATCATTTCAAACTGGCGCACCACAGCGGTACCGTAAAAGGTAATGGATGCACCGATACGCGGAATAACAGCATCATAGTAGGGCAATTCTTCGCCACAATAGCGAACCGCAGGCCGTGACCGGGTGATATCCATATAGCAATGCAAGGTATCGATAATATCCACGGTATGCCCACGCGCCTCCCCGGCGTCTTTCAGGCGACGGGTTGAATACAGGTTTTCGTTCCGGGATAAAATAGCAATGCGCATTCAGGTTCTCCAGGAGCACTGTCTCATATCATTTTATTCAACTAGTGAATTGAGTTCAGGCTTTATTGTTAGTGAATTTAACCTGGATCAGCGAGCACACCTCAATGCCTAACCGGTCGCATTCAGACGACTGCTATGGATCCGAGTTTTAAACAGATAAGTTGTACAAGATAATTAGATTGCAATCGATATACCAGACCTTGTTTTATACCTGAATCCGTGACTCCATAGCGGCACAGTGCGCAAGCCATTGATTCCTCTTTGCTTCCCAAAAATTGGGGTGAACCTATGGATGCACCTGCAATTTTTGAACAACAAATAGAAATCAAGCTCTTACACCCTGCATCCACTGAAGGAGTCACGGATTCAGGTTATACTTGCGGCGTTATGCTGCTAAAACAGAAATAGCATTATTGATGACAGACATCAATAATAATGAATTAACGGCGGTATGCTGAGATCAGAGGTCAACTATGAGTGAGTGGTTGCAATCGGACCGGATTGCCCAGTTTCAGGTATTCTTTTTAATTGCTGCTTTGGGGCTGGTCGCCTGGCTGGTTAATTTCTTTACATTGAAGCTGGTCAACCACAGCCAAACTTCCTGGATGACCCGGGTCAGCCAACAACTCAAAGCGGTCGGCACCTTCGGTTTCTGGTACCTGGCACTGGTTTTTCTGAATGGCTGGTACACTGAATCGGCCCATGAACATCGGCTGATTAGCATCGCTCAGTCACTGATTGCTATTATGGTTGTTATTCGATTCTCGTTCCTAACGGTGCAGGCCAAAAACCTGGCCCGACTGATTTCCTATACTCTGGTGCCACTCATTGCC
Organism: Reinekea sp.; assembly: GCA_037389025.1. Taxonomy (GTDB): domain Bacteria; phylum Pseudomonadota; class Gammaproteobacteria; order Pseudomonadales; family Natronospirillaceae; genus Reinekea. The sequence goes on along the minus strand of JARRJP010000080.1, from coordinate 7,134 downwards.
CTGAATGCCTTTGATGTGCTGGACAATGCTATCGAAGCACTGGAAGTTTACTCATTACAGATAGGTAATACCTGAATCCGTAACTCCATAGCGGCGCAGTGCGCAAGCCATTGATTCCTCTTTGCCTGCCAAAAATTGGAGTGAACCTATGGGTGCACCTGCAATTTTTGAAAAACAATTAGAAATCAAGCTCTTACTCTGCATCCACTGAAGGAGTCACGGATTCAGGTTGTAGTTTTTATGAAGCGCGGTTTGAACCGGATATGGATTTTCTTTTGATAAAAAATATCCACTCCCATGCCACCAACATGGGAGCGTGATAAAAATAAACTTACTGGTCAGTACCGACAGGCAGACGGAAGATATTTATTCGACAGCGTCGATTCACAGGCATAGTACAAACTACCATCCCAATCTTCCGCCGGGCTAAACCAAATAATTTCGTCTTCCAGGTGAGAGTCATTGAAAAGATTGATCGCAATAACGCCAGTATCCGGTTCAACTTCAACACTGTAAACATTTTCACTATTCATCGTTGTATCAAGAGCAGCAATGGCACTTTCATCCGGATAAACACCATTGACAGCGTAATACTCTTCGAGATCGTTCCGAATGTGACCACTTTCGTTATAAATATTCGCCACTTCAGCCCGCAACCTATAATCATTGTACGCTGGAATCGCGACGGCCGACAGAATACCAATCATAACAAGGGTTACTGCCCCTCCAGTATCTGCCATGATCAATGCATCAAATGGTGTTTTCTCATATGTCAGTTCCAGTGCCAAACTGGTATGGGAAACATCCAGTTGTATACTGGCAACACCGGGATCGTCCATGGAAAGTTCAGAGGCCGTTGGGAAGGCAAAAATATCAAACTCGGCATTAAGGCTGTCAGCCAACAATGTCAGGAACTGAAGGTAGTCGTGGTACAGGTTTGCTTTACCACCGTCAAACTGGCCACTGACAGACAATAGGCTATCGTTCAGACTCAACCCCCTTGCGGCTTGCCATTGCTCAATAGAATCGGTTTTCTTGTGCTTAATCCGTTCCATCAGCAATTGTGGCAACGACGCATAAACAATGTAGTCGTCTTCAATAATCCAGTAAATATGATTACGACCACCTGCAATAAATTCCAGTAATGCCTCTGGCATGTCATCTTTAAACGACATGTCTTCAACACTGGACATCATGCTGGGGAGTTGTAAATGATAAATATTTTGACCTTCGAAGATACGACTGTCCAGACGGATTCCTTTAAACCATTCACCAATTGATTGTGCATCAAATGGATCAAACAGGTCAGCTTCGATGCCAGGTTCATCCGCCAGAGCCTGGAAATTTTTCAATTGTTCGGATATATAGTCAGCGTACGTATCTTTATTACGAATGTGCTGAGCAACAAAGAAACCAAGGTCATCCTTAAAGAGAATCAGGTGTCCATAGTTATCGAGGTATTTAAGCGGTTCCAGACCATACTGTTTGAGTTCTTCAAGCTGGTTTTCAACGTCGCTGTAACCCTGCTTTTGAATCAGCTCAGCATTGGCGATATATTGCTCCTGATTCAGCATACGAATATGTGAAACCAGCTTTGGCTGACCGACTGTTTTGAAATCCGGCTGGCTATTGTGAGTCGGTGTACCGGCAAACAGTTTGCTCGACTCGCTGACATTCACCGCCATTCTAAGTCGGCCCTTGCCATTTGCCGACCCCATACCAATGGCAATGCTGCTGACATCTGTCAGACCCAAATCAATAAACTGCTGAGCCTGTACTGGCGCAAAAGCTGTAGCCATTGGGATTACTGAAGCAGTATTCAGCCACATCATGGCGCCCACACCAGAACTATCCACCTGCTTTTCAAAGGCGAGAAATTCACTGTTGGCGTCGGTGGAATCAGCCAGCGTTGCGAGTTGTTCTTCCAGCAACGACTGGCTGACACCCAGCCCGGAAAAAATCACCAGCGACTGCTTCTCATCATAATACATCACGATGTAGGCCAGGCCTGTCTGTAACATTGCATAGCCGCTGTCATCAAAAAACTGGGCAATTTCAATGCCTGGTACCAACTCGACCATTTCATCAAGCAATGGATTGAGCTGCTCAGCATTGTCATAACTCAAATCGGCAGTAGCAAGCAGATACGGAGTCCCGGCTCCCTCTAATGGATATACCATCAGCTCCAATGGTGATTCAAGATGACTTACCAGTAGATCCAACGCCGGTTTGATGTTAGCGGGTAACTCTTGTTCAAGTACCGAGTTAAGTGCGCTCTGTAACTGCTTGACCTGGGCATTATGTGCTTCATTACCCTGGGCACTTGCGAAGGAGTCGTTAGCTGCGCTGAAAAAGCTCCAGGTATTTGGCAGACGCAGATAGGCGTAGGCATTCTCAGGAAGTTTTTCATTCAAGCGGGCCTTGTGCACCAGCGGTTCAACCTGTGTCTGTTTAGTGCCCATCGTGTTGCATCCGCTGAGCACAAATACTGTACTCAGCATGACTAAAAATAAAGTTCGAATCATTCGTTTTATCCTTAATGGTTTTACTGGCAATAGCCATCTAGGATAGCAGTAAATGGCAAGTTCACCGTAGGCCAGCTTACTCAGCAGAATTAAATCCGGATGAATATCTCAACTGTGATCAGGAGGGTGGCGTTCATTAAACTGGTATGCTCGAATCCATCTTACCGAACGAATATCTGCCGACCTTTCCTTCTGAATAAATGCCAGCAGATATTTAACCTGAATCCGTGACTCCATAGCAGCGCAGTGCGCAAGCCATTGATTCCTCTTTGCTTCCCCAATATTGGGGGGAACCTATGGGTGCACCTGCAATTTTTGAAAAACAAATAGAAATCAAGCTCTTACACCCTGCATCCACTGAAGAGTCACGGATTCAGGTTTAAGCGCATTAACCATCTCTCAGCGATCAAGCACTCATAATACGTTTAAACGCCGCCACCTGATCACCAAGGGCACGCGTAGCAACATCCGTCACCGTCAACAAATCAAACGCATGAACCGTACCGGGATAATTATGCATCTCCACCGGGACACCCGCCGCCATCAAACGCATGGCATAAAAAATACCTTCATCACGCAACACATCATGTTCGCAGGTAATGACATAAGCCGGCGGTAACGCCGATAAATCCTCAGCCCGTGCTGGTGCCGCATAGGCCGACACAACGTCGCGGGCCTTACCAAGGTATTGATCCCACATATCCAATGAATTCTGATAATCCCAGACAGCCAGATCAGTACCGTGAATCATAGAGAGAGTTTTACAGCGGTCATCAATAACCGGATACAGCAGCATCTGGAACGCCAGCTCAGGCCCGTTTCGATCACGCGCCATCAACGCCACTGCAGCGGTCAGCCCACCACCTGCACTGCCGCCGCCAATGGCGATCTTAGCAGGGTCAATCTTCAGCTCAGCAGCATGTTCGGCAACCCATTGCAACGCAGCGTAGCAATCTTCAACCCCTGCCGGGAACGGATGCTCCGGAGCCAGTCGATAATCCACGCCAATAGCGACCGCCCCCGCCTCAGCAGCCAGAGTCAAACAACGCAGATGCTCTCCCTCAAGATCACCAAAGATAAATCCTCCCATGTGGAAATTCACAAAACCAGGGCCGGCCTCGGTTCTCTGCTTCGGCATATATATTCGAATCGGTATTTCTGGTGCACCGGCCGGCCCTGGGATCGTACGTTCGATTTCCTCAACGCGATCATCCACAGGGCGCTGGAAACCCTGCTCTGCCATGGCGGCAGAAACGGCTTCCAACGCAGCTCTGGCTTCGGTCGGATCGGAAATATCCAGATGCGGCAACATAGAGGATTGCGCTTCGACGGCGGGATCAAAAATACGTTTCATCTTCATTTTTTACCTCATTTATTTGTAACCCGGCATTCTACAGCATCACTTGACTTATCGGTAACACAGCTTCCAAGGGGCATCTATCTGGAGATTAGATTGAGCAAAAAGCGTGAAAAAGATGAAAAGCCAGAGGGTAGTCTTGTTGTCAGGCCGCAAAGTAAAATGTAAAACCTGAATCCGTGACTTCAAAGTGGATGCAGGGTGTAAGAGCTTGATTTCTATTTGTTGTTCAAAAATTGCAGGTGCACCCATAGGTTCATTGATATTTTTTGGGAAGCAAAGAGGAATCAACGGCTTGCGCACTGTGCCGCTATGGCGTCACGGATTCAGGTAATATCCAGGTTGCGTAGTGAACCACAGGCTTAGCATTGGCAATCAGCCTGCAAAGGTGGCTTCGGTTCGCCGGTTCAACCCGTCATTTCCTCCGTGATACGGTACTAGGAGGCCAGTGTTGTCTTGGTAGGAGTAGTGCTCGTTAGTTATAACGATGAAAACCTGATCGACCGCCAGGCCGAAGCACGAAAGTACTGGACGAAGAAAATATGGCACGTTGACAGACTGCCGAACCGTGCCATTATCAAGCCATCCCTCCATGGCCGGACAGCATCGTTAAATCAATCCCCAATGTCGACAGTGCCTGCTGATATTTATGCTCTTCATCATTACCAAAAATAATGTCATTGGTTGCATCTACCGTCAGCCAGGCATTTTGTTTCAATTCCTCTTCAATCTGACCAGCCGACCAGCCGGAATAACCAAGACAAAACAGAAACTGATCCGGCCCCTCACCGTCGGCAATGGCCTGCAGAATATCGTGAGTGGTCGTCAGGCTGAGCTGATGATTCTGTAACGACCCTTGCCAATGTTGTTCAGTATGAGGATGAAGAATAAACCCCTGCTCCGGCGCCACCGGTCCACCATGGTAAACCGGGCGTTCGCCTGTATTGAAATCAAAATGTTCAAAACCGGAGGATTGTAAAACGTCACCCAGCAACAAATTGATTGGCCGATTGATAATCAGGCCTATCGCACCATCAGTATCGTGCTGAAGAATATAGGTCACGGTACCGGCAAATATCGGGTCTGCCATTTCAGGCATTGCAATCAAAAACTGATTCGATAGATTCACAGCCTGATTCTCTTCACAACAAAACATAATCTCAGTATGGCAGGCGGCAGCACAGTAGCAACAATCATTAATCGAATATATCACCAAGTCGGGTTATTCAGGGCCAATCGGCTGGTTATTAAGGTATATGAGTCTATACCAATGTATGGTTATATCGTATTCGTATTTGAAAGTCAGCTATGAACCTGAATCCGTGACTTCTTCAGTGGATGCAGGGTGTAAGCCATTGAAGAAGTCACGGATTCAGGTAAGTAGTTACTCGCCTGATCAGGCCTTTTTGCAGTATTCAGCCACCAGCACGATTCGCGTACCGTTGACCTTGCCCTCAATATGTTTCGGGTTATCCGACAAGGCAATACCTTTCACAACCGTACCACGTTTAGCGGTAAAGCCAGCACCTTTGACATCCAGATCTTTAATCAGGGTAATGGTGTCTCCAGCTTGCAGGGCAGTTCCATTAGCATCCAATGTTGGTTCAACATCATCATCGACCTGATTGGCTTTAGCCCAGGTCATCAGGTCATCATCCAAATACAGCATATCCAGAGCGTTCTGCGCCCAGGATTCTGAGCTCAGGGCATTCAGCAGGCGCCAGGATTGAACCTGTACGGCAGGCACTGGCGTCCACATCGCGTCATTCAGGCAGGTAAAGTGATGCGGGTTTGCCATTACATCACCGCTCATCAGAGTCCGGCAGGTTTCACAGGCAAGAATGCTAGCGTCCGCACCGGTATCGCTACCACCGGTTACTTCAAATGGCTCCAGGCCATCAGTCGATTTACACAGTTCACAAGCTGAACCACTGCGTTCATTTAAAAGATCAATTACTGCCATAAGAGCCTCGTTAACAATGGAGTTTCCGCCGCGAGCGGCGACATTGGAAGGCCGCGGATTATACGGATTATGGAGCAAAATACGAAATTCCCTTCTTAACTGTGGGTCTTTGTTGAAAAAACGAGCAACTTACCGGCATGAAACCTCAATTGCCCAGGTTCATTAAAGCACTGGTATTACGTAAGCGCCCTAAATCCCATCTATTGACCCTTACCCAACATATCCTTCACATTTCAAGGCAATAACAAGTTTGCACAGACAGTCACTCCAAGGACGAGTTTGCACAGACAGTCACTCCAAGAGTTGTGTTCCCCACATGCGAACGCCTTATTCAGGCAGGCATGCCTAAAAGAAAATACCTGAATCCGTGACTTCAAAGTGGATGCAAGGTGTAAGAGCTTAATTTCTATTTGTCTTTCAAAAGTTGCGGGTGCACCCATAGGTTCACCCCAATTGTCGGGAAGCAAAGAGGAATCAATGGCTTGCGCACTGCGCCGCGATGGCGTCACGGATTCAGGTTATATGTGTTCTGCCTGGCAACGCCCGATAAAACCACGATAAAACCAAACCAGTTGTTTATGCTCACTCAGACTGTGAAAGTCCATGACCGCAAAAGGTCTATGAGGCTGTCTGAGAAAACAGAGACCGGGCAAAGCAACCGCCTTTTTTAACGTGCCATGGTAACCACGCGCGGCCCGGTGCCAGTGATGGCAAAAAGAAGTATCCGCGCGTAATGGCACGGACATAACCGAAGGGGTTGGCTTATGCGTGGGGAGGAACAAACCTGTAACCGGGGTCGGCCAAGAAGTTAAACAGTTAAACCGACACCCATTTTAATACAGTGATAAATTGAGTACTATAAACACCGCTTTATGACAACCATTAACGCCCACAACAGGTCGGCCATCACAGACACCCCTGCCGCCCACTTCGCTGAACTCTCCAACCTGACAAACAAATTTTCACCTGAGAGTTGAAAGTGCTCCCCGAAATTGTTACTTTGCAATAATTCGTAAGGGAATGTCGATTTATGTAATTCCCCGGAAGGGTTTCCGGGCGGTACAGCCGTTTAGTCGTATTACGTTCCCTTGATTTCTCACTCTCAAAAGGGAACCCAATGCACAAACTCCTTTCCATGCTGTTGTTATTTTTAACGCTTTCAGCGCAAGCCAGCATTTCATTTAATCCCGGCGATCCGGGGGTTTCCCGGATAGACTCCGCGTATCTGGTAAAGCGCAATAATGTGTCTTTCTTCGTGGATCGTCATGGCAATCCCTATAATATTTCGC
>JARRJP010000079.1:50337-52110 GCA_037389025.1 Reinekea sp. | reverse complement strand
CGCCAGGGCTCGGGTATAGATCAGATCGGCCGAAAAATATTTGGCCCCGAATGATAAACCGGTTGCCATACCGCCGAGCCAGTTTTTGTAGTGGGTGGCGTTGAAAACCGCACCCGCGTCTAACCCCACGGAAGGTTTCAGAGTGCGCAACCCCAATGGTTTGAATTTTATTGGCAAGGTCACTGCGAGATCATTACGCAGATAAACGCCTGAATTGGCTGACAGTCCTTCCCCGTTAAACCCACGCACGCTGTAAAGACTGCCAATGGAAAATTGCTCAGACCCTAGCAGATTTTCATCACTGTACTGTGCGGCAAGGCTGGTACTGTATGACCAGCGCTGATTCAACCATTGAAATCCGGTTCCGTAATCCACATCGGCCAGCCAGGCACCGTATTCAGGATTAGGGGCATCCTTTGACTTACGCTTAACACTGCCGAAAACAGGCACACCTCGTTTATAACCCAGGCTGCCTTGCAGGCTTTGCCCACCCGGTAAAAACTTTTGCTGCCGTATTTGAAAATTGGCGACACTCAAGGTTCGGCTGCTGGTATCGAGCTTTACATCTTCAATAAAATTATGATTTTCTTTGCGTGTCAGTGAGGTAATGGCTTCGGTTTTAGCCGTTGCATTGCGCGCCAGTATACGACTGAGTTTGACCGTTTGAGACTGGCTGTCACCACTGGTATCGAAACTCTGTGCGTCACCCTTAACGCGGCTTGTGTAATTAAACCAGCTTGCATCGGTGGACAACAGCCAGTAGCCATATGGAACGTCCCAGTGCACTGAGGTACTGCGGCTGTCCTTACCACTGTCACCAACGGTGTCCATCTGGTAGGAGACATAGAAAAAATCGTTTAGCCACAATGGGCGATCCAGGCTCAAATAGGCACGCGCCTGATATTCGCCGGTTGAAGGCTGGCCGCTGTTATCAAAACGAATATTGGCTTGCCAGAACCGGCTTTTATTATTCGTCAGTTGAATTATCGTATTACCGGCTTCGCTACCAGGCAGCAGCTCCATGCTCACCTGATTACGACCCAGACGATTAAGCTGCTCAATGCCTTGCTCGATATCACGAAGGTTTAATTGATCATTAAGGATGCCTGGGAAGGCGGTCAGGATATTAATACCCTTGGCCTGGGTCTTATCAAACTGTTCGACCGTTCCTTCAATAACCTGAATTTGCAACACGCCAGAGGCAAGACTTTGCTGTGGCAGATAGGCTCGTGTGGTCACGTAGCCCTTATCGAAATAACGGTGGGTGAGTTTTTGAAGCAGTTCATTTATTTCTTTCAGACTCAAACATTTGGCACGATAAGGCTGGGTCAGTTTGTCGATATTTTTTGCCGAAAATGTCGTCACTCCGATAACTTCAACGCTATTGATCATAAAGCACTGGTCTGAGTCCGGTAATGCTTTTGACGGAGTTAAGGTTCCTGCATCAATAGAGAGATGCTGACGCTGCTGCTCAATCTCTTGCTGCTGGGCACTGTTCTGTTGTTGCTGCAATTGAATGATTTGATCATTCTGTTTCTGCGCTGCTTCATCAGCGGTTTCTGCTTGTGTCGCAGTCGAAAAAATAGCGCTGACAGAGAATAACGAGAGGAATAAAAAACGACGGGCACAAGCACCTTTTGGATCACCGAATACAACCATAACGATTCCTTTAAAAGCTCCTTTAAAACAGATCATTAAGATAACATAAATAGCAGAGAGCCTGCGGCTTCAGCACAGCTCGTTAATTTTCGGGGGGATAATAACGTTGGTTAA
>JARRJP010000079.1:0-50289 GCA_037389025.1 Reinekea sp. | reverse complement strand
TTGTTTTTCAAAAATTGTAGGTGCACCCATAGGTTCATTGAAATTTTTGGGAAGCAAAGAGGAATCAATGGCTTGCGCACTGCGCCGCTATGGAGTCACAGATTCAGGTTTCATTGTGAAATTCCCGACCGTATAAGTTCCCTTTAAAAAGCAATGATTGATGAATACCAAGGCCTGCCGAGGCAGCATAAATGCCCTTGTGAGCGATCTGCTACCCTGACTCACCGGATCCTTTAGATTGCAATGCAAGATAAAGAAAAGAACCTAAGGCGCTATTCGATAATATCATCGACATAATCACAATCTGGTAACGCACCGCAATCATTGGTGAAACACCGGAAAGAATCTGTCCAGTCATCATGCCCGGCAGTGAGACCAAACCAACGGCCATCAATGAGTTAATCTGCGGAATCATCGCTGCGGACAAGGCATTTTTTCTAGCCTGCGCAACCGCTTTACCATCAGAGCATTCCGAGTAATAGCGTTCAACACAGAGGCTGACGGAATTCATGGCATTGGATATAACCATACCAGCCAAGGGAATAATAACGGAAGGTGAATACCAGGGATCAGGTTGGATTACAAATGCCATAATCCAGAACAGGTTCAATAGTGAAGTAACACCGATGGAAACAAAAATCGGCCAGTAAGCCACCTTATGTTTGCGTACCGGGCGTAGTGATATCCAGCCCGCACCAAACATCATAATGGCAATTACCAGCAGAACCCAGCCAGGGCTATCCAGACCAAAAATAATTGCCAGGCCATAGCCAATCGCCAGTAACTGGGTAAACATCCGTAGCGTTGCCCAAAGCACTGACGTCCAGTCATCAACGACGCGACCGTAGATCAACACGGCAACGGTAACCGGCACAACGGCCAAGACCACTTGCGCCATCGACAGTTCAATCATGGCAACGGTGGTATCCGCTCTTGCAGCCAGTCCAGCACAACCGGAAAATGATCAACCCTGGCATCGTCATGTTGCAGCATTGATAAACCGTTGTAATCGCGTAAATTACCGTCGCGTTTTGCCAGGATCATCATGCGTCCATTGTGAGTGCCCAGTTCGCGCATAAATTCACGAATATCAGCGAGGTGATCATTAAAGCCACGCGAGCGTGTCGCAAAATAAAGGCTTGGTGGCAAGGCAAGCTCTCGCAGTTTTGCACCATAATGAAATTGATCAACCGTATCGATCCACTCGCCGTCGCCCCATTGCAGGCTGGTCTGATACCAGGGTAGCGGTTCGGACTCGGTTGCCTGCAGTGTCCAGTTCATTGGCACCTCGCCACGCAATGAGCCCAAAAATGGCAACAGGGAACGCCATAATTGTCGCGACGGGCCAGAATGTACCGCTCCACTGATAGTAATGCTGCGCCGGGCATTAAAATGAATAAAACCTTGAGTCAGTTTTTGCATGCGCAGGTTGCGTGCAAATGCCGACAACAACAACACAGAGCCAAAACCCTGCCCCGCCAGAAACAGAGGCCGCCCTTTCAGAGTCCGCTCGACTTCGTCAATAATGCGCGGAATATCCTGAACAATCACATCATGGATACTGTGCTCCAGATACCGGCTTTTGTGTGGCCAGCTTTGACCATGGGCAATCATATCCGGCACATAACAGGCGAAGCCCATTTCGGACAGATAGTTCGCCAGACCATGTCCTTCGCGAATAAAGGCATCGCCGTTACAGCCCAGGCCATGCAGCATGACAACAACCGCACGAAAATTCTGTTGCGACAGTTGCCTGAGAAAAATCTGCCCACCTTGAATGGTTGGGATTTTTAACCGTTCTTCTCGAATGGTTGGGTTCATTCAGCCATTACCTTTTGCCACTGTTTTTCCAATCGTTTTGCTGATATTGGAAACAACGTACCCAGCGTCTGTGCAAACAGAGACACTCGCAACTCCTCAATCATCCAGCGATACTCAATAAGACCCTCGGAATATTGTTGAGTGTCATCAAGCATCTTTTGCTTCTGCTCATAACGACGCCAATAATCGGTCAACTGATCGACCAGCATATTTTCCGATGCCGGAATACCGGACATTCGATTCAAACGCTTATCTGCCGCCGCCAGATAACGACCCAGTTGTTTGCACCAGTGCTCCGGTGTTTGAGTTAAAAAACCGGGGTAGACCAGATGATCCAACTGAGCGGCAATATCGGCGTATATAAAGGCCGTCGTAAACGACACCTTGCCCTTTAACTGTTTCCGTAGTTTGTGATGCGCCAGCAGAATGTCGTGAGCATCGTTGGCGACTTTTTCCGCACAACGGGCAAACTCAGAACGCGCAGCATCAATCCAGACGTTAAACCCGGCTTCGGTTCGCGGCAGATTCTGCGCTTCGGGCAATGACTTTTGCACTGCGGCCAGCAACATATCCTGGCGTAATACATCCGCTTTACCATAGGGAGCAAACAGTAATGCAGTTTCGTTAAAACGCGGCAGGCGTTTTGCCATAAAGTCCAACTGATCGTGCCAGTAAAAACTGGCCAGTCGCCACAAGCCAGACAGATGTTGCCGTCTCGCCCAGATCTCTGAGGTAAAACTTTCCCGACTGACCGAATTGACCTTATCGACCAAGGCCGGAAACATTTTTACTTTTATCCCGGCCTGCATTCGATGCTCAAATTCGGGCAACTCGGAAAACACCCATTTCGTTGCTGATAATGGCTGATCGGTCTTCTGCGCACTCTGTCGCGCCTGCTTCTGTGCAGTGACGTTAGCAGGTTTCAGTAATGTTTCCAGCGAACGACCTTTAGCAATGGTTTTGCCGTGATCATCAACAACGTTGAAGTTTAATCTCAGATGCTCCTCAATGCTTTCAATTGGCCATTCTTCTTCAGGAACACGCACGCCTGTCATGCGAAACAGTTTTTCGCCGACGACTTTGTGTAATGCCACGTCACCAGGCTGTATCGATTGCATCAATGCGTCAACATAGTTCGGCACTGGTACGAAGTTGCGACGGTAAGCTTTTGGAAGACCTTTCAACAGCGCGGTTATTTTTTCACGCAGTAAACCAGGCACCAACCATTGCAGGCGACCTTCCGGTAATTGTGACAGTGCGGCGGCGGGAACCTTCATGGTGACACCGTCCGCTTCGTGGCCGGGTTCAAAATGGTATTCCAGTGGCAATACCATGCCATTAAATTCAAAGGTATCGGGGAAGGCTTTTTGACCGACCTGATCCGCCTTATCCGACTTCAGCATGTCCAACGAATAATTAAGCAGATCATCAGGCTGTTGCTTCAACCAGGCATGGAAGCCGGTACTGTTAACAATGTTGGCTGGTATTTTCTGATCGTAAAACGAAAACAGGGTTTCTTCATCCACCAGAATATCTTTACGTCGTACTTTATCTTCCAGTGACAGTACATCATCAAGTAAGGCCCGGTTGTGCTTAAAAAACGGCGCTTTGGTTATCAGCTCACCTTCCACCAGTGCAGTACGAATAAAAATTTCCCGCGCCAGTGGTTCATCAATGCGCCCAAAATTTACGGTTCGATTTGCCACAATAGGCAAGCCGTACAGCAGCAGAGTTTCTTTCGCGACAACCTGGCCGCGTTTTTTCTCGTAATGCGGTTCAGTGTAGTTGCGTTTCACCAGATGCAGCGCCAGCGGTTCCACCCATGCCGGTTCGATCTTGGCAACAGTACGGGCAAAAACAGCGGTGGTTTCGACCAGTTCTCCGGCAATAAACCATTTCGGGCCACGCCGACTGTGGACAGATGAGGGATGAATTACACAACTTTTGCCACGTGCGGCATTATAGGTTCGGTCTTCTTTGTGAGTGGCGATATGACTGAGCAAGCCAGCAATCAGTGATTTATGAATCGCTTCGTAGTTGGCCGGTTCTGAATTCAGTTTATAGCCGAGTTCTTTCGCCATTAAATGTAACTGTCGATGAATATCGCGCCACTCACGCATACGCAGAAAATTCAGAAACTCGACCTTACAGAACCTACGTAACTGGTTTTGCGATAAGCTCTGACGTTGCTCTTCAAAACGTTGCCATAAATTCAGGAAAGCAAGAAAATCCGATTCTTTGTCTTTGTCCTGTGCGTGTTTCTGGTCACTGGCCTGCTGCTTCTCAGCAGGACGTTCGCGCGGATCAGGAACCGACAAAGCACTGGCGATAATCAATACTTCTGCCAATGCTTTCTGACGATTTGCTGCAATCACCATGCGGCCGATGCGCGGGTCAACCGGTAGCCGCGCCAGTTCTTTGCCTATATCAGTAAGGCGACCACGATCATTTACCGCTGCCAGCTCTTTCAACAGCGTATAGCCGTCGCGAATCATGCGCGCATCGGGCGGCTCCAGAAATGGAAAGTTATCCACCTCGCCCAAGCGCATATGCATCATCTGCAAAATAACAGAAGCCAGATTGGTACGCAGAATTTCAGGGTCGGTAAATGCATCCCGCGTCTGAAAATCCTCTTCATCGTAGAGGCGAATACACAGGCCCGGTGCGATCCGGCCGCAACGGCCTGAACGTTGATTAGCCGATGCTTGCGAAACCGGCTCAATCGGTAGGCGTTGGATTTTAGTGCGATAACTGTAACGACTGATGCGAGCCAGACCACTATCAATAACATAATGAATGCCTGGCACGGTCAGCGAAGTTTCCGCCACGTTGGTGGAGAGCACTATGCGTCGCCCCCCGTGACTGGCAAAAATACGTTGTTGTTCAGCGGCGCTGAGTCGCGCATACAGTGGCAGCAATTCAGTATGGCGCAGATTGGCTCGTTTCAGGCTATTGAAAGCTTCGCGGATTTCACGTTCCCCGGGCAGGAACACCAGAATGTCGCCACCCTTGCCATACGTCTGACCAGACTTTTCCAACTGCTCGATTTCATTAACGGCATCCAGAATCGCACTGGGCAGATCCGCTGAATAATCCGACTCTTCGGTCGACATCGGCCGATACAGTATATCCACCGGGAAAGAACGACCACTGACTTCAATAACCGGCGCCCCCTCAAAGTGCTCAGAAAACCGCTGCACGTCGATGGTGGCTGAGGTGATGATCAGTTTCAGATCTGGACGCTTTGGCAGCAGGCGTTTCAGGTAGCCCAGTAGAAAATCGATATTCAGTGAGCGCTCGTGGGCTTCATCGATAATCAACGTATCAAAGCGCGTCAGGTACGAATCAGACTGGATTTCATTGAGCAAAATACCATCAGTCATCAGCTTGATCAGCGTACTGTCTGAGGAGGTATCGTTAAACCGCACCTGGTAACCGACCAATTGCCCAAGTGGCGTTTTCAGTTCATCCGCAATACGGTCAGCTACCGAACGTGCCGCCAGACGGCGCGGCTGGGTATGACCGATCATTCCGGCACGGCCACGCCCTTCCAGTAAACACAGCTTGGGAATCTGGGTCGTTTTGCCGGAACCGGTTTCACCGGCGATGACGACGACCTGATGGTCACGAATCGCCTGACGAATGGCCGTTTCATGTTCGCAGACAGGCAGGTCGGCAACCAGCTTTACATCCGGCACAGATGCCTGACGCTGCTGAACAGACTGCTTGGATTTTTCCATCACATCACTGACCACCTGCTGCAATCGGGAAGTATTTTTACCCGCTGCTTGCAACGATTGAATTTTTTGAACTCGGGTACGCAGAAAGTGATGATCTTTTGCCAGACACTGACTCAGCTCAGCCAGTACCTGATCGGGTTGAAAGGATTCAGGCATGTAACTCGTTATTTGTTATGACGGGGGCATTATAGGCAGGTGATCAGACAATAAAAAACCCTCTGACCGAGGGTTTTCAATAATTCCTGAATCCGTGACTCCATAGCGGCGCAGTGCGCAAGCCATTGATTCCTCTTTGCTTCCCATAAATTGGGGTGTACCTGCAATTTTTGAAAAACAAATAGAAATCAGGTTCTTACCCCCTGCATCCACTGAAGAGTCACGGCTTCAGGTAATTGCCGCACTGCTCAGACAGATTCAGGCATTATTCGGTGCGCAATTCACGACGCAGCACCTTGCCGACGTTGGTTTTTGGCAATTCATCGCGGCGTTCAAACAGGCGTGGGACTTTGTAAGCAGTGAGATGTTCGCGACAGAAGGCGATCAGATCATCATCTGCCACCTCGTCTTTCAAGACGACGAACACCTTAACAGCCTCGCCGGTTTTTTCACTCGGCACGCCAATTGCCGCACATTCGATGACCGCCGGGTGACTGACCAGAATGTCTTCGATTTCATTTGGATAAACGTTAAAGCCGGAGACAACAATCATGTCTTTCTTGCGATCAACAATTTTGATGTAGCCGTCTTCCTGCATGACCACTACGTCGCCAGTGAGCAACCAGCCATCTTCATCAATGGTTTTGGCGGTATCACCTGGCCGGTTCCAATAGCCTTTCATCACCTGCGGGCCACGCACGCACAGCTCACCCGGTTCGCCAACTGGCAGTACTTGCCCGTCATCACTGCGAACCTGAACGTCAGTGCTGGGGGCGGGCAAACCAATGGTGCCCAACTGGGCATGACCTGGCGGGTTAAAGGTGATCACCGGTGAGGCTTCGGTCATACCGTAACCTTCATTGATAACGCAGCCAGTATTCTCATGCCATTTTTCTGCGGCATCGTGCGTCAATGCCATACCACCGGAAATGGTCAGTTTCAACGTGCTAAAATCGAGTTTGCGGAAGTCTTCATTGTTATTCAATGCAACAAACAGGGTATTCAAACCGACAAAACCCGTGAATTTATGTTTCTGCAATTCTTTAACAAAACCAGGAATATCACGCGGGTTTGGAATCAATACACTGTGGTTACCGGTGTACATCAACACCATACAATGCATGGTGAACGCATAGATGTGATAC
Source organism: Reinekea sp. (assembly GCA_037389025.1). Lineage (GTDB taxonomy): Bacteria > Pseudomonadota > Gammaproteobacteria > Pseudomonadales > Natronospirillaceae > Reinekea. Next base: position 43,427 of record JARRJP010000079.1, on the reverse strand, counting down.
AAGGGTAATGGCGTGATCATGGTTTCGGAGCCATCACTCAGGCACAACTGGAAGAACTGATAGCATTGCAACATATTGGCAATCAGATTGCGGTTGGTCAGCATGGCACCTTTAGCAACACCGGTCGTACCACCGGTATACTGCAGTACAATCGGAGCATCATGTTCGGATGCAACCGGACGCACGGTAAAGTGTGCACCACGGTTGAGCGCGGCGCGGAATGAAGTGACTTTGCCAGTGTGATACTCCGGCACCATTTTCTTCACTTTCTTGACAATGGTATTGACCAGTACGCGTTTCAGTGGTGGGTGAATATCAGCAATTTCAGTGACAATAATCTGCTCAACAGGTGTCTTCGGCTGTACTTTCAATGCTTGCGCCGCCATACCGGCATAAACCACCATGGCTTTGGCACCAGAATCGTTCATCTGATGTTCCAGCTCACGGTCAGTATAGAGAGGGTTGGTATTTACAATCGTTAAACCGGCCCGTAACGCACCCCAGGCTGCTATGGGAAATTGCAGGATATTGGGCATTTGCAGGGCTATGCGATCACCCGGCTTCAATTTGGTTTCATTCTGCAGATAGGCGGCAAAGTCAGCGGAAAGTCGATCCAGGTCACCGTAGGTCAGCGTTTTGCCCATGCAAGTGAACGCCGGCTTATCGGCAAATTGTTTCGCCTTTTGCGTAAACAGATCGACAACTGTTGTGATCTCATCCGGGTTAATAGTGCCCTGCATACCTTGAGGGTATTTGATAGTCATACCGCCTCCCATAATATTGTTATTGTTGATCAATGACCTGGATTGATCTGACGTATTAAAACGACCGTTTAATTGACTTTTGTCAATTGTGGCGTTTCAGGCACTGTGATTCAACTCTTTAGTGAAATTTTCTCACAACTTGCACTGAGCTAATCAACTGAGCAAAAAAAGCCGGTTTAATCAGCTATCCGCCTCTTTTTTATGCACAATCTCTGGACCAAAGCACTGACGAATGGATTCACCTTGCTCAAAAATACGGCTTTCTCCGGGCTTCATCGGTGACCAGAGTTCATTGTCAGTCAACGGCTGCGTTGCGATAACCGTCACTATATCTTCTTCGGTGGTGACTGCTGAGAAATCAATTGCCCAGTCCGCATCAGTCAGATGAGCCGTACCAAAAGGCGCTCTGCGGGTTATCCAATGCAGTTTAGTCGAGCAAAAAACAAACAGGCTGTGACCATCACTCATCAGAATATTGCTGACCCCAAACTGGTTGAGGTGGTTGCACATTTCTTCCAGCAATGGCGAATGGTTGTTCATCCGATCGCCGCTTTGATAATGCTTTCGTAACTCGCCAAGCAGCCAGCAGAAGACTTTCTCACTGTCGGTTTCACCAACCGGGGTGTAATAATCAGGTGCGGGTATCACATTAATATCCATTTGCCCATTATGGGCAAAGGTCCACACCCGCCCCCCCAGTTCGCGCTGAAACGGGTGGGTATTTTCCAGTGAAATACGACCAACATTGGCCTGACGGATATGGGCAATAACCGCTGTAGACTTGATTTGATAGGTTTGCAGAAATTGGGTTATCGGGGAGGCACAGCTTGGTTTGAAGTCCTTAAATTCACGTACCGCCTTACCTTCATAAAAACAGATGCCAAAGCCATCCTTATGTGGGCCAGTATTGCCACCACGACTGGCAAAACCAGCAAAGCTGAATGAAATGTCAGTTGGTAATTTTGCACTCATTGCCAATAGTTCACACATCGAACGCTTAATCCTCATTAATAGGCCAGAGCCATAATACGGCTTGCTGCGGGGATTTGCACTGTGTCTGTCCGGCTGTTTGTGACATCATTTCCGGTGACACTTTGCTACCACCCTTCGCTGGTCGAGTCTGTAAAAATTTCGCCTACTCACATTTTCTGGTGATGCTCCTGTCCGTTAACTTCATGGCTCCATAGGGCTTGCCTGATGCCATAAAAAAGGCATTAAAAAACGAACCAGTGTCTGTCCGGAAACACCTCGTTTAAATTTGGCACTGCACCAGCCCGAATGAAAAGTCTCCTTTCTGGACAGGCACGAACTATGCGAATCCGAGCTTCTTTGCTCTGGCACGGTATCAAGAAGGATAAAACCTGGATCCGCGACATTTAAACCTGAATCCGTGACTCCATAGCGGCGCAGTGCGCAAGCCATTGATTCCTCTTTGCTTCCCAAAAATTGAGGTGAACCTATGGGTACACCTGCAATTTTTGAAAAACAAATAGAAATCAAGCTCTTACACCCTGCATCCACTGAAGAGTCACGGATTCAGGTTAAATCAATCACCTTGAAGCGTCATTGACAACCCATATCAAATATTATGCTTCGCCTCGTAACACGGCTACGGTTTGCCGTTAAGGATAATTTAGCTAAACTGCAGGAACTCTCTCATTAAAAGCTCAAAAGTATTGGCTTAAATCAACTTTTGACCATACTTATTACATGTATTGTCAACATCTTCGAACCTGTGGAGAGCGACTATGTCTAATAATAATGATACATGGGCACAATTACTCAATCTAAATGCCCCGTGGCATATCCAACAGACAAAGACAAATGAACAAGAAAAACGCTACGATATTTGGATCAGCAGCGAATCCAAAAAACGATGGTTCAGCCTGTCTCGGCGACTAGAGGCAGAACACTTTTCCTGGCGTCATATTAATATTGGTAAGTGGCAAGTTCATCTCCATGTCACAATGGCTCGGAATGTTAAAGCAGAAGAATTGCCTTGGGCTGGTAAGCCGGATATTCATTTTACTCACGAGTTTACATCACAAATTCTGGATTTTATGAAAATTGGCTTGAGCCTCAAACATATTGGTCAGTTATTGAATATCACGCTACCTGAACTTTGGCGGCTCCGATATGCTATTGATAACGGTCAATTGAATTTCCCAAAAACTGAATCTATTCAGATACCACCTGAAGTAGAAGCGGATGATACAGATATTCCTTCCATTAACAGTCCAGTTTGGATCGCATTGGTCGAAAATAGAATAGAAATCAAAGTTCAAGCATTAGCATTAAAAATGTTACTCAGCCGATTACGGGTACAACTGGAGAACATCTCGGATAATGAAATAAGGGAACTGAAATTGCAGGAACTTCACAATTATTTTGTCAAGAACAAACAGATGCTAACCAGCGAACTGGCGCAGTTACGTGAGGAGGCTTCCCATGCCTGACAAAGTCATTGCTGGCTTACCCAGCGGATTAATTAAAATTGAAACCGCAATAAAGTTAATTAAGAAGGGCGAGTATCTATCCATTGCTGGAGACGCCAAACTTCTGGCCAAGCTGCCGAAAGGCAATTGGATTGGTGGCTCTATTCCATATTTTATGGGGCCTAGAGGCGGTGAGTCTTCTCTAACGGAAGTATTCGTTCATCGTTTAGGAGTTCCTGGAGAAGTACCCACGATAAAAAGCTATGATATTACTAACCTGGATCACATCTGTTTGGATGCACCTGATAATGGTTATTCTTTGATCATACTACCGGGTTTTTCTGAGGTTCATGCTTATTATGCACGTAACGCCCCAAATTTTGACCAAATGTTCATGAAACCGATTGTTGGTTGGGTCTCTGGTGTCCACCTTGATCACCTGGCTGATGAAGAGCCGATTGTGTTTGACGGACGGTCCGGCACAGAAAGCTCTGAAGCAGCAATGGTTATGCACATTCCATTACCAGAAAACTTTCATGCCCATGTCGATATTATCAATGGTATGCAACAGAGTCATGGACCAAGCATTACTTTTCCTTCAACCGGATTCTCTGTAACAACTGCGGTAATTGAGGGTAAGGAGCAAAACTTTGGCTCTTATCTTTTACAAAATAAAGTAGATATTCAAAAACCATTAGTTGCAGATTATTGTGGCGCGCAAGTAAATGTTTCCATTCGAGAGGTAGATGAAAAATCGGGAAGGGTTGATTTTTATGCACCAGTTTTTTCAGACTCGGAATATCGAATTGGTGAAGGCAAATTACCAGTTTTGAAAGGACTGGAAGGTAAAGACGCTACTTTTTCCTGTAACTGCGTACTCAATTATCTCTATGAAAATCTCGAAGGAAAATATACTGCTGGCTATACTGGCCCCATGACATTTGGTGAAATTGCATACCTTTTATTGAATCAGACATTGGTGCATCTCAGTATTGTTCGAACCTGAAAAATTGCAGGTGCACCCATAGGTTCATTGAAATTTTTGGGAAGCAAAGAGGAATCAATGGCTTGCACACTGCGCCGCTATGGAGTCACGGATTCAGGTTCTATTTGTTTTTCAAAAATTGCAGGTGCACCCATAGGTTCACCCCAATTTTTGGGAAGCAAAGAGGAATCAATGGCTTGCACACTGCGCCACGATGAAGTCACGGATTCAGGTCTCTAATAGCTGACGAACTCGCCACAAACTAACTGGATTTAACGCCTTGACCATCTTAAGCCCTCTGTTGCACCTCTCCAGTCATGATCATTTGCCCCAGATCCCTGGGATCCAGATTGCGACAGGCGCACTCCCCAACCTTTTTGCCACCTTTTAAAATCACGGCCCGATCTGCGACCGCGACAATATCCTCCATGGTGTGGCTGACCAGAAGGACAGTCACGCCTTGATGCCGCAGTTGGCAAATCAGATCAAGCACCCCTTGAGTTTCCTGCACTCCCAGAGCGGCCGTAGGTTCGTCCATGATGACTAGCCTCGCCTCCCAGCGCAGGGCTCTTGATATGGCCACGGCCTGGCGCTGTCCGCCGGACAGAGTGTTAATCCGGACCTCTGGATCCGTCATCCGAGCTTTGAGCCGGGACAGATATTCCAGGGCCTGTTTCTTCATTCGTTTCTTGTCCAGGATTCTGATTCCAGGAATCAGGCTCTTCCGGGTCAACTCCGCCCCCATGAACACATTTTCATACAGTTTCATTTCAGGGGCCAGGGCCAGATCCTGATAGGTGGTGGCGATTCCCCGGGCCAGGGCCTGGGCCGGAGAGGAAAAACAGACCGCCTCGGAGTTAAAGAAAAGACTTCCCTCGCTGGGGCGGTCAGCCCCGGAAATAATCCGGATCAAGGTGGATTTGCCCGCGCCATTATCCCCGCACAGGGCCACCACCTCTCCGGCATTAACGGAGAAGCTGACATCACTCAGGGCCTTGACCGCCCCGAAAGACCGGCCGACCGATTCCAGCCTTAGAATCTCGCTCATGCCAGAATATCCGTTTGTCATGGCTGAACTACCAGGGCCATTTGCCTTCTTCAGGCACATTGGTCTGGTCCACCATAACCGCATCCATGAGCATATACGGCCCGTTAACCAGATCATCCCGGACCACCTCTTTTTTCAGGATTTTGTCCATAGACTCTACTGCGGTCTGCCCCATAGTCTCAAAGGGGATAGCCACGGTGGCGGTCAGCAGGCTCTTTGGATCTCTGATCCGTCTGAATACTTCCTGGCCGCCGTCGACGGAGATCATGACCACTTCCCCTTTTTTTACGCCCTGTTGGGTGAGGATGTCGTCAATGATAAATGCCTGGGCGTCAAAGGAGGCCCACACCCCATCGAAGTTCCCCTTGTTTTTAAGAATCTGGGCACTCATGCCGTTCTTCACGTCCTCCCGCCAGGATTTGGTTCGGGCCATGGTATGAGAACCTACCACTTCCACACCGGTATTCTCAGATAACACCAGATCCAGTTCCTTTCCTCGAATCCGGCATGGGACGTTGCTCTCAAACCGCTGGGTTAAAATCTTTCCCTGGTAGTTCAAGCTGCTCAGAAGGTAGAGAGCGGCCTGAGCCCCGACCTGGTACTCATTGACAGTGATATCGAACAGAGTATGGGCGCTGGAACCACTCATGATGGTAATAATGGGAATCCCAGCCTCTTCGGCTTCCTGAAACTGGGCGTCGAACTGCACCGGCTTGCTCATACACAGAATGATGCCGGCCACTTTGGCCTGGATCAGATTCTCGATCTGGGCCGCATGTTCGGCCAGGCTGCCTCTGGAGTTGAGCAGGGTCACCTCATAGCCCAGGGCCTTGGCGGTGTCAGCGGCCTGGTTGGCGGCCCGTGCATGGGTCTCTGAGGACATCTGGAATGCCACGATGCCGATGCGGTTTTCCTGGGCAAACCCAGGGGTAAAGGCAGCCAACACCATCAGCGCCAAAACAATCAATACCTGTTTTTTCATCTTTTCTCCTCATCTTAGTTATATTTCGATACAGAGGGCTACACCTACACCTTAAAGGCGGCCCGGGAAATGGTACTGGCCGACAGACTCACCGACCCAATGATGATGATTCCCAGAACAATGTCCTGGACATAGTAAGCTGCCCCCATAAGTATCAAGCCGTTACTCAGGACCCCGATGGTCAAGGCCCCGATAAAAGAACCGATGATATTGGGGCGGCCCGGTTCGATCATGGTCATGCCCAAAAGCACGGCCGCCATGGTGGTCATCATAAAATCCGCACCACCGGCTGGGGAGGCTGAACTCAGGGACGCGGTAAGCAGAACAGCAGTGAGGCCAGCAAATGTCCCGGAAAGGGTGAGGCCCACAAGCTTCATGGATTTGACCGGGATACCGGAGAGCCGGGCCGCCTCATCCGCCTCCCCGGTGAAGATCATATGAAGACCCAAGCGGGTCTTTTTCATTACAAAGAGGCAGATCCCTGCCAGCAGCACCATCCACAGGGCCAACACGGGAATACCGGCTATCTTGCCCCGCCCCAGGAATAAAAAGCTTTCCGGCCACCTTCCTACATAGGCGACCCCTCCGGTAATCCAAAAGGCAATGCCGGTGGCAACCGAAGAAACCCCGAGGGTTGCGATAAGGGAGGGTACTTTGAGCCGTGTCACGATTAGACCATTGACCAGACCAGCCAGGGTTCCGGCCAGGATTCCTGCGGCCACGGCGGTCCATACCGGGAATTCATGGAAAATCAGTCCCCCGGTGATCACCATGGACAAAGAGCAGACATTGGCAAAGGAGAGATCCAGCTCGGAAGTGGTCAGAGCAAAGGAAAAACCCATGGATAGTATGGTCAGATAGGATATCTGTTTGAGAACAGTCAGGAGATTGAGAACAGTAAAAAAGTTCCCTGCAGCCACACTAAAAAATAAAAATATACAGAGGCCAGCTAAGGCTGTGCCGTACCTGGCTATGAATGTCTTGATTTGACTGCCTGTCTCCATGTTTTACTGCCGGACTCCTGGTGAATCCTGTTCTCCGATTTTTTTCTATTTAGGCCTGATTACTACCGATAAAGCAAGTTTTTTCTATTCACACCGGATACGCTGCAAGTCTCGGTGTAATGCCAGTAGCGAGAGGGAGGCCGCTTTCCAATGGGGGTAAAGCTGATTAAAGTGCCGAACCATGTATGAGTCAGGGACAAAGGTCCGGTCGGTGATGGCAAACTTTTTCCGCCCTTCGTCCAGGCTCGACAGGTTTCCGGTTCCCTTCATGGCCAGAATAAAGGCGCCGGTAAGACCGGCTTCCGCCACCTTGCGCCGTACCACAGACAGCCCCAGTACATCGGCCTTGATCTGGCACCACAGATCGCTTGAGGCGGCCTTGCCCGAGAGAATCACCCGGCCTTCAAAATCCTGTCCCTCTAAAAGAATCTCCAGCAGGTAGCGGTTGGCCATGGCCACCCCTTCCATCACAGCCCGGACAAGGTCTGCCCGCCGGTGCTCCCGGTTGAGGTTCCAGAAAACGCCCCTGGCCTGTTTATCCCATAGTGGCGCCCGCTCCCCTCTCAGATAGGGGATAAATAGAGGCGCATCACCGGAACGGGGCAGCCCCTCTGCGAGGTCGGCAAGGGCGGAGGCACCGTCAGGCTCCTCTGCAATAAAAAGGTCAGCCAGCCATTGCAGGGCGTCTCCCCCGATCTGGCTCGGCCCGCCTACCTGAAACCGGCCTTCACCCCAAGGCAGGGTGACAAGGCCCTTACGCCAGAGTTTTTCCGTCGTGATCAGACCAGTGACTTCTGAGGTCCCTGATACGTTGTATATCTCGTTTTCAAAAACTCCAGTCCCGGTGACGGAACACCAGGTATCCATAGCACCGGCCAACACGGGAGCGCCGTTGAGTAATGCCAATGAACCGGTCAATCCCCGGCAATGCCCGATCCGCTGCCAGGGCCATTTAAGTTCTGGAAACAGATCGGGGCTGATTCCAATCTCTCCCATGAGTTGTCTGTCCGGCTCAAGATCGGATTCCCGAAGGATTCGGGCCAGTGATATCCGATCCGAGGCCATCTGCCCGGTCAACCTGTAATTGAGGAAATCCTTAGGCTCAAGGACCCGGTGAACCCGATCAAAGACGTTGGGATGATGGCGCTTGAGCCAGAGCACCCGGGCCAGGGTGTGAAAGGCGTTAAATTCACTCCAGTACCGGCCAGGCCCGGCAGCCTTGGCGATGAACTCCCCTTCCCGATCCGACCGATGATCCGGCCAGAGCAGGGCCTGAAAAACAGAGGTTCCGATTTTATCCACAAAAACCTGGCTCCGGGTCATGCCGCTGCCGCAGACAGCCAAGATTTCCGATACGCCCTTGTTCCGTTCCAAAAGCTCTGCCGCCATGCGAACAAAAGACAGCCACCAGACCTCCGGGTCGGCCTCACATCCTCCGGCACTGTCCATCTCCATGGAAAGTGGCTGCCGGGTCAGATCAAGCATGTTCCCGGCCATGTCAAACAACGCCAGCCGCATACTGCTGCCGCCGAGATCAAAGGTTAAAATGGTTTTCACTTATTGTCCTGCCCGATAGGGTTCATGTTCACTTCCCGACTTAAAACCTGAAGCCGTGACTTCTTCAGTGGATGCAGTGCGCAAGCCTGCAATTTTTGAAAAACAAATAGAAATCAAGCGCTTACATTCTGTACCCACTGAATCTGTACCCACTGAAGAAGTTACGGTTTCAGGTTATCGTTAAAAAGCGCAGAAATGAATGCCCATTCAATAAAGTTTTTCCCAAATACATCACAGTTATTATTTGAAACGGTGCCAATTAACCTTATAAAAACAAGGTGTTTAAAAAAGCATTTAACAGTGTAGCTATGTATACCATTCAACTCTTTTACATCGGATAAAACCAAATTACTTTGAGGAATTTAAGCCTTCCTATACTATTACCTGAATCCGTGATTCCATAGCGGCGCAGTGCGCAAGCCATTGATTCCTCTTTGCTTCCCAAAATTTCAATGAACCTGTGGGTGCACCTGCAATTTTTGAAAAACAAATAGAAATCAAACTCTTACACCCTGCATCCACTCTGGAGTCACAGATTCAGGTATTATTGATCGTCGATTCTGGTTCGTTGCCTGCTGTTGCTGTTAACGTTGTGCGTCAGAAATCATACCTGATTCTGTAGTTTCAGTCTGGCCACAGAGTCAGATCATAATTAAAACCAATAATATTTAAAAAAATAACCATTTTATTCACAGAATAAAACCGGAGAGAGAAAACGTGACCTTAATTAAAAAAATGATTGTATGTACCAGTTTATTAACTTCTGCATCCATCACATTAGCGGCTAACCAATGGAAGCTTAACGAAGAACAATCACAAATATCATTTCAGACCACCAAAAACGGATCAGTTGTTGAAAACCATACCTTAAAACTGGATTCCGGTTCTATTTCAGACAGCGGCGAGGCAACCGTAACCATTGCCCTGAATACAGTCCAGACCGGAATAGACATTCGTAATGAACGAATACGTGAACGGGTATTTCAGACAGTACAATTTCCGGTTGCAACGGTGCACCAGAAATTGAACCTCAACGATTACCCGGAAGGCACGCCGGTTATTCAGGACATTAACGCAAATCTGTCCCTGCATGGCATTGAAAAACCGATTGTCCTGAAACTCAGTATTTTAAGACTGAAAAATACCGTTCAGGTGAGTTCCGTTGAACCGGTATTACTGAAGGCCTCCGAATTCGATCTTGAAAAAGGCATTGACCAGCTTCAGGAAATTGCCAGCCTGGACAGTATTGCCAAAATCATTCCTGTCTCGGTTTCCATGGTATTTGAGCGTTGATAATCTTTTTTTAACTGACACCTGAATTAAGAAAGTCCCTCCAGATGTTCACCGCGAGGCGCAGCTCGAAGGCAATGGCCCCTCCCTTGTCAAGAACTGGAACGAAGCGGTGGACTTCTCACTACACTGGCAACACTAGCAACGAGGTATCCTGGCATCTATTTGCTCTCGGGCTCTTAGGTAATTCTGGAGGTATCGTTTTGGCGTACTATTGAATTCAGATTGTTCACCATTGGGCGATCGATACGCCGTATGGATGTTATTGGCACCTGTGATGCTATTCCATGCCAACTCGTTTTCTCTAAGTTCCAGAATCGCAGTGATAGCCCCCTTACGTCCGTACCTGACTGTTGAGTCACATAGCATCAAATCGATAATATGATTCGATGGTACAGGTGTTTCTGCCAAAACATTGTGTATGGCATCGTCCGCCGGAGGAATATTTCCTACCGGAGGAAACACGTACTCGATGTTGGGGGTGCTTGTATTCAAACGCTCACCATAGGTGTAAATCTTTTTCAGCCCCTGCCAAGCATCGACAACCACGGCCTGATCTCCCGTGGTTCGGTCCCTCCAATCGCCAATAATCACCATGTTATGATCCATGTTCGACTCACTAACATTGAATAAGGGTGCGGTATTCCCACGACTGTACAATTCCACTGTCGTGACTCGCATATATTCCGCACAGTTGCCGCCCCCTGCCCGTTTAATAGCGGATATGTGATTAGGGTCTAAATATTCCGCACCCAGGACGAATGAACGAGCCAAATCCTTACGACCATAAGATAGCCCCTTACTGGCCCAAATCGCTTCCTCCTGATTCCCAGGCCCATCCGGAAAAGTACGAAAACCAACCTCCTGTAAAACTTCGTGCGCCTGTCTCATCAGGTCGAATGTACGAGTGCTGACATTGATTACCTGGCCATTTCGTCTGCCGACCAGAGCATCAAGGCGCTGATCATTAACCTCGGATAGAGATTGATATTCTGTGCTCACCTGAGCTTCCCAATTCAAGGGAATTGAAGTGTTTGGATGTGAATTCGATAAGAAAAAACTGTTTCTCATGCTTACTTCTCCTGCGCCTACTAAATTGGATTGGATAGAACCTGAATTCGTGACTTCGTCAGTGGATGCAGGAAAATGTTAACCCTGGCTGTCAGCGAGGTATCCTGTTATCTATTTCCTCTCGGGCTCTCAGGTAATTCTGGAGGTATTGTTTGGGCGTGCTGTTGAATTCTGATTGTTCACCGTTGGGTGACCGATAGGCAGTGTGGATGTTATTGGTGCCTGTAATACTACTGTATGCGATATTTATATTTCTAAGCTCCAGAATCTTGTCGATTGCGCCTTCACGTCCATAATTAACCATTGTACTACTTTTCATGTAGTTGATAATTTTACGCTCTGAAACAGGCTTTGTTGCCAAAGCTTTACGTATAGCGCTGTCTACCGGGGGCATATCTTTCGCCAGCGGAAGTACGTACTCGATTTCGGGTGTCACGGTATTTATTCGTTCACCGTAGGTGTATATTTTTTTCAGTCCCTGCCAGGCGTCGACAACCACTGCCTGGTCCCCTATGGTTCGGTCCCTCCAGTCACCCATTACCGTAATATTGTGACCAATATTCGATTCATACACATTGAATATAGGTACCGTGTTTTTACGTCTAAACAATTCCATTGTAGTGACTGCCATGTGCTCCGCACAGCTTCCGCCGCCCGCTCGTTTAATTACGGACACCCGGCCAGGGCTTAAATACCCAAAATCCCTGTTGCTTGTACGAGCCATCAACATACGGCCGTTAGAGACCCCCTTACTGGCCCAGATCGCCGCCTCCTGGTTGCCTGGCCCATCTGGAAAGGTACTAAAACCCACCTCCCGCAAGACCTCATGCGCTTGTTTCATTAGTTCGAAAGTAGTTGTACTGACATTGATTACCTGGCCATTTCGTCTGCCGACCAGAGCATCAAGGCGCTGATCATTAACCTCGGATAGAGATTTATATTCTGTGCCCACCCGAGCTTCCCGATTCATGGGATTTAAAATGTTTAGATGTAAATTGGATATAGAAAAACAGTTTCCCATGCTTACTTCGCCTACGGTCGCATTATCTGTTGATTGGACATCTTGGATATAGGAGTACTTATATCGCCTTTCACTTTGTGTTCAGGCATGTTCAACCACTCTTGCAGTGCCTGAGCCTTTTGGATGATCAATTCGACGTGACGATAACATTCGGAGGAGTCCAGTTCGGAAATTGCCTGGCGGGATGAAAGAACCAGTTGACGATTCTTGTCAACGCCGACCCTTACAATCGGATGATCCAGACTGAACAAATTAGCCGACAGAAGAGTATAGAGCTGCTCTTCTTCGAGCCGTTCTTGCTCCACAGGTATGATACAGAGCGTATTCAGGTAGTTTTCCTGAGTTCCGATTATATGAACTTCCAGTTTACTTCCCAAGGACAAGGTATAGACATCGTCATTGCCATCCTTTGCCCCTGAGGCATTGTGCTGTATTCCATATTGTTGCAGTAGTTCCGCCATTAACAAATGGAAAGTATTAAGTGAAGCTGACATGCTTGACCCTTTTTGTCTTCATTCAGGATTCAGAGCTAAGAACTACAGATACACATGTAGCCCGATTCCTCGGACACTGGGATTACCGAGCGTCGTAAAACGGTATGAGTGCATGGAAAGGAAGGTTGGTTCCCTTCCTCTCAAACCTCAACCACCCCACACCCAAGACATCAGCATGAAGCTCCTGCCATAGAGATTGTTATTCGTGGGCTCTACCAACGCGCCCGTATCCTGAACCCTGTATTCCTCGCCCAGGAGGTTGATCAGCATGCGGCTTTAGACCTGAATCCGTGACTCCTTCAGTGGATGCAGGGTGTAAGAGCTTGATTTCTATTTGTTTTTCAAAAATTGCAGGGCAAAGCGATCCGTTATTTTGAGAATCACTTTGAGGGTCTGACCGGATTTTGTGATCGCCGCCCTGGACAATAATGTGATGGGGCAGCAGATCAAACTGGTGGTGCGCAATCGCAAGAATGCGGGCGTCTTTAAAAGCGCCGTGGGTGCGGACGTTGGCGATATTATTATCGTCAATGAAGCCCTCAAGGTGACTTCACACGACATCAGGAACGGATGAACTGGAGCAGGTACCCGCCATTCTTTCTCATCAGGCACTGGAAGCCCAATGCCTGATGAGGGTACTTGCGAGACCTTAAAAAAGGGCTCAACTCAAACCTTATTTTTCGGCTGCCTCCACCGTCGTCTCATCCGGCTGGATAATTACCATGGTCTTAATGCGGCGCAGCAATGAAGTTTCAACGTTATAATTGTCTCGTTCCTTGCCCAACTCTAATGTTGTAACCACCGCTTTACCGACCACTATCCGTTTATAATCTTTGCTGCGGAATATTCGATCCGTTTTTATCGAATAGAGCGAATGGAAGACGATGGGTTCGCCATCCTGTTGACCAACATACAATAAAATATGGCCTGGTAAATAGAGTAATGTTTTAAATGGTTGGCCGTGTTCCAACAGGAATTGTTTTTTCTCCTCATCGCTGAATGAGGTGAGATCCATGTTTTGACCATTTTCCAACTGCGCCACCGAATTGCGATTTAAAAATATGCCAAAGGGTAAAAAGAAATCACGGGTCAGCATGGAACAATCTCTATGGTGATAAAGCCCACCCCAGCCATAAGGTTCCGCTACCATCTCATGACTGATCGCATCAACATATTCGCTATTAAATGGCAAACCTAAAGGTTGGATCGCCTCGTCCGGGTCAACATCAATAAACGTTGCATAATTATCCGGCTTTTTGGCTGCCAGACGGTATTGACCGTCTGATATCGTCAGTAATGTGCCCAGGCCGACATCAAACAATACTTGTCCGCCATGCTTGAGCACCAGCCTGTTCTGAATGACGGTCGCATAGTTATCAGACATGAACTGCTGACGGAACTCAGCGTCAACCAGTGCAAAATCCCTTACGGAGATCCACCCCTGAGTAATATTGCTTTCGACTAACGCCCATAATCCGTCTTTAGAGTAGTGAGAAATAAAAAGGGGGGTGTTCGCTGCCAGCAGGGTTGCCTGATTGTAATCAAACGGAAAGCCTTCGCCTGGTCGAGCCGGGTCTTTGAAAATAACACTCTTAGACGGAAAAACCCTCAGATTGGTTTCAGCGACGGTAATCGCGTAGACCCTTTCGGTATCGAATTTTTCAAAGTTTGCGTTATCGAATAAATGATCTATATCGTCAGACGACAGTTGACGTTTGTTTTCACCATAAGAAGGCGTTCTGAAGTAGATTTTCCCCCACATGGATTCTTCGACCGTATGCGGCACGCTTTCCATAAACCAAGGTGAGAAATATTTTTCCTTGAACTGCTCAAGGAAGGCACTGTGTTGCTCAGTAGAAAAAGGCTCTATTTCAGTTTCAGTGTACACCGCCGGTTGCTGCACTAAAGTCTGAACATCAGCCAATTCTTCATCCTTGGTCAGGGTCAGTGTTGTACAGCCCGTCATCAATGCAAGACTGCAAAGCAGAGCTAAAGCGGGTGACATTTTATGTCTGATTATTCTTACCTTTGTGTGATCTCGTTTCTTCATCTTATTCAAACCTATCCTACCTTATCCTGCATTGGAGATATCCGTGTGCTGACTTTCCAATCGGTTTTAACCTGAATCCGTGACGCCATAGCGGCGCAGTGCGCAAGCCATCGACTCTTCTTTGTTTCCCAAAAATTTCAATGAACCGTAATTTTTGAAAAACAGATAGCAATCAAGCTCTTACACCCTGCATCCACTGAAGGAGTCACGGATTCAGGTAGCTTCGACCTAATCCATATATCATCATCTTAATGACCAGAATATGACAATAACATCATTTAACTCGGTATTCTATCGGTGTTGCAAGGTGAAAATCGCATGGATTCTACCTGCATCCACTCTGGAGTCACAGATTCAGGTGCACTAAGCAAATCGAGATTCTATTCCTCAACCTGCATACTGGTTGCCGCGTAAGCCTCCTCGCCACGGCGCATTTTCATGCCATTAGCGTATTGCCGAAGGATGTAAGGTTTTAACTCTCCACGCGCAGAGTCTACACGTTTCTTTAAGGTTGCAACGTTATCGTTACTGACGTCAAACGGCTTATTCAATAACTGAGCCTCAGCCCATTCATTGGTCTCAAACGGTTTATAAATACGATGCACCTGTTCATCAATCGCTGCGGCAACATCGTCATCCGATTGAAAGTCACCGTTCAGGACACCACCAACTTCCAGATGCACCCGCCCTTTCCAACCCGTCATACCACGGGCAATGGATGTCATATCTTCATTGCGGCGTTTTTTATATTCGCCCTTGGTGTGCTGAGCGTGAAGTTCGCGCGCTTTGGCGACATCCAGCGGGTCCAGTTCATAGCTGATGGCGACGGGGACAATATTCAGTTCGTTGATGTAATCGGAATAGTCAACGGTCTTGGGTTTGCTGAGGCTGAACATGCCGATCACGGCGCTGTTGGTTCGATCGTAACCGTCTTTGGCACGGCCTTCGCGCTGGGCAATCCAAATATTGGCCGCCTCTTCACGAATCGAGAAATGAATATAACGCGACAACTCCTGCGCGGCTTTCAGTTTTGCTTTCAACCCTTTGACACTTCGCTTGACGATGAAGCTTTTATTCAGCCGCATCAGATTGGACGAAAACGGTTCTGTCAGTAGATTATCGCCAATGGCAATTCGCACCGTTTGAAAACCATTCTGATGCAATGCCCAATTGACCATAGCCGGATCCATAACGATATCACGGTGGTTGGATACGAACAGATAAGGCTTATCCCGACTCAGTTTTTCCAGGCCATGTACGGTAAATTCAGCTACGGATTTCTTCAGTAAGCGGGCAACAAAGGGGGCCAGTTTCATCTGAAAAGCATTGATGGTACGCACACGCATAAAATATAGCTTCAATACCTGACGAATCAGAGGCTGAACCAGCCAAGGCAGTTTTTTGTTCAACCCTGGCGCAACCCAGGCACCGATGGTTTTCGCCAGCGCCGGATCATTCAATGTTTCTGTTAATATCGCTCTGGTTTCTGAGTCGTTAAATGGACGAATATCATCAAACACAAATTATTACCTGTGAAAAGTGATCAGCATAGTGATACTGATTAATACCTGAATCCGTGACTTCTTCAGTGGATGCAGGTAATACAAAGGCCGTCGGAGGAAAACTTTGCCAACGTCACAATCCTTTACCCCTGGTAATGATTAAAAGTCCACCAGCGGGCAGATTCATAATACGGATATTTCGAGACAACTTGGCGTTACTGTTACAAGCATGTTGCCATACGATTAACACTAAGCAGGCAACCCTACCCCAATTCGGAATTTTTTTCAGCAAATTCATAAACTTAGCAATATCGTTCAATGATGTTTTGCGCAACAGGCACAAACATAGGGCAATATGTATTGCCTGAATCCGTGACTCCAGAGCGGCGCAGTACGCGAACCATTGATTCCTCTTTGCTTCCCCAAAATCGGGGGGAACCTATGGTGCGAAATACAAATAGAACCTGAATCCACTGAAGGAGTTAGAACCTGAATCCACCGAAGGAGTCACGGATTCCGGTAAAACGAAGTCTGTTTTTTTGTTGCCTGAAGCAAAAGATTATGTTTTTCTTTACCCTATTCAATTGTGATCTCGAATTAATTTTTGGCCCTGAAAAGCTCGAACAGGAGAATGAGCCATGCCAACCCAACAGCAGTACCAGCGTAACCTTGTGCTGATCAATGCCATGTCATTTGCGCGGATGTTTCTCATCATTATTCCGGTCTTTGTACCGCTAATGAGTCAGTACGGCCTGACGATGCAGCAGATTATGCTGACTCAGTCCATTTTCGCTGCCTGCTCACTGATTCTGGAAGTCCCTTCCGGTGTACTGGCAGACTGGTTTGGTCGTAAAGCAACACTGGTCATCGGTTCGCTGCTGTCAGGTGTCGGTTTTTCTGTCTTGCTATGGGCAGATACCTTTTGGCAAGTCGCGCTGTTCGAAGCCATCGTTGGTGTGGCATTCAGCCTGATCAGCGGCAGTGATACCAGCCTGGCATTTGAATCCGAGCAGGCCCTTGCCAAGGACAATAACCAGTCTTCCATTGCACGGCTGTTAAGCTGGAACAGCTTTGGTGAAGCGGCGGCATCGCTGGTTGCTTTTGTACTGGTCAGATACGATCTGCACTGGGTGGTTTTAGGCCAGGTCATTGTTGGCTGGATGCCCTTACTGCTGTCATTCGGTCTGACTGAGCCACCGAGAAAGCAGCAGTTGAAACAGCAGAGTATTGATTGGCAGCAAGTCAGATCCGCCATCAGTGGGTATCCGGTGATTCTGGCTCTGACAGGATTATTTATGCTTGTGTCGGCTTCCACTTACATGGTGGCTTGGTTAAACCCTATGTTATGGATAGCATTTGATATCCCGGTTGATTACTTTGGCCTGCTTTGGGCATTTATCAGCCTGACCGTTGCATTCAGCACTCGCTTTAGTAGCCGATTGATCAAACCCAACAGTGCCAAACCGATCTTATTGCTGCCGGTTTTGTTGTTTTTTGGCTATGCCGCGTTGATTTCGTCGGCGCTGATCTGGGTCGTCGCGGGTGCGTTTCTGATTGCCGCATTTCGTGGTCTAACCATGCCGACCATCAAACTGTGGGTCAACCGGCAGATCGGTAATGAATACCGGGCAACCGTCAATTCACTGATTACCGGCAGTTTCAGAGTAAGCTCGCTGGTGTTAGGGCCGGTTTTGGGTCTGCTGGTTGATCACTTCGGTGCACATTATGCTGCGTTCACGCTGATTGTTCTGTTTGTCCCGGCGAGCATTGGCTTGCTTCTTTTGGCGAAAGGGACCAGACCAGCTCCGGTTGAAAGAATTGCTGGGTAAAATTAGCGTGACGCTGACCGATATAGTCAGCACCCGTTAGCAACGAAAAATTCAAATCATCGTCGAATAATTCCAGTGCCAGAGCGGTATCGGAATTCAAAAAATCCACCAGCGAAGTCGTGTGGCTTTGCTGGTAGATTTTCCAGATTTCCTGAAATTTTTTCTGCTGCGTTTCAGTTAACACAAACTCTATCGTCCGATTCTGTTCAAGCCATTGCAGTTGGACTGAAGGTTGAATCAGAATCCGGTTTTCCGGTACAAGCCTCATTGTAGAATCCGGTAATCGGCAACAAATCGACTGACAACATCACCATCTGAGTCAAATGCCTCAACCAATATTTCTACACGCCAATGACCACTTGGCCGTTTTTCAGGTGGCTGTTGAAATTGGGCGATGGCTTCGAGGTCACCGACTGCCGCCTTTGGATAACTGACCTGACCATCTTTAATGGCAACCTTATCACCAAGTCCGTTTTGTTCCGCCCAGGTTCCGGCCAGATACCAACCCGCTATCACCATCGCAGAATACTGGCTACCGGCAAAAATAGTTTTTTTATCGTTAAGATTACCCTGTTGCGGCATGGTGATAACAGCACGTTCACCATCACAGGATTTAACTTTAATGCCCAGCGGTTGCAGCGGTTCTATGGCGTCAAGATTCATAGCCAACTCCCTTCAAGACGACGATTCAGCCACTCGGGAAAACTTTCCAGCGAATCCAGTGCATCCAGCAATTCATCCTGCCATTGCGGATTGGTTTCAATCAGATCCGGCACATGAATCACCATGCTGCCTGCGCTTAAACCCGCTTTTACGCCATTGGGGCTATCTTCAATGATGAGCGCATGCGCAGGCTCGACACCCAGGCGTTCACAAGCGGTCAAATAGGGTTCGGGATGCGGTTTGCCCTGACTGACCTGGTCGCCACAGATGAGGTCTTCAAAGTAAGGCAGCAGAGAGAATTGGTCGAGCTTGGCGCGGGTAACATCCTGACGCGAACTGGTGACCACCATTTGCGGCAGATTGAGTGCAGCAACAGCGTCCAGCGCACCAGTCACGCCAGGCTTCAATTGCAGATCACTGCCGATACGCTCGCGATAAATATCACCGATCCGATAATAATAAAACTCGGCTTCTTTCCGCGATGGCATATAGGTTTCGTATAGCGATAGGATGGAATTCGTATTCAAACCTATGGACTGCATAAACACAGCTTCCGGGTCATCCATATAGTCAGCGTCACTCATCAACTCGACAAAGATATCTCTAACCAAGCGCTCGGAATCAACCAATACGCCATCCATATCCCATAATACGGCTTTAATCATGATGATTTGATGTCCTAAATAGTCAGCCTGCCAACACCGGACAGACGATTAAGAAAGCATCCATTGAACGGCACTTTCAGCATGGATGCCGGTTTTATCAATTAATGGAACGTCTGTCACCTGCTCATTGAGCGACATACAAATCTCAGTACAACCGAGGATAACCCCTTGCGCACCCTGCTTGTGCAACGAATACCTGAATCCGTGACTCCAGAGTGCATCCACTGAAGAAGTCACGGGTTCAGGTGCAAGAGTAAGGGCTTGGATCACAGCTTTCACCAGCTGCCAAACAGGATGAAATTTTCAGCCCAGCAATTACACTGCGACCATCCCATTAAGGTTATTGCGCCATGTCACTTTATCAACATCATTTGCAAACTCTTCTCGAACGTTACCGACAAGCCTGTGATCAATTTGCTCTCGGTGCCATCGCACTGCATAGCGGTTCACTGACCTATTACACCAATGATGATAATGCCCACCCATTCCACCCGATGCCGCTGACACAACAATGGTTGCCGTTTGATCTGATGCCGGAAGCGTGGCTGATTATCAGTAAAGACTCGGCTCCAACGCTGATCTGGCCAGACAGACCGGATTTCTGGCATGTCACGCCCAAGCTGACCGAAGGCGACTGGCAACAACACTGGAAGATTGTTAAAGCATCACAAACCTCAATCTCAGCTTTACTGCCAAAGCCTGTTGCCGTGCTGAGCCATCAGCCTGACGGTATCGACTTTATCGAGCCGCAAAACGTCAACCCGGTTGAGTTACTGAATTGGCTGAATTTTGATCGTGCCGTAAAAACAGAATGGGAAATTGAGCAGCTGAGCATCGCCAGCCAGCGAGCTGTACGCGGCCATCGCGCAGCCAAGGAAGCCTTTCTGTCTGGACTTTGTGAATACGATATTCATCTGGCCTATCTGCGCGCCAGCAAACAGCAGCAGCTGGAGGAACCTTATGGATCAATTGTCGCGCTCAATGAAGGTGCGGCAGTACTGCACTATGAAAATAAGCATCTTGAAGCCCCAAAATGCAGCAATACCTTGCTGATTGATGCCGGGGCCAAAATAAATGGTTACGCCAGTGATATTACCCGCACCTTTACTCAGGGTAATGATTTTTTTCTCGATCTTGTTAAAGCAGTCGATGCGCTGCAGTTGCGCTTGTGTCAACAATGCACGGTTGGTACCAACTATCTGGATATTCATAACAGCGCGCTGCAGGAAATCGCCGCACTCTTGCATCAGTCAGGTCTGTGCAAGCTGGGCGTAGAAGAACAGCTTGCTAAAAAGGTGACACAAACATTCTTTCCACATGGTATCGGCCATTTACTTGGTCTGAATGTGCACGACGCAGGCGGACTGCAACAGAATCGTCAAGGCGATCTGGCAACCCGACCAGAACATGCACCTTTCTTACGTTTAATGCGACCGTTGCAGAACAATACGGTGGTCACCATTGAACCGGGACTGTACTTTATTCCAATGCTGCTGGAAAAAATGATTGCGGAAATTCCCGAGCACGGTTGCGATCTGAAACTGATCGAAACGCTAAAGCCTTTTGGTGGAATTCGAATCGAAGATAATGTCGTTGCCAAGGCGGAGGGGACATTGAATTTAACGAGAACCAGTTTTGAGGAAATTAATTTTTCTGACTCCTGAATCCATGACTCCTTCAGTGGATGCAGAGTGTATAAGCTTGATTTCTATTTGTTTTTCAAAAATTGCAGGTGCAGCCATAGGTTCACCCCAATTTTTGGCAAGCAAAGAGGAATCAATGGCTTGCGCACTGCGCCGCTATGGAGTCACGGATTCAGGGTAAAATCAGTAGTCGATAACCACAGTACCTTTCGGCACACTGCAACAGCTCAGGATATAGCCTTCTTCGACATCATCATCGGTAATACCACCGTTGTGTTCCATGATGACCTCGCCATCAGTCTTCATAACCTTACAGGTACCGCAAATCCCCATACCGCAGGCCTTTGGAATATGTATGCCCAGTTTTGCCGCAGCCGTATGGACTGTCTCTTCAGCAGGCACAGCAATGGATTTGCCTGTTTTGGAGAATACGACCTCGAATTCGTTTTTAACTTCAATACCAGAGAGTTCTTCGGCATCCGCCTCAGCTTCTTTGATCGCCTCCTGAACGGCCGGTGTCAAATCTTCACCGAACGACTCTTCATGGTAACGTGACATGTCGTAACCGACCGCCTTCAGAACTTGCTTAATCGCATCCATATATGGCTTTGGCCCACAACAGAATACTTCGCGATCCATGAAGTCAGGGGCAATCATATTCAGCTTCTGCTCGTCCAGATAACCACGATAACCATCCCACGACTGGCCTCTGCTGTAGGTTTCGCAAATGATATGCAGGGCAAAGTTGGGAACGCGTGAACACATATGCTCAAGTTCACGCTTGAAGATAATGTCACTCGGTGTCCGTGCACTGTGGACAAAAACCATATCGACATCAGCATTGGTATCGAAATGCCAGCGGGCCATCGATATAATCGGCGTAATACCGACACCACCAGACAAAAACAGAACCTTGTTGGCCGGGTAATCAATACAGTTGAAAAAGCCTACAGGGCCGTGCACGAAAATATCGGTTCCTTCGACCATATTGTCATGTAACCAATTGGAAACTTTTCCATTCGGCACACGCTTAACGGTTATCGAAAAGCTGTAAGGCACTGAAGGAGAGCTTGACATGGAGTAAGAACGCATGATCGGTTCGCCATCAATTTCCAGTTCAAGGCTGACAAACTGTCCGGGTTTAAAGAAGAAAATCAGTGGCTGTTCTGCCATGAAACAGAACGAGCGAACATCATGAGTTTCCTCAATGACTCGAACACATCGAACCTTATGTCGACCATTTACCCAGGTTTGGGTATTAATCGGCAAAAAGGAGTCAGACTGGTCATTTATTACGTTATTTTCGGACATCTGGAGAATCTCTCACCTTTACCCTGCATCCACGTTGAAATCACGGATTCAGGTTTATTTAAATTTACATCAGCGCTAAGCGGATTCTGGAATTCACTCCCATTTCAGGTTTATCCATAGACGACACTAACTTGCCTGTTTACTCTGACCACGAAAAACCAAACCCGTACCCCTGAATAATAGTTGCCTGAAAACGACGCCATACCCAATTCTATTCTGAAAGCGACATTTTCAGCCTGTTTTTTGCCGCTGTCGAATATCCACATAATCCGTGTCGGTTTTAGAAAAGTTCCTGATCGGCTTCACGATGCAATATTCCCTCGCATCGAGGAGGAGCTCTCCGCGTTGAACCTGCAATCAGTGAACCCGGTTCACTATAACAATGGCTCAGTGCCTATATATAATAGGCGAGGTAATGCACGATGACCGAACAAGATATTTTGAATATCACGTTTTCTGATATGAATATGGCAAGAAAAGAAGCGGCCGCCCTCCTTGAAAGCCGAGATCCTAATTATTCACTTGAGAGACCACTCTATAACGACCCCTTCATCTTTAATCTGGAAATACAGGAGATTTTTAACAAGCAATGGCTGTTTGCAGGTATGACCAGTGAAATTCCTGATAAGGGCAGTTATTTCACTCTTGAGATTGGTCAAAGCCCGGTTCTGATCGTTCGTACTGCGGACGGAGAAGTAGCGGCCTACCACAACACGTGCCGTCACCGAGGTTCACGACTGTGCTCCAAGAAGTCAGGTAAAGTTGCTAACATCGTTTGCCCATATCACCAATGGACTTACGATTTGAAAGGAAACCTACTCTTCGCAGGTACTGACTACGGTGACAGCCTGGATAAATCCCTGCACGGTCTGAAAAAGGTTCAATGCGTTACGGCTGGTGGATTCATCTACATTAACCTGGATACCGATGCTGACCCAGCAGACATGAAACCATTTCTGGATACTCTCGAAGAGTATATGGAACCCTATGATATCGAAAATTCAAAAGTTGCCGTTGAGTCTAATATCGTTGAAGAAGCCAACTGGAAACTGGTTATCGAAAACAACCGCGAATGTTACCACTGTGGCGGCAACCACCCAGAGCTGCTGAACACCATTCTGGAGTGGGACGGCATGACCGACCCTCGTGCACCGCAAGAGTTCCTGGACTACTGTAAAGCACAACAGGATGATTGGTCTGCCGAAGGTATTCCGTTTGAGCATCGTGAATTCGGACTACGTAACCGCATTGTTCGCATGCCACTAGCGAAAGGTGCCGAAGTCATGACTCTGGATGGCACCAGTGGCTGTACCAAGCTGATGGGACGTATCAAAAACCGTCACTTAGGCTCCATGCGTATTCTGCACTTGCCAAACTCCTGGAACCACATGCAGGGTGATCACTGTGTTGTTTTCCGTGTACTACCAATTTCAGCACAACGGACTCTGGTAACGACTAAATGGCTGGTGCACAAAGATGCGGTTGAAGGTACGGATTACGACCCTGCCAAACTGCGCCTGGTTTGGGATGCAACCAATGACCAGGATCGTATCCTGGCAGAAGAAAGCCAGGTTGGTATTAACTCAATGGCCTATCAGCCAGGGCCTTATGCACCCGGCTATGAGTTTGGCGTAGTAAACTTCGTCAACTGGTACAGCGAGACGTTCCTGGCGGGTCTGAAGGGTTGATAAACCGCTCCTGATCTCCAGTACTATCATTGCATAATGGGCGGGTTTCCCGCCCTTTTATATTTTTTCAGAAACGCATCTCTTACACCTGAATCCGTGACTCCTTCAGTGGATGCAGGGTGTAAGAGCCTGATTTCTATTTGTTTTTCAACAATTGCAGGTACACCCATAGGTTCACCCCAATTTTTGGGAAACAAAGAGGAATCAATGGCTTGCGCACTGCGCCGCTATGGAGTCACGGATTCAGGTTACAAAAACCGGGAAAAATACCCTACTGCCGTATCCGATACCCAGTTTTAAAAATCCAGAACACCAACGCCGAACAAATAAACAAAAATCCCACAATCATCAACAAACTAACCGCAACCGACACATCCGAAACCTCATAAAAGCTCCATCGAAACCCACTAATCAAATAAACCACCGGATTAGCCAGGGTAATTTTCTGCCAAACTTCCGGCAGCATGGAAATCGAATAAAAACTCCCACCCAAAAACACCAGAGGTGTAATAATCAACATAGGAATTAATTGCAGCTTTTCAAAATTATCCGCCCAAATCCCAATAATAAAACCAAACAAACTAAAGGTCAGCGACGTCATCAGCAGAAAAAACACCATCAGCAACGGATGCTGAATATTCAAATCCACAAACATCGCCGCCGTTGCCAAAATAATAGAACCCACAATAATGGACTTGGTAGCCGCTGCACCGACATAACCAAGCAAAACCTCAAAATAAGAAACCGGCGCAGATAGGATTTCATAAATCGTGCCAGTAAACTTCGGAAAGTAAATACCAAAGGAAGCATTGGCAACCGATTGCGTCATCAGCGACAACACCAACAAACCCGGCACAATAAACGCACCATAACCAACACCATCAACCGATGAAATACGCGAACCGATAGCAGAACCAAAAACAACAAAATACAAGGACGTTGAAATCACCGGCGAAACCACACTTTGCAACAGGGTGCGACGCATTCGGGCCATTTCAAAAGAATAGATTGCACGAACAGAATTGAGGTTCATTTTTCCTCCTGAATCAAGTCAACAAAAATATCTTCCAGCGAACTCTGTTTCGTGACCAGATCTTTGAATTTAATTTCCAGCTCCGACAGGATTTGCAACAGCGCCGCAATACCAGTATGGCTTTTCGAAGCATCGTATAGATAATGAAGCTGCTTACCGTCGTCACTGAGCGTCAGATCATATTGCAGCAGCGCATCCGGTATTCGCGTCATCGGGTCTTTTAACTCCAGCATCATCTGCTTCTTACCCAGCTTACGCATTAGCTCCTGCTTATCTTCAACCAGTTTAATTTCACCGCCGTTAATAATCCCGATGCGGTCAGCAATGGCTTCAGCTTCCTCAATATAGTGCGTGGTTAAAATAATAGTAACGCCGGACTTTCTAAGTTTTTCCACCACGCGCCACATGTCTTTGCGCAATTCGACATCCACACCGGCAGTCGGCTCATCGAGAAACAGAACCCTTTTCCCACAGGGACAGATCCTTCAGAATGCTTTCAATATAGTCATGATTCGGCTTTAACCCGAACAACCCCCGACTGTAATTCACCGTTGCCCAAACGGACTCAAAAGATTCAGTGTGCAGTTCCTGCGGCACCAACCCGATCAACCCCCGCGTTTGGCGATAATCACGCACAATGTCATGCCCGCCAACCAGCACTTGGCCTGAAGTGGGGTTCACAATGCCGCAAATAATACTGATCAGAGTGGTTTTCCCCGCACCATTAGGACCAAGCAAGGCAATGATTTCCGACTCTTCAATATCCAGATTCACCGACTTTAACGCCTGAAAACCATTGTTGTAGGTTTTGGTTAGATTCTTTACTGATACGATTGTACTCAAACCTGCCTCCAGAGGCTGGCTGACGCCAAGCGCCAGCAACTAAAAAAATACGTGATCAATCAGCGCTGGTAACGCCTTTCACTCGCAAAACTTCAAAGCAGGCACCCAGGGTGTGGTAATCACACTTGGCACCGGCTGAACTTTTTTCATTGGATGTTTTCTGATTATCGCGACTTAAAACACGGAACCATGCACCGTATTCGTGATCCACAAAATGGTCCCAACAGTATTGCCATAACTGCTCATACTGTTGCCAGTAGTGATCTTCTCCGGTCACCTCAGCCAACATAGCGGCAGCGGCAAAACTCTCGGCCTGGACCCAAAAATATTTTTCTTCATCACACCATTGTTTTTCTGGATTGAAGCCGTAGATCAAACCGCCGTACTGGTCATCCCAGGCAATGGTCCAGGCTTGGTCAAACAAGGATCTGGCACGGTCAACATAACGACTGTCCGGCACATGACGATTCAACGACAGCAGCAGTTTGGCCCACTCGGCCTGGTGACCGGGCTGGAAGCCCCACGGGCGATACAGGTTTTTGGGGTCATCGCGGTTATAATCCCAATCGATTTCAAAATCGGGCGTGAAATGCTCCCAGACCAGGCCACCTGTTTTATCGGCCTGCTGAAAGGCGATACTTTCGGCAAGCTGCTGGGCACGCGTGATAAACTGTTGCTCACCCGAGGCCTCAAACGCGGCGATCATGGCTTCACATAAATGCATGTTGGAATTCTGACCGCGATAATCGGACAAAACACCTTCAGCCGATATTTCGTCGGCATAAACTCCCTTATCTTTCAGCCAGAAGCGCTGCTCCAGCAAATCGTATGTTTTCAGCAACGATTCATTGGAATCAACAATACCCGCTTTACGACAGGCAGCATAAGCGAGCAGAACAAAGGCGTAACCGTAAGCCTGCTGGGTCATATCAACCGGGCGATGCTGGCGTAACAACCACGCATAAGACTGGTTTTTCTCCTGCCAATGGGCGTGCTCCATATAAACCAAACCATGCCGGGCACGATCCAGGTAATCCGAGCGATTGAAAAACCGGCCTGCAGTCGCATAGTTGAAGATAATTCGTGTACTGCTGACCAGTTGCCGGAAATCGGGATCAAATACGGCTCCATTATCGTAGAAGTTCTGAAAAAAACCGCCTTCCGGATCAATAACGATCGGCTCATAAAACTTCAGGATGGATTTGCAATGATCAGTGAGAAATTCTAGAGAGTTAAAGTTCATAGAATGACCTATTATTGTGATACGAATATTGAAACTGACTTGATCGAGCCAGTCCTGACGCTGCAATGTAATTTGATCTACCTGCTAAAAGCACCCAGCGCTATACAGAGCCAGGGCATTGTCAGGTTGAGAGTTGAACTTTCTGGAGTTGTCATGGTTACAGCTACTTCGATTTTGTCCAAGGATGTGAAAATTGTTCAACGCCCTTCCTGCATTTAAAAGATCACTTCTTTTTTTCTGGTTATGGTAACCGCCCTTGTCACTGTACTGGCTGTTATCGGTGGGCCAATCGCGTCAGCGCAGACCAATCTCAATTATCCGGTGGTAACGCTATACAACGCCAAGGCACAAGAACAAAACTTAGACTATTTAAAGACAATTTATGGAAAAAATAGGAAATTACCGCTAGGTTTCGAACTTCAGGCACTGTCGCATTACCCTGAACTTAAACCTGAATCCGTGATTCCTTCAGTGGATGCAGGGTGTAAGAGCTTGATTTCCATTTGTTTTTCAAAAATTGCAGGTGCCCCATAGGTTCACCCCAATTTTTGGCAAGCAAAGAGGAATCAATGGCTTGCGCACTGCGCCACTATGAAGTCACGGATTCAGGCCTTGCATACGAAGCTGAAATCCGCATTGGCTACTAACTCATTTTTTCGGGGTCGGCGGCGTAGAGCCCCCATAAAAAAAGCCGCTCTACGCGGCTGATTTTAAAAAATATATTGGTCGGGCATACAGGATTTGAACCTGTGACCCTCGCCACCCCATGACGATGCGCTACCAGACTGCGCTAATGCCCGACTGAGCGATAAGTTTAAGCTAACTTATTGATATTGAAAAGTTTTTTATTTCAATCAGCGTTTAAAATCACAAGAACAGCTTCAAGCTCAACAATCATTTCACGAATCAGCGCCTGATGCTGTTGCTGCACCTGCTCGGCACCTGCCGGTTCTGAGAGCTTTTGGCGAGCCCCACCAATGGTATAACCGTCTTCATACAACAGATGACGGATATGGCGAATCAGAACAACATCGTCTCGCTGATAATAACGACGATTTCCCTTTCGCTTGACAGGGCTTAGCTGTGGAAATTCCTGTTCCCAGTAGCGCAGCACATGGGGTTTGACTGCGCATAAATCGCTGACTTCGCCAATGGTGAAATAGCGTTTTCCGGGTATTACAGGTAATTCATCATTCTGGCTCGGTTCCAGCATACGTCTCGACAGTTACCTTCAATTTTTGTCCAGGTCGGAACGTCACCACTCTGCGGGCGGAAATCGGTATTTCCTCACCCGTTTTGGGATTACGTCCGGGACGCTGGCGCTTATCCCTAAGATCAAAATTACCAAAGCCGGACAACTTAACCTGCTCGTTATGCACAAGGCTTTCCCGAATCTCTTCGAAAAATATTTCGACCATTTCTTTAGCTTCACGCTTGTTCAAGCCTAATTCTTCGTACAGGCGATCCGCCATTTCTGCTTTTGTCAGGGCCACTTTAGCTCCTTAACCTCGCAAGACAGCGTCCAATCGCGTCTGCAAAGTCTCGATGATCAATTCCATGAATCGATTAATTTCGTCATCTTTAAGAGTGCGCGAAGGATTCTGCCAGGTCAAGCCCATAGCAAGACTTTTTCGTTTGGAATCAATACCTTTGCCGCGATATATGTCGAATAAGTTTAAGCTGATCAGGTCTTCTCCGGCCATTTCACGGACCGTATCCATAACCTCTGCAACTGAAACCTCTTCGTCGACCACCATCGCCAGATCGCGGGTGGAAGCCGGATGTTTGGATAGCGGCGTAAAGGCGGGCAGCTCCGCAGGCAGAGTACGGTCTAACCGAAGTTCGAACAAAAAGACATCTTGCTTAAAGCCGTAGGACTTAGCGATATTCGGATGCAATGCACCGAGATAGCCAACCAGCTTGCCGTTACGTTCAATTCGCGCGCACTGCCCGGAATGCAGGGCACTGTTCGTGCCGGTAACAAAGTCGAACTCGACGCCCTTTATCAGCGACAGCAACTGTTCCAGATCGCCCTTCACATCATAAAAATCAATGCTCTCGCCGCTCTCATACCAGCCTTCGGCCAAACGCCGCCCAGTGACAACACCGGCCAACATATCAACCTGAGCCAGCCCCTTCTCTTCATTACGGAAGCGCTGACCGGTTTCGAACAGGCGAACGTGATCCTGCTGACGGTTCAGGTTGTATTGCAACGCCTTCAGCAGACCCGGCCATAGCGACACACGCATAACGGACAGGTCAGCGGATATCGGGTTTGCCAGCGCGACACCTTGCAGAGTCGGAAACAGCGCTTTCTGCGCTTCCGGCTCAACAAAGCTGTAGGTAATAGCTTCCTGATAGCCCAGAGATACCATGCGCTCGACCAGTGTTTCAACACTTGTCTGCTGTTCTTTTTTACCACGCGGACTCAGCGCGGCGGACGGCGCAGTGACCGGCAGGTTGTTATAGCCGTAAATTCGGGCGATTTCTTCAATCAGGTCTTCTTTAATCGCCATATCAAAACGCCAGCTTGGCGCTTTAACCTTCCAATAGCCGGTCCTGTTTTCCAGCATTTCAAAGCCCAGAGCAGTCAGGATGGCGGTGATTTTGTCATCGTCAATTTTAAGGCCCAGTACCGAAGTGACCGTTTCACTTTTCAGTTCAATCTCGGCAGCCACCGGCAGTTGGTCGGTTTTTTCTTTAACAATAACCGGACCAGGCTTGGCACCGCAGATTTCAACCAGCAGTTCCGTGGCACGTTCGATGGCTTTAACTTGCAATTGAGGGTCAACACCACGCTCAAAGCGATGGCTGGAGTCCGTATGCAGGCCGAAATTCCGTGCTTTACCGGCCAATTGAATCGGGGCAAAAAAAGCAGCTTCCAGAAACACTCGCTTGGTATTGGCGGAAACGCCAGAGTTTTCACCACCCATAATACCGCCCATTGCCAGCGGGCCTTGGGCGTCGGCGATAACCAGTACGGTGTCGTTCAGTTCAATTTCCTGACCATCTAACAGCGTCAGCTTTTCACCTTTTTCAGCACGGCGGACGATGATTTTGCCGTTCAGTTGATCCAGGTCGAAACCATGCATCGGCTGGCCCTGCTCGATCATCACGTAGTTCGTCACGTCGACAACCGGGTCAATCGAGCGGATACCACTGCGGCGCAGCCGTTCAACCATCCACACCGGTGTGGCAGCATTGATATCGATCTCATTAAGCACACGCCCGGCATAACGCGGGCAACCTTTAGTGTCTTGAATGTCGACCGGGAAGGTCTCATCGTGCACCGCAGCAACGGGGGTGACTGGCTGCTCAGTAACGGCCATACCATTCAGAGCACCAAGCTCGCGTGCCAAGCCGTTCAGGCTCAGGCAATCGGCGCGGTTTGGCGTTAAATCGACCTCGATGGCGATGTCGTCAAGTTCAAAGTAATCGCGCAGGCTTTGACCGACCGGCGCCTCTGCCGCCAGTTCCATAATGCCTTCGTGGTTATCAGACAGGCCCAGCTCTTTCTCGCTGCACAACATGCCAAAACTCTCGACCTGGCGCAGCTTGGCTTTTTTAATTTTGAAGTCACCTGGCAGTACCGCACCGACTTCGGCAAACGCAACTTTCAGACCCTGACGGGCATTCGGCGCACCACAGACAACCTGTACCGTGTCAGTGCCGTTAGAGACTTCACAGACACGCAGTTTATCTGCATTGGGATGCTGCTCGCAGGACAGAATCTCACCGATAACAACGCCCTCAAAGGCTTCAGCAACCGGTTCAAAACCATCGACTTCCAGACCGGCCATGGTGATCTGATCCATCAATTCTTGAGCGGTAATCGCCGGATTCACCCACTGACGCAACCATTTTTCACTGAATTTCATACTTACACTTACCCTTTACCGATTTCAGTTGAACTGACTCAAGAATTTAAGATCGTTATCGAAGAACAGACGCAGGTCGTTCACGCCGTAGCGCAACATTGCCATCCGCTCAACGCCCATGCCGAAGGCAAAGCCCTGGTATTTGTCTGGATCAATACCAGACATGCGCAATACATTCGGGTGCACCATGCCGCAACCGAGAATTTCCAGCCAACCGGTATGGCTACAAACGCGGCAACCGTCGCCATTACACATCACGCACTCTATATCCACTTCTGCGCTTGGCTCAGTGAATGGAAAATACGAAGGCCGGAAACGCACCGCCAGTTCTTTTTCAAAGAAGACCTTCAGGAATTCGGCCAGCGTGCCTTTCAGGTCGGCAAAGCTGACGTTTTCGTCGATCAGCAGACCTTCCATCTGATGGAACATCGGGCTGTGGGTCAGGTCGGAGTCACATCGATAAACACGCCCGGGACAGACAATACGCAGCGGCAATTGCTGAGCTTCCATGGAGCGAACCTGAACCGGTGAGGTATGAGTTCGCAACAGGGTATTGGCATCAAAATAAAAAGTGTCGTGCATGGCACGCGCTGGGTGGTGGGACGGAATATTGAGCGCTTCGAAGTTGTGATAGTCGTCTTCGATTTCAGGACCGGTGGCGATATCAAAACCGATATTGGTGAAGAAGGATTCCATGCGGCGCATGGTAATGGTGACCGGGTGCAGGCCGCCCAGCTTCTGGCGTCGGCCCGGCGCGGTCACGTCGATCCGTTCTGCCGCCAGCTTCTGCGCCAGAGCCACTTCTTCCAGACTGGTTTTCCGAGCATTAATGGCGCTGGCAACGGCTTCTTTGACTTCGTTGATCTTGGCACCAGCAGCTGGGCGCGCTTCCGGGGACAGTTTCCCCAGAGACTTTAACTGAGCGGTAATATCGCCCTTCTTGCCCAGATACTTTACTCGAATTTCGTCTAATGACTGCGCGTCTTTCGCTTCTTCAACGGCTGCAAGCGCGTCTTCATGCAGCTTGTTCAGGGTATCCATGTACCGTCTAAACTCCCGTCAATCGGTGGGCTTAAAAGGCGTCCACTATAAGGAAGGATGAGAAATAAGCAACTGATATAACAGCGCTTTTTTGTCCGTATATTCAGTGTTTAGCGCTTAAACAGCGCATCGGAAAAACTGCGTTCACAATAATGGCAACGCAATTCCACACCGCGCTCTTTCCCACTGACTCGAAACAAAGTTTGAACCGGCTCTGAATTGGAAATGCAATTACTGTTTGGACAGTCAAAAATACCGAAAAACTGTTCCGGCAAGCCAATTTTAAATTTTTTGACCACCCGATATTGTTCAATGATATTCACGGTTGCATCGGGCGCGTAAAGCGCCATTTCAGCGGCATCCTGTTCAGAAAACAACCAATCCTCAACCTTAATGATATCTTTCAGCGCACTGGCTCCAGAGCGCAGGTTCAAACCGACCGTTAGCCGGGCGTTAGCATTACGTTTTTGTATGCGCGCCAGAATATTCATCCCCTGCCCTGGCGGGATATGGTCAATAACGGTGCCAACTTCAATTGCCTCAACGGCCATCGTTTCACGCATGGGAAAGCTCCTCGACCTGTTCATTCATTACCAACGCCAACAGAGCCTGACGGGCATAGACACCATTCTCCGCCTGCTGGAAATAGTAGGCGTTGGTGGTTTGGTCCACATCCGGATGGATTTCATTCACCCTGGGCAGTGGATGCATAACCTTCATATTGGGCTTGGCATTGACCAACATATCGGCGCTGAGCACGTATTTTGAAGCGATATGCATGTACTCAGTGGGGTCGAAGCGCTCTTTCTGCACGCGCGTCATATAAAGGATATCGACAATGCCCACAGCCTCTTCCAACGACGACAAATACTGCACGCTAATACCCTGCTCGATCAGGCTCTGCTCAATATAGACAGGCATATTCAGCACCTCGGGCGCGACAAAGTAGAAGGTCGGGTTAAAGTGACTGAGCGCCTGCGCCAATGAATGCACGGTGCGGCCGTATTTGAGATCACCGACAAAGGCGACCGACAGCCCTTCCAGCGTGCCCTGACATTCGTAGATGGAGAACAGATCCAGCAGCGTCTGTGAAGGATGTTGATTAGCGCCGTCACCACCATTGATCACCGGCACCTTTGCAACCTCGGAAGCCAGCCTAGCCGAGCCCTCTTGCGGGTGGCGCATGATAATGGCATCGGCATAGGAAGAGATCATGTGAATACTGTCAGTCAGCGTCTCGCCTTTTCTGGTTGAGGTGTTGGCACCGTCGGAGAAGCCGATCAGATTGCCACCAAGCCGCTGCACGGCGGTTTCAAAGGATAGACGGGTTCGGGTTGAGGCTTCAAAAAAACAACTGGCGATAACCTTATGTTGCAAGTAAGGCCGGGAGCCATTGGCTTTTATCTGCGCGGCGAGCTGAATGATCAGTTGCAGGTCGCCTTTGCTTAAATCACCGATGGATACAATATCTTTGCGATAAAGAGGATTAACCATAAATTTGCCTGGGACGAATTTGCGGCAGTATACACAAAAGAAAAGAAACTGGGCATCATTGGATTCACACTCTTTTTGGCTCTTACGCCCGTGGTGATTACCGGGAGCTGAAGGATCTGGCACCGGACCGCAAATCCGGCCACCCGTCGGACTACGATATTCTGGTCGTAGTGAATGTAGTTAATGCAGCTAATCAAGAATCAGATGCCGGTGCGGCTGCGCAACAACAGATTGAGAATGAATGCATAGCGGCAGGGTTGACCGCCACACCGCGTTTTATTTATCACGATTTATCTTATCTGAACCTCAAGCTGGAAATTGGACAATACTTTTTCTCGGATATCATTAATGAAGGAAAGCTACTTTATAGCGCCGAGGGAATAACGCTGGCCAGCCCCCGCGAGCTGACGGCTGAGGAACGGCTAGAAATCGCCCGGGAAGACTATGAGCAGTGGTTTGGAAGCGCCCAACAATTCTTTAAGAAACACAAATACTGCCTCTCAGAGGGTTGGCCTAAACAGGCGGCCTTTGACCTCCATCAAACAGCGGAAGCGGCTTACAAAACCGCTCTAATTATCTTCAACGGCTATATTCCCGATGAACATTACCTTGCCCTCCTTGGGCGACAAGCCAGCAAAATCGATCCGGCGTTTGATGCTCAGGCCATTTTCCAGACAGATAGCGAACTTGGTTACGATGCCTTTACCACGCTGGAGTATGCCTATATCGGTGCTCGCTATGAAAAGCGCTATTCTGTGGATGCTACAACGGTTCGTTATCTGGCGGATCGGGTTGAGGTGTTGCTTGGGCTTACGGAGCGGCTTTGTGATGAGAAGATTGCGGTGTTGGAGAAAGCTTTGATGTAAAACCAAGCTTTTTACTATAACCACCTATTGCGGTCTTAATGTTGTCTTAATGTTGTTTTTGTTGTTTACAGGTCCTGTTTATTTCTTATACTGCCCGCATCCAATCAATAAATCAGAGGCAGAAAATGACAGAACAACGCTTTATCCAAGATGTTAACGAAGCCCTTGAATTAATCCACCGCCATTCAGTATTGGATGATTTTGCCGGTAGCCAAGCCAAGCTGGACCGCTTTCATGATCAGCTGGAAAACCTGGTTGAAGTAATCACTGCACGCGAAATCAGCCAGCTCAAGTTGTTTCAAACCCTATTCCCACAGGTTGCTGAAGAAAACTACCGCTTTGAATTTTCTAAATTTAACAAAACCCTGAAGCTACAGGCGGAAAAAGCTGGTGTTGAGTTTTCTATTCTGACGGACAAAAGCCGCAGCAAAACATTGGCAGAAAAAACAGCACAGATTGACTGCCAGACATTGGCTGGTCCGCGTGCTGTAAAGGCACAGATGCAGGGTGAAACGGCGTATCTTGACGAGACGATTCAAACGCAAGGAGTCCCTAGTGAAGCAACCGAGATTAAACAGGAAGATCTCATTTTTATTTCCTACGCAGAAAGCACAGAGGACGAAGTAAAAGAACTGCTGGCAATGGTTAAATCACAAGCCGCCATAAAAGCCTTTGAGGCAAGATTCTGGTGCTTTAAAAACGAATTACTGGCCGGTGAAGATTTTGACAAACAAATTCAGCAGGCACTCAACGATTCCGCCTTCGGCCTGCTCTGCTGTGCGTCGGATTTTTTTGCCAGCGATTATATCATCCACTCCGAACTGCCCTACTTTAACAATCGACCGCTGCCGGATGGACGCGTCCCCCGCCAGATTCCCTATATTCCAATTCGACTGCATAGCTTTGATTATGCTGACCTGAAAAACTTTGGCCTCGATAATATTCAGGTTGCCTCACTAAACGGCACAAGGGCGCTCGTTAAACAACAGACTCAGATAGAAAAAACAAAGAATCATCGTCGTTACCAAACCACCAAAGTACTACTGAAGAGCCAAGACAAAGCCGTCATAGACGCCTGTCATTCGCAAGAACAGGCGATTGAAAACTACGCAGCGGAGCGTAACCATATTGCCGAAACAGATAATGATGCCAACGATAAAGTGCAGACCATGGCGTTTCTGCAAAACTGGGCAGACCTGAAGGTCACTAAAAACACTCTGGAAAACCGCTACCTGGCGATTCTAGGCGAATACGGCATGGGCAAAACCTGGTGCTGTATTCGCTTTGCAATGGAACAAATAAAACGCTACAAGGAAGACCCCAAAAATCCACTGGCCATTTATCTCGATCTGCGTCGTTATGCCGAAGGCGATAGCAAACTCAGCTCAAGTTCGGCCCCGGAATTAAAAGAAATTATTGCCATCACGCTAGTCAGGCAGCTAGGCGATATTAACCAGGACCTCACCGCCGAGGATGTATTGGAGCTGGTACGCAACCAGGGCGCGATTATTATTTTTGACGGCCTTGATGAAGTTGCCAATTACCTGTCCAGTGAAAAGAAAAAGGCTTTTTATCGGCAGCTAGTCAGCATTCTACCCAAAGGGCTTGAGCAAAACCCGGAGCAGTTCAAAAACCCTGGCAAGCTGATTCTCTCCTGCCGCTCCAACCAATTTGCCACCTTTAAAGAAGAAACCAACCTGTTTAACGATAACCAGCGCGATGACGGCAAATGGCTGTTTCGCATTCTGCACTTACTGCCATTTGCAACCGAGCAGATCCGACAGTATTTTGAACACAACCTGCCAGAGCGTGATGCCGATGAATTACTGCAACTGCTTTCCGGTATTCATAACCTGACCGAACTGGCCAGGCGACCCTATAACCTGAACCTGATCAGCAGGCAGATTCACAAGATCGAGCAGCACAAAGCCTCGGACAAGGTGTTTTATGGCGTTACCCTGTATCAGAATCTGGTCGAGGAATGGCTGGAACGCGATGACCCCAAACACCAGTTTGATAAAACCTACAAACCCACCATCATGCAACATCTGGCGGCCTTTCTGCATAAAAGCCAGCTACGTGAAATACCACACGATAAATTACGCCAATGGCTGGATAACTGGTTACGACAACAACCGGAAATACAGGAGGCACATCAAAGCATCAACCGCGATACGCTGGCTTCCGACCTGCGCACCGCGACCTTTATCTGCCGCCCGCAAGGGGACACCTTTCGTTTTGCCCATACCTCGTTACAGGAGTTTTTTCTGGCCCGATATCTGTTTGATGGCTTACTGCCCGACCCAATGGCCGCCCTTTCCGATAACCCAGAAAAACTGAACCAGGCCCGACTTAACCGCTGGAAAATCGACATACCGTCGCCAGAAACCCTGGAGTTCTTACGCCAACTCATTGCCAGCGAACCGGAAAACCAAGCCGATATCAATCACAGCATCTGCGAATTACTGGGCCAGTACCAAGCGCAACGCTCGGAACTGGCATTTCGGTTCTGGCTGCAATGCCAACAGAGCGAATTAAACCTGGCACGACCGGAAAAGATTGATATGCGTGGCGCCAACCTGTATCAATTCACCTGCCTGAATGATAAAAATGCGCCAGCACTGAATCTGCGTGGCTGCGATTTTTCGGGTGCTAATCTGGTCAGCAGTGACTGGCAGGGTATTGATTTCTCTTTCTGCCTGTTTAATAAAGCCGATGGCCGAGGCAGCCGATGGCGCTACTGCAAAATGGTCGATAGCCAGTTTGAGCAGGCGGACTTCAGCGTTAATAGCCAAATGCTGGCTTGCCAGCTCCCTGAGTCAGCCGCCGAAGTCAGCCGCCTGGTACGCTCTCAACCCACCCAGCCGCCGCTAAAACTGCCAGCTAGCCATCTCGACCCTGTCTTTGCTAATGGTCACGTCACTCCTATCCACTCCGCCACATTCAGCCATGATGATCGACGCATTATTACGGCCAGTATTGACGGCACCGCCAAAATTTGGGACGCGCAATCCGCGCTTTGCATCGCAACGCTCAACGGTCATAAAGGCACCGTCACCTCCGCGGCATTCAGCCACGATGATCGACGCATCATTACGGCCAGCCATGACGGCACTGCCAAAATTTGGGACGCGCAATCCGCTCTCTGCATCGCAACGCTCAACGGTCATAAAGGCACCGTCAAATCCGCCGCATTCAGCCATGATGATCGACACATTATTACGTCCAGTGATGACGGCACCGCCAAAATTTGGGACGCGCAGTCCGCTCTCCGCATCGCAACGCTTAGCGGTCATGAAGCCTCCGTCACCTCCGCCGCATTCAGCCATGATGATCGACGCATCATTACGTCCAGTCATGACGGCACCGCCAAAATTTGGGACGCGCAATCCGCTCTCTGGATCGCAACGCTCAACGATCATAAAGACACAGTCTACTCCGCTGCGTTCAGCCACGATGATCGACGCATCATTACGTCCAGTCATGACGGCGTCAAAATTTGGGACGCCCAATCCGCGCTCTGCATCTTAACGCTCAACGGTCATAAAACCTGGATCAACTCCGCCGCATTCAGCCACGATGATCGACGCATCATTACTGCTAGCTCCGATCACACCGCAAAAATTTGGGACGCGCAATCCGCGCTCTGTATCACAACGCTCAACGGTCACAAAAATATTGTTTTCTCCGCCGCATTCAGCCACGATGATCAACGCATCATTTCGTCCAGTTTCGACAGCACCTCCAAAATTTGGGACGCTCAATCCGCGCTCTGCATCGCAACGCTCAACGGTCACAAAAATATTGTTTTCTCCGCCACATTCAGCCACGATGATCGACGCATTATTACTGCTAGCTCCGATAACACCGCCAAAATTTGGGACGCCCAATCCGCTTCCTACGTCGCAACGCTTAACGGTCATAAAGGCATCGTCCTATCCGCCGCATTCAGCCACGATGATCGACGCATCATTACTGCTAGCTCCGATCACACCGCAAAAATTTGGGATGCGCAATCCGCGCTCTGCATTGCAACGCTTAACGATCATACAGACAGGGTCATCTCCGCCGCATTCAGCCACGATAATTTACGCATCATTACTGCTAGCTTCGATAACACCACCAAAATTTGGGACGCGCAATCCGCACTCTGCATTGCAACGCTTAACGATCATACAGACAGGGTCACCTCCGCTGCATTCAGCCACGATGATCGACGCATCATTACCTCCTGTTTTGACGGCACCGCCAAAATTTGGGACGCTCAATCAGCTCTCTGTATCGCAACGCTCATCGGTCATAAAGGCAGGGTCACCTCCGCCGCATTCAGCCACGATGATCGACGCATCATTACGTCCAGTTATGACGGCACCGCCAAAATTTGGGACGCTCAATCCGCTCTCTGTATCGCAACGCTTGACGGTCATACATACCGGGTTAACTCCGCTGCATTCAGCCACGATGATCGACACATCATTACGTCCAGTTATGACGGCACCGCCAAAATTTGGGACGCGCAATCCGCGCTCTGCATCGCAACGCTCAACGGTCATGAAGGCTCGGTCGAATCCGCTGCATTCAGCCACGATGATCGACGCATCATTACGTCCAGTGCCGATAACACCGCCAAAATTTGGGACGCCGACCCAACCAGCCCGAACTATGGCAAACCGATAAAAACTCTGTTGTTCTTACCAGAAGGCCAATGGACATGGTGCGATGATGAGAGATACTACGAGACCAGTGAAGAAGCCTGGCAATGGCTGTTTTGGCAGGAGAAAGAATCGCTTCAGCTTTATGAGTTTGATGAGGGGATGGCTGTGGTGGAGAACAAATAACTGCCCAGTGCCATGGAAGCGGCACGCTTAGGGAACGCAGCAATGGGCCTGATTGTCGGTAAGGAAGGGAAAAAGTCATGAGGCAAAGAGAGAAAAATGAAACGGTCAAAGAATTGGCTGAGCAAAAAACCGTGATAGCGTATAGGTGTTGTTGAAATCAAAGATTGGTTGAGAAAGGAGGTTTTGTTCGGTTGGTTTTTTGGGAAATAACAGACACTGAGCTAAAGCTATGTTTTTTAATACCTGATTTCGTGACTTCTTCAGTGGATGCAGAGTGTAAGAGCTTAATTTCTATTTGTTTTTCAAAAATTGCAGATGCACCCGTAGGTTCACCTCTATTTTTTGGAAGCAAATAGGAATCAATGGCTTGCACGCTGCGCCGCTATGGAGTCACGGATTCAGGTAATATATTGCAATGCAATTTTTATCCCGTTGACTATCCTTTTCGATACCATTCAAATTCAGGAATCAGATTATGGAATTCACTCCTGCCGGAGAAACTCGCACGCTTGTACATTTTTCTCAAAAACTTTATCAAACCGGTTTGAATATAACGCTCAGTCAGAAATTAAAAACACTCATTGTCGACCAGATCGGTTTGCAGATTGGCTGTGCAGAATTTCCCTGGAGCAAGAGTACCTACAATTATTTTTCTTCACGTTTCCCCTCTCCCGGCAATGCAACCATTGCTTATTATGGCGATACCGTCAGCCCTGAGCAGGCCGCTTTTACCAATGGTTGTTTCGGGCATGCGCAGGATTTTGATGATACCTGCCTAAAGGTACAGACTCATCCAGCGTGCGTCATTATCCCAGTCGCCTTTGCCATGGGAGAAGAGGTCGGGGCAACCGGGGAGCAGGTGCTCCGAGCTGCGGCAGCGGGCATGGAAGTTATGTTACGCATCGCCCATTCTGTGTCGCCGGGCTGTCTGCAACGCGGCCATCATACTCCGCAGGCGACAGGGCCATTCGGTGCATCAATCGCCGCCGGGTTACTTCTGGGGTTGGATGAGGAGGCATTACTTAACGCCATGGGGATTGCCGGCAGTTTTTCCGGCGGGCTGATTGAGTACACCCAATCAGGTGGTTCAGTTAAACGAATCCACGGCAGTATCCCAACAACCGCAGGTATTCGCGCTGCTTACCTCGCCGCAGACAAACTGACGGGGCCAGCAACCGTTCTGGAAGGGAAGAAAGGCTTCTGTAACGTCTATTCAGATACTACCGATATTTCACGTTTGACTGATCGCCTGTATGAGAAATACATGATTCATGAGGTGGCACTGAAATTCTACAACTGCTGTTATTTCATCCATGCACCGCTGGAAGCGACTCTGTCTCTGATTAAAGAACATGTGCTGAAACCATATGACATTGAACACATCCGTGTTGGAACCTGCAAACATGGCACGACACATGTTGGCCGAATCAAAAAACCTGAAGACGCGCTGGGTGCCCAGTTCAGCACACATTTTACAATCGCTCTCGCAATACTGAGGGAAATACCCGGACTCACCAGCTTTACAGACCCTAATTTATGGGACCATGAAATCAGAGAATACGCCAGCCGGATCAGCGTCTGTGAAGACCCTGTCTGTACAGCCGAATACCCTGAAAACTGGGGCACAAACGTTGAAATCACCACACTCAAAGGTACGATCTACAGCAAACGGGTCCGCTTTCCAAAAGGCAATCCAGAAAATCCCATGAGTGAGGAAGAGATCTCCAATAAATTTTATCGTAATGTCGATGGTAAAATGACCCATGAGCAATCCCAGAAACTTTATGCCACAATAATGCAAATCGAACAACTGGATAATATCCGGGAATTGACAAAACACATGGTATCTCCTGCATGTCATTCAGAGAAAGCCGAAACCGAACTGGTGTGGTAAATTTCCTCCTGCAATCGGTGCTTCGCCAGCCGGTTATCGTTCAGATAAAAGGCTGGCGTCTTCACTCTACAACCTGACGCCTGACTATGAGAAAGCAGCGCATGAGAATATTCCTGATTATCCTGTCAACAATACTGGCGTATATTGTCCTTTATGCACCACAGCCGCTGCTGCCTTTGTTCGCAGAAAATTTTGCCATCTCTGAATCCCGGGCCGCTCTGTTAACCACTGCAACCATGCTGCCTTTGAGTATTGCACCACTGACTTACGGCTACCTGCTGGGGTATATTTCCGCGACTGTCCTACTGCGCATTGCGATCCTCGGTATGGCGTTTACCGCTGCTGGCTTTGCCTTCGCCGAGAGCTTTGAGATGATGGTTTCGATCCGTTTTCTGCAAGGTTTGCTGCTGCCTGCTGCATTAACTTCACTGATGACCTATATCTCAGCAACGACCCGCAAAGAAGAAATGGCACGTACCATGGCCATCTACGTCACTTCGACAATTTTTGGTGGTTTTCTCGGTCGCTTGCTCGCAGGTGTTTCAGCCACACTGTATCACTGGCAAGCGTTTTTTGTCGTGCTGAGCGTGGCGCTGCTGGTCTGTTATTTTGTGCTTAAACCGCTAAGTACAGAAGAACTGAAGGTTCAACCCGAAATCCCGCGTATTCGCGATATCGTCATGGCATTCAAGTCACACAATAACGCAAGAGTTTATCTTGCGGTGTTTTGCCTGTTCTTCGTTTTTGCAGCAATACTCAATTTTGTTCCGTTTCGGCTGCGAGAGTTGCGCGGGGCACCTTCGGAACTGCTCACCGGGTTACTCTATTCCGGCTACCTGATGGGCGCAGTTGCCTCGCTTGGTGCAAAGCGAATCATCCGGTTTCTCAATGGCGAACACAATGCCATTATTACCGGTTTCAGCTGTTATACACTGGGGGTTCTGGTAACTCTGTTTGCAAATGAATGGGGACTGTTCTTCGCCCTGTTCGCGATCTGCGGCTCAATGTTCTTTATTCATACCATCGCTGCAACCGTAGTCAATCAGCGCGCAGAAAAACGCGGCATCGTCAACGGATTGTATGTCACCTTTTATTACGGTGGCGGTGTATTGGGTTCCTTTGCACCGGGTATGATCTATGAACGCTTTGGCTGGGAGCCATTTATTATGGTTCTGATACTGGTGTCACTGACAGGTCTCAGTGTTTCTCTGATGAACAAATATCATGAGAAGAAAAGTCTGCGGTTGACCACAGAGAGCTAACCCGAATATTTCACCAAAAAACAAATTTCAGATAGCAAAACGGCTGTTATTAATTGTAGGTGCACCCATAGGTTCATTGAAATTTTTGGGAAGCAAAGAGGAATCAATGGCTTGCGCACTGCGCCGCTATGGAGTCACGGATTCAGGGGTCAATAAGTGGGTTTTAGGACGCTTACATCAGCCCTTTCAACAGAAGGAATGCCAGTTGTTGACGGGCGATGGTTTCTGTGGACATAACGTTTCCCTGAATCCGTGACTCTTCAGTGGATGCAGGGTGTAAGAGCTTGATTTCTATTTATTTTTCAAAAATTGCAGGTGCACCCATAGGTTCACCCCAATTTTTGGGAAGCAAAGAAGAATCAATGGCTTGCGCACTGCGCCGCGATGGAGTCACGGATTCAGTGTTTCCTTATAAGGTGGATTTGCACACGCTCCAGAGCATCGTGCGCAGGTCGGTCAAGGCTGCGCAGTGCAACAGAGCACCCGAAGGGCTTGGCCTTGATTAGCTAAGCACGGTGCTACGCTGACCAGGCAAAGCAACCGCCTTTTTTAACGTGCCACGGTAACCACACGCGGCCCGGTGCCAGTGATGGCAAGAAGAAGTACCCGCGCGTAATGGCACAGACATAAC
Source organism: Reinekea sp. (assembly GCA_037389025.1). Taxonomy (GTDB): domain Bacteria; phylum Pseudomonadota; class Gammaproteobacteria; order Pseudomonadales; family Natronospirillaceae; genus Reinekea. Next base: position 402 of record JARRJP010000079.1, on the reverse strand, counting down.
CGAAGGGGTTGGCTTATGCGTGGGGAGGTACAAACCTGTAACCGGGGTCGGCCAAGGCTCTTTGTTTTAGCAAGCAAAGGGCGCGCAGGGCTTGGGCTATGGAAGCTGCGCGCTTAGGGAACGCAGGCACAGGCGCGGTTGTTGCAGTCTCTTTTGCAACAAGCGTGACTGGTGACGCCGTTGCCCTGATAATCCCAGTCGTCCTGTTGCAAGCCATCGGCACCGTTGGTGGTGCGCACGGTTTGATCCAGAACATCATAAAACTGATATCGTTTTGCGCCGGTAAAGGTGCTGCTCGGTTTACTGATTTTGACTGGCAGAGTGGTGTAATCGACACGCTGATGACGGTCGTAATGGGTGGTGCTGACAACATAGCCGGACTCGAAGTCCCGGCGAAGGGTT
>JARRJP010000078.1:13622-29926 GCA_037389025.1 Reinekea sp. | reverse complement strand
AAAATTGCAGGTGCACCCATAGGTTCATTGAAATTTTTGGGAAACAAAGAGGAATCAATGGCTTGCGCACTGCGCCGCTATGGAGTCACGGATTCAGGTAATACAGAACGAACTGCTCCGGGGCGTTCAAATCCGAAGAAATTTCGACCACCATTTAAGAATGACCTGAATCGGTAACTCTGCATCCACTGAAGGAGTCACGGATTCAGGTTTATTTTAAGAGTTCAAAAGTGTAACAGGCATTGCCTGTGTCCCGTTTCAATCCCACGCGGCGCCTGCCTGTTGCCACCAGTTACTCAGTTCCGGATTCACACTTCGGGATGGAATCGGCTTTACTTTGCTCCCTGTACATAACTGCCACTGGAGATGTTCGAATTAAACGCTACGGCCAAAACATCAGCGGGTAGATTCCGTAAACCTGAAAGATTATCCCCCCTCCAGATAGGCGCTATTTTTTCCCCCACTCACCTCATCACTGGCCATCTGCATTGCCTTATTACCCATCGCGGTGGCTTCTGTTTCCAGGCCGGAGTTATCATTAACCGGTTTACCAGCGACGGTTGTTGTTGGCTGCACCCTCCCCTGGGCCTGCTGTACCACATGGCCGAGTTCATGCGGCAGATGCTGCTCCTGCCCCGGGGCTATATGAATATCAGTTCCCTGAGCATAGGCGTGTGCCTGCACAGCAGCCGGTTGCGGTGAGTTGTAATGAACCTTTACGCTGTCCAATGACACACCAGACAGATTCTCCATACCACTTTTCAGGTTGTCTGGCAGCCCGGTATTATTTTCCTGGCGCTGGGTTACTGGTGCTGTCGGGGCCGAGTCATAAGACATATGCTGGCTGAGTTCTTCTTCCTCTTCCGCCCCCTGGAGTTGCAGTGCCGCCGTCTGTTTCGCCATCAACTGTTGAACAATGTCACTGGTCTGGCGGTTGTCCTGATATTCAGCAGACTTGTGCTGCGGCACCGAAGATGCGTCGTTATCGTTACGCCGATGCAAAAATTCTTGAGCCATGAAATCACCTCCTGTCAGGTTTCGTCGGACTGTTCATAACTGTTGCTGAAAAACCGGTACATCAGGTTCGATATGATAAACGCTACACAAGCACTTAAAATCTGAGGGCTGAACTGCTGCCATTCAGGGTGGCAACCAAGCAATGCCAAAAAAAGCAGCAGTGAGCCCATCAAAGTCGTTTCCCGTACTGGCCGAGTGCACTTAATCAAGGTTCTGGCGGCACAGTTAGTTCGCCATAAAATGGATAATATGCCATTGAGGATCATTGTGCCGATAAAAATCCTCACATAGAGAGTGCGTTTCGGGCATACCTCACCACAGACATCAACTTTGCTGGAAACCAGGTTACTGGTCAGCAACTGACCGATCATGCCCATCCGCGGTCGATCAACATAATTCCGATTATTGTCACCATAGTCGAGTTTCAGCAATTGCGCATAAATTGTCATAATCGGGTTGGTTTCTAGCTGCTGCCCTTCTTCATCAACACCAGTATAAGGCAGATTCCAAAGCCCCATACCACCAAAATTGTACTTCAGATAGGCGATATCATCCTGAAACTGAATCATCGACTCAACACCATGCTCTTTCAACTCAACTCGACCCAGAACGGGCACAATGGAAAGCAGCGCCTGAACACGGGTGCCGCCAGAAAATTCATTTTCGATCTGAGTGCGCAGTGCTTTTTTGTACTTGCTGGTTCCCTCATTCAATACAACCAGAATGTCGGAAACAATCGCCGAATCGGCGCTCTTATTGCCAAACAACTGGTGCTTGCCGCTAACCAGATTAGTGATTTCGTGTGCCGTCAATTTGCCTTCCACGGCGCCGCTCTCGCCTATAAAAAGATCCTGGAGTTTGAGAAAATAATTAGGGTCACCAGCTTGAATAGACTGACCGACCTCAACACTTCTGCAGCCTTCCTTGAGGTGTTTCCGCTCCGTTGAAGTGAGGTTTTCGCAGCCGAAACCTTCAATACCAAGCATCAAACGAATGGTAAACTGTGGTGACGTTTTACCATTACTGTTTACCCCCATCTGAGCCTTGAAGTATTTCAGGTAGTTGATGATGCTGGAAACATCCGCACTGGCGGCATAGTGATCCAGATAGAAAGTTACCCCGGAAATACCACCATATTCGTCATATTCATCATTGATATCCGAAAGAACCTGATAATGATCTTCAGCATAACGCTTGATATTGTTTTCGCTATCGGTCGAGGCACTGGCATCGGACCAGTGCTGCCAGTTATTGGTGTATATAACAATATCGCGTTCCACATTGTAGGTGGTTAACGTACTGAAAAACTGGCTCATCTGCTGAGTGTTTCCAAGATGTAACTTATCCTGAATCTTACCTTCGTCGTCAATTGTTAACCCGAAGTAGGCAATATTGGAAAACACACTGAAGTCAAGCCTTGCTGGATTCACAATCGGTAAACCAAGTTGGCGATATTCATGCGATGCCTGCCAGAAAGGATAAAAACCATAACTCAGGCCTTTTAACGGTTCTGTACATTGGGTACAACCATCAAGTGCCGCAATATCAACATTAATAAGTCCTCGATTCTTGTATGCCTTTACAGCCTTATCAACCAACACAGCTTCAGCACCAGACTTGATAAAATAATTCTCTGGCACGGTCTTTTCCACCGTGCATGAAAATGGCTGGACATCTTTCATATTTTCCGGATTTGCCATGTTATAAGAGACTTCATCGAGAGAAGTCAGTATGGATAGCACTGCCTTTTCGAATGAATGTCGACTGACATAACTGACATCGACCAGATTCTGCACGCAGGTTGCAATGTCCGTATCCAGTGATGGCAACAGCGTGGCAAGATTACCGCTAAGCACCAATTTATAGCGCAGTTGAGAGTCCGTGTTTTCATTGATGATGTTCATTACATCCGTTTTCTTTAGCTCTTCGGTCGCTGCTGCTATTTCTTCGTTCTCAGCCGCCGCCGCTTTAGCCAGCGCCTCTGCCTTCTCTTGCTCCTTCGCTTTTTCAGCATTGACCTTTTCAATGACTTCGTTATCTTTTATCCGGTCCAGTTCATCAAAGAAAATCTGCTTCAGCTCGTTAGCAATAAAGGTCTCTTTATTGGCTTCATCTGTTTTACCCTTCTTATTCAATTTAATCGCAGATTTTTCATGCTTTTTAATCTCATTCAATAAAATGGCTTTGGCTATTTCATAAGATGAATCTTCATCTACTGCGGCGGTACTGTTATCACCTTGCGCCATCAACTTGGCAAGCTCTTTCTCGGCTTCTATTTTACGGGCAGCCTTGGCTTCTTTCAGGGCCTTGAAGTCCTTGCCGACAGGGTTAATTTTTTGACCGAATTCAAGCAGTTTTTTTATCAGTGACTCAGTGTCCTCACCCTGCGCAGCGATCTCTGCAATCTTGCTTTTGAATTCTGCATCGGTTTTCTTTTCAAGCTTGGTGACGTCTGCGGCAACGCCACTACTATCGGAAGCAGTCGCAGTGTTGTCTTCGCTCACTATTTTTTGCACCAATGTGTTTTCCACAACCATATCAAACTGAGCGGCGTCTTGCGGTTCACCGACCAGCCCTTTGACGGCATCAGCCGCATCGACATGTCCGGCCACGGCCAACGCATCCAATGCTGGCTGAGTCAGTGTTTTTTCCGTTACCGTTACAATCATTGGCTTGAATAAAGTGAGGTATCGATCCAGCAGTGCCTCGTTAATATCCTTGAGCCCGGAAAGATCTTCTTGAATGGCAGCCTCAGCTTCTGTGTGAGTCAGAAAACGGTTTTTTTCATCATCCTGAGCCAAAGCAGTCATCAGTTCTATGACTTCCCGGTTAAGGGCCAGCTCGGTAAGGTCATCCGCCAAAAGAATAACCGGTTGTACTCCCGAATAGACGGCTTCGGGCTCACTCGACGCCGCATTATCGGCCAGGTGATCTGATAAGGCATTGTGAATCCACTTTTTAGTGACATCACCAACCACACCATCAGTTAGCGATTCAACCTCCTGTTGAAAGCAACCGTCCTGATTATAAAGATTGTTGAGCTGCGCCTGAATTTCACTATCAAGCTCAGCTTTGACAACATCTGAAGCACAGCGGTTTTGCTGCATTTCTGTCTGCTCCGGCTCAGTCGCATAGCTCAGGCTAAGTGCCGGTAACAGCAATATTAACAGGCTCCGGCCAAGCAAACCGGTCAATGAGCGGCCACATGGTTTCATCAGGTCAATTTCCCCTGTTTACGCTGCTCCTTGATAATTCCGGCCACAAGATCCCGTTGTTCCACTTTTTCCCGGCCGTCCTTCACCGTTGCGATGGCGGCATATCGAATAACATTGATAATGGCTCCTCCTGCCATATCGTATTGCCTGGCAAGCTCGCCAAGGTCGACATCATCGGCAACGTTGTCGCTGTCGCCCAGGGCTTTCTGCCATAGCTTTAAACGGTCCTGAATGTCAGGCATTGGGAAGTACACCATCGACTGGAAGCGGCGCAAAAACGCATCATCGATATTGGATTTAAGATTACTGGCAAGGATAACAACCCCTGGGAAATCTTCGATTCGTTGCAATAAATAGGCGACTTCCTGATTCGCATAGCGGTCATTAGAACTTTGTGTTTCGCTGCGCTTACCGAACAAAGCATCCGCTTCATCAAAAAACAGAATCCAGTTACGGTTCTCGGCCTGGCGAAAAATTGCTTCGAGGTTTTTTTCCGTTTCGCCGATAAATTTTGATACCACAGATGACAATTCAATACGGTAAACGTCCATATTCGCCACTTTGCCCAACAAACTGGCGGTCAAGGTTTTACCAGTACCAGGCGGGCCGTAGAATAACGCGCGATACCCCGGTTTGATGGATTTATCAAAACCCATTTTGCAACTGATGTAATGATGATGCTGAAGCCAGGTTTGGATATGGGCAACGTCATCTCGGGTTTTGGCTGGCAAGACCAGATCTTCCCAATGTAATGGCGTTTCCAGCAGCTTGGCCGGAAAATGCATGGAAAAATCCGGCTTTTCAATTTGGCCTATCGTCAGCCGGTTAAGATACTCACGACTGATCACCAGCGGTGCCGTTAAATAGGCTTCATGGAATTGGCCGGGCTGTACATTGAGAATACCAAGCCGGGTAAAGAAATGATCACTGTTGAATAACTGAAAAACGTCCAATCGTTTGCTGAGGTCATTTCCGGCAATAATAAAGGCTGCGGTTTCCGCTGTTGGCAAAAAGCCCGTGTGGGTATTTCCACGCCAGCCGCCGAATTCCACATAGGGTTTGCCGATCATCGGATCGCTAATCAGCAACAGATTCAAAAGCTGAGGTTGCAGGTGAGGAATTAAAGTCAGAATCAACACCATTCTTTCATGCGTGTTCATCTGACAATCCTGAACCAGTTGGCCGTACTCTGATGGGTTAGCTATAAGGTCCGGTGCCGGAATATCATCAATATCCAAAAACTCGCAGTCGTTTTTAAAATACAACTGCAATCGGGTTTCCAGCACCCGGCAGAACCAGGCCATTTCGTTTTTCAGTGTCCATGCATTCCAGCTCACCGGGGTATCATGTTCAGTGGGCTGAAGTGTGTCAGCAGTGGCAGCCAGACTGGGGTAAGGCGCTCCTTTCAGCAACGTTGTCATTGTTTACCACTCCACATTAATGCAATCGTTCATAAATTGATGCTTCACCGTACTGATGCCCCAAGGAAGCCGCTTCAACAGAACATCGAAAGGACGTTTTTCAATTTTCACAAACCAGCCCTTTTCTTCATCAAAACGTGCAGCTCCCTGACGTTGTAAAAAGGTTTCACGTAGTCCGGCCAGTGATGTATTGCCCAACGCATTCCAATGACCGATAACCGCTTGCAGTAAACCATCACAGAGTTTTTTATCCCCTTCCGTCAAGGCTTGAATCGTTACTGTTTCATGCGCAGCACGATTTATAAACAGATTGATCATGGCCCCCAAACCCGTGATAAACGTATCGTCATCACCCAGGCACAAATAATTTAGTACGCTGGCGGCGTGTTGTTCCGCCGCCTCATCAATAAAGCGGTTGTTTTCTATGAGTGATAGACGTTCGAACAGCATCGGAATATAGGGAGAAACGATAACAACACCGGCATTGGCAATCGCTAACCAGCTCTGCCCCGAGTGCTGTGTTTCAGTATCCGGTTGCGTATCTTTATCCTGAATCTGTGCTTTCAGAGTGGATGCAGGCTGTATGAGCCTGGTTGCTATTTGTTTTTCAAAAATCGCAGGTGCCCCCATAGGTTCACCTCGATTTTTGGGAAGCAAAGAGGAATCAATGGCTTGCGCACTACGCCGCGATGGCGTTGCGGATTCAGGTTTATGAGATAACAGACGCTTCAGCGCTTTTTCTGCCTCAGCTTTTGTTATGGGTATGACTGAGTCAACAGCATGATTTGACGCTTGGTGATTAGGCTGGGATTCTTGAAAATCCGAGTCACTCAGGTTGCTCAGAATTTTCCATAGCTGCACCGCGCCAGAAACCGTATCAGCCTGGCGTGTTGCGGTATTAAGCAGTGCCTGATCTTCCGCCAACTGTTGTAACAGACGACTTAAGTTCAGATCACCAGTCAGCCTTGCACTTCGGCTAAGAACCTGTCGCACTAAACTCTCTGGCGACCATTGCCCCAAACCGATAGCACGACTGTCTGGCAAAACCTGGAAAAACATTCGCTCCAGCTCAGCTCGCTCAGCCGCGCCAAGAATAACCTGCAGTGCGTTAAGCAGGGCTTGTATAATCGGCGAATACAAATGGAAGCGCTCTGGATCAGCGGTCGCCAGCAAGTACCACCGATGGGCCGGTGGCCATTGCATAAAACGTTCAAGTTCAACTGAACTGTTCCTGATGCACGCCAACTGTTGCATGGCCTGCGCTCTGGTCAGGTGTCGCTCTGCGCTTTGCAGCATATCGTCTGTTACTGCATCGGTAATGTCTGGCACATCAGTACCACTTGGCGCATCAGTTGCGTCTGACGCATTGCCACTATCCACCGTTGCCAGTGCGACATTTTTATTAACTTGCGCCAATATGGCTTCCAGATCCAGCCATTGACCGCGCAGCAATGCATCGATGACCAGATAATAATAGGATCCAGGATAGTGCGATTTTGCGGCAAATTTTTTAACTGCGGTTAATAACTGATAACCATCCTGACTGTTCACATGCCCGGTCACGCTAAAAACAAAGCCCAGTAATTCCAGCAGAACAGTATCACCCTCATGACTCTGCTGAAATTTTTGCAGCGACTGCACATTGAGCTGAAGATGCCGAAACCAGGCAAGCCGTTGTTGCGGATATTGATCCTTCAGTTGCTGAATAAGTTTGCGCCACTGCACAGTGGTGGCAGTGAATTGACCGGCCAGTAAGCATCGCAAAATATGACTGCAATGCTCACCCTGCCAATAGCTTCTATTCTTCGTGACAACCGTTTCGCTGTCGGTCTTCTGCTCGGTTATTGATGAGTGTTCCGCCTGATCCTGCCATAACCAGTCAAATTGTTTTTCCAGCTCAGTACCCGCTAAACCCTGATGTAATTGGTGCCGGAACTCGTCATGAGAAATATTGAAATGCGCACTGATCTGTTGAATCAGGCTGTAACCAAAACTGTGTTGATTAAACTGACTGCCGCGATCATAGGCCAGATAACTCAGGCAGAATAACTGCACGTTGTGTTTCAGTTGCTGCGCTGCAATCTGCTTAGTCTTGGAAGTCGATAAGGCCGTACTTCTTTGAACTGTGCTGGAAAGATCCTGCTGCCATAATGACAGAATCATTTCGTTATCGTCTGGCAATAAACATTGCAGTAACAGCGGCTGCATTAATACAGGCAACTTAATAAATCGTTCACGTACAGCGGCTGAGCGCAAGGCCTGGCGTAACAGCGGTGCCATGTGGGCACGCAACGCTTCGGAAATGTTAATGAAAGCAGGCAGTTGCCGAATCGGTCGATCAAATAACAGGGCCTGTTCCAATTGCGATAACCACAGCCGAGTCGCTTGATCCAACTGCAATAGCGGCTGATTCTGTGCCCGTAACAAAGTGACAGCAGTTTGAGCAACGGTATGTTCAATAGTATTGCTGGAGGAGACACCCTGAGAAAAAATCATCAGCAGATTAGCGTCAGTCAGGGCAAAAGCCTGGGCGCTCTGCCATCGTATCTGCTGCACCAATTCAGTTAACAGCCCAGCCAAAGAAAAAGCCAGCGATGATTTCTGTGCCGCCTGGTGCGCCAATGTCAGGCTGGTCAACCACCAGGCGCGCTGCGCATCAACCGGGTTGATAGTTAAAATGCGATAGGCTCGCTGACGCAGTACCGAACCGTACCGTTCCAGTTCGCCTGCTACCGTGGGACTTAATAGACGAGTCAACTGAAGCAGTTGCGATGGCGTCAATACACTTACCATGGCCTGCAGCATATCGGCGACATCGGCTTCAGCCAACAAACAGGTACGCAGCTTTTCAGGGTGGTTAGCAAGCCAGTATTGAAGTGCTGCCTGTGAATCAACCGGCGACAAGACTCGTTGACTCATTAGCGGTTGCTCTTGCATCCAATTTTTCGCCGCTGCATAGAGACTTATTTTTGAATCGGCATGGGCGAAAAAATCGACGGTCTGATCTACAACAGAACGTTCACTAAGCCACGCCAGAACGATACGCCGATGATCACCTGACAGTTGAGCAACCAAAACCGTCAGCAGCGATTTATCAGTTAAAACTTCTGCCAGAAAAACATCCAGAAAACTATCATCAATCGCCGGGTAATGAAGCAGAAGTTTTACCCAATCATCATCAGCCAGCGTCTTCCGCGCGCGCAAGGCCTGCAATGCTTTTTCGTAACCGAGCAGTATCCGATGAGAGTCAGGCTGTTCCTGGTAACTCACCACATGAGCCTCTGGTTCGGTAATATCCAAAAGTTCCTGGCGCAGTGCAGAAGGCATCACGACCTGTTCGGCCAGCTCATGCAGCCGATGACTCAAAGCACTGACCGAGCTGTTGTAATGCGCAGCAATATCATGCAGTACACTGCGTAGATAACTCTTACGATTAAACTTACTGCCACGTTGCGCGCTGATAAAGGCCAGGGTAAATTCCACCAATTGCTGTTGCGAGCCATCGACGGATGGCACTGGTATTAAAGGCACAGGTGTGACAGGCGCAGGTTGCGCAATCGATTCCGTTTTAGCCGCCACCGAAACCGACTCTGCAAACAGCTCAGACTGTTCAAGCACCGCCATAATAAAACGGACATGCGCGGGCTCTAGTAATTCAATCAACTGATATAACTGCTGATGGTCGCAGGTTCGGGCCAGAAAGATACGTGTCAGTGAGCGCTGTAACGATTGCAATAAAGTGGTTCTTGCTGCGTTCTGATAGCGACTCCCGGTGCGGCTCAATAATAAAGTCAGCCAGATCCAATGTTGCGCAAACGCCCTACTCTGCTGAGTGTCCAGACTGCGTTGCAGTTGTACCAGAGCTTCGGTTACTGACTGTTCCTGAATGCTTGATGCCGGTAGGTGACGTTGAATCTCGCGGTGCAACTGTTGATATATCTGTTGCTGAAATAATTCGGCGGAATCTCGGCTCACCGGTTCCAGCGTCAGTGTGATATCGCTGATGGAAATATTGGCCAGCCAGAGTTGATCACCCCATTGAGTTTCAAGATCGATAAATACCTGATCAATAGCGGCCAGGGTCTGCTCCTGCACAAACTGGTTCAGTTCGGATTCAGAATAATCGAACCGACCGTCAGCATTGGCTCGCTGGCGGACGTTGCATTGCAGATGCTGAACCGAGTGCATCAGGCTTCTCCCTGAGTCAGTTCAGCCGGCAGGCGCGACATCAGAAACTTCACCAACACCGTTGCGGCCTGTGCGGCGCTGTTGTTCAATCCATCAGCAAGTGATTGCTGCCAGTTGAAAAAACAATGCTCAAAGGTCTGCATATCGGTTTCATTGAGCCATAACAGATGGCAATGCAGATGCGCCGGACATTCCAGCATGACCTGGCCACGCACATAGTGACGAAATTTATGACTTTTATTGCGCAGGGTGTAATCCGGCAACACAGCCGTTAACTGGTGGCAATAGAATGGATTCTGTTCGACAAATTGCTCCCGTTCCGATGCTGCGCTTTGCAGCACCGCGCGTGGCAACAGAGGTAAATGCTCTATCAGATGCAGGCCATTCAATCGCCAGCATTCGTCAAGCAAAACCTGGCGCAGATGATTGGCAAACATTTTGGGGGCATCCCGATCCTTAAAGCTGCCCAGGTAATACCACTGTGGCGGTTGATTCTCATCGGCAAGATTCACCAATAACTCGATAGAGCGTCGGTCAAACAATTGGGTGATCCGATAGCGGTTCAATGCAGCACCATACAACTGCAAGTTATGCCACAGAGTTTGCATCGCCTGCTGTGGATGTCTCAGATACTGTGCCACGGTTTCATGTGCCTGCGTTAAATCAACAGACAGATGCGGCACAACGATTGAATCATCATCTACCCAGTTCCGCAGCGGTGAGGCTATATCCCGGAAGATCAACCGGGAAATAATTTTTTTGCTGTTCTCAACAATTTCATCATCGGCTGTCGGCGACTGCAACCGTTGTGAAAGACTGGTCGGCAATAATGAGGTTCGCTGTAACGGTCCGGCAAGCAACAGACGCAAACGTTTTTCCAGTGCCGATAACTGATCCTCATGCTCTACTGCCATCAGGTCTGCACCGCCACCACGATGTTCTGACCATTCATGAATATGAGTCAATGCGATCTGCCGACACTGCAACTGAAAATACTGTCGCTCGCTGCTATCCATAAACGGATTGAACAGGTCATTGGCATAGTGCGCTTTATCACGTCCATTAACAGCCAGCAGATACTCAAGAATATGGCGTTTATGATCCTTATGGTCGCTGTCATGAAATTCGCCGTTAAAGAAGTCCACGCCCTGTTTTTTCTGATACAGAGACGCCAGGTCATAAGCATTCTCATCACTAACCTGGCTGGCGGGGTGATGCGGAATATCATCGATATCGATTGAAAAAAGCTGTTTGATGTTATCGAGCATATGCAGATGATCATTCATAATCTGGTCAAACAACAGCAGATAACCCTGCAACTGTCTGGCCTGTGCTTTCCGTTTATCATCTGAATAGCTCGGCACGCCGAAGGCATTGATTCCATAATTATTCGGAAAATGCCCTTTTTGTCGGCATTGATGACAAATCGCGGCGGTTTTTATAATGGCCGTACAGGGAATGGAATTCATGCTGAAAGCGGTTTTTATCCAGTTCGACCAGAGAACCCTGTTGCTGCAACGTCAGCGCGTCACTATTAATATCGAATTCAGGTAAGGCAAGATAGAACGCCTGCTGTCGTGTTGATTTGAGAAAATGGCTGTGTAATTCGACAACATCGTTATCACTCACCTCGACCACGGCCAACTGGCGCACCGACACCACACCGTCTATCGCCATCAGCCGTTCAATCAGTGCGCTGAGTGGGCGGTTTTTTTCCGCGTCGATCAGTCCATCGTCGTTAATAAAATGGCGCGACATGCGCGGACCATCGTAGGGTACACCGTCCATGCGTGCACACTGGGTCTGATAATCAGTACGGTCAATATCGCCAAGCAAAAAACGCTGAGCAGTAAAATAGATATTGGCCATAACCTGTTCCGGTAAGGCATCACGAGCAATCTCAATGGTGCCGGTCAAGCGGGCATCAGCACTGTTGATCAGTTTAACCTGGTCGAGATTTTCACTGAGATTGCGCTGCTGATGATAAACCCTTCGTACTTTGTCAATCAGCTTTGTACGGTTCACCTGCTTGTCTTGTGCGGTAATAGACAGATCAACCAGACCGGCAATGGCGTTTGAATAATGCACCTTAACGTAGGCCAGTTCTGGAATAGCATTAAGCAGCGCTTTTTGTAAATCACGCTGTGAAACCGGACGGCAGACAAAAGCATCTTCTGGAGCAAACATTCCATGTGTATTCAGCTCAACCTGATCGCTGCGATCAGCCAGCAGCGTTGCAACCGGATAGGCAGAACGGTAATTCAGGTCGCTTAACGCAAACGCCAATTGTTCCAGAATGGTGATGCCGGGATCGTGCAGGTTGTAATCCGTCCACTGATGCGCGGTCAGTTGCTGCACGTCACTGAGCAGATCGGCACGTAACTGATCGAAGGCCGACGGTTCAAGGCGTCTTGGAATGCTGCCCGGTACGCTCTCAGTCATTGGCGGGTGCCTCCACTGGATCGGTCATTGGGGTAAATTCATCATCATCGGACCACAAACAGGTGATGTGAAAATCAAGCACACCGGCAGTACCGTATTTGCAGTTACTGCGAATCTGTAAGCGATAACCATCTTCCCCTTTGATCCGCCGCCAACGCAGTTTCAATTTATGCAACATGGAATCGTAGAACCCGTGGGTGTAACGAATCCGGTTTTTCAGACCCAAAAAATAAGCCAGATCGCGTTTTGCATTCCACGGCGTATGCAACGCAATGGCATGCATCATGCCGTAATATTTTTTCCCCGGATTCATCGCCCGCGCCATCACTTCCAGCGCCACACCACCGCGTAGCGGCTCGGTAATGGAATACCAGTTGGAGTCCGCCTGGACTGAATGAAACGACTGACCAAAGCTGCCGCGTCTGCCCGGTGAGCGAATGTTACCAGCGACATCAAGCGCATCTTTCGGTAGTTGATGACCAACCCCCAAGCGCACGTTTGCCTCTGATTTATCCAGGCAAATCGCATGGTTGATCTGCGTTGTTTTCTGGCCACGGGCCGGGTTTACAGATGTCTCGTTTTTATCAGGGTAACCAATAACCAGACTATTAAGGCTTTTGCTGGTATCGTTGGCATCTTTGCCGCCTTTGCCAGCTTCAAAACAGATGACCCATTCTTCAACGTCCCGGTTCTGTTGATCGTACAGACTGATTAATGATTTATAATTGCCTGTCGTAGAAATTTTCAGACCATCGACGTCGGTTTTTTCGAAGCCGTCGTCATTGATATTGATACCAGAGTCAATCAAGTCTTCGAACATGTCCGAAGAGGGCATGGCACCATCGCTGAAAAACGACTTCAGTGTATTCCTATTCTGCTTCGGCATGGGTTCTGCTGCCTCTAATTACAAATGTGTTGCCGATCTCAAGACTGTTAATACCAACCGGCTGTGCAAAGTAGTCATCATCCCCTTCTTTTAGTAATTCGATGTAATGCGAACGCGATGGCAACGGCAGACTCCACGGAAAACTGGATTGCAAAATCTGTTGCCCGTCGGTAGCGGTAATACCTGAGACCGTTGCCTGCGTCACACTTGCGGTATCGTGCAAGCGGAAAAACTCCGGTAATTTTTGATCGCCATAACATTTCACCAGCGATACCCGTGCCACGGCCTGCACATAGGCAAGACCCCTGATGTAGGCTTCCAGTTCTTTGATGCGAATCGCCCAGGAAAACTTCCCGGCAAGTCCAGTGGCCGACCAGGGCGAAATATAATCAGACAGCTCACCCTGCAAACGTTTGATCTGTTCACCGGTATATTCCTGCGCAACAAACTGGACTGCGCAGCGTACCTGAACATATTCATAGGTGGCGTTAATAACACTTATGTTGGCACTTGGTGGTGCCAGCTCCTGCACGGCCTTGCGCACCTGGCGCAAGGTAACGGCATTAAGATGATGACCGGATTCAGTCTGTCGTTCAGCCTCAGCCACCGTTGGGGCAAGCACGATCAAGAGATGACCCGGCACGGGTTTATGAACGTGAAAACGGCAATTAGGCAAACACTTTACCAGCTCAACATTGGTGAACTGTTCCAGAATCAACCGTTCATAATCCCACGGGGCAATCGTTCGGTTTTTATGGCGCAGCCGTTCATGCAGACGCACAATGGACTCACGGCTACTTTCCAGTGCCATGCCACCAAAAGCAGGTTCACGTTGAATGACGGACTGCAACCCTTCGATATCTTTCACGGCCGACCATTTGTTCGACAGGCCTCCCATCCAGATGCTGATTTTTTTGTGCGCGTCTATGGCCTGCACTTCAATGGCATCAAAGCCTGCACCTCGTAGGGTGGCAAAACCATGAGGCCGGGCACAGGAGGCACAGAGCCAGTATTGATTTACCGGTTGATAACCGGGGTGCACACTAGCATCCGCCGGAATAGAAATATTAACCAGGCCAGAATGCAATAAGCCTTCAGTCGAATCCGCCAGAACCTGATCATCGGACAAGGCTTTCCAACCGTTATTGGAGAAATACCACCAACGCACTTCAGCGGTATCGGCATCCGCCAGATGCGTTGAATCCTTACCCAACTGAAAGTACAGACACAGTTGGGAAGAAGACCGGGACTGGGTATAACCGATATAAAGATTGCCATCGTCCTGTAGTTGCGGAAACAGAGTATTGCGCGGGTTATCGGCAGAAGATGCTGACATCGAAATCCCCAGCGGGCTGATATGATAAGCCAGGCTTTGGGGCATTTCAGTTGCCTGTTCGGTACTGTTCAACGATGCGAAGTCGCGTGCAAACAGGATGGTATCCTCAGCACAGTAATCAATTTCTATCTGAGCAATTTCTGGTATGTAAGGTTCATTAGGTAAGGTTTTTTGGCGGCGCTTATGTTGTGCGTTGTAGGTCAGTGTCTGGCTCAGTAAGGTTGGATAGCGCTTATGGCCAAAGGCCTGCTTACCGCTACGCAAACGCAGACACAGGTAACCGTGCGAGGCTTCGGCGATATTGTCGTACTCAGCGCGTGACACACTGGCGTCAATCTTCGGATAGGCCGGTGAAATCTGGTAATTCAATTGAGTGCTGTCGTTCAATACCTGGCTGGCCGGGTGCCAACTGAATAGTGGATAACTCTGTTGTAATTCAGCCACCATTGGCAACAGTTCACCGTGCGATAGCGAGGTAATGTTGACATTAAAATCATCATTGCCATAGCCGACGCCATAACCTTCATAATACTGCGCCATGCCGCCGAAATTATCCGGCAGACCTTTCCAGCTTAAATGTATTTGTAAGGCAGTAACATTCTTACGGGCGTACTCATAACCGCCGAGATAAAACCGGGCATCGTATTTGGGAATGGCGGAAAATGGCATAAAGGACCTGCTGCGATCCATCTGGCCGTATTCGTTATGAACGGTGACATCACGAAAGCCTTTAACGGTCACTTTCAGTTTTGCCTGCTCGACACTGAACGGACGAAACCAGGATAACGGATAACGAGGTGAAAAACGGTTCACCCGTAAAATCAGCAGCGGTTTACCGGCCGGATGGCCATCACCATGAATCTCAGGGTCAACCGGAACAATCGGTAGATCATCAGAAGCCAGTTTCAGAGTCAATGAAAAACCGTTGCTAATGGCGCTGTTCTTTTTCGCCGGACTATGACCAATACTATAGTTTCGGTGCACTCCCCAACCATCTGGCTGGCTGACATGGCATTCAAAGGCTTTCTGAAAATAACGCATCAGTGCAACAAATGAATCCTGCGAAAAATCGCGCTGCATATCGTTGATTTTCATGGTGTCTGACTCAATCTCAGGTTGCAAAGATTGAATACGTTTTAAAATCTGTTTTGGCTCATCATTATCAAAAAAACCTGAAGAAAACAGAAACCGCGACATCAGTTCGAAATGCACCAGGCCAATGATGCTGATGTGTGTCAGAGTTCGGTGCAGATACAATAGACATTGCTTGAACAGCTTTGCGCTCGTCACACGACCCTCAAGCCAGTAATTGATCAACTCAGGCCCTGCTTGTATACAGAAGACCTTCAGCGCCTGAAACACGGTCTCGTGACTAACCAGCCGTGCCGGTAAGGCTTTGAACAGGCTGATTGCCAGTCCAAGTTCGACGTTGGACAGGTCAGTGCTACGCAGTTTTCGCAGCAGCGGACTACCCGCTGGCAGAACACTGAGCATGACATTACGCGCCTGTGCCGGGTTCATCCTCTGTGCCTGATCCTTTGACTGTACCAGCTCCTTGAAGCGTGCTTTCAAGCTGTCGAAGGTACTTAAAGCGTCGTCGCGGAAATAGAAATCAAACTGAATCTCGCGCTGCCCCTCTTTTAACAGCAGTGTGTCGGAGGCCAGGCAAAGACCAATATTGCTACCGTCATCAACGGTTTGCTGGCGGGCACCGGCCTCATAACCAAAGACATTCATGGGTGGTGAAAAATTCGCTGCCAACAGATCATAAGACTTCACCCGAGTCACCGACTGGCTGA
>JARRJP010000078.1:0-13588 GCA_037389025.1 Reinekea sp. | reverse complement strand
TTTTTACCGTGGCGTAAGTCATATCCTGATGGTCAGCGGTCTTACCCGCGTTAAAGAGTGTGCCTTCAGGAACCTCGACAATATGATCACCCGGTTTTAAGGCGCAATCAAGAATGACACCATCGCTGGTGCCAGCTTCCGGGGTATTTTTTAAAACGTCCTGATAATAAAAATTCAATAATCGCTCAGCGAACTGGTTAGTCTGCTGCTGGGTGGCACGATAAGTATTCAGAAACGATAACAGCATACCAACGGCTGGATCATGTACCTGCTCAGTCAACAAGGCATCAAAGGTTTTAGCGGCATCTTTTGCCAGCAGCGTTAAACCACGCAGCAGCGTTTCAAAGGTATCGAGAATAAACTGATCAAGTTCATTGCGACTGAAAGCGGAAAAATTCCGCTCCAGATCCTGACGCGAGGAATCCATCTTTTCAGTAAGCAGCCGTACCAGCCAGGGCCAGCGTTTTTGATGCTGCTCCTGTCGAGGGCTGAGAAAAAACATGGCATTCAACAACGTACCACTCAGGTGCTCAATGTAGCTGCGTGAGCGTACCGCGACCTGCCGGGTTTCCGGTAATGAAAATGCCTGAGCATGTTCCAGCCAGGATTCATAAGGTTCAAGCAGACTATTCAGTTCACGAACCATACCTCTCAAACCGGAACTACGCTGCTGTAAAAAACGGTCGCGCCACTGGTCAGCCTGCAAAAACATGACCGTTGACAGAATCAGCGCATCATTATTAAAAAATAGCGAGGCCCAACTGCCTTCAACCCGATTATTGAGATTATAAAACTTGATATTCTGTGCGTAGAGACGCAGTACAACGAGCAGTTCCGACAAACCACGCCTGTCAACGGGCACGGCCTGATCACACATGACCTGTGGCAGCCTGGCGCTGCGTTGTGCTCCAGGTAACAAGGCCATTGCATCAAAGTAACCGCTCGTTTGCATTATTTCACCTAAGGATTACCATCGGATTCAAGAAAATAAAACGGATAAACCATATTGCTGCGGGTATTGGTTTCACGAATCGTATAGCGCAACTCAATTGCCATGACGCCGTTATAAATATTTTTCGGGTTTTGTGGATCATCATCTGTATTGATAATGACATCATTAAGCGAAATTCTCGGTTCAAAGAATAAAATTGCCCGCTCGATGGCATCAGTGATTTTGGTGATCGTCCCTTCATTAATAGTTTCAAAGACCATCTTCTTAATGTAGCAACCGAAGCTTGGGTGCAGTAAACGCTCACCAGGTGATGTGGATAGCAAAATGGTCAGACTCTGCTGTATATCCTGATCCCGAGACACCATTGCGACACGTCGGTCCGCCTCAGCAAAAGTCGGCGGAAAGCCCCAACCACTGCCGAGAAAGGATGCATTTTCTTTAACCGAACTATCTGCCATCGATCAGCCTCCAATCATCACCGTTGTCGCACCCAGCACAATCGAACCACCATGCGCGGTGGTATCCCCCATGCGCGCTGCCGGTTTACCACCAATCATCACCGTTGTTGACCCCATCGCAATGGTATCAGGCGGACCAACACAGGTTACCGAATCGCCAACAACGGAGGCGGGAAATTTTTCGATCAGAACCGTTGCCTCACCAGGGCCGATAATCGGACCGCCAACGTGTGGCACAACTCCGGTTACCATTGGACAGACATGGTTGTCTAACAATCTTGCGGCGGGAGGCATAATTTTTCTCCTGTTGTGGTTTTAAAAAGTTAACTCTGAAGTCATGGATTCAGGTCAACTGAAACCTCGCTAATTAATCATCACCATCGCACCTTTAATGGTGGTCGTTCCTGAGGCTGAAACCTCTGCACTGGCATTGCCTTTGGCTGTTAATGCCGTATCGGCGGTCAGGCTCAGGTTCATACCCTGAAGCTTTGCATCGCCTGTGGCTTTACCTTCAATATTGCCAGTGGCAGTCAGGGTAATTTTGCCATCGGCCTTTAATGCAATATCCTTCGGGCTGGTCAGTGACAGGCCCGAGTCACTCATTTCCATAACATTGGAGTTGGAGTCGGTGACGGTAACTTTTTTTGCGTCATCATCCATCACAATGGAATGCCCACCAGGAGTTTCCAGCGTGATAATTTTCTTTTCATCATCAAAGGACACTTTCAGGCTGCTTTTGGTTTGCAGCAGCTTGGTGTAATTGTCGGCGGTCAAATCCAGTGGCGCTTTGTTTTTCGAGCTGTACAAGCTGCCGAGAATAATCGGGTAACCTGGGTCGTTATTCAGGTAACCCAGCACCACCTCATCACCGATTTCAGGAATAAAAAAAGCACCAAAACTGTTACTGGCATAGTAGTGCGCCATGCGTGCCCAGATACCCTGTTTTTCAGCACTGAGTAATGGCACGGTGACCTGAATGCGATATTCGCCATTAGGGTCTTCATCGAGTTTTTTCACAACGCCAATCTGCAAACCGGTTGCTGACGGCAAAAGGCCAGCCGCAGGCGATGATTGAATGTCTTTTTCAGCATGGAACCAGTGCGGTGAACAGCCAAAGGTGGCTTCCGTTACCCAGCCACCATTACGGATATCATGATCAAAAGCGCTGATAAACACATTACCGCTAAACCGCTTACCGACGCTTTTCAGTTCCAGCATGGCGCCGATTGCCACCTTTGAGCTGCCCTGAAAACTGACATTGCCACGAATCAATGACAGACGTGATTTGGTTAATTGCGAGGTTGCCCAATCTTTAAGACTTTGCGAAACCTGCTGCGCTTGAGTTTGCAAACGAAAATCAGAAAGTCCGATCACGGAACTCAGGTCACCGTTGGTTTTTGCCTGTTCTGAGGAATCACTTTCGGCGGACACCGCCTCTTCCAGATTGGCTTGCGTTGCAGGGTCCCAGGAAGCACCCGTGACCTGAGAAAACTGAAAACTCGGATCAAGCTCAGCGGAAAACGAATAGATGTCCTGCCCATAGGTTACGGTCAAAACCGCTGATGTGGTCAGATCCGGTTTTTTAACCGACAGTTTGCCATCACTGTTCAGCAGCAGCATCGCATTCGCTTCGGCGCGAGCCGCAACAAAATCCCAGTCCGTGGCGTTATATTGCACCAGTGCTTCCAGCTCGGCGGTGGTGCTATCAACATCTGAGGCCAGATCAGCATAGTTGCCGATAATGTCACCGATGACGGTGCTGTCTTTGACGGTATCACCAGAGGCCAGTTTGACATAATTGGCGTTCTTACTGGCAATGGTCATTTTTATCGCGGCGTCTTTGCAATCCAGTACCAGAAAACTGTTGTTATCACTGTCGATACTAACGCCATGACGCAAAATAATACCGCTGAATATGGTCGCTTCGTCATCGCCATAACCAGCCAGAATTTCAATGGTTTCGCCGGGAGCAAAGTCGGTCTTATCGCTTTGCGGAAAGCTCTGTTCCGGCATGTCACCATCAATCAACTGAACCTTGGCACTGGCAATCCGATTAACTTCCTTGTGCACAGAAACACTGACAATCTGCACATTATCAGTCACATCTGTACCACTGACCTTGAGCGACAGCTTAACGACTTCACTGGCATTTTCAGAAGGTGAATCAGCCATATCAAGCCAGCGGTGGGAACATGAGTTTCTGGCCCGGAGTCAGCGAGCGAAAATTACTTAGACCGTTGATTTTGGCGATCTCCAGATAGTAGGTGGAATCTTTATATACCTGATAGCAAAGTGCCGGTAATGAATCACCGGCCTTCACTTCAATCAGATGGCTTAAATCCGGTGAAGAACGATTCGCTTTGAGGCTTTCTTCCTGACTGGTCATAAAACCGGTGAAATTCAGCGATACCTTAGCGCGCAGTGGATCACCACTGGGTTTGAATAGGGTGTAGTTGGTGGTCATTGATGTCATTCGACCAAAGAAAATCAACGTACCCCAGACCAGGCGCGAATGTTTGGGCTCGTGTTCGCTGCCGTCATACCCAAGAACCGCCGCCAGGTCTTTGATCTGGGTTTTAACGTCGTCGGCCAATAGACTCACAACACCACTGCCATCGATAATCAGATCGAAACTGACTTTGCCGTCGTTAATACGCTTAAACTGTTTACGGTTACCAATTTCGCCCTGTGCCCCGCCCTTAGCAAAACAGACAGTGGTTTCGAACTTATAGCTGTTGGGGTTAATCATGACTTCAAAGGAATCACCTTCATCCACGCTCACAGTACCATCACTACTGACCGTGCAGGCGGTGATTTCCATCAGACTTTTCAGACCCAGGCTTAACCCTGCCATCAGCGTACCCGCCGTTCATTCAAAGATTCACGGATCAGTTTTTTGCAGGCTGCAAGAACATCAGCCTTGATCATATCCGGATCAAGACTGGATGCCTCGCCAGGCTGTTTTTTTCCGGTTTTTTCAGCACTTTCTTCGGCCACGTCAGTGTCCGTTCCGCGTTCTCTTTCTGAACTGGCGCTTTTATTTTCGTCGCGCTGAAAAACGGAATTAATCGTCAATTGCTTTACTTCAATCGACATGGAGCTCACTCCTTCACTAAACCAGACGATTGGAATAGGTGTAACTGAGTTCTACGGTCTCCAGTGCCACCTCATTTTTCTGGGCATCAAATTCCGCAATCTCCCAGGAGACAGGAAAGGCATTCATCACATTCCAGACACGCACCGGAATGCCGGTTTCATCAAGCAGATGGATCAGGATCGGCATGGGGACGATTGCAACAGCAAGGTCCGACTCAAAAACGGATCTGCACCAGATCACCAGTGGTGAGGTCATCTTTCCGATACCACGCTTCAGTACCAGATTTGGATGAGTCAGTTTTGTCGGCAGCTTGTGTACATACCGGTTTTCACCGCCTTCGACAAATTCTTCCGTTTCAAGTTTTTTATTCAGGCCACTGACACTCTTGAACGAGGTATCCGCCAGCCCAAGCGTCGCCGAAAAGGTCACCTTGAAATAAAAACCGGTGACTGGGTAATCGTTCGAGGAAAACATAGATCCCAAACCCATATCTATTCCTGTTCACTGGCTTTTGCCCATCACGCCTGCCCGACACGCAGACTACTTTCGAAGTTACTGGGTATCGGGTGTTTGCAGCGTTAAATATACCGGAATCCGTATGGCATCGTGGATTCTGGATAACCATCAGGCATTGGCAATGGTTAAACCTTCATGCGCAATTTCGATGGTCTCAATCGCCGCCTCGTTACCGTCGGATTTCAAATCTGTACCGGTAATTTTGGTCGGCCAGGCATTGGCCAGCGTCCATACCATGGTCGGCGCACCGGTTTCATCCAACAGGCTGATGGTTACGGGTACACGGGCAATGGTGTTCATCTTTATTTTATTGAACCAGTCCCAGAATTTATTATCGGACTTGAACACGCCTTTTTTCATCGTCACGTTGCCACTTTTTTGAATGCCGGGCATCTTGACTGTTGAAAAAACCGGACTGTCGCCACTGCGATATTCGATAACCTGAGCTTCCACATCCAATCCGGACACTTCCTGGAAGGACATGACTTCGGAATCCCATTTCACCTGAAAATGGAACTTCGGAATGGGCCATACACTGGTGGATTGGGCTGAACCGTCATCGGCCATAATTGTCTCCTTAGTGAATCAGATGCATTTATGATTTTTGCATTTGTTGAGTAAATGTAATTTCAATAAATTCAGCCGGACGCGTTACCGCAACCAGAACCGAAACACGTAAGATACCTTCGAGAATATCTTCCGGCGTCATCGTTTCACCAAGACCAACATAAATACTGAAGGCGTCGTCCGGGCTGGAACCGGCCAGACCACCACGCTTCCAGATACCGGTCAGAAAGTTGCGAATCATGCTTTTAATGGTGATCCAGGTTTGTGCATTATTGGCTTCAAACACATAAGCCTTGGTGCCAAGCTTGATTGACTCTTCCATCATGATCATGGTTCGGCGCACACTGATATAGCGCCAATCGAGGCTATTACCATCTAAGGTTCTTGCCCCCCAAACCAGAGTGCCTTCGCCGATAAAACTGCGAATGGCGTTAATCGACTTACCCTGAGTAGTGACGTTCAGATCTTCCTGGTCGTCGTGGGTAATACTGACCGCAGGTGAAGAAACTGAAGCCAGACTGACGTTGGCTGGAGCCTTCCAGACACCACGCGAATTATCAACGGCAGTATAAACACCGGCCATGGCTGCCGCTGGTGGCAACAGATTGAGTTTGGCGCTGATGGACTTGATCACCTGAACATAGAGCGGACTGATTGCAACCAGCGTTTTGTGCAGCAGTGAACGCTTCATCATTAATGCCGCTTCAATTTCACCATCGGTTTTCTTGGCATTTTCCGGCAGGGCGCGGGCCACTTTGAAGTCTTCATTGAAATCAATAATTTTTTTGATTTCTTCACCGTAGGCGGTGCGCTGGTCGGCAATGGCCTGCCCTTCTTTAGTGAGCTTGTCACCACCAGTCGTCGGGGCTGGTGCCGCAGCCTCATCACCGTCAGCAGGCGCGGCGGCACTGTCTTCCGCCGCAGCCTCTTCTTTTGGCAGATCGTCGGTAATACCGACTTTCAGCTCTTTGCTAAGCATTTTTTGCAGCTCGGCCTTACCTGTCGTGGAAAGGCAGTTAAAGCTGATGTCGGCTTCCTGAATAATGGTGGAGTTTACCCATGGGTAATAGGCGGTGGCAAAATCCAGATAGTTAATACCGAGTTGGTCGCGGAAAGCCGCAATGCAATCGCCATCTTCATCCTGACGATCCTTATAACCATCGTAAATATCCAGAATAGAAACCCGGTTACGCATTTTAGCACCGCAGTGAGCCAGCGACGCCTGCTGAACGGCAATACACTCTTTCATCTGTTTCAGGCTGACCGCTTCAGGAATAACCACCATTGTGGGTTCCTGCTCTTTGGTCAATGGAGCGATACCACCCATCAGGTCGGAGGCTTTAATTTCGCCATAACCTGCGCCCTGTTCACCACCACTTTCCTCCAGTTTCGCTTCATCGTCGTAATGGCCGACAGAAACGATATAACAAGGGCCGCCGCCATTCTGGAAAAACAATTTCATGCTGTAATACAAAATGAACTTGTCGTTATCCTGGGTAACGGTTTTGCCCTGATCTTTTCCGGTGACGGTTGCTGCACGAATCTTGAAATCGGCGTCGGCCAGTTTCGGAGCGTCAGCTATATTGAACTTAGGTGTCGGTGCACCACCGTAATAGGTTTCATATTCCGCCAGGGAGGAAATCCGCCATGGCTTTTTAACTAATGATTTGTCACCATTTTCGGCTTTTGCAGTGTAGCCGATGAAAGCCGGTACTGCAGTGGCCACCTCGACAACAGAGTTGGGGAAGGCGCTTTTTTCTACAACATAAACGCCGGGTGTTTTCATGGCTGGCATAGCAGTTTCCTTTATTCCTATTTAATAAAGGCTTCCAATACGGATATTGGGCCCTGTTGTGGATGATTGTGTTTAAAGTACTGCTGGATATTGGGCTGCGGTAAGGCATCAAAAATCACTTCTTCAACACCATTTTTTTCACTGATCAACTGATAATGCAGATCGGGCTGGCGCTTAAGTTTGACAGGCGCGTCCGAGACAAATGTAGGTAGTTGGTATTCACTACCGTTACTTTTTGCCAATTCATTAATCGGCACAACCAAAGCAATAATCGGCTTGCGACGGGCAAGGTCATAGAGTGACTTCAATTCTGAATCGGGCTGAGCAACAGTGTTAGTATCAGTCAATGAAATGTCATTAAGGCGATCAACTTCATTAATGGCGTTCAGCTTCAACAACTTGTCAACTGGCTGGCAAGTCGCTGTTAGCTGTTGACCATCACCAGCTGAAGCATGCAGTAACTGCACACAAGAGCAAGCCTTTGCGTTGATGCTGGCAGGCTGATCATCGTCATTCGCTTCTGGCTTTGGATACTGATACTGAACCGGAAATTTATCAGTAATATTAAAAAACTGTTCGGTGTCAAAAGGTGACATATAAATAACGATGCTTTGACCGGAAAAGTTTTCCAGCAATCCCTGCCGCGTATAATGCGCATTATTCCACAGGTACTTAAACCCACCCTGACGCACAACAAGTACCGCATCCATTGCCATACTCAGCCGGGTTGACTCAGAAGAAAGTTTACAGTGAAGATTAAACGAGGTGCCTTCGTTAAAATATTCATGCTGATAACCGAGCGAAAAGAGTTCCTGATACATACTCAGGTCCCTACGCTGTAATTAGGCTCGCCAACAGTATTTATCTGCCTGATCGTACTACTGTCAACAACCGTTAACATGCGGACTTTATAAAGAATGGAAGGCAGATATCTGCCACCGAGAATACCCCATAAATTACTTTCCTCTGCCAGGCTGGTGTTTTCTATATCCAGTATCAGCTTACTGATACCAGCGGGCATATTGGCCTGATTGGTGTGATCAATAACCGGGGATTGCTGAAAACATAAAATCGCATGGGAGAGAAAATTCAATGCCTCCAGATAACGCGAAGTACGAAAATTTGCCGCAACGGCGACAAATAAATTCAGATATAAAGGGGATCTCTGCTGACTGGCGGAGAAATTATCCAGGCCCCGACCAGGCAAAGTATCTTTGTTAATATTGGTCAGGAAAACCAGAATTCTATCACTGGCCTCAATAGGCATGACACCATCGGGCGAAGCAGGCGAACCAAGCTGCACAATCTTTTCATCAAGATCGAACTGCTTCCTTATTTTTAGTGTCAATTGCTGATGAAATCAGAGTGGCAAAAGAATCAGAATCCCGGAAATGAATAATTCTTATTAGCTGATAACAGGTTGTTATGCAAATATCGTGGACACATCATCGCGAGACTATTTGACCATGCATTCTCACTTTTTGAGAGACTCTTAACCCGGAAATTTCACCATATCGCTAAAAAATATCGCTGTATTCTTCCTGAATCTGTGTCTTCAGTGGATGCAGGGTGTAAGTGCTTGATTTCTATTTGTTTTTCAATCGCAGATACCCCCATAGGTCACCTGTGATTTTTGGAGAGCAAATAGGAATCAAGCTCTTACACTCTGCATCCACTCTGGAGTCACGGAGTCAGGTTTTATTCAAGACACTGCACTAGATTACGCCTGGACTATGATTGATGGCAGTGATCGAAATAAACCGCTGGATCAGTTCACGCCCAGTCGGCCATCTGAAAAATGGTACTTACTTATTGTGGCGGAACACTTCATCCATTTACACAGGTTAAGGGGTTATTATGAGGGCAAAAAACATAGTGCGCACCACCACTATATTACTGTTTGGTTTTATCTCTTCGGTGGTCATGGCCGCTGATTATAAAATTGGGGTATTAGCAAAAAATGGTGCAACAAAGGCGGTTAAAGAGTGGGGAGACACAGCCAACTACCTGAATAGCGCGTTGCCAGAAGATACATTCACTATTGCTCCGCTGAGTTTCGAAGAGGTTTTTCCAGCCATAGAAAATCAATCAGTTGATTTCTTTCTAGTCAACTCATCCATGTTTATTACCGCCAAAGTGAAGTATGACGCATCCGCCATTGCCACCATGATCAACTCACGTCAGGGGCAAGCATTAAATTCTTTTGGTGGCGTGATACTCACCTATATTGACCGGGATGATATCAACAAACTGGAAGACTTAAAGGGAAAAACCTTTATGGCTGTAGAAGCTTCATCCTTTGGCGGTTGGCAAATGGCATACAAAGAATTTTTAGATCATGGCATTGACCCCATAAGCGATCTAGGTAGCCTGCAGTTCGGTAATAAACATGACAATGTTGTTCTTGCCATACAAAATGGCGAAGTTGATGCTGGCACGGTACGCACTGATACTCTCGAAAGAATGGAGGCCACTGGAGATATCAGCTTGTCAGAATTCAAAATTTTATCAAAAAAGAAATTCAGTAACTTTCCCTTCGTTGTCAGTACAGCGCTATATCCAGAGTGGCCATTTGCTAAAATACATTCTATCCCGGATGCTGTCGCACAAAAGGTCGCCGATGCACTTATCAAGATGCCATCTGATCATGTTGCTGCCAAACATGCCAATATTGTCGGCTGGAGTGAACCACTTGATTATAGCGAAGTTGATGTATTACAGAAATTGCTCAAGGTTGGGGCGTACAACGAATATTTGTTTTTCAAAAATTGTAGGTGCACCCATAGGTTCACCCCAATTTTTGGGAAGCAAAGAGGAATCAATGGCTTGCGCACTGCGCCGCTATGGAGTCTCGGATTCAGGTTTAGCTTAACGATAGAAGTCGTAACGGACAAAGATTGTATATACGTTTTTATGGTTCCTGTATTTACATTTATCCTTACGTCTAACATTTATCCCGACGACTAACAGAGTTGTGGCTCCTGTATTCAGATAAGCGGGGAAGAATCTCAATGGAAAAAAGGTCATTTATCAGTTACCTGAACGGTAAACTGGTTAAGATTATGTTTACAGCCATGCTGTTAAGTATTGTGTTGCTACTGGGACTATCAACTGTAGTGACACGGTCAGGAACCCTGGGCATGGGACGAGAGTTAAGAAGCACTCTGAATGACAGCCAACAAAATATCAAAGCCTCGTTGGATAAAAACCTGGAACAGATCAGTGATTCGGTAAAAAAAGTCGAAACTCATACTCGTGAAACCCTTTCCCAGTACTTGAGCACACAACTCGATGCTCAACTTAAAAGAACTGAGCAGCTATTACGAGAATCGATGATGAAACGCGGTGAAGTATTAGCCGATACACTGTCAAAGGCATCAGTAGAACCGATACTCGCACGAAAATTTGCGATACTGCTTTCATTTGTCAAAGTGGCTAATAATAATCCTAATGTCATCTATGCCGTTTATTACCGGCCAGATGGGCGTCCCTATACCCGATATGTCAACCGTAACAATCCAAAGGTTGAATCACTTCTTGAAATCGGTCAAGGGCGTACCCCTCTGGATAAGCTATTCGATGCAAGCAGCAAAGATGACAGTATCGTTATGATAACACGAGATGTGATTTTTGAAGGTAACAACATCGCTTCAATAAAGGTAGCCATGAGCCTAGAGGAGGTGAATAAGGAAATTGCCGCCATGCGTGATGAATTTAAAGCCTTAATTGAGGACACCCGCCGTAAGAGCAGCGAAGTGCTTGATACAGAACTGGGAAGTATGGGGCAAACTCTGCAGGACAGTTTTGGAAAAATTAACGAACAAAACAGTCAAGCCGCACAATCGATGACCGCTTTTGTCGGAAAAGCCGCCTCTGCAATGACCATGAAGCAGGCAGTATATATGATTTCTCTGGGCATTATGATTCTATCGGGCCTGGGGGTTTTCTTTATTATAAGCATCATCAAACCGATCAATGAACTAGGTGATGCGATGACGGAGATTGCTGATGGCGACGGCAATCTAAGTCATCGATTGCCAGCCGACGGTGACGATGAAATCGCCACAGTCGCAACGGCATTTAATCGCTTTGTGGTAAAAATCGAGGCAATTGTTATCGAGCTATCCAGTGTCACCATCAATTTAAATGACATGGTGATCTGCTTGGATGACTCTTCCAAACATACCAGCTCCGGTATGACAAAACAGCAGGAAGAGACGGTAAACATTGAGAAGTCGATCAACGACCTGACTTCAATAATGCATCAGGTAACACAGAATACTCGTGATGCCGCCCAGCAAGCAAGCGAAGCAGATAGCCTCGCCTCCGAAGGTAAGGATGTCGTTAATAACACGGTTAATACAATCAACAAGTTAGCTGAAACAGTCGAAAAAGCAGGCCAGGTTGTAGCCCATGCAGATGAAAACAGCAAACGAGTGACTTCGATACTTGATACCATCCAGAGCATCTCTGAACAGACCAATCTACTCGCCCTGAATGCAGCCATTGAAGCCGCACGAGCTGGAGAGCAAGGCCGAGGCTTTGCAGTCGTGGCCGATGAAGTCAGGACATTGGCTTTGAGAAGTCATGAAGCAACAAGGGAAATTCAGCAAATGATCGATAGCCTGCGAAGCGGAATGCAGGAAGCCGTAGCGATGATGGATGAAAGCCAGACAAAAGCGCAGGAAGGTGTTGAAGAAACGAATAAAACCGGTGATGTTCTCTCAACAATCAAAACAACTATTAATACCATCAGCACGATGAATAGTGAAATCGCCCGCGGCTCGCAAGATCAACAAGAGCTGACCGATACGCTCAATAATGGCATGAGAAACATCACTTCCGTAGCCAGGCAAACTGCACAGGATGCCTACGATACAAAAGATACCGTTCATCAACTTGCAGAAGTGGTGGAAAAGATTGTTAATCTGGTTGGACAGTTTCATGTCCATGACAATGGTTTACAAAACTGGAGGAATGCCAAGGCACAACACCGCGGCTGGAAAGATCGATTGACCCAGTTTCTGAAAGGATATGGCTCCATGACGCAGAATGAAGCAAGCAATCACCAAGAATGCAAATTCGGCAAATGGTACTATGCAACGGCTAAACAACAGTATGCACATATCGCCGAAGTTACCGAAATTGAGCAGCCACATAAAGAAATTCACGAAGCTATTCGCGAGGTAATTCAGTATAAAGAGCAAGGAAATAATGAGGAAGCTCATAAAGCACTGAAACGGGTTGATCAGCTCTCTGGTGAAATTGTTCGCTTGATAGAACGGATCGAAAGTCAGATAACACGGCCATGACTTTGTTTGAAATGATTTTTGCGAGGAAGTATAACGGAAGTGATTTCGTGACTGTGCAGCTATTAAAACAGAGGCTCCGAAATAAACGGAGGTCAAGTTCCGGGAAGGGTAAGATAGGTATCAGAGTTACTAATACCTGAATCCGTGACTCCATAGCGGCGCAGTCCGCAAGCCATTGATTCCTCTTTGCTTCCCAAAAATTGGGGTGAACCTACGGGTGAACCTGCAATTTTGAAAAACAAATAGAAATCGAGCTATTACACCCCGCATCCACTCTGAAGTCACGGATTCAGGTAATATATAACGACCCCACTTTGCTTATTTTTAAGAAATGACCATATAGTTGGCGCACAATCGTGGTAGAACGCCCCATTACTGAGACGCCCCTACACAGATCCGAACGTGCGGAATTACCGCATCCGGCTCTTCAATAATATGAGTCCTAACAAGACAGGCACTCTAAAAATAATCGAATACTGGAGCTGAAGTGCCCACCCTCTTAATTCGTGATGTTTTTCACATTTTCAAACACAGATCGAGCTAACCTCTTTACTGAAGCACCGTACTTCGTTTTCAATCCCACCTTAATCAAAATGAATCATAAAGGAAGCACCAATGACTGACAACGACCCCTCAACGCGTTACCCCAGAAATCAATTAAGCGCCGAGCACGATACAACGATCCAACCCCCCACCCCACGCTTTCACGCCAGTAAAGACAAAATTAACGCTCTACACAGCAGCATTAAAAACCAGGTCAGCGGTCATATTTCCGACTGGTCAGTGCTCAACGCCGAGCAGGCCAAAGCACTCCATTCCGATGCTGGGATCCAATTCTTCCGCCGCGATGGCAAGGACTATCGCAAAGTCAATTACGTTGGCGCGGGTTAT
>JARRJP010000077.1:0-11381 GCA_037389025.1 Reinekea sp. | reverse complement strand
ATTGGGGTGAACCTATGGGTGCACCTGCAATTTTTGAAAAACAAATAGAAATCAAGCTCTTACACCCTGCATCCACTCTGGAGTCACGGATTCAGGTATATCCCTTCGCTGGCAGGCCTGGATGAGGCCACCGACAAAGCCCTGCGCCAGGCTGTTTACTCCTGCGGGTTAACCACTGAGTTGTTGGTGATGCTCCCTTCAGGGGACAAAAGCATTCGACCCAAAGCAGCCCAAAAGCCACTGGAGGCTTGCCTGCAGCAGCCAGCCTAGCCAAAGGCAATTTTTTGTATCCCACGCCAGAAATGCTGTGATAGGATGATACCTAATAAAAACTATTAGGTATCATGTTTGGTATATGGTTATGCAGCATGAATAGCACGCTCCGGGAATTAACTCAGGCCCAGCGCGATCGCATCGCCCATATCGACTTCACCCTGCTATTCAAGGGGGAAGCCAATCGTTCCGATCTGGTGGATCGCTTCAGTATCACGCCTGCCCAGGCTACCAAGGATTTCACCCAGTACCGGGAACTCGCACCCGCCAATATCCGGTATGACGAGAAGCTACGGACCCACCTGCGTGGTGACCAGTTCAAGCCCCTGTTCGACTACGATGTGGTGCGTACCCTGGCCACCATTAGTCAGGGCTATGGCGACGGCTTTACCGGCAAGCTCAAACCGCCATTGGCCTGTGAAGCACCGTACCATCTGAACCAGCCCAGCCTGACCACCGTTGCCAAGGTGACCGAAGCCATTCACAAGGCAAAGCCTCTGGCCATTACCTACGTATCCCTGTCCAGCGGCGAATCCCGGCGGGAGATTGTGCCCCACACCCTTATGGATAATGGCCTGCGCTGGCATGTCCGGGGGTTCGACCGCAAGAGCGGCGAATTCCGCGACTTTGTGCTCACCCGCATTAAAGAAGTCACGCTTGTTGAAGCCTCTGCCATCGACGAACAGGAAACCGAAAGCCAGGATCGCCAGTGGAACCGCTTCGTCGAGCTGGAACTGGTACCGCACCCGCGTATCCAGCACCAGGAAGCCATCGAACTGGATTACGGTATGGACGGCGGCGTAATGAAGGTCGAGATTCGAGCCGCTACAGCAGGGTACCTGTTGCGGCAATGGCATGTGGACTGCTCACCGGCCCACACGCTAACCGGTCCCGAATACCAATTATGGCTCCGTAATAGCCAGGCGCTATACGGCGTGCAAAACCTGATTCTGGCCCCCGGCAGAACCGAGCATCCATTGGGCTGAATCAAATCGCAAAATAAATTGAACTCTGATTTCAAACACCAGGAAACACAATGGATCACAGCGTACACAACAAACTTGTCTCATTTATCTGGAACATCGCCGACGATTGCTTGCGCGACGTGTATGTGCGCGGCAAATACCGCGATGTTATCCTGCCCATGGTGGTATTGCGTCGCCTCGACACCTTACTGATGCCCACCAAAGACGCCGTGCTCGAAGACGTGCGTTACCAAAAAGAAGACATGCAGGCCACCGAGCTGGATGACGAGCCGCTCAAAGAGGCCTCCGGCTACGTGTTCTACAACGTTTCCAAATGGACGCTCACCAGCCTGTACAACACTGCCACCAACAACCGCCAGATTTTACTGGCCAACTTTGATGAATACCTCAATGGCTTCAGTACTAACGTACAGGAAATCATCGAGCGCTTTGAACTGAAAAGCAAAATTCAGCACATGGCCCATAAAGATGTGTTGCTGGATGTGGTGGAAAAATTCGTTTCCCCTAAAATTAACCTCACTCCAAAAGATGCTGTCGATCCAGATGGCTACAAGTTACCTGCGCTTTCAAACCTGGGCATGGGCTATGTATTTGAAGAGCTGATCCGAAAATTCAACGAAGAAAACAACGAGGAGGCCGGGGAGCACTTTACCCCAAGGGAAGTGATCGAGTTGATGACTCACTTGGTGTTCGATCCGATCAAAGACAATATTCCATTAACGCTGACCGTGTACGATCCGGCCTGCGGCAGCGGCGGTATGCTCACCGAATCTCAGAATTTTATAGAAGAAAAATATCCGGCCATTAAAAAAGGCAAAAGCATTCGCGATATTTATCTGTATGGAAAAGAGATAAACGACGAGACCTACGCCATCTGTAAATCTGACATGATGATTAAGGGCAACAACCCCGAGAACATCAAAGTCGGCTCCACCCTTTCCACCGATGAATTCGCATCCCTGCGTTTCGACTTTATGCTCTCCAACCCGCCCTACGGCAAAAGCTGGTCCTCGGAGCAAAAATACATCAAAGACGGCAGTGACGTGATTGATCCGCGCTTTAAGGTCAAGCTCAAAGACTATTGGGGCAATATCGAGGAGTGTGACGCCACTCCGCGCTCCAGCGATGGCCAACTGCTGTTCCTGATGGAAATGGTCAGCAAAATGAAAGACCCATCTACAGGTACCAATGGCAGTCGCATTGCCTCCGTTCATAACGGTTCCAGCCTGTTTACCGGCGATGCCGGTGGTGGTGAAAGCAATATCCGGCGCTACATTATCGAAAACGACATGCTCGAAGCCATCGTGCAGTTGCCCAACAACCTGTTCTATAACACCGGCATTACCACCTATATCTGGCTGCTCAATAACAATAAACCAAAATCCCGGCGCGGTAAGGTGCAGCTTATCGATGCCAGTCTGCTATATCAAAAACTGCGCAAAAACCTCGGTAATAAAAACTGCGAATTCTCTCCCAAGCATATTGAAACCATTACCCGTACCTACCTAA
Source organism: Reinekea sp. (assembly GCA_037389025.1). Lineage (GTDB taxonomy): Bacteria > Pseudomonadota > Gammaproteobacteria > Pseudomonadales > Natronospirillaceae > Reinekea. Next base: position 8,613 of record JARRJP010000077.1, on the reverse strand, counting down.
AGTGCGCTGCCGTTGAGCGCAAACTTGATAAAAATGATGATCCAGTTGGCATTGCTAGTCAGGTCTTTCGTAATCAAGACTTTGGCTATTACAAGGTTACTATCGAGCGGCCCGACCGGCGTAAGGCGCAGTTTTCAGCCGAGCGTATTGACCCCTTGCGGTTTGATAAACAACTGACCGAGGTTATGGAATACCTCTATGGTGAACATGCAGACAAAGTATATAAAGCCTCGGGCTATGGTAAAGAGCGGAAGCAAAGTTTTTTAAAAAGCAATGAGCAAAGCATTATCGCCTGGTGTGAAGACAATGAAATAAGCCTCAATACCAAAGCGAAAGCCAAGCTGCTGGATGTCAAGTACTGGCAGGCACTGCGAAGGCTGCATGAAACTGCCACTGACCTGATGGCTGTCGTTGGTAAAAAGACGTTTAACGATTTCAACCAGTTTAAAGATCGGGTTGAAGAAGTGCTAAAAGCCAACAAGGTAAAACTTACCGCCTCCGAGAAAAATGCCATTATTAACGCTGTGAGTTGGTACGATGAATCTGCCGCTAAAGTGATCAAGAAAGTTATTAAATTAAACAGCGACAAGCTCGACGAGGTGCTGGAGCGCTATGGCTGCACCCAAGCGCAACTACCAGATTTTGGGTTCTACCCAACCAATAAGAAGAACGAATACATCACTTTTGAAGCCTGTACCGACCTACGCGACAGTGAATCTGTGTCTTTGCTGAAAGATGATGAACCACAAAGCATTCACCAATATTTTCTGGATGAAGTAAAGCCCCACGTAGAGGAAGCCTGGATCAATCTGGATTCTGTCAAAATCGGCTACGAAATCAGCTTTAACAAATACTTCTATCGCCATAAGCCGCTGCGTTCGTTGGAAGATGTTGCGAAAGACATAATCAGCCTGGAACAAAAGGCCGAAGGCTTGATTGCGCAGATTCTGGGTGTGGATATTGAGCAGGTGCAGGGGTGATATGGTTATGGTGAGTATTGCTGAATTGCCAAAGTATGAGGCTTATAAGGATTCTGGGGTTGATTGGTTAGGGGAAATTCCTGTTGACTGGAATGTTGTACCGCTAAGATATCTCGCACAAGTACAAGCTGGTAATACGCCATCAAAGGCTATCTCATCTTATTATTCAGAGGCAGATGGATTTCCATGGGTAAAACCGGATGAGCTTATCGAGTTTCGAGATATTTTTACAACTAAAGAAAAATTAACAAGTAAAGGCCTTATAGAATCTCGAAAAATTAGAAAAGGGAGTATTTTAGTCTGTTGCATAGGAACAATTGGTAAAATAGGCGTTGCGGGTTGTGATTTATCTACAAATCAACAGATTAATAGTGTTACGTTTTTCGAAAAAATCAATTTACGTTTTAGTAAGTATTTAGTTTTTTCATCAATTCCTGAACATGAAAAGTTAGCAAATGGCAATGTTGTTAAAATTTTGAATGCGGATACACAAAAATCTATAAAGCTTCCTATTCCAAGTGCGTATGAACAGAGTTTGATCGCCAACTTTCTCGACCAAAAAACTACCCAAGTCGACGAAGCCATTGCCATCAAAGAACAGCAAATTGTCCTGCTGAAAGAGCGCAAGCAAATCATTATCCAGAAAGCCGTCACTCAGGGGCTTGATCCCGATGTGCCCATGAAAGATTCCGGTGTGGATTGGATTGGGAAAATACCGGCGCATTGGGAGGTAATCAAACTAAAGCACTTGTTCAAAGAGGTAACCTCGAGGACTAAAACTGGATCGGAAACTCTCTTCTCATTGCGAATGGAAATCGGCTTGGTGCCGCATAACGATGTATCGGACAAACATATACCTCCAGAAAGCCTAGTCGATTACAAAATTGTTGAATGTGGGCAGATGGTAATGAACCGCATGAGAGCGGCCATCGGCATATTTGGTCTAGCTACTGATTATGGTTTGGTCAGTCCGGATTACGCGGTATTTGATGTTGCTAGTGACGTTGTTCCAGATTATTACTTGACGCTGTTTAAGTTGCCGCTAATGGGGACTCAATTCAGGCTGGCATCAAAAGGGATGGGGACTGGATCTTCTGGTTTCATGCGCCTGTATACCGATGAATTTGGCGATATCAAAGTTGCAAATCCACCGAAAGAAGAGCAAGAGGCTCTGGTGAGGTTTATTGCGGAAACGAATAGAGCTACTGATCTTGGCGTTGATCACCTGCAATCACAAATCGAAAAACTTAAAGAATACAAGACCACCCTCATCAATAGCGCCGTGACCGGAAAAATCAAAGTCACACCGGAAATGGCCGGTATTGATGATGTGGCGCAGGACGCAGTGGAGGCATAGGGCAATGTTTACCGTCAATCATCAAACCAACCGCATCAGCCCGGTAAAAATCAAAACCTTCAGTGAGCTGGGCTTTACCGAGCGCAAGCACTTGCAGGAGTGGCTGGCCCATCAGCCCGATGCGCTGGGTGAAGAACTGTTGATTATCCAAAAAGAGTTTGATGGCTTTGACGATACCCGCGAACGTCTTGACCTATTAGCGCTGGATAAAGACGGCAACCTGGTGATTATCGAAAACAAACTGGATGACAGTGGCCGGGATGTGGTCTGGCAGGCGTTGAAGTATGCCTCTTACTGCGCCAGTTTAACCAAGGGCCAGATTGTCGAGATCTATCAGCAATACCTACACCGCTATCTGCCAACGATTGAAGCGGGTGAGCCACTCGCTCAGGCGGGCCAGCCAATCGATGCTGCGACTCGTATTTGCGAATTTCTCGATGCACCCGATCTGGACGAGGTCAAGCTCAACCTCGGTAATAGCCAGCGCATTATGTTGGTGGCAGCCAACTTCCGCAAAGAAGTCACCAGTACGGCCTTGTGGCTGCTGGGTCAGGGCATCAGTATTCAATGCTTTAAAGTCACACCCTATGCCTTGGGTGAGCAGCTGTTGATTAACATCGATCAGATCATCCCCACGCCCGAAGCCAAGGAGTTGATGATCGGTATCAACGCCAAAGAAGCGGAAGAGAAAAACACCGAAGTAGTGGTAAAAAACCGTCACACCGTGCGCCGCGAATACTGGGGAAAGGCCTTAGAAGCCTTTCAAAAAAGTCCGTGTAACCTTTACGACAATATCAGCCCGGCCAAAGATCATTGGTTGTATGCCGGTTCGGGTTTAAGTAACTGCCCCTACAGTTTGATTTTCAGTCAAAAGGAGTTGCGGGTGGAGTTAGTGCTTGGACGACCCAGCCAGGAAGAAAACAAATTCCTCTTTGATTTTCTGCGGGGTCTTAAAGACGAAATCGAAACAAGCTTTGGTGATGCGCTTGAATGGATGCGCCTGGACGAGAAGAAATCTTGCCGTATTCAATATTCTTGTGCGGCAGATGGCTTCAATAAAGACACTTGGAAAGAATCAGTAGCCTGGCACCTGGGGCACATGTCCAGGCTGGAACAGGCTTTGAAGAAGCCACTGCAAAAAGCCGCTGAGGCGCTTAAACAACAGAATTTTGAGTAGGTTAACGATGGCCGTATATAAAATATTCTGCGATGAAAGCTGCCATCTTGAACATGATGGTGCCGATATTATGGTGTTGGGTGCTATTCATTGCAGCGCTGATAAAGCCATACAGCTGAATAAGCATGTGAAGTGGTTGCGTCATCAGCACAACTACAAGCCCGAGTTGAAATGGAGCAAGTTGAATAAGCACCAATGGCCGCTCTACCGTGATCTGATTGATATGATCATCGGTGATCTTGAGGTGCATTTCAAAACCACCGTTGTGCTCAATAAGAACATCCTCGATCACCATCAATATAACGCTGGTTCGCATAGCGACTTCTATTACAAGATGTTTTATTACACCCTTCGAGATTTTTTGAAGGAAGGTAATGATTACCGAATTTATCTGGACTATATGGATACGCTGGGTGCAGAGAAAACACGCAAGCTGTGTGAGGTTTTGCAGAATCGCACTTACTGGCAGTTAAGTGCTGTAGCTACCATTGTGCAGTCCTACGAAGTTCAGTTAATTCAACTGTGTGATTTGCTGATAGGTGCGGTCGCGTATCGGAATCGTGATGATATTGAGCATTCCAGCGCCATCAAAATGCAGTTTGTTGAGTATCTGGAATCCAAGCTAGGGTATTCGCTCGATTATGCCACGCCACCCTGGGAGGAGCAGTTCAATATCTTCCGTTTTCAACCCAGGAGGTCCAATGCTCAGTGACCCGCTGGATTTGTCGAAGATCGAGGCAACATCAATTATTGATGTGCTCTACGGAATATTTCACCGAGACTTTGTTGCCACCAAGACCTATCTCGCTAGCCAGATCTACATCAACCCGAGAAGTCATCGAAAAGATGACGGCAAGGAATTGGACTTTTGGCATTTAACCACCAAGGATGAGAAAGAACAGGTGTGGGAGAACGGCAAGCGCACATGGAGAGTGACGGGCCGCTATCCTGACTTTGATAGGGCGAGCCGGTTGGAATGGGTTAAACAGATCCTGACCAATCACGATCACGAATCGGTTAGGCTGTTTTACCATCAAGAGACAAATCAAAAGCGGGACATCCGCCTCTACTTGTGGGCGCACGAAGCCGACTTTGTGGTGATCCTGCAGAAATTGGGCAAATCGGACTCGTTTCTGGTGACGAGCTTTTACATTTCCCATGCCGGCAAGCGCAGGGATTTTGAAAAGCGGTTTAACAACTATTGTCGCGGCGATGCCAAATTGACAGGCTGTGAGTGGTTCTAAGGTGGCAGGCAAAAATAGAGGAATGGTCGCCTATTGTGGACCGGGCGATACGGTCACCTCTTTCTACTTAATAGTAGGTGAGCGCGGTGAATTGTGGTGATTTAGGTGTGTTTTGTCAATGAGATCACTGTAATCAGTGTAGATCGGAATCTGGGCTGGTGCGTTAAATTTCAATGGCTTTGGTAATAAAAGCCAATAAAAACAGATGGATAGGATGTTTTATGGTTAGCAACACCAACGAGCAGGCGCTGGAGGCTGCGATTGAGCAGGCTTTAACCGGTACCACCGTAGAAGCCGTCAAGGCTGTGGGAGGGAGTGCTGAAGGTGCCCAAACTCACGTTAATGAGACGCCTGCTGACTACCTGGTCGGCAATCAGCGCTTCAAGCTGGGCCTGCCCACCGATTTTAATGCCCAGTACTCGCTTGATGAAAAACTGTTCTGGCGCTTTCTGGAGCATACCCAGAAGCCTGAGCTGACCAAGCTGCAAAAGCACAATCCATCGGACTGGCAGCGCAAGCTGCTGGAGCGTTATGACCGGCTGATGAAGAAGCACGGCATTCTCCACCTGCTCAAGAAGGGTCTCCCGGTAGATGACGCCCACTTCCATCTGATGTATCCGGCTCCCCTGGCCAGCAGTAGCGAAAAGGTTAAGCAGAACTTCACGGCCAATATTTTCAGCTGTACCCGGCAAGTACGCTACTCCCTAGCCAATCCGCTCCAGGAAATCGACATGGTGCTGTTCCTGAACGGTATCCCACTGGTAACGATGGAGCTGAAAAACGCCTGGACCGGCCAAACCGCCCGCTATCACGGGCAGAAACAGTATCGGGAAGATCGCGACGTAAACCAGCCGTTACTGAACTTTGGGCGTTGTTTGGTACATATGGCGGTGGATACCGATGAAGTCTACATGACCACCAAGCTGGCCGGACAAACGACGTACTTCCTACCATTCAACAAAGGTCACAACCACGGCAAAGGCAACCCTCCCAACCCGCATGGCCATAGGACGGCGTATCTATGGGAGGAGGTGTTTACCAAGGAAAGCATTGCCAACATTATCCAGCATTTTGTGCGGCTGGATGGTAGCAGTAAAGATCCTCTGCCCAAGCGCACACTGTTCTTCCCCCGTTACCACCAGCTGGATGTGGTGCGTAAGCTGGTTGACCATGCGTCTAACCACGGCGTAGGTCATACCTATCTGATTCAGCACTCTGCAGGGTCTGGCAAGTCCAATTCCATCACCTGGGCTGCCTATCAGCTCATCGAAACCTACCCGGCGTCACTGCAAGTTGCGAATGGGAGAAGCATCGAGCAGCCTCTGTTTGACTCGGTCATCGTCGTGACGGATCGCCGACTGCTGGACAAGCAGCTGCGGGATAACATCAAGGAATTCTCTGAGGTTAAAAATATCGTTGCCCCGGCCCATAATCCTCTGAGCTGAAGAACGCGCTGGAGAACGGCAAAAAGATCATTATTACGACCATTCAGAAGTTCCCGTTTATTGTGGATGGTATTGAAGACCTCAGTGAGAAGCGCTTTGCCGTAATCATTGATGAGGCGCATAGCTCCCAGTCGGGCACTGCCCACGACAATATGAATCGGGTGATGGGGCAGGACGAGGATGAGGACGATCAGGACAAAATCCTAAAGGCGATGAAATCCCGCAAGATGCGTGGCAATGCTTCCTACCTCGCTTTCACCGCTACGCCTAAGAACACTACCCTGGAAAAGTTTGGTGAAAAGCAGGAAGACGGGTCATTCGAACCCTTCCACTTGTACTCCATGAAGCAGGCCATCGAGGAAGGCTTCATTCTGGATGTGCTGGCCAATTACACCACTTACAAAAGCTATTACGAGATCGAAAAGTCCATTGCGGAAAACCCGGAATTCGACACCAAAAAGGCGCAGAAGAAACTGCGAGCCTATGTAGAGCGTAGCCAGCAGACCATCGATACCAAAGCAGAGATCATGCTGGATCACTTTATTCCTCAGGTAGTCAATGCCAAGAAGCTAAAGGGCAAAGCCAAAGGCATGGTGGTGACGCAGAACATTGAAACGGCCATCCGTTATCACAAGGCCATTACTCGTTTGCTGGAAGCGAAAGGTAATCCCTTTAAAGCGCTAGTTGCTTTTTCGGGAACGAAAGAGGTGGATGGTATTGAATATACGGAAGCGGAGATCAACGGTTTTTCGGAATCTGACACCAAGGACAAGTTCGATACTGATGAATACCGTCTGTTAGTGGTAGCCAATAAGTATCTCACCGGTTTTGACCAGCCCAAGCTGTGCGCCATGTATGTGGACAAAAAGTTGGCATCAGTACTTTGTGTTCAGACTCTTTCTCGACTGAACCGCTCTGCACCCAAGCTGGGCAAGAAAACCGAAGACCTGTTTATTCTGGATTTTTTCAACTCAGTTGATGATGTAAAAGCGGCTTTTGACCCATTTTATACGGCTACATCCCTGTCTCAGGCCACGGATATTAACGTGCTCCACGAGCTAAAGGACGCAATGGACGACGTGGGTGTGTATGAGTGGTACGAGGTTGAGGACTTTGTAAAACGCTACTTCAACAATGAAGATGCCCAAACATTAAGCCCCATCATTGATGTAGCCGCTGCCCGCTTCGAACATGAGCTGGAGCTGGAAGACGACGAAAAAGTCGATTTCAAAATAAAGGCCAAACAGTACGTAAAAATCTACGGGCAAATGGCATCCATTATGCCTTATGAAATTGTTGCATGGGAAAAGTTGTTCTGGTTCCTGAAGTTCCTAATACCCAAGCTGAAAGTGGCGGACCCGGATGCAGACACTATCGACGAGCTGTTGGATTCTGTTGATTTGAGTTCCTATGGCCTGCAAAGGGTAAAGCTGAATCACACTATTAAACTGGACGAGGCAGATACTGAGCTCGACCCTCAGAATCCAAATCCTCGTGGGGCTCACGGTGGGGACCAGCAAACAGATCCTTTGGACGACATCATTAGAACGTTCAATGAACGCTGGTTCCAGGGTTGGAGTGCAACACCTGAAGAGCAGAAAGTTAAGTTCATCAATATTGCCGAGAGTATCAAACAGCATCCGGATTTTGAGACCAAATATCAGAATAATCCTGATCCACATAACCGAGAGTTGGCATTCGAAAAAATGCTGAAGGAAGTGATGTTGCGCAGACGGAAAGACGAGTTGGAGCTTTACAAGTTGTTTGCAGGGGACGCCGCCTTTAAAGCTGCGTGGATGCAGAGTATGCAGCGGATGATCGGTGAGTAATTAACTTGCACGGTTTGGAATGCTTTAAACTATTCTGAACTTTGAACGTTCTGGAGGGCTATGAGTTGGTCTTCGTTTTTCCACCATAATAAGGAAAAAATATCGTAGGGGTTTGAGAATACGCTCTGTATTAGGGTGAAATCAGAAGCAGCAATATCGTCAATCCACATATCAGCATCAACCTCTATTGCATTGCTGGCTTGAAACCTGAATCCGTGACTCCAGAGTGGATGCAGGGTGTAAGAGCTTGATTTCTATTTGTTTTTCAAAAATTGTAGGTGCACCCATAGGTTCCCCCCAATTTTTGGGAAGCAAAGAGGAATCAATGGTTTGCGCACTGCGCCGCTATGGAGTCACGGATTCAGGTTGAAAGCTAACATGAGGGTTGAGAATTATTCTATGGGGCCAAATGTTATCCGGCACTAATGGGCTACTTGCAAACCAGCGTCAGGTTCCTTGTTTGCTCCAGCAAATCAACATGCTGATCACCCTAATCCCGTAACGCGTTCAAGTGGATATTAACAATCTGAGTGATCAATTTCACTCATCATTTTTCGCATCGATTCCCCTTTCAGTTTTAA
>JARRJP010000076.1:0-12659 GCA_037389025.1 Reinekea sp. | reverse complement strand
ATCCACCGACAGATGTGTCTACAGTTGTTGGTCGTGTAGATTAGTCGTTCAAGCAGAATTCTAAGGATAATCACCCACAGTTACCCCTGAAGAGCCTATTTTTTAATATGGCTCTAGCACATAATTGCTTGGTTTAGATTTAATGTTGTCCCACCTGGTTGTGCTCGCTACTATAAAAACTCCGCCATCGCCGCTGTTTTTCAGCTCAAGAGATAGGGCTTTCTGTGTGTGATAAAAATAGCCTATCGCAACAAATTCTCGTTGTTGGTAGCCACTCGTTTTGATGTTACACAAAACTATACCCCCCGGCTTTAACGTTATAAGACGAAGTTTCCATTGTTCTGCTCGGATATGACCAAATTCCCATGTTTTATTTAAGCTTGAGCATGTTAACTCGGAAATATCTATGTTTACATTTCTAGTGTCGACTACAACAATAATTGCAAACAAATATAAATATGCACATAAGAAAATGAAAATAAGTGATATAGCAGTAATCAGTTTAACCTTCATCTTCATTGCATGGAACTAATCGGTGCTGGTTGCGACATTAGAGTCCCGTTACTCTGTCTTTGGCTCATTAATTGATCCATATTGTTAAAGCAACTTGCTTGAAAAGTACCTACATTTGAAGCCTCCCCGATAAAACAACCCATTTGATTATTATATTGATCCATCATGTCAGCTTGCCCATTTTCATGCCTATTAAGAATGCTCATTGCATCTTCACGGCCAAGTCTTTGTGTTAATGAACAAGCTAGAACACAGTGTCTGATTGCATCACCAGGTCCCATAGAAGCGCTCTCACCAGGGGTCATAAGTCCAGGATCTACATTTGCTGCCGCAGCTTCGGCTTCTTTTTTTGCTTGTATAGCTTCGGCGTAACCTGAATATCCTGCGTCAGAAAGCGCACCTATTGTTTCATTCAGTGGGTCAAGCCCATTCGGATCAATGAAGTTAACTGGGTCATTTCCGACGTATGCGTAATGATTCAATCCCCCACCAAACCCAATCGGATCTTTTGCCGTAAGTCACTTGATTTCATACGTAACATGCGCACCATTAGTTGGTATTTGTTCCAGTAACTCTTCATAGCCGGAAATAAACTTATCAATCACAATTTTTTGCCTTCCTTGATAGATACGCCACATTTCTGCGGCTGGATTACCAGGAGATCGCACATGCTGAAGGTGATACATTTTACTAAGATCAATGATTTTGGTTGATATTGGGGTAGAAAATATTTAATAACAGTGTAAGCATCAAACCTTCAAAAGCAATGAATAAATAGATCTCATATGGTTCGCTAAAGAAATCTACAGCCCCATAAATTGCTGCTCCGAGAGGACCGAGAGTCATTAGCCTGATCCATATTGGATAGATAAATACTTCCGTACCTCTAATAGGTTTAGGTTTAATTGCCAGAAGCAAGGATAAGGTAATACTTGTAAGCCCCAGAATAATAAAAGTAGACATCAATAATATGCTCCATCAACCGCGTTATACAGTAAACCAGCTGAATTTGTTGCATTGGCACCAATAATCGCGTCAGCAATATGTGAATTCTTAAACACAGAACCAAATGCTTTCCCCCACGAGACTCCCAATCCACCAAATAAAGCAGCTTGGCCGCTGGCGGCCAATACATCGCTGGCATCCACACAGGATAAACTGCCTGTTTGATAAGCTTGTTCTCCAATATTAAAGGCCGCCTCGGCTACCGCAGAAGCGGCAACACTAGCAGCGGCTTGAGCAGCAAGAGACGATCCAAGTGTTAAGCCGGCCAATCCACCACTTACAACTCCTTTTGCAATTCCATATCCAATATTTCCTCCAGTAAAGTATGCATTTACCCCTCCATAAACTCCACCAATAAAAGCACCAATACCACCAGTAAATACATTAAATATATATCCACTCGGATCAATAAAGTTTATTGGATCACCCCCAGTATAAACATACTGATTCATCCCCCCTTCAAACCCAATCGGATCCTTTGCCGTCCACCGCCCAATCTCAGCATCATAATCCCGCGCACCAAAGCGAGTCAGCTTTGTGTGCTGGTCGTAAATACCTCCGGCAAAACCAAACGGCTGAAAGCCGGGTTTAGTATCACTGGTTATATTTCCGAACGAGTCGTAATCCATCCGCTGTGCAACGTCACCGGTACTGGCGTTGATAACTAAACGCACACTGCCCAAATGGTCACTGATGATCCGGTAGTCTGTACCGTCTTTGATCATGTAGCTTGGAACGTTCCGCTTATCTCCATACACAAACCGGGCGACGATGTTGCCGTCTTTATCCAGTTCGGCGACGGGGTTGAGCTGCCCCTGATACAGGAACCCTTGCGTCAGTTCGCCATTCACTTTTTTACCGATGCGGCGGTTTTGCCCGTCGATAAGATATTTAATCTCAGCACCATCAGCTAATGTGACCTCCAGCAGATTGGAAAAAACATCGTAGTAATAAGTAATGGTTTTACCATTTTCAGTTTTGCTTTTCAGTTCGCCATTAGCACCATAGGTGTAGCTGATATTACCGTAACTTAGCAAGCGATCCTGGCTGTCGTAACGGCCTGTCTTGCCATTGATATCACCGATACGATTACCGTTAGTATCGTAGCGATAAGATTCTACTAATAAGTCATCTTTATAAACCTTGCTTAGCTGATCCAGAATATTGTATTCATATCGATAAACAGTTTCTTCTCTATTAACAGTTTCAGTTTTACCGATAATCAGGCCCATTGCATCACGATTCAGGCTATAGCTATACAGCTCATCATCATCTGACTGCGCTGTGTAGGTGTCAAGCTCGCCGAAGTTGTTATAGCTCTGCGTTGTATTGATTGTGTTAAGTGTTGTACTCTCTAGCAGGCCACTGCCGTATTGATATTCAAGGGACATCGCACCAGCAGTTTGCAACTGACTGTCGTTGTTATAGCTAAGGCTTAAGCTATCACCATTAACAATTTGGCTGTCTGGCAGGAACACGTTATTGTAGTGATAAGCAATGCTGCCGGAGACCTCACCATCTTGTTTTATCTGTGTTAACAAACTGCCATCGTAGCTATAAGTTGTGTTAATACCTTGTGGGGAAGTCACTGTTTTTATCTGGCCGGTATTTTTTTCCGGTGCGATATCGCCGTAGTAGCCATAAACATATTGCCCTTCGCGAGTACTAACGGATAACAAACGACCGCTGTCATTACCATAAAGGTAGTCGATTGTCTGACCATCAGGGCGGGTTACTTTAGTCAATTGCTTATCCAGATTATAGCTGTATTGCGTTGCTGGGTAGAGCGTGCCTATGCCACCTTCTGTCGCATTGGCATCTGCTGCGGGAGGGGTGTAGATATCCTGCTGATCCAACGCCGTATAGTTGAACTGATGTACTTCACCGCTAGCCAGAGTCAGTTGTGTCAGATTTCCATTAGCACTGTATTCGTACTGGATGCTTTTGCCATCTGGATTGGTTTGCTGCGTTATTCGACCAACCGGATCATTTATGTAACGAACACTGCGGTTTTTCGCATCAGTTACGCTGGCAAGGAAACCATAATCGTCGTAATTGAGAGTCATTTTGCGCGAGGCATCGTCACCTAGGCTAACCTCACTCAGGCGGCCACGATTATCATAAATCTGGTGACTGGCATCGAAGTCTGCAATTTGTTGCTGAATAACCCGGCCTTTGTCATCTAATATGGTGGTACTGGTAGCGCCTTCAGGTGTGGTGGATGTCCAGGTACGGGTCTCAGTGTCATAAACTCGCACATAGCTATCAGACTTCCATGAATATTCGGCATTAAAAGTGAAAGTCTCCTTTAATTGCTGAAACTTAAGTAAATCATCATCATCCGCGCCGATTACCGTTTTACTGGTGTATATTCGCTTACTCAACCCACTTGGTGTTTTAATTTCCGTCATTGCAGAGTACGGACTACTAACGCCAAAGAGTGGGTCTGAGGCCCCTTCAACGATAGTTATCATTCCACTTGCATCTGTTGTTGTCGTTATTCCGGTCGCAGCTATTTCCGTACTCAATTGAGTTCCATCCGGAAGTGTATTGATTTTATGAATATCACCAGCGACCGTTTTATTTATTTTAAAGGTATAATCCCGGCCTTCACCGCTTGTCATCGTTATCAGATCAGAATTACGATCCAAACGCCACCCCCCACCAAGGGCATTGGTATCTGAGATTAAACGACCATCATCGTCATATATCAGGTTACTCGTACTGCCTGACGGTTTATGGAAGCTGGCTAACAAGCCGTCGGAGGTATAACTCATCTGATAAGTTTCTGCGTTTGGATTGCTAACGCTGGCAAGCAGACCATCACTATTGACTGTTAGCGACATATGTTGACCATTTGGCGCTAGAATAGCTGTCGGATTACCATCTGCATCGCGCTCAATTAAAGTGATTTCTCCGTTGATGTCAGTAACTGAAGCCAAAAAACCTCTGTTGTCGTAGGAAAAATCGTAAAGTGTATTCCCTGTCAATACATCCAGAGTACGTAAGTGCCGACCAGTAGGGCTGAAGACATATATCAACTTTCCAGAAGGATCAGGAACAATCCACTCGTCTGAATAATCAGGCAAAATCTGCTTAGTCTCAATTTTGTTTACATTTTGAAGATCACATGCGTACATAGCATTATCAACGCCAAAGCCCAGACACTCCAGTACATCAAAGTGACGATTATTTGCAAAAATGGAAGAATTTATATCTACATATCGCTTGCCATTACCAGCAACGATAGCCGCTTCTTTATCAACAATTTTCACAATAACATCTGAGATTTCACCATCCCGAAGACCTCCATTAGAGACGGCAAAATAGACACTCCCATTTCGATCGATAGCGGTTGCCATGACGAGGCGTTGATCAATGATCTGCGATAGTTTACCGGTAGGGCTAAGCTGATAGCCGCCTTGTTCCGCAGCAATAAATAGAGTCCCATCTTCAGAAAATTTCATGTCAAATATATCGAGTTCCTTTTTTATTGCAGGACCGCCATCAACATAATCGACACTATCGGAACCCAAAACTGTAAAAATACGCCCTTCTTGATCGATTTTATAAATCCCACTAATCAGATAGTCGGCTACATAGAGTTCATTGTCAGGGGATATTGCCAGGCTAGAGGGGCTAAGGACTTGATCTAATGCCATACCACCACTCGCTGGAATCAGGCTGTGTTTGTTCACCTCAGTATCAGGGTGAGGAACACCTGCAATTGTATTAATTAAGCCGTCCTGCGTGACTTTCCTTACAACACCTGCAGATAAGTCTGCTATTAGAAGATTATCATTGTCATCAACAGTAATGCCTGAACTATAATTGATAGAGGCTTCTGTGGCAGGACCACCATCCCCAGAGAACTTCGAAATACCGTTGCCGGCAACAGTCTCCACAATGCCATCTCTATTCACTCGGCGAATTCGATAATTATCACTGTCAGAGAGATACATATTTCCCTTACTATCAAAGGCTATATCGTTTAGCACTGAAAACTGAGCGTTATCTGCAGGTCCATTGTCACCGCCATAACCAATAGAAAAGACATCAGTACGGCCGACAACAACCGAAAGCTGACGTCCCGATTGACCCATAGCACTGAACTCAGCACCGGATCCAAGATAGAGTTTGTTGAAATTAGGATCAAAACTGTGGTGAATATTCAGATTCCATAAACCCAGTTTGCTATAGCCTTGTGATGTCGGTGGTAAACGAGTTATCTGCTGCTCCCATTTACGACTTAACTTAATGGTTGACTCTGTTCTATTTCCAATAATGTCAGTGTCTTCTGGCATCTGATTAAAACTGTTCACCCACTCTTTCCGAGAACTATAGTACTCAGGAGTGTAATGGTATATCACCTCTATTTTTGCAAGAGCGCTCTTAGAGTGTCGACCAAATGCGATGGTTCCGTCCCACTCAAAGCGGTAGCTTTGATTTACCGAAACACGATCAAACGTTTCAACAAACTTCTTTCCGGCGATCGAGATTACAAGCTCAACGCTATTGAGCGACCCTGGTACAGAGTCTCCAGTTAACGGAATATCAAGAACTGCCTGCTGATAACCCAGGGCGCGTTTTGAGCTGTATTCCAGACTAACATCAGTTCCAGGTAGTGGAATGCTCTCACCTAAGATTTGGCCTTGAGGTGTCACTATACTGCCTTGACACACATCACAGTCTTCAGTATTTAATTCATCACTTAATAAGCCATCAGGGGGGAATTCGGCATCCGCTGGAGGCCCGTAAGGCCAGTTACAATCCCAGGGCGTAAAGTGCTCAACCTGGACCCGCCATAGTGTTTTACCAACGCGATAAGTATCGGCAAGATAGGTCAGTTCAGAATCGGAAATACCCAACAGCGTCAAAGCTTCCCCATCTGCAGCATTCCCGTTGCCATCAAGATCCAGCTCTGCTTTTCCATCGCTGGAGATATTTAAAATCTCAATCACTCGTCCATTGTCGGCAGCAATCCAGGCGGCGCGTTCAGGATCATACCAACCCAGTGGCACTGCCTCGCCGGTTGGAAAATTCAAAAAGTTATCAACATAAACAGGCAATGGCTGATTAAAACTAACCTGCGAAGCTTCAGCGTTAATTGCTTCATCAACGCTGAGTTCTACCGCATAGGTGTAACCGGAATTAGTCGGCAAATCACCCGGCATAGCCTGGGGTCCGTTTGCACCAACAGTATATTCAGTGGCACGAACATTAATGTTTGAAAGGCTTTGTGTCGTACCATCGGGCAAGGTCATAGTCGCGGTTGTCCCGGCTGGGAAAAGCACAGTTGCTTGCCTTGTGCCGTCGGCATCGACCTGCTCACTGCCCTGGGCAATTTGTAGAGTAGTAGTGTTATTCAACTTGATTGAACTGACTTGTGAATCCAACACTAACATGACGACATCATCGGCGATGACGTAGTCTTCCCAGGGTGTCTGAAGCTGACGCTGTAATGGAAGGTAGCCTGGTTTGTGATAATTAATAACCAACTTACCACCGCCATTAACGACCAAATCAAACCCGCCATCCGCACGACTTATGGTCTGGCCGTATTCGGTGTGATCCTGAATACTGACCGTCACTCCGGATAGCGGTTTGTTATCACGGTTCAGTATCTGGCCGCGAATAACGGCTACGCGTTTTTCTTCAATAGTGCCTGCTGCAACTCCGGTTTGAATCGGCTTGTTACCGGTGTATAAAAATGAGGTTGCATCCAGCATGGATGTATATTCGGTTTCAGCTAATGCAGGAATGGGAGCGACTGAAGCAGGATCTTCTGGTAATTTCGGGTCTTCACACCCCGATAACAAGATACAACTCCAGAAAAAAACAACAATGAGAGAGATACTGTACTTCATCACAAATCCTTATCGATTAAAAAAAGTCTGCTTCAGTATTTTGATGCCAGATCAAACCCTGACCTGCATCGACCAACTTTATCAGCGAGTCCATGCGTTCAAAACCGGGCGAAATTTACATATCTTTTATTAAATGTCAAAAAATAATTTGATATACCACACATATACGAAAAAAATTCGCCAACTTATACTGTTGAAGCACAAGACTGGTTACCTGCCTGCCAACAGTTGAAAAATACCGGGTACGATGCAGGACAGGCGTAAGTGCTCTGTATCGCAACGGTCATAAAAGCCCCTTCACCTCCGCCGCATTCAGCCACGATGATCAACGCATCATTACGTCCAGCGACGATAACACCGCCAAGATTTGGGACGCCGACCCAACCAGCCCTAACTACGGCAAACCGATAAAAACTCTGTTGTTCTTACCAGAAGATCAATGGACCTGGTGCGATGATGAGAGATTCTACGAGACCAGTGAAGAAGCCTGGCTATGGCTGTTTTGGCAGGAGATAGAATCGCTTCAGCCTTATAAATTTGAGAGGGGATGGCAGTGGTGGAGAACCAATAACCGTCGACCACCACAACAGCGACCGGCTTCGGTAATTCCTTCTTCTATTTAACCTGAATCCGTGACTCCATAGCGGCGCTGTGCGCAAGCCATTGATTCCTCTTTGCTTCCCATAAATTTCAATGAACCTATGGGTGCACCTGCAATTTTTGAAAAACAAATAGAAATCAAGCTCTTACACCCTGCCTCCACTCTGGAGTCACGGATTCAGGTTTAAAACAAGAAGAAGGAAAACCGGATCAAACAGAGGTTGCGTTCAGCCTTGGTCTATTTTTTGGACAGTCTATTTTCGGACAGCCACCTAACGGCCTCCAATTCTGCGCTTTCAGGTATCTTTGTCCTGATTCGCTTCCTCGATAATCCAGTGACGAAACATTTTTGCGTGGCGATGGGTATATTTGTGGGCTGGGCGCACTAGGTAAAACGCCTCTGATGTTGCTACCCGTTGTTTGAAAAGGGGGCCACCAGTTCACCCTTCGCTATCATTCCCTTAACTAGGGATGAACGTCCAGCGCCAGGCCATCTCCTTTTCGTGCAACTTCCAGCGCTGAAATGAGCGTGTCGAACTGCAGATCGTGGGCGGAGCGTATATTGGTGAGTCCAGCCTTATCCAGCCAGTACCCCCAGCCTTCCTCGTAGCCGATGACATGAAGCAGGGTATGATCGTTTAATTGATCCGGTGACACCGGCGGCAATGTTCCGCCAGCCATTTTCAGGCTGCACACAGGAAACAACTCATCCCGGCTCAGACAGTCCGCCATCAATCCCGGCCATTGGCTTTTGCCGTAACGAATCGCCATATCTGATTCTCTGGTGTGTTACTCCACCCTGATGTTGCTGGTGAAGCGCATACCAACGTCCGGATAACGGGCGAAAAACCGTGACAGTCGAGGGGCCAGATTTTGGAACTTTGAAATCATTGTGATACCTGGATCCGTGACTCCATCACTCTGGAGTCACGGATCCAGGTGACATTAAAAAAGAAAGGCACCACCAAATAAGCAATACATCGCTCGGATTGAAGTGAGCGGATTGAAGTGAGTGCCCGGTTATTTACGATTACTTCATGGTCGGCATGGAGAACTCGACACCTTCCCGGATACCGGCAGAGGGCCAACGTTGAGTGATGGCTTTACGACGAGTGTAGAACCTCACTGAATCCGGGCCATACGCATGCAGGTCACCGAACAACGACCGTTTCCAACCACCAAAACTGTGATAGGCCACTGGTACCGGCAGCGGTACATTAATGCCGACCATACCGACTTGAATATGATCGGTAAAGTAGCGAGCAGCCTCACCATCGCGGGTAAATATGCAAGTGCCGTTACCGTATTCGTGATCATTGATCAGCGCCATGGCCTCAGCCATGGTGTTTACCCGCACCACCTGCAATACCGGTCCAAATATTTCCTCCCGGTAGCTTGTCATAGCAGCGGTTACATTATCGATTAAAGTGCCGCCCACGAAGAATCCGCCTTTATAGCCAGCTACCTTTGGATTGCGGCCATCCACCACAATGGTAGCGCCCTGCTCTTCAGCGCTGTTGATGTAACCGACGATTTTCTCCTGGTGCTGGCGGGTGATCACTGGGCCGAAGTCGTTACTGGCTTCACTGTAAGCGCCGACTTTTAACGACTGCATGGCCTCAGTCATCCTGGCCACCAAGGCATCACCGGTGGCATTGCCCACAGCCACGGCTACAGACAGCGCCATGCAGCGTTCACCGGAAGAACCAAAAGCCGCGCCAACCAGCTGGTTTACCGCGTTGTCCATGTCGGCATCAGGCATCACGATGGCGTGGTTTTTGGCACCACCCAAGGCTTGACAGCGTTTTCCGTTAGCGCTGGCCTTAGCGTAGATGTACTCTGCGACAGGAGTGGAACCGACGAAGCTCACGGCCTGGATGCGATTGTCCTCCAGCAAGGTGTCCACCGCTTCCTTGTCGCCGTTGACCACATTCATCACACCATCGGGCAACCCGGCCTCCTTAAGCAGTTGAGCGATGAACAGGGTTGAACTGGGGTCCCGTTCGGAGGGCTTCAGTATGAAGCAATTACCGCACACCAGTGAGATTGGGTACATCCATAGCGGCACCATGGCAGGGAAGTTAAACGGGGTAATGCCGGCCACCACGCCCAGTGGCTGAAATTCACTCCAGGAATCGATATTAGGGCCAACATTACGGCTGTGTTCACCCTTCAGAAGTTCCGGGGCACCGCAGGCGTACTCAACGTTTTCGATACCCCGTTGCAGTTCACCCATCGCGTCGTGACGGATCTTGCCGTGTTCCTCGCCAATCATTTCACAGATGTGATCGGCGTTTTTCTCCAGCAATTCCCTGAAGCGAAACATGATGCGGGCGCGTTTGATAGGGGGCGTGGCGCGCCATGCTGGAAATGCCGTCTCTGCGGCAGCGATGGCCTGCTCTACGGTGGTCCTGGAAGCCAGTGCAACGTGACGGGAGACCTCGCCGGTGGAAGGGTTGTAGACGGGCTGGCTGCGTTCACTCTCGGTGATGGTCTGACCATTGATCAGATGCCCAACAATGTTCATATGTATATCCTCAGTTTAAATTGAGCGCCTTAAACGCGGGTTAGTTGTCAGAGCTTGGGTTACCAAAGCATTCTGTAGATCTCGATAATCTCTTCAGCCTTAGGAACACGGGGGTTATTTCCCGGGGAACCAGACTGCAGTGCCTGTTTGGCCATGGTTGGCATCAGTGCAAAAAACGCGTTCTGGTCGATACCGAACATTTTTAGGGTCGGTACTTCCAGTTCATCATTTAAAGCATGCAGCTCATCGAGCAGCTTTTGGTTGGCTAGCTCGGTGCTGTCGGTCTGCCCGGCGACGCCGATGGCGCGAGCACAGTCGGCATAGCGCTCCGCTGCTGCGGGAATGGAAAATTCGGTGACGCTCGGCAGCAGCATGGCGTTGGACAGACCATGGGGCACATGGAAGGCGGCGCCAATGGGACGGCTCATGCCATGCACCAAAGCAATCGAAGCGTTAGAAAACGCCACTCCTGCGAGGGTGGACCCCAGCATCATCGCTTCCCGGGCTTGCTTGTCGGCACCGTCGCGATAAACCCGGCGCAGGTTGGGACCAATCAATCGCATGGCGGCAAGCGCCTGACTGTCACTGTAGAGATTGGCCTTCTTGCTGACATAGGCTTCCATCGCATGGGTCAGGGCATCGATACCGGTATCGGCAGTAATACGATGAGGCAGGCTCAGGGTAAGGTTAAAGTCCACCAGGGCCGCTACCGGCATGAATCCGATTCCCACACAGAGCATTTTTTCGTCATTGCTTTCATCGGTGATGATGGTGAAGCGAGTGACCTCAGAGCCGGTGCCAGCAGTGGTGGGGACCGCGATGATCGGCAGGCCGACCTTATCAACCACACATGGAAATTTGTAATCCCGCATCTCGCCACCGAACTTGCCAAGGATGCTGATGGCCTTGGCGCTGTCGATAGGGCTGCCGCCGCCCAGTGCAATGATGCTGTCATAATCGCCGTTGCGGACCTTTTCCACACCGGCCTGGATGGAGCCGACGGTGGGTTCCGGGACCGTATCGTCGAACACGTCCGCCATCAGATTCTGCTCTGCCAGGCACTGTTGGATGGTGTCAGCGTATCCCAACTTCACCATCATTTTGTCGGTAATGATCAGCGGGCGAGTACAGTCCAGACTCGCGAGCACGGCAGGGATTTGTGCTGAAGCCCCTGCCCCAAGCTGCATGATGCGCGGAAGAATTATTTGAGTAGACATCATAGTCACTCCTCTCCATTTGCGGCGAACCCTGTAACCACAGGCCACAGGCGTTCGCCTTGATAAATTTCCGGCAAGCAGGCGCTCTGGCCTGGTTGCCCACTCATGAATCAAGGGCTCAGGGAGGCCAGGTGTCATTGAGGATCCGTCCCGGCCATTACTATAGACTGCAGGGTACCGTCGTTGGTAGTGGCTCATTTGCTGCCGCCTGGTTATGCATGTCTGTGCTTCTGTCTGATTTTAACCTGAATCCAAGCTGCAACAGCAGATTGAACAGGTCAGGCAACTGCCAAGAGCTCAACAGCAATTTGTGATGGATATGCTGGATACGGTGATACAACAAGCTGCCCATTAAAAACCCCGCGAATGCGGGCTTGATTTTTACCTTAGTCTGAATCCGTGACTCCTTCAGTGGATGCAGGTATTACCCGATGTCCCGCCAGTTGACTGCGCTCCGCCGTGAGCATCTATAAGTTGCTGCTCACGGCCTCTAATGGCTGCACTATTGGTAGAAGACTTATCTAGGACTGCCGGACCGTAACCATCTTGGTTCAGGTGATGATTCGCGTCTCGCCGTGCAATATTTTGCTCGGTTGTGCCACAGCCGCTAGTACGACCACAATATACTTACCCAGTTTTAGGATTTGTTTTGGTGTCGGTCTGGAATGTCTTACCTCCACTGTTTGCACCCTTCGCACCCCGAGCAAGCCTAACCGCCTTACCAGCCGCCCCCCCAACGTCAGCGCATCATCCGCTACGGATTTCGCAAAACCAGCACCCTCACCATCATACCCATCCTTTAGCACACCAGCCAACATTGAGCCATCAAATCCATTACCAGTTGCCCGGTGATAGAGCTGGTTTTGGCGGTTTTACTGAGACATGTTGTTATTCGGGTTATGCCATATTCAGGAGTGTTCCTATTGCTGG
>JARRJP010000075.1:0-40953 GCA_037389025.1 Reinekea sp. | reverse complement strand
CTACTCGGCTCAGGAACAGGCTGAGCTACGGCATTGTTTTTACACCTTCCTGTACCTGTGGAAAAAACGCAGCGATATAATTCACCCAATCGTAACGGACGCAGACTAGTGTCGTGTCTTGAACCTGAATCAGGCTGATTTTTGGGAGGAACTCTATTCCAGACTCGAACCGGCGCAATGGGGGGCCGGTTTTAAAAACCATTGTTGCAGGTGTTTCCGGACAGGCACTAGATAAACTAACACATATAGATAGAGGTGTGCATGAGCGGTAAACGCTATCCCGAATAATTCAAAATTGAAGCAGTCAAACAGGTTACAGTTGCTGGTCACAGTATCGCCGATGTGGCGCAGCGCTTGGTGTACAGGTCAAGCCCAATCGAAAACTTTTCTAAATTGATTTTTATACCTGAATCCGTGACTCCATAGCGGCGCAGTGTGCAAGCCATTGATTCCTCTTTGCTTCCCAAAAATTTCAATGAACCTATGGGTGCCACCTGCAATTTTTGAAAAACAAATAGAAATCAAGCTCTTACACCCTGCATCCACTCTGGAGTCACGGATTCAGGTTATATTCTATCGGCGACAGATTCAGAAAGAAGTAAAAAGGGTTACTGACGCCCTTTGCGAGTTTTAGCTTTATTGGAACGACGACCTTTCGAGGCATCATCATACGGATTTTCACTGGTTCGAAATTCAAACCGAATTGGTGTTCCTCGCACTCCCAGTGCTTTACGAAAGGCGTTCTCAAGATAACGCTTATAACTGCCTGGCAACTTACCGACCTGGTTGCCATGAATAACAATAATGGGCGGATTAGACCCACCCTGATGCGCATACCGAAGCTTGATGCGACGACCACCAATCATTGGCGGCTGATGCATTTCAACAACACCCTGCATGAGATTAGTCAGCTGATTAGTACTCCACTTACCGCGTGCCCCGCGATAAGCCTCTTCGACAGACTCATAGAGGTGGCCGACGTTAGTGCCATGTTTGGCAGAGATGAAATGCATATCGGCCCAATCCATAAAAGGCATCCGACGGTCAATGGCTACCTTGATCGATTCTTTCTTTTCTTCAGACAGGCCGTCCCATTTATTAATGGCAATAACAAGTGAACGGCCAGACTCAAGCGCGAAGCCAAGCATATGCATATCCTGATCAACCAACCCCTGCTGGGCATCAATAACCAGCACTACAACATTTGCATCCTGAATAGCCTGCAAGGTTTTGACGATGGAAAACTTCTCTACTGCTTCACTGATGTTTTTGCGCCGCCGCACACCGGCAGTATCGATGAGAGTGTACTTCTCCCCATGGCGTTCATAGGGGATATAAATGCTGTCCATCGTGGTGCCGGGATGGTCGAAAACAACAACTCGATCCTCGCCCAACATGCGGTTCACCAACGTCGACTTACCGACATTTGGCCGACCAATAATCGCCAAACGGATGGAATCATCTTTCAGTGGATCGACGTATTCAAGCGGTGCCGGAAACTGTTCCAGCACATCTTCCAACAAGGTGCGAACACCACGATTCTGAGAGGCAGCAATCGCAACAGGATGACCCAGGCCAATCTCAAAAAAGTCTGACATGGCAATGTCTGGATCACGGCCATCAGTCTTGTTAACGACGACCTGTACCGGTTTGTTGACCTTACGCAAATGCTCTGCGAGAAACTGATCAGCCCCGGTTAATCCTGTCTGCCCATCAACCATAAATAGCACAGCGTCAGCCTCTTCAATGGCGGCAAAACTTTGTTCGGCCATTGCAGCATCCAGTCCTTCTTCAAAGCCACTGACACCTCCGGTATCGATAACAATAAACGGTCGATCACCCAACTTGCCGTCACCATATTTTCGGTCACGGGTCAGACCAGCCCAATCGGCCACCAAAGCATCTCTGGAGCGCGTAAAACGGTTAAAAAGTGTGGATTTACCAACATTTGGACGGCCGACTAAGGCAATTACAGGAATCATGATCTTATAGTCTTATCAGGTTAAACTCGGTACAGACCGGTTTTATCAAACAAGACCGGTTTTATCAAACTATGAGTACTAAGTCGCCAGTTTGCTTTTCACCAGCATTATATAACAGAAAAAAACCAGTCATCGGCTTGAACAATTTTTAGTTCAAGCCGATGACTGGTTTCATGAATTATTGGGCAACAATATTGATCAGTTTAACTCGGGTACTGTAACCCTGCATTAAAATACCATGACCAAAAGCAACAGGATCGGTTTTGGCACCTCGCCAGTCTATATGACGAGAACCAAGCCATTCCCCTGAGCTGGAATCAACAACATGCATAAAGCCTTCGGCATCACTGACAACGATGTAATCACCAGAGACAAGAACTTCGCTCAACTGCCGGTATTCGAAATCGCTGTTAGTCCAAAGCACTTCCAGAGTCAGCGGGTTTAGTGCGACTAAATGACTTTGTGCATCAACGCCAAACCATGCGTTATCGGTCACTGCGACTGAGCGATAAGAAGAAAAATTCTTCGCCTGAAGCACCTGTCCGCTACGATTATCAATAACGACGAGATCACCTTGATAGCCACTGACGACCAAACGATCACCCAAGTTGGTTACTTGTGCATCAACATCCACCAGACGACTCACGTCTGAACGTCCAGTTGCTCTGGCAATGCGATACTCCCAGATAACCGAGCCATCAACCACGCTCAGCGCAACCACTTTACCATTTGCCAGACCGGAGACGATGGCAGGTCCAGAGTCGGTATTAATCAATACCGGCGTGCTCGTACCTGTCAACGTTAAATTCGGCTCGGCATCCTGATAGACCCAGAGTAAACGACCGGTTATTCGTTCAATAGCATTGATACGACCGTCAATTGTCTGAACAAATAAACGACTATCAGTAAGTAACGGGGCTTCAACGGATAGGGCATTCAAGGTCAATGACCAGCGTTGCTGAAAGTCATGATCATAGGCGGCAACGCGACCTTGTCGATCCAACACAACGATGTCCTGACCATCCACCCCCAACGGCGCGGTAATCCCGAAGGTATGCTTACCCAGAACACGGGCATCACCATCGGGGCTCATGAGGAAGACAGAACCATCAGCCAGAGCAACATAGGCATTATCACCAAATACCACCGGCACTCTCTGACCAAAGGCCTTTGCCGAATATTGATCACCGAGAATATCCCACCACTGAACCTGCAGGTCCACTTTCTGGGGAAGGCTTTCAGGCAGTGCCTTCGGTTGTTCGATAAGATCACCGCTGGCACATGCACCCAAGGCTATAGCTGCCAGAATCGATACCAGACCATTTCTCATGATTTACTCTACGGCCTGAGCCAGATCGTCGACTTTCATTTTCAGATACGGGTTATTAATATTCTGCTTGGTACTCGAATCAAACGCCTGCTGATAAGCGGTTCGTGCTTCATCAAGCTTACCTTGGGCCAGCAACACATCACCTTTCAGCTCCAATGTCAGCGCCTGATGACCATCACCTTTAATGGCACTGAGAACGGACAACGCTTTATCCAATTCATTTTTGCCATACAGAACCTGCGCTTTGCGATATTGCACGACTGGCAACAAGGTACTGTCGGCATGTTTTTCTGCCCATGACAGCTCCGTCAATGCGCTATCCAGGTCATCTGCTTCGACCGCCCCTTTTGCCTCATCCATAGATGCCAGGACGGAGTATGTCAGATCGTCATAGTCATTTTTAAGTTGCGCAATCAGAGTCTGTCGGGTTTCGGTATCAGAGTCTTCCAGACCCATCAATTCGTCATAAATTGCAGAACCTGCCAATTTATGCTCCCGGACCGATGACTCATACACATAATAGCCACTATAAGCCAAAATAAAGGCAATGAAGCCACCGATGACCCAATTGCCATTCTGGTTCCACCAAGACTTGATGGCTTCAATCTGTTCCTGATCTGTTTCGTACACGCGTGACACTCCCAAACACAAAAAGTGCCGACTTTGGCCGGCATTTCTTACTAGTGGCCTTCTGTTTTAGGGCAAAAGGCGCTGATTTAAAAATTGACGCGGCATTATAGACCGAGTTTGGTCAAAACATCAGCCACTTCGTTCCAAGCGGCCGCCCGCTGTTCGTGATTTCCTTGTAAATCTTTAACCTGAATAATCTGCTGTGCAACTTCATCATCACCCAGAATCAAGGCTACCTGAGCACCGGATTTATCGGCTTTTTTCATTTGGCTCTTAAAACTACCACCGCCGCAATTTACCTGCATACGCAGCTTGGGCAGCGCATCGCGGAGCTTTTCAGCCACAACAAAGGCTGATGCTTCTGCTTGCTTACCCGCAGCGACAAAATAAACATCAATCCGTTTATCGATACCCTCGGGAATGACGTTCAGCGTTTGCAGCAACAACAGCACCCGCTCAATCCCCATCCCAAAACCACAGGCTGGTGTTGGTTTACCACCAACCAGCTCAACGAGTCCATCATAACGACCACCGCCACAAACGGTTCCCTGGGCGCCCAAAGCATCAGTCATCCACTCAAAAACAGTACGGGTGTAATAATCCAACCCACGTACAAGACGACGATTAATAACGTAAGAGATACCGGCCTGGTCGAGTAGATGACACAACTGAGTAAAGTGCTCAGTTGATTCCTCATCAATATAATCTTCGAACTGAGGTGCATTGTTCAACAGTGCCTGAGTAGCAGCAGACTTACTGTCCAGTATTCGCATGGGATTAACGTATAACCGGCGCTGACTGTCTTCATCAAGCTTGTCTTTGACAGCTTCGAGATAATCAACCAATGCTTTGCGATAACGTGCACGCGCATCACTGCTGCCAAGGGTATTCAGATGCAGTGTCAATGAACCTGAGACTCCCAAACGAGTAAACAGTCGATGGGTCAACAAAATCAACTCAGCATCAATATCGGCAGTGGCAATTCCAAAGGTTTCTGCACCAAATTGATCAAACTGTCGATAACGCCCTTTTTGCGGTTTTTCATAACGGAACATTGGTCCCTTATACCACAGCCTTTGTACCTGATTATGTAACAAGCCGTGCTGCAACGCAGCTCTTACCGTGCCAGCGGTACCTTCAGGACGCAAGGTGATGGATTCATCGTTACGGTCTTTAAAGGTATACATTTCTTTTTCAACAATATCCGTATGCTCACCGACACCACGAGCAAATAACTCAGTAGATTCAACAATGGGAGTACGAATTTCACTATAGCCATATTGACGGAAAACCTGATGAACCTGACTTTCCAAATATTGCCTAAGTGGACTTTCTGTTGGCAGAATATCATTCATGCCACGCAAGGATTGCAATGAGGCCAAGCCTAAACTCCTTAGTTTTTTGCGATAATCGCTTCTTCTAGTTTTTGCTTTTCTTCAATTTTCTGACGAATCAACGACTCGAAATGATCAACCAGGTGTTCATTATCAACTTTATGATCAGCTTTGCCGCCGACATAAATCAGGTTATTGGGTGTACCACCGGTTAAACCGAGGTCAGCTTCTTTCGCTTCTCCTGGCCCGTTCACTACACAACCAATAACGGCAACATCCAAAGGCGTCAGCACATCATCAAGCCGCCCTTCAAGCTGATTCATGGTATTGATCACATCAAAATTCTGCCGTGAGCAACTTGGACAAGCGATAAAATTAATGCCTTTGTTGCGCAAACGCAGGCTCTTAAGAATATCAAAGCCTACTTTTATTTCTTCAACTGGATCAGCCGCGAGAGAAACCCGTAACGTATCGCCAATTCCATCCATCAACAACAGACCCAGGCCAACAGCGGATTTAACCGTTCCACTGCGCAAACCACCAGCCTCAGTGATACCCAAATGCAGTGGCTGTTCGATCTGATCAGCAATCTGTCGATATGCAGCAACAGTCATGAAGACATCAGATGCTTTTAACGATTTTTGTAGATCTTTTTCCAACGATCCTGCATTCACGCCGATACGAATAGGAATATTCTTATCGCGTGCAGCATCAACAACATTACGCACCCGTTCTTCACGACCGATATTGCCTGGATTAATTCGCAGGCAATCTACACCGAGCTCTGCGACACGCAAAGCAATCCGGTAATCGAAATGTATATCTGCAATCAGCGGTACAACAACCTGTTTTCGAATCTCACCAAAAGCTTCGGCTGCGTCCATTGAAGGGACCGACACCCGAACAATATCCGCTCCGGCCTTTTCCAATGCCGAAATCTGAGCAACGGTTGAGCTGACATCAGTTGTTTCAGTATTGGTCATCGATTGCACCGCGATAGGAGCATCACCACCAACAGGAACACGTCCTACCCAGATTTTCCGGGAAACGCGGCGCTTGATCGGGCTCTCATTTTGTTTGTTCATGAAGGGCTCTGTTCCGCTTTCCATTTTTCATACTGCTTGTATTGTGGGGTCTTTTTAAACTGATTTTTTAACTGAAGTTCCAAAGATGCCTCCAAATTGGCATCGTTGTTAAGGTGGGCCAACTGAATACCCAGCCAAAGTGTAGCCGCTGTATGTCGGACCTGTTGCTCTCTGACCAAGCGAATAAAACCGCCATAGTATTTGTACGCAACATCATTTTCGCCACGGTTGAAATAAATACGAGTTAACCCTAGATGGGCGTTCGGTAGATCATTGGTCAGTGCAATGGCGCGACGATAATAACTGATTGATTCGTCGGTTTTACCGAGACGACTGGAGACAATCGCCTGATATTCAAAAGCCTGCGGACGACGCTCATAGATAGTGTCCTTCAGTACTGTTTTAAATTCCCGATAAGCACCTTGATATTCATGTCGATTATACAGATACACACCATACTGAAAATGCGCTTCCGATCCACCGCCATAACGAATGGCCTTACGGAAGTGATCATTTGCCAGTTCATATTCCAGTTCGCGGTCATAAACTCTTGCCAGGCCAATATGAGCCCCGGCAGATCTAGAGTTGATCTCAAGCGCAGTGGTCAGTGATTTTTTGGCCTCAAGAAAATTGTCACGCTCGAAGTAACCATAGCCCAACTGGATATAACTGCGCTCCGCTTTCGCCAGGTCTTTTTTATCGTCATAAGGGCTGATCGTTTTAGTCACACAAGAAGAAACCAGTAAACAGATGGAAACAACAATTACCTGAAGTAATTTTTGCATTATTTGACCCCTTGCTGTACACGCTTATTGGCCACGGTTGCGGCTGTTTGCCCCAACTCCACCGCCTCAATGAATTTGGTCGATCGACGAGTCCTATCCTGTACCTGCCCAATCAATTGCCCACAGGCTGCATCAATGTCATCCCCTCGGGTTTTGCGAACAGTCACATTGTAACCACCTTGAGTAAGAATGTCTTTGAAGCGATGGATACGATTATTACTTGGCCGGTCATAACCGGAATTAGGGAATGGATTGAATGGAATCAGGTTAATCTTGCACGGCGTATTTTTTAACAATGTCACTAACTCATGCGCATGCTCAACTTCGTCATTGACCTGATTGATAAGTGTATATTCTATGGTGACAACGCGCTTGTCTGGTAATCGACCAAAGTAACTGTTAACGGCATCCAGAGTCGCTTTAATACCATAACGCTTGTTCAACGGCACCAACTGGTCACGCAATGCATCATTGGGAGCATGAAGCGATAAGGCCATTGAAACATCTGTTACTTCCGCCAAATCATAAATTCGTGGCACCACACCAGAAGTACTGACAGTGACACGGCGTTTGGACAAGCCATAGGCGTTGTCCTCCATCATCAGATTCATGGCTTCCACAACATTATCGTAGTTCAGCAGAGGCTCACCCATACCCATCATGACAACGTTAGTAACATGACGTTCCCGTCGTTTGCCAGGCTCGTCCCAGCTTCTCGCTGCCACCCACAACTGACCGATAATTTCAGCGGCACTCAAATCACGATTAAAACCCTGCTTGCCTGTGGAACAGAATGAGCAATCCAGCGCACAACCAATCTGAGAGGACACACACAAAGTGCCACGATCATCTTCAGGGATAAAAACCGTTTCAACCGAGCTTCCACCCGGCATTTTCATAACCCACTTTCGGGTGCCGTCTTTTGAGTATTTTTTAAAGGTAACTTCCGGGGCGATGATTTCGGCGCAGGACTTGAGCTTTTCACGTAATGCTTTACTGACATCGGTCATGTCGTCGAAATTATCGACGCCACGCTGGTGTATCCATTTCAGTACCTGGACAGCACGGAAACGCTTCTCACCCAACTGTTCGGTGAAAAACTGCTCCATGGACGCCAGCCCCATACCCAGTAAATTTATTTTCTGTGTGTTATCGGACATCCACTTTACCTATCGATCAGTTTACAAAACGGGCGGGTCATCAGCCCTGTTAAACTCAAAAGGGAGGCCAGCAAAACTGGCCTCCCTTTGATCACTATTCCTGCAAGAGTGACAGACAGTTTTGTCCTCTATACTAGTATCGAGAAAAAATTTCGCTTTCTTCAAAGAAGTAGGCAATTTCACGAGCGGCTGAAGCGGGAGCATCCGAACCGTGAACCGAGTTGCGATCCAGACCTTCAGCATAATCGTGGCGCAATGTTCCTGCAGCAGCGTCAGCAGGATTAGTGGCACCCATGATTTCACGATTCTTCACTATCGCATTTTCACCTTCCAGAACCTGCACCATAACCGGACCAGAAGTCATGAATTCTACCAGTTCAGGAAAGAAAGGACGCTCTTTATGCTCTGCATAAAAGCCTTCCGCCTGCTCTTTCGTCATATATATCATTTTTGAAGCTATGATTTTCAAACCAGCTGCTTCAAAACGCCCATAAATGGCACCGATCAGATCACGGCTAATGGCGTCTGGCTTTACAATTGAAAAGGTGCGTTCTATCGCCATGCTATTCCTCTCTATTCTTATCGTTTCCAAGGCTCAAGCCCAGTCGGGCGCGGATTATACGCACACTCGTCATCTGTTAACAGGCCAAATCATCAAGAAACAGTAACACCAAACGGGCGATATCAATGATGACCATGAAGCCGCGAGGGTTTACTGTGCTGCGGCTTGAGCAATATCCTTGATACGCTGCACCATAGCTCGCAAACCATTACCACGAGTCGGGCTCAAATGCCTGACCAGATCGAGTTCGGCAAAATAACCGTCAATATCAAATTCCAGAATTTTCCGGGCTGACTGGCCATTAAACGCCGCCATAACCACGGCGAGCAGCCCTTTGACAATATGAGCATCTGAATCCACCTGAAAGGTAAGTTGGCCAGCATCACCCTCGGCTGACAGCCAGACCTGTGACTGACAGCCACGAACCAGGTTATCTTCAACTTTCAGAGCAGCGTCGATCAAGGGCAGTTCTTTACCAAGATCAATGATGTACTTGTAACGCTCTTCCCAGGAATCAAAAAACGACAGGCTCTCTACGATATCTTCGCTACGGATATCGACCCCAAATATTTGGCTCATATCACCTCAATTTCAGAAAAACAGTCCGGTTTCCAGCTGTGCCTCTTCGGACATCCGCTCACGACTCCATGGCGGATCGAAAACCAGTTCAACGTCTACTTGTTCAACATTAGGTACTTTGGCAACGCGATATTTCACATCATCGACCAGTACCGGACCCATACCACAACCCGGTGCTGTCAATGTCATTTGAATACTGACCGTGTGATGGTCAATCGTGACATCATAAACCAGCCCCAAAGCGACGATGCTAACCGGAATTTCCGGATCAAAAACACTCGCTAACGCTTGCCAGACCTGCTCTTCCCTCACGTCCTGACCATTGACCGGTTCAAAATCGAGCACTTCGGGTTCAAAGCCCAATGCGTCAGCGTCAGTACCGTCAATTCGGGCCATATTGCCCTGATGCACGACGGTATAGTTGCCGCCCAATGATTGGGTCAGGGTAACGAATGTATCCTGAGGAATGGTAATCGGCGTTCCCACAGGAACCAGACGGGCAGTAACGTCACGAGTTGTGACAACCATACGCCGCTCCATCAATCGCCCCCCACCACAAAACTCTCACCACAGCCACACTCAGCAGTGGCATTCGGATTATTGAACTTGACCAGTTCATTCAGACCATCTTTTTTGAAGTCAATTTCAGTGCCCTGCACAATAGCACAGGCATCAGGAGCAACATACAGAATCAGATCATCGGCAACATTGACTGCAACATCGTCCGGCTCACCTTCACGGACAAGTTCAACCCGATACATGTAACCCGAGCAACCGCTTTCTTCCAGATACAACCGCACTGAATGTTCTGACACTCGATCCAGTTGTCGCTTAAAATGAGCGACGGCAGGTGCTGTCATACTAAGATTCAGAGAGGATACAACCCCTTTTGGGTCAAACGACTGTACGGTCATGGCTCGTCCCCTTTACATTAAAAAGAATTTTACTTTGTCGAGTGCCATAAACAGTGCATCAACATCTTCTTTGCTGTTATACATGGCAAAACTGGCCCTGACGGTGCCGGTAATACCATAGTGCTGCATGATCGGCATGGCACAGTGGTTACCGGTTCTCACAGCAACACCCTGCTGATCAAGCAAGGTGCCCACATCCGAAGAATGCGCACCGTCAATGACGAAACTCATTACACCAGCCCGGTGTTCGGCCTGACCGATCAGTGTCAATCCATCGTAAGATCGTGCTCGTTCAATAGCATACTCCAGCACAGCAGATTCATGCTGAACAATCTCACTGCGATCGAAACCATTCAAATACTGCAACGCTGCGGACAAACCAACAGCACCGGCTATATTCGGGGTGCCTGGTTCGAATTTAAAGGGTAATTTGTT
Source organism: Reinekea sp. (assembly GCA_037389025.1). Classification (GTDB taxonomy): domain Bacteria; phylum Pseudomonadota; class Gammaproteobacteria; order Pseudomonadales; family Natronospirillaceae; genus Reinekea. The sequence goes on along the minus strand of JARRJP010000075.1, from coordinate 30,157 downwards.
GTAGGTGGTCTTAGCAAAGGTCACCACCTCAATCATCTCACCTCCCCCCATGAACGGCGTCATGGAATCAAGCAGAGCTTTTTTACCCCAAAGGACACCAATACCCGTCGGGCCATACAGCTTATGGCCGGAAAAGGCATAAAAATCGCACCCCAGCTTCTGAACATCCAAGGGCCAGTGCGCAACCGCTTGAGCCCCGTCAATCATCACCAAAGCACCAACCCGGTGAGCCAGTTCAATGATGGTTTCGACCGAGTTGACTGTCCCTAACGCATTGGAAACATGGGCGACAGAGACAAACCGCACCCGGTCATCAAGCATTTGCTCATAAGCATTGATATCAATATCGCCAGAGTCCAGAACCGGGATTGGTTCGAGTACAGCGCCGGTGCGCTGACAGGTCATCTGCCAGGGAACAATATTGGCATGATGCTCCATTTCAGAGACCAGCACCCGATCACCGGGCTTGAGATTTTCAAGACCCCAACTGAAAGCCACTAAATTGATCGACTCGGTTGTTCCTTTAGTCCAGATAACCTCTTCGTGATACTGTGCATTAATAAAGTCTGTAACGGTTTTACGAGCCCCTTCAAACAGGGTTGTTGCCCGATCACTCAAGGTATGCGCGCCGCGATGCACATTACTGTTACTGGTGCGGTAATAATCCGTAATCGCATCAATAACCTGATCTGGTTTTTGCGTGGTGGCGCCGTTATCCAGGTACACCAAGGGCTTACCGTTGACCTCTTGTGCCAGAATCGGAAAATCAGCGCGAACGGCCTTAACATCAAAACTCATATAATGTGTCTCGCTAATTCAGCTTTTTTCTGAGCAAACAGTGTCGCCAGCATCGGCCGTAACAATTGCTGAACCGGGTCATCAGTCAAGGCTTCAAGCAATTCGTTGATAAAACCAAAACTCAGCATAACTTCCGCTTCCGCTTTACTGATGCCACGGGTCTGGAAATAAAACAGCAGTTTTTCATCCAATTGCGCAATCGTTGCACCATGAGCACAGCGCACATCATCGGCATAGATTTCCAGTTCCGGTTTGGTATTGATTTCAGCTTTATCACTGAGCAATAGGTTTCGGTTATTCATTTCCGCTACCGATTTTTGCGCGTCTTTATGAATATGAATACGACCATTGAAAATGGCACGCGCTTCATCACTGATAATGCCACGGAAAATTTCTTCCGACGTGCAATGCGGGACTTCGTGCTCCAACGTGGTGTGATAATCGATAATTTCTTTTCCAATTGGCAGATATACGCCATTCAGATTGAGATTGGCACCTTCACCTTTATGGCATACGGTAATATCTTTCCGTTTCAACACACCACCGGCCGCCATGTGAAAAGAGTTCAAATCAGCGTAACGATCCAGAGTTGCGCTGACTCGACCGACATGGCGAATATCGCCTTCTTCCAAAAGCAGATGATAATGCGTCAGGCGAGCATTCTCCGAAAGGACGATGGCGGTATTGGCATTAATAAACTGCGCACCACCTTCGGCGGTGAAGGTTTCAGCAACCGTTGCCTGGGCATTGGCATCAACCAGAATCAAAAACTGACTGACAACTATCTGCTGATCACCAGACATAGCATAGTCCAGATGGATTGGTTTGCTGACAGCGATATTGGCTGCAACACTCAAACAGTAGATATCATCAACCAGCGCCTGATTCAAATCATCAAACAAAAAATCAACAGCCTGACTTTCAAGTTTCCGGCTGAGGCTATTACGTTCGTCTTCTGACAGTTCACTAAAGCGCTTTAAGGCAACACCGTCAGGCAAAGTCGGCACATTAGTTAAAAAGCCATTTCTGATTTCGATGCGGACATCATGCCAATGATCAAACTGAATACCGGGGATAGCACCCTGATTCGTCGTCGGCTGCCATTCATGATCTGTCAATGAACGCAGAGGCGTATATTTAAACGCCTCAGTCCGGCGTGTCGGCCAGGCTTGTTTCTGAAAACGATCGAGACCGTCAGCCTGGCGCTGAACGAGCCAGCCTGGTCGATCCGCTGCGGCCTGGGCAGAAAGTGCCTGATTAATATTCAACAAGGCAGTCACTTACGCGTTCTCCCCTTCGATCCAGCGATAGCCTTCTTTTTCCAGCTCCAACGCCAACTCTTTACCACCAGATTTGACGATTTTGCCGCCCGCTAGAACATGAACATAATCAGGAACGATATAATCCAGCAAGCGCTGATAGTGAGTAATCACAATGAAGCTGCGCTCAGGGCTACGCTGAGCATTGACGCCCTCGGCAACGACCTGCAGAGCATCAATATCAAGGCCGGAATCAGTTTCATCGAGAATGCACAAAGTCGGTTCCAGCAGCATCATCTGCATTAATTCATTACGCTTTTTCTCACCACCGGAGAATCCTTCGTTAACACCGCGCTTAAGAAAATCGGCCGGTAGATTTACCTCTTTGCTCTTTTCACGTACCAGCTTGATGAAATCAACCGAGCTGTAGGCTTCCTGACCTCGGGATTCGCGCACGGCATCCACCGACGCTTTCAAAAATTCCATATTGGAAACACCGGGAATCTCTACCGGATACTGAAATGCGAGAAACAGACCTTTACGAGCACGCTCTTCAGCGTCCAGATCCAGCAGGTTTTCATCATTAAACAGCACTGATCCTGCGGTTACTTCATAACCTTCACGACCTGCCAAGACATTGCCCAGGGTACTTTTGCCTGCTCCATTGGGTCCCATGATGGCGTGAACTTCACCTGGCCTCACAGTGAGGTTCAAACCTTTAATAATGTCTTTCTCTTCAACCTTTGCTTGCAGGTTTTCAATCGTTAGCATCTGCTTACAGCCTTTTATATTTTTAAAAATAAGATTGACTCAGGTGAGGTATGGCGATTTACCCCACCGCACCTTCCAGCGAAACTTCGAGTAATTTTCCAGCCTCTACGGCAAATTCCATCGGCAGTTCTTTGAATACCTCTTTACAGAAACCGTTGACGATCATTGATACGGCTTTCTCAGGGTCAATTCCGCGCTGCTGGCATAGAAATAACTGGTCATCGGAAACTTTGGATGTGGTCGCTTCGTGCTCGACAATGGCACTTTTATTTTTGCTTTCGATGTATGGGAAGGTATGTGCACCGCACTGGTCACCAATCAATAAAGAGTCACACTGAGTGAAATTACGAGCGCCGGTTGCACCGTGATTCATACGAACCAGACCTCGGTAACTGTTCTGGCTTTTCATCGCACTGATACCCTTGGATATAATGGTCGAGCGCGTATTCTTACCCAGATGAATCATCTTGGTACCGGTATCGGCTTGCTGGAAATTACTGGTCAGCGCAACCGAATAGAACTCACCGACACTCTCATCGCCTTTTAAGATACAAGAAGGATATTTCCAGGTTACCGCCGAGCCGGTTTCGACCTGAGTCCAACTGATTTTGGCCCGATCGTGTGCGATACCACGCTTGGTCACAAAGTTATAAATACCGCCCTTGCCTTCAGAATCACCAGGGTACCAGTTTTGCACCGTCGAATATTTAATTTCAGCATCATCCAGGCAAATCAGCTCTACCACGGCCGCATGCAACTGGTTTTCATCTCGCATCGGTGCAGTACAGCCTTCCAGATAGGAAACGTGACTGCCTTCATCGGCGATAATCAGTGTACGTTCAAACTGTCCGGTTTTTGCCTCGTTGATACGGAAATAGGTCGACAGCTCCATCGGGCAGCGAACCCCTTTGGGGATATAAACAAAGGAACCATCAGAAAAGACCGCTGAATTTAGTGCAGCGTAATAGTTGTCGCGCTGCGGCACCACAGAGCCCAGGTACTTCTGCACCAGCTCAGGATATTCATGCACCGCTTCGGAAATCGGGCAGAAGATCACGCCGGCATCCTTCAGCTTTTCGCGAAAGGTTGTACCGACCGAAACAGAGTCAAACACCATATCCACGGCGACACCAGCCAATACTTCCTGTTCATGAACGGGAATGCCCAGTTTGGTGTAGGTTTCCAGCAATTGTGGGTCTACTTCATCCAGCGACTTGGGGCGATTCGCTTCCAGACTTTTCGGTGATGAATAATAGGATAAGGCTTGAAAATCCGGACGCTGATAGGTCACGTGAGCCCAGCCTGGCTCTTCCATCTGTTCCCAGGCTCGATAGGCCTTTAAACGCCATTCAAGCAGCCATTCCGGCTCCTGTTTTTTAGCTGAGATCAGGCGTATAACATCCTCGTCCAAACCTGGTGGAATCGTAGCGGCTTCAATATCGGTAATAAATCCAGCCTGATATTCGTTCTTTATGTACTGCTTGACTTCTTTACTCATGTTTTTGCCTTAAGCCGGTTCTGCGTGCCTGCGTAAATTCAGAACAGCGTCTGTAAAACGGGAAATTGCGGTTTCGATATCAGCTTCTGTTGTATAGCGACCCAAACTGAGCCGCAGAGAACTGTGTGCGTCAGCATCGCTCAGACCCATTGCCTTCAACACAAAAGACGGTTCAACCGTTGCTGAAGTACAGGCTGATCCAGACGATATAGCCAGGTCACGCACCGCCATCATTAAGGACTCACCATCAACACCATGAAAGCAGACATTTAAGTGATTCGGGGAACGATGTTCAAGCTCGCCATTCAGCGAAACATTCCCAATAGCAGACAGGCCAGCCCAAAACCTGTCACGCAATGCCGTCAGGCGGGCCGACTCCGACGCCAACTGCTCACTGACAAGGGTTGCAGCCGTACCCATACCGACTATTTGATGAGTCGCCAGCGTACCGGATCGCATACCGCGCTCATGACCACCGCCATGAATTTGGGGCTTGAGTTGCAGATCGCTGCGGCGGCGTACATATAAAGCACCAATCCCCTTGGGGCCGTAAAACTTGTGCGCCGAAAGTGACAGCAAGGTCACCGGCCACTGCTCAATATTGACGGCGATCTTGCCAATGGCCTGCGCCGCATCAACATGAAGATAGATGCCTTTACTTTGGCACAGGTGGGCAATCCCCTCGATATCATTAACAACACCGGTTTCGTTATTGACGGCCATAACACTGACCAGCCGGGTCTTGTCTGTCAGCAGAGGTTCGATATCTGCGGCACTTACCCGCCCGCTTCGATCTGGTTGAATAATGGTGACGGGGTATCCTTTATCCTGAAGATAAAGCACCGGATCCAAAACCGCCTTGTGCTCAATAGCGGAGGTAAGGATATGACAATCTTGCGGCTGATAGTTCTCAGCGACACCTTTGATGGCGAGGTTATTGGATTCCGTTGCACCGCTGGTCCAGACAATTTCACGACTGTCCGCACCAATCAGATCAGCCACTTCATTGCGGGCTTCTTCGACGGCTTCTTCTGCCATCCAGCCAAGCCTGTGGCTTCGTGATGCCGGATTGCCAAATTCACCTTCTGTAGTCAGGTACTGACACATTTTTTCGGCCACACGCGCATCGACCGGTGTTGTGGCTGCATAATCAAGATATATCGGACGCATTATTCTACCTGAGCTGTTTCGATGGTATGTTCTGAATCGGTAGTGCGGGTAAGCCGTTGGTTCTGCCGATTATTGACGGCGCGTATTTCAGTACGATCGACAAGATCTTGCAAGGAAATATCGGATAAAAAATCATGAATTTGTCGACTGAGATCCTGCCAAAGGTGGTGGGTCAGGCAGATTTCACCCTGCTGACAGCCCACTTCACCGTGGCATTTAGTGGCATCCATCGACTCAGAAACGGCATCAACAACCGATGCCACGCTGATTTCAAACTTTTCACCGGCCAGCAAATAACCGCCACCCGGACCGCGCACAGAAGCCACCAGCCCCTGCTTACGCAATTTTGAAAACAGCTGTTCCAGATAGGACAGCGAAATGCCCTGTCGCTCAGAAATATCAGCCAGGTTGATTGGACCGCTCTGAGCATTCAAGGCCAGATCCAGCATTGCCGTTACAGCGTAACGGCCTTTTGTGGTGAGTTTCATCTAACAGCCAGCGCCTTTGTGACAATTATTCGAGAGATTATAAATACCCGACTAAAACAGTCAACTATTAAGCACTGCCTGAAAAAAATTGCAGGTGCACCCATAGGTTCACCCCAATTTTTGGCAAGCAAATAGGAATCAATGGCTTGCGCACTGCGCCGCTATGGAGTCACGGATTCAGGCACTGGTAAGCACTGGCGACGCCAGTCAGTCAAGGATGGCTGAGGTGAAAATTCCCTCACCTCAACAACAGTAAAGGCTTTTCAGTATTAAGTAACATCCTGATAGTAAAGCTGCCAAAAACCAGCTCGCGCAGTCGATTATGGCTGAACGCCCCCATCACAGTCAGATCAATCTCGTTCTCTTTCTGATATTGACATAGTGCCTCATGAGGCAACCCCTGCAAAACAGCGGTATGCACCGTTCGACCAGCACCTTCCAGAACCTGTTTGGCTTGCGCAACCAACACCTGAGCCTTATCCAGATCGCCGGATACGTTCACCAGGTGAACCGGCAAATGATCGAACAACGGACTGTTCTTGACCATCTCCAAACCTTTCAAACAGCAACTACTGCCATCGTAAGCCAGCATCGCCGCCTTAGGTGGTGTAAATTCACGATTAACCACCAGAAAAGGACGGTTGACAGAACGCACCAGCGACTCAAGGTGAGCCCCCAGATGCTGATTGTTATCCTCATGAACTTCACCGCGAATACCAACAACAATCACCCGGGCATCATTTTCCAGATCAATCAATGATTCAATTAAAGAGCCGTGCCGCTGAACCAGGGTCGGATGTTCAATACCAGCCTGCTCCGCATGCACCTTCACCGTTTCAAGCATCTGGCGCCCTTTCTGAATTTCCAGCTTGTTGCGCTGTTGCTCCAGTTCGGTCAGCTCTGACAGCAGATGTTCCTGCGCACCAAGGCCGATGGCTCCAGTCAGATCAGACACCGCCACATTGGGATTATGTTCAATCGCATGAAGCGCTTTGAATGGTGCATTCAGTACCTGGCTCAACCAGATCGCATGGTCTCTGACTGAGGTGGAGTAGCGTGACCCGTCCACACAGGCAATGGTCCAGATGCGTTCATTCTTGTCGTTATCAGTTGCCATCAGTGGCCTCCCAAGACCTTTTCAATTTCTTCCGGTTTGTCATGTTTGCCAAAGCGATCAATGATTGTCTCGCTAGCTTGATTCAGTCCGGTCACCTGTACATCTGTGCCTTCACGGCGGAATTTTAAGACGACCTTATCCAATGCTTCAACAGCGGTAATATCCCAGAAATGGGCACGCGACAGATCAATCCGGACACTGCTCAAAGCCTCTTTGAAGTCAAACGCCGCCGTAAACTTGTTCGAAGAGCTGAAGAAAACCTGTCCATGAACCTGGTAAATACGCTGATCATCCTGCTCATCAAGCGATGATTCAACATACATGAAATGACCGATCTTATTGGCAAAGAAAAGTGCCGCCAGTAACACACCGGCAAAAACGCCCAGCGCCAGGTTATGCGTCCAAACGACAACAACAACCGTGGTAAACATAACCAGATTGGTTGAAAGCGGATATTTCTTCAGGTCGCGAATACTGGCCCAACTAAAAGTACCAATCGAGACCATGATCATCACCGCGACCAGCGCCGCCATCGGAATACGCGCCACCCAGTCACTGAGAAAGACAACCAGAATCAACAACACCGAGCCGGCAATGAAAGTAGACAGGCGACCACGACCACCGGATTTCACATTGATAACAGACTGCCCGATCATGGCACAACCAGCCATTCCGCCTAGCAAACCAGCACCGATATTGGCAATCCCCTGCCCTTTGCATTCACGATTCTTATCACTCTGAGTATCGGTCAGCTCATCAACAATGGTCGCGGTCATCAAAGACTCTAGCAAGCCAACTACCGCCAACGGCAAGGAATATGGCAGAACAATCATCAGTGTTTCCAGATTTAACGGTACGTCAGGCCAAAGGAAGACCGGCAAGGTATCAGGCAGTTCACCCATATCGCCAACAGTATGAATATCGAGCCCCAAAACCATGGAAACCCCTGTCAGCAACAGGATGCAAACCAATGGTGAAGGAATGGTTTTGTTAAGCAATGGAAACAGATAAATAATCGCCAGACCGGCTGCTGTCATTGCGTAGGCATGCCAGGTCACGTTAATCAACTCCGGCAACTGGGCCATAAAAATAAGAATCGCCAAGGCATTCACAAACCCGGTCACAACGGAGCGGGAAACAAAGCGCATCAATTCACCCAGCTTCAGATAACCGGCAACTATCTGGATAACGCCGGTCAGCAGTGTTGCAACCAACAGGTACTGCAATCCATGCTCTTTTACCAGGGTCACCATCAGCAGTGCCATGGCACCGGTGGCGGCAGAAATCATACCCGGTCGCCCGCCGACAAAGGCAATGACAACAGCGATACAGAACGAGGCATATAACCCGACTTTCGGGTCGACACCGGCAATAATGGAAAACGCGATGGCTTCAGGAATCAGCGCCAGAGCAACCACTAAACCGGCCAGTACATCACCGCGAATATTGCCAACCCAGTCCGACTTCTTTTGAGACAGAATCATTCACTACCCTTATTTTCGATTTAAGCAACCTTGTGACCTAGTGTAGTGTCTTGAATAAAACCTATGCCGCCGGTTTAAATTTAAACCGGCGGGTCATCTTCATATGCGTTTTATTTGAGACACTACACTAATCGCAGACACAAAAGCGCGCGAGCATACAGAGCCATTCAGGACAATTCAATCTGGTACATTTATCAAACAATTAAATTAACTGGAGGTTCGAACAATTTGTCATAATGGCGTGATATAACCTGCATCCGACATTTTGATGCAAACCAGCAGCAATATTCAAACCTTTGGTGCAGTCGGCAAAGTGCAAGCCAGTCCAATGAAATAGCTAAAAGAAGCCAAAGGATCATCCCATGAGAAAAAACCACCTACTGGCCAGTGGATTAATGTTGGTCGCCAGCAGCACCTTCGCTGATGTCATATTTTCGGAGTACATAGAGGGTTCCTCGAACAACAAAGCACTGGAGCTGATGAACACTGGCTCCGAGTCAGTCAGCCTGTCTGATTACAGCATTGAGCTTTACAGCAATGGCAAACTGACAGTCCAGAATTCAGTGAACCTGTCCGGCTCTTTGGCCGCAGGCAAAGTGTATGTTATTTCCAACCCGTCCGCGGTCGGCGCTATCCAGGATGTCACTGATATCACCTCAACCGTCACCTATTTCAACGGTAATGACATTCTGTTACTGAAATACGATGGCACCGTTGTTGACCGTATCGGCCAGCTCGGCAATTCAGACAAGTTCGGGGCCGATGTCACGCTGGTGCGCAAAGCAACCATTACTACCGGCGACAACCAATACGACACAGCTTTCGATCCGTCTATTCAATGGGACAGCCATCCCAAAGACACCTTTGACTATCTGGGTAATGCCGATGGCAATGACAATCCAGATAATTCCGTTGATATGGCCTGCCATAACCCGGCCACATTGATCAGCGAAATTCAGGGCAATAGTGACAGCTCAGCTCTGGACGGGCAGACGGTTGTGGTTGAAGCCATCGTGACCGCCGATCTGCAAAACAGCAATGAAATGAAAGGCTTTTTTATTCAGGAAGAAGATGCAGACACTGATGTCGATACCACAACATCAGAAGGGTTGTTTGTCTACAACGACAACGCCGATGTCGTCGTCGGAGACAAAGTTCGTCTCTATGCAACCGTTGATGAATATTACGGACTGACTGAACTGACCCAGGTTCAACAACTGACCGTCTGTAGCCAGGACAATATACTGCCAACACCGGCCAGCTTTGATCTACCCGTCACAGCCTCATCCGACTTTGAAGCCGTTGAAGGTATGCAGGTTCAATTCGCCAGCACCATGACGGTTAATGAAGTCTATAACCTGGGTCGCTATGGTGAGTTCATGATCGGTAACGGTCGTCGCCCAATTCCAACCGACGTCGCCGAACCCGGCAGAGCGGCGCAGGCCATTGCGCAAGCCAACGCCCTGAATAGGCTGCTGGTTGAAGATGGCATCAGCAGTCAGAACCCGGATCCGGTGATTTTCCCTGCGCCAATGCTGGATGCGGTGAACACACTGCGCGTCGGCAACAGCGTCGACAACCTGACCGGGGTCATGAACTATGCCTACGGTGCCTACAAGCTGATCCCGACTGAAACACCAGTCTTCAACAACACCAACCCTCGTACTGCAGCACCGGAAGCAGTAGAGGGCAGTAACTTCCGCGCCGCATCATTCAATGTATTGAATTATTTTAACGGTGATGGTGAAGACGGTGCATTCCCAACGCCTCGTGGTGCCAGCACTGCGTTCGAACTGCAACGTCAGACCGATAAACTGATAGCGGCGATTACCGCACTGGATGCCGATGTAATTGGTTTGATGGAACTGGAGAATGACGGCTATGGAGAACTCAGCGCGATCGCCTCATTGACCGCCGCTCTCAACACCGAGTTACCGGAAGACAAGCAATATGCCTATGTTCATCCAGATGTTGCGCAAATCGGTGATGACGCCATTGCCGTCGGTATGATCTATCGTCCAGCCACTGTTTCGCTCGTCGGCAGTTCACAGATTCTCAACAGTGCCAATTCACCACTGGATGAGTCTGGAAATCCACTGTTTATCGACGACCTGAACCGCCCAACCCTGGTACAGTCTATCAAACACAACGCCAGTGGCTCGGTATTGACTATTGCGGTCAATCACCTCAAATCCAAAGGCTCAAACAACTGTGATAATTATCAGGATTGTGACAATGGACAGGGTGCCTACAACAACGCCCGTACCAGTGCCGCCACTGCGCTGGCACAGTGGCTGGCGGATGACCCAACCGGGACACAAAGCAATCAGGTGCTGATCCTCGGCGATCTCAATGCCTATAGCAAAGAAGACCCGGTCGCCGCACTACTGGAGGCAAACTACACCCTGCTGCAAGAAGATAACGGCTATTCGTATGTTTACAACGGCGAAACCGGAACTCTGGATCACGCCCTGGTCTCGCCATCATTGTTAGCCAAGGTTCTCAACGTACAACACTGGCATATCAATACCGATGAGCCTCGCGTGCTTGACTACAACACCGAGTACAAATCCGAAGCACAGATTCTGTCAATGTACGCGGCTGACGCCTATCGCTCATCGGATCATGATCCAGTCGCGATCGACTTTCAGATGAATCAGCCACCCGTTGCGAAAGCCCAGATTTACTCATTCCTGTTCTGGTATGTTTTTGTTTCTGAAAGCAGTGATGCTGATGGAGAAATCGTTGATGAAGTCTGGCAGGTGGGCGACCACCAGGTCAGTGGCTCTTGGTTTGCTTTACCGAAATGGATTATCCATTCGCAACATATCAACCAAATCTCGCTGACGGTTTACGATAATAACAATGCCAGCGATACCACCACGGCGACTATCGGCTGTTTTTACTGGGGTTGTGGTCAACCGAACCGGACTGGTCATTGGTATTATTGATCAGCCCTTTCAAGGTGATAACCTGAATCCGTGATTCCAAAGTGGATGCAGGGTGTAAGAGCTTGATTTCTACCTGAATCCGTGATTGCAGGTGCACCCATAGGTTCACCCCAATTTTTGGGAAGCAAAGAGGAATCAATGGCTTGCGCACTGCGCCGCTATGGAGTCACGGATTCAGGTTTTAACCTTCCAGCATTTGACTCTTCAGCAACGACTCAAATTCGACCAGAACTATATCAAAATATTTTGATATAGCTTGAATTTACAGCCAATTTGAGCTTTTATTCCCCCACAGTCCAGCAACCCCATTCAAGAGAGAGAAACATGACTACCCGAGAGCTACGCATCCATCAGCTATACGACGCCATCAAGAATCGCATTCTGATACTTGATGGCGCCATGGGCTCTCTGATTCAGAGCTATCAACTGGAAGAAAAAGACTACCGTGGCGAGCGTTTCGCGGACTGGCCCAGCGACATCAAAGGCAATAACGACCTGCTCTCCATCACCCGCCCTGATGTCATTACCGCAATCCACAAAGCCTATCTTGATGCGGGTTCGGATATTATTGAAACCAACACCTTTAACAGTACCGCCGTATCGCAGAACGATTACGGTATGCAGGAGCTGGCTTATGAGCTGAACAAGGCCGCTGCGGCACTTGCACGCGAAGCCTGTGATGCCAAGACCTGCGAAACACCTGACAAACCACGCTGGGTTGCAGGCGTTCTCGGCCCTACCAGCAAGACGCTGTCACTATCTCCTGATGTAAACAACCCCGGTTACCGCGCCATTGATTTTGAAACGCTCTGCGAGGATTACAAAAACGCGACTCGCGGCCTGATTGACGGCGGTGCCGACCTTATTCTGATCGAAACCATTTTCGATACCCTCAATGCCAAAGCCGCGATTTTTGCCATTGAAGCGGTTTTCGATGAATACGGTTTTAAATTACCAGTGATGATTTCCGGCACCATTACCGATGCTTCCGGGCGCACGCTGTCTGGTCAGACCACGGAGGCATTCTATAACTCGGTCCGCCATATCAAACCATTCTCTATCGGTCTTAACTGCGCACTCGGTGCCAGCGATCTGCGACCTTATGTCGAAACACTGGCAACGGTTGCAGACTGTTATGTCTCCGCCCACCCCAATGCCGGCTTACCGAATGAGTTCGGTGAATACGATGAAACCCCGGAGGAAATGACCGAAGTGGTTAGCGAATTCGCCAGCGCTGGTTTCCTGAATATTATCGGCGGCTGTTGTGGTACCACACCAAAGCATATTGCTCTGATCAACGAGGCAATGAGCAACAAAACGCCACGCCAGCAGACAGAGCCAAGCCACCGTATGGCGCTGTCCGGTCTGGAGCCGTTTAACCTGACTGACAACATGAACTTCATTAATGTTGGTGAACGAACCAACGTAACCGGTTCGGCCAAATTCAAACGGCTGATCAAAGAAGAGTTATACGACGAAGCACTTGATGTCGCACGCGAACAGGTTGAAAACGGCGCCCAGATTATCGACATCAATATGGATGAAGGCATGCTGGACTCGAAGCAGGCGATGATCACCTTTATGAATCTGGTCGCCTCAGAACCGGATATCTCCAAAGTGCCGATTATGGTCGACTCCTCCAAATGGGAAGTGATCGAGGCCGGTCTGCAATGTGCCCAGGGCAAATGCATTGTGAATTCGATTTCGCTGAAAGAAGGCGAAGAAATCTTCTTGAACCACGCCAAACTGTGCCAGCGTTATGGGGCAGCGGTTGTGGTCATGGCATTTGATGAAGATGGCCAGGCCGATACCCGTGAACGCAAAATTAATATCTGTACCCGCAGTTATAACCTGCTGGTCGAGCACGGCTTCCCGCCGGAGGATATTATTTTCGACCCGAATATTTTCGCCGTCGCCACCGGTATTGATGAACACAACCGTTACGCGCTCGATTTCATTGAAGCGGTGGAATACATTCGCCAAAACCTGCCTTATGCCAGCGTCAGCGGTGGGGTCTCGAACGTGTCATTTTCGTTCCGAGGCAATAACCCGGTGCGTGAAGCGATTCACTCAGTATTTTTATATCACGCCTGTAAAGTCGGCATGAATATGGGCATTGTCAACGCCGGACAGTTGGTGATTTATGACGACATCCCGGATGAACTGCGCGAGCGCGTTGAAGACGTAATTCTCAATCGTCGTGACGATGCCACCGACCGCCTGCTCGAAGTCGCCGAAAAATATCGCGGTGATGGCAGCACAGAAATCAAAGAAGATCAGGAATGGCGCTCACTGCCGGTGAAAAAGCGTATTGAACACGCGCTGGTGAAAGGCATTACCACCCATATTATTGACGACACCGAACAGGCTCGGTTGGAATCTGCCGCACCGATTGATGTCATCGAAGGGCCATTGATGGATGGTATGAACGTTGTTGGTGATCTGTTCGGTGCCGGTAAAATGTTTTTACCACAGGTGGTGAAATCGGCGCGGGTAATGAAACAGGCTGTTGCCCATTTGATTCCGTTTATTGAAGCGGAAAAAGGCAATGATGCAACGTCCAAAGGCAAGGTATTAATGGCAACGGTGAAAGGCGATGTGCACGACATCGGCAAAAATATTGTCGGCGTGGTACTGGCCTGTAACAATTACGATGTGATTGATCTTGGTGTCATGGTGCCTGCCGAAAAAATTCTCAAAGTAGCCCGTGATGAGAAGGTGGATGTCATCGGTTTGTCTGGCCTGATCACCCCAAGCCTTGACGAAATGGTACACCTTGCCCGCGAAATGCAGCGCCAGGATTTCCACCTGCCATTGTTAATCGGTGGTGCAACAACCTCCAAAGCGCACACCGCAGTGAAGATTGAACCGCAATACAGTAACGATGCCACCATCTACGTGACCGATGCATCGCGCGCGGTGTCGGTGGTGCAAAATCTGTTAAACCCACGACAGAAAGAAGGCTTTATCGCCGAACGCCGCGCCGAATACGAAGTGGTTCGTGAACGCAATAAAAACCGTCGCTCCAAGGCATTGCATCCCTATGCTGACGCCGCTGGCAATGCCCAGGAGTTTGACTGGGAGAGCTACACGCCACCACAACCGGCTTTTACCGGTTGCAAGGTGTTCGAGCACTACAGTGTGGAAGAATTGCGCCCATACATCGACTGGACACCATTTTTTATCACCTGGGATCTGCACGGTAAATACCCAAAGATTTTCGATGATAACAAGATCGGTGAAACCGCAAGGCAACTGTTTGATGATGCGCAAGCGATGCTTGATCAGATCATTGCAGAAAACTGGCTGACGCCGAAAGCGGTTATTGGCTTCTGGCCTGCACGACGTAGTGCAGCGGATAGCGTAACACTGACAACCGAGAACGGACCGGTCAGGCTGGAACATTTGCGTCAGCAGACGATCAAACCGGATCAGCAGCCAAACTATTCACTGGCCGATTTTGTCTCGCCGCTGGAGCGTGTCAACGACTATGTTGGTGGTTTTGTGGTAACGGCTGGCCATGGTGTTGAAGAACGCGCCAAAGCCTTTGAGGCCAAGGGTGATGATTACAATTCGATCATGCTTAAGGCATTGGCTGACCGTCTTGCCGAAGCGTTTGCAGAGCGAATGCATGAGCGGGTTCGGCAGGAATTCTGGGGTTATGGCAAAGACGAGCATTTCACCAATGAGGAGCTGATCAAGGAACGTTATCGTGGTATTCGTCCGGCACCGGG
The DNA here is from genome assembly GCA_037389025.1 of Reinekea sp. GTDB lineage: Bacteria > Pseudomonadota > Gammaproteobacteria > Pseudomonadales > Natronospirillaceae > Reinekea. Next base: position 14,887 of record JARRJP010000075.1, on the reverse strand, counting down.
TTACCCGGCCTGCCCTGACCATACCGAAAAAGCCAAGCTGTTTAACCTGCTCAATGCCGAAGCCAATACCGAGGTTCAGTTGACTGATTCATTTGCAATGACACCGGCAGCCAGTGTGTCCGGTTGGTATTTCAGCCATCCGCAGGCAAAGTATTTTGGTGTCGGTAAAATCACCAAAGATCAGGTTGAGGATTATGCCGCCCGCCAAGGGATGACGTTGCAGGTGGCTGAGCGCTGGTTAAGTCCTTTGTTGGCTTATGAGCCTGAGGCCTGAGCCGGATTCGCATCTAAAAAACGGCAACTTTGGTTGCCGTTTTTTTATATTTAATACCTGAATCCGTGACTCCTTCAGTGGATGCAGGGTGTAAGAGCTTGATTTCTATTTGTTTTTCAAAAATTGCAGGTGCACCCATAAAAACCAGCACCATTTCCATCAAACAGTACTGGCTGAACTTAACTTACCTCAAATTAATAATCGTCTGCGTCACCGCGTTCGCCGTTTCAATCGTCTTGGCACTGGCTTGATAGTTCCGCTGCGCGATAATCAAATGCACCAGTTGTTCAGACAAGTCCACGGTCGAATCTTCCAATGCCGCCGCCCGAATAGTACCAAGCAACCCAGTACCAGGCTCACCAATAGTGGCATCACCTGATTCAAAACTTTCCTGCCATTCCGTCTGCCCTACCGGGGTCAACCCTTCCATGTTAGCAAAGGAAGCAATTGCCACCTGCCCCAGCACCTGAGCCTCACCATTGGTATAACGCGCATAGATAATACCGTCATCTTCAATTTCCAGATCTTTCAGGCGGCCACTGGCATAACCATCCTGCTGGAAATCATAGCGTGAGAATGGGCCGCCATACTGAGAGGTTCCGGCAAAGCTGATCGAGAAGTTCGAATTGCTGTTTGGATCGGGGATCGGCAGGTTCCCCCCTTCAGCCACGTTCAATGAGGTGTAAGCACCACTGGCATCACCGCCTTCATCGGTTGGATCCCAGTTGGAAATCAGGAACTCACCGGTGTTTTCTTCATCCAGAGTACCGTCTGCATTAAAGTAAAGTTTAAAGGATGAGTGCGTCGGCTCGATGTTTTGTGGAAATGGCAGACTGGCGTCCGGGTCACCCACGTCTTCGCCATCGATCAGGGCGTATACTGTCCACGAATTCAACGCGCTCGGGTTGTTAGAGTCGTCAGGATCTTTGACATAATACAACTGCAACTGGTGCTGATTACCGAGCGAATCATAAATCGTCAACGACGCCGTTTCGTTATAGGTTTCAGGATCGATCGGATCGAATTCATTGATGACATATTCGTCAAAACTGGAATCGCTCAAACCATTGAACAGGCCTGCGACGCGCGGGTCAGGTTCAATCAATGAATAGCCCTGATTCAATACGATATCAGCATAGCCACCAACACGGACATTCGTCTGTGCATCAGCACCACGCCCTAAGGTGATAGGCGCGGTTCCCTCGTGGCCAACCAGCGTGAAGCCATCGTCTTCATCGGAAGAATCAATGGCAACCGAAATATCGATACCAATACTGGAGTAGATGCGAATGTCACCGGTATCGCTATCAAGTTCAGCCGTAATACTGTTGAGTGATGTACCTGAATAGCCGTTAATTTCATCAACAATCCCCTGGAAGTCATTCGCTTCAATGTCCTGTCCATTGATAGACAGAACCATATCACCAGAGTTGACATAATCCTCGGCAAGAATGCGCAATTCAGTTTCAGCCGTTGCGGTCATACCGGCATAGGATGCAAGAGTGGAAGCGATTTCGGATGCTTGCATCCCTTCATCCAGAGTAATGTCATAACGCTGATCATTTTCTTCATCGTACAGAACAAAATTCTGTTCAGGGTAACCATTGGTGACCGCTGCCTCTCCGATGTCAAGCAGATCAACACTGTACTGATCGGTTTGCAACAAAGCAGACAGTGATTCCACGTCCAGATCCTCACCCGGTGCCTGAATATTAGAGATGGTAATCTGGGATTCCTCGCCTTCTACCGTGGCAACCAATTCCAGAATTTCATTGTCATCCGCGTCACGGCTGACAATCGCCTGCACACCAATGTATTCATCTTCGGGCACCGCCGCCAGCTCCCGATTGATCGCCGCAGCAAGCTGATCCACCGAATAAATAACCTCATCCAGAGATATTTCAACAGAACCGGAACGGCCTTCTTCATCCGGCAACGGCACAGTCAGGTTAATACGGAATGAGTGAGTGCGATCAACCTCCTCCTCACCCAGAGTCTTGGTAACGCTGGTCAAGCCGAGTGCATCAAGTGTTTCGCTACTACCGGAAATATCGATATCCAGTGGATAGGCACCAGTTTCAACGCGCTCAAAAATCAATCGTCCATTAACCTGACTGACATCCACTTCGCTGGCCAGTATAGGATTGGACGCCACCAGCGTTCCGATCTGTTTTACCAGCTCGTTAAAGCTTCCATATTCATTTTCAGGAATCACTATGGTCTGAGTAACGCCGCCATCAATGGTAATTTCAAGCTGATTATTCAATGGCGTTGTCGGATTTCCCAATACCACCGTAGGTGCCGGAGTCGAGTTAGTGGCAATACCCAAGGTGGTTGGTGTGACTGTTGATGGTGCACCGGCATAACTGGTCAGGTCAGTAATGCTGATAGACTGTGGCCCTATCCCCATACCATTAGAGGAAATCAGCAACCTGTTGGTTGTCGCATCGACTGAAACCGTCACAGCATCGGCACCAGGATAAGCAGCCAGAATCGCCGGTGAATTGTTAATGGTATTTTGCAGGTCAGTCACAAACGCAGCGTTCGTTGGCCAACCGGTTGCCGGGCCAGGTACTGGCAAGGTAATCGTATCCGAAATACCGCCCAGATTCACGGAGAACACCATGACCGCACCCGCCGCTTCCGTTCCGGCAATCGGAACTGTCGGCAATGAGGTTGACGCGGTTAACTGAGTTGGAGTGCCAATAACTTCATCATTGAAATCCAGCTCGGTAACACTGTTACCCTGAATGGTCGCCTGAGCCCCCTCATAAGAGGTCAGATCAATAAAGCCACCACTTTCAAACAGTGAAGTACCTGCCACAGCAGCAACGGTATTTGGCGTCGAGATGGTATCCGGGGAGTCAAACCCCATGTAAGACTCGGCTTGCGGATCGACCGCCAGCGTAGCGTCTGTCCAGTTAACATCTAATGTACTGGTCGTACTCGGTGTATCGATACGAGTAAAGTGCAAAACACCCCCGACCTGATAAGCCTGAACATGAGCATCCAGATTAGGACCTGCCAACGGCGCCCCGGCCGGTGTTGCAGCAAGCTGGGTGTTGATCAGTGCAACCAGGGTATCCGCATCAGCAACTGTGCCGGTGCCGATCGAGGGGAGATTGTGAGTAATGCCATCCACCACCACTTCCAGCAGGTCGTTTTCTGTCTGACCAAACGAAATGGTTGGGGTGAACAGACCACTGTTGGTCATACCCAGATCGCTGATATCAACGCTACTGGTTGTACCTGAGGCAACAGAGGTAATCGAGATATTGCTCGGACCAAGACTCGCAGCACCGGTGACCACAAACTCAAGACGACTACCATTGAGCTGAAACTGCCCAGCAGCGGCCAGAGCGACGGACATTTGAGCGTTCAGGTCTACCACAAACGCACCGAGAGTGGCATAACCGGGCGTCACAGTATCGAAGGTAAAGCTCTCAGAATAGATAGTGCCGCCGATATTGACGTTATAGGCAAAGGTATCATCAACACCAGTGGTAAAGCTTTCAAAGTAATTGATGGTGGAATCCAGCGTGGTCAGGTCAAGACCGCCGGTCAGAGTCGAGCCAGTATCGGCATTAACCAGCGTTAAGCCTGCAACCTTATTACCGGCCAGCGTCAGCCCCACCGAACCAAAGTTCAGATATTCCGGATCAGACAGATTATTCACATTATCAACAACACCGACAATCGATGAGCCATCAGTGGCATAAACACCGGCCATCTCAAAGGAAATACCACCAAACTCATTGGCAACCGCCTGTACTTTGCCGGCCAGTTCAGGCTCACCCTTGATATTGGCGTTAATGGAGGCGACCAGATCGTTAACGTCGCTGTAAATTACCGAATCCGAAAATGGCTGAATAGTCGATGTCAATGCTACACCATTATTGAAATTCGGCCCGATCAAGGTGAAATCCAATGAAGAGGCGGCTTCTGTTGAGCTGGGTTGCCATGGAAAAGTAATGCCCGGGGCAACTCCGGTAAAACCAATGGGACCGCCCACCACCTGCGAGGCAGTGCCACCTGTTGTCGGCACACCAATAGTGCTTAGGGTTGTCACCGTATCCGCCGCCGGACCAGCCTGTGCCACACCCACAGCCAAACCGTTGGTACGGGTTGTGGAGCCGGTCGATTGCAGCACATTGGCACCGGCCGGAACGTTAACCTCAGCATCAACACCGTGCGTACCGCGTGGCGGCTGATTGCCAGCATCCACCCGCAGATCGGTCAGAATACCACTGACAATGCCGCTTTCATTCACATCAAAACCTTGCAGCACACCACCCTGATTAGTGACAACATAACCATTTTGATCAATGCCAAAAATACCGGAACGAGTATAGGTAGTCGATCCGTTGGGCCGCTCAGTAACAAAAAAGCCATTACCGTCGATTGCCAGATCCAGCACTGATTTGGTTTGAGAAATATTCCCCTGCTCGAATTTCTGGCCAACATTGTTGAGGTTTACACCAGAGCCTATCGGATCCTGCCCCATCCCCAGAATCGACGTTGTATAAGCATCACCAAATTCGGCCCGGCTGGCTTTAAAACCGGTCGTGCTGGCGTTGGCAATGTTATTACCGGTGATACTCAAATCTTTACTGGCGGCCGCAACACCGCTTAAACCTGATCCAAAACTCATATCACGTTACCTCTTGTCGTCTTACCTACAGGCGAAGTCATTCGTTAATAAACGGCATTTATGGCTTTCACACTGTCCATTCCGATTGTGCTGCCATCATCCAGATTCAGTTGGATTTCATTGGTGTCCAGAATCGAAACCGATTCCACCCAGCGCGAGACGCTGACATTCAATACTTCATCAACATCGGCGCTGCCCGGCCCGATCACACGGAAGACATAATCACCTTCCGGATGCGGCACCAGATTGCCTTCTTCATCGGTTTCAAATTTTGAATAATCGATATCCGCCATCTCGCCATTTATTTCGAGATTGGCACCATCCCACTTGAAGTTCATTTCACCGGCATCGACATAACCAACCTCAACTTCCTCGACAATCTCGCCAAAGGAATCCTCTATCTGCAGCACCAGATCACTGCCAGCCTTATCGACTTCCGCCGAACCATGCACCATATAACCCCAGCTCAACGAGGCAGTATCATTACCGGCCACCGTCACGGCTCCACCAACCAGCGAACTGGCCTGCAGCGCCTGGGTTGATTTATAGGTAGCGGATAAATCCTCCATCTGTGAGGACATATTCTGAATGCCCTCCACCGTCGAGAACTGGGCGAGTTCAGCGATAAACTGAGCATCTTCCTGGGGGTTCAACGGATCCTGATTATTGAGTTTGGCAATCATCAGCTCCAGAAATTCGGTTTTGCCCATCTCGCCGCTGGAAGAGGCCGCGTCTTGCTGACCAAAACGATTTTCGTTGTAATACTGGCCAAGAACGCTGCTTATATCCGTTGAGGTTGTATCAGCCATAAGTCACTCTCCTATTTACCGAGCGTGAGCGTTTTCTGCATCAACGTTTTGGCGGTATTGAACACCTCAACATTGACAGTAAAGCTGCGCGATGCGGACATCATGTCAGCCATTTCTTCGACCACATTAACGTTAGGGTAATAGACATAACCATCTTCATCCGCCATTGGGTGGGTCGGCTCATACCGGATGTCCAACGGCGCGTCTTTTTCGACAATCGCGGCCACTTTCACACCGTTGCCGACGTCATAATCCAGATCCACCGGAACCAGATCATCCCGATCAATGTACTGTGACTGGATATGCTGAAAGACCGGCTTGCGAGCACGATAGGTATCATCAATGCTGGAGCTGACGCTCTGCGCATTGGCCAGATTACTGGCGGTCGTATTCAGCCGGATCGACTGCGCATTCATGCCCGACCCGGAAATATCAAAAATATTACCCAGACTCATGATTATTCTCCCCGGATCGCCCCGGTCAGACCCTTAAACTTACCGCTCAGAAACTCAAAGCTGGCGTTGTAGGCCATTGCATTAGTGGTGAACTCTTTATTTTCGACATGCTCTTCAACAGTATTGCCATCAATTGAAGGCTGCATAGGATTGCGGTAAAGCTTTTCCCATCCGTCCTCAACGCGACCAGGTATATGCCGAACGTTGGTCTGATCCACCGCCATACTGTTTTGGCGTTCAACTTCACCCCGCAGTATCGCTTTGAAATCAATATCACGCGCCTTAAATCCCGGCGTGTCCGCATTAGCAAGGTTATTGGCCAGAATCGAGGAGCGGTCCGAACGCACCAGCAGTGCGCTATCATGAATACCCAGTGAATTTTCAAAACCCAGTGCTGACATACCCTGCCCCTTTGCCGCTTTTGCTGCCTTAATGGGACTGGAGCAATACCGATGCCAACTAAACTTTTCCTTATTTTTCAATAAGTTATAAAGATATGAGAGTAAACAAAGCTCGGCCGGAAAGGAAAAGCGGAAAGAGGGTGCCGGTGTGTGGAATGAAACCTGAGCCAAATCATCTCGTCTTGCCACTGCCGCAACACCAACGGTTAATTGTCCGCAAAAACCAAGTATCCACTCACCCAGCCCAAATTTGCGATCCATTTCACCAAACTAGCGATAACTGGTTCGAAAATCATCCTGCATCCGTTATCCTGCACCAAGGACTATCCGGACCATTAGATGTTGTATGAAGCCTATATCCCCTTCCCGATTCAATAAGTTGCTAATTTTCTGTCTCATGACGTCAATTGGCGCCAATGCGATCCTGTTCAAAGACAAGATTGAGAGATCTAAAGAATTAGATACTGCCAGGAGAACAGTGAGCGAACAGCAAGCCCTGCTGGATGTGAGCGCCCAAACAACCAAACAACACCGGCAGCAGCTAGATACTGTGAATGAACAGCAGAAGGACTTTTTTGAATCCGTCCAACACCTGCACACTCAGATCAACACTCTGCAACAAGCTCAATCAGAGATGACAAGCGTCGAAGAGCAAATTCAACAGCATTTGGAACAATCCCGAACAGCCATGGCGACAAACCTGCAAGAACTGAATGGCACGCGGGAAATGGTTAAGGCACAGCGGGAGAATCTGGAACGCGCGCAGAAAGTGATTCAAAACCAACAGAAAAAACTGGAAGCCAGCCAGATTAAAATTAAAACCCACCTGCAAGCGCTGGCACAAAGTCAGGCGATCATCAAAAACCAGCAACTGGCACTGGAAGAAAGCCAGAGCCTGATTAAAAACCAGCAACGCGCATTAGCCAAAACATTGGAACAATCGGGCCAATTAACCGACAGTACCCGCCAGGTATTGAATCAACTGATGCAGAAGTTCGGCACTGATGACCGCTTTTCCCTGATCGAATCCAAAAATACGGTGCGTCTGAGCATGCCGCTGGATACCCTGTTCAGACCCAAAGAAGCAGCCCTCGATATCTCCGCTATTCTCTGGTTGCAACCACTGGCAGAAATACTGATAAGCCACCCAGACGTTGATGTTCAAGTGATTGGCCATACCGACAACCGCCCGATGCGAAGGGCATTGTCGAATCAATACCCAACCAACTGGGAACTGAGCAGTGCCAGAGCCAGCCGCATTGTCTCCGAGCTGATCAAATACGGCGTTCCGCCAAAACAGCTAACCGCCTCAGGCAAGGCCGCATACGTTCCGGTACAGTTAGGCCAAACAATAGAGGCCTGGAAAGCAAACCGACGGATTGAGATTGTTATTCGATGATGTTGCGCATTGAGATATTCCTCAATCCGTGACTCCAAAGTGGATGCAGGGTGTAAGAGCTTGATTTCCATTTGTTTCTCAAAAATTGCAGGTGCACCCATAGGTTCACCCCAATTTTTGGGAAACAAAGAGGAATCAATGGCTTGCGCACTGCGCCGCTATGGAGTCACGGATTCAGGCCAGAGGCAATCCACTGTGCTATTTTATCGTTCGACTAACGCATAATCCGCTACTGTATACTGCATGCATCAAGCCATACAGGAGCATGCCATGATCACCAACATCGAAGACTTTTTCAGCAAAGGCTGCGGCCGCTGTGACCGCTTCGCCACGGCAGAGTGTTCCGCGCATTTATGGAACCCCGGGCTCAAAGAACTGCGCCGAATCTGCACCGAATTAACACTGATTGAAACCGTAAAATGGGGCCACCCCTGCTACATGCATGCCAGCCGGAACATTGCGCTTATCGGAGCTTTCCGTAATGACTTTCGCCTCAGTTTTTTTGATGCGGCGTTACTGAAAGACCCGGAAAAAATACTTGAAAAGCAGGGACCCAACTCCCCTCACCCAAGCATAATCCGCTTCACGGAAAACGGCCAGGTCACCAACCAGAAAGCCCTGATCATCAACTACCTGAAAGAAGCCATGCACTATGCCGAAGCAGGCATCAAACCGGCCAAAGTGCAGGAAGAGATAGAGTTACCGGAAGAACTGCTGGAAGCACTGGAGGCGGACCCTGAATTGGATGAAGCGTTTGCCAGGCTCACACCGGGTCGACAAAAAAGTTATGTTATCAACTTGAATTCGGCAAAGAAAACTGAAACGCGTATTGCTCGGATTGATAAATTTCGGGACAAGATTATTGCGGGTAAGGGGGCTATGGAGAGATAGGGGGATTGTTTCTGGGTTGGGGTTTGGATGGATGGTATCGAAACCACCTTTCCGGACAGCCTCCTAGAGTAGTGTCTCAAATAAAACGCATATTAAGATGATCTGCCGGTTTAAACCTGAATCCGTGACGCCATAGCGGCGCAGTGCGCAAACCATTGAAGGAGTCACGGATTCAGGACAGATTTTATTCAGCTAAATCACGGGCAATTAAGCTCAGGCGGAACATTTCCATCCACCTTAACTTTAGTGATATTAGAAAATGAATAACTCCCAGGTAGTACATCATCATCTATTCCGCCAGACTTACATAGGTAAGACAAATCTATTCTCGTTTCATTGTCTTCAATAAAATGAATGTACCCACATTCGCTACCCACTTTTAACCGGGTCGGTTCAATTAATTTTTTGACCTCTACGCGCTCTGATACTTCTACAACTTGAGTATCCCCACTTTGACTAAATAGCGTGTACTTTCTATTTTTGTCTTCTTCGGTAAGAACAAATGTCTTCGGAAAAATACCACAAGCATTGAGAGTAATATCACCATCGATAAGGTTATATTCTATCCCTGACGCCCATACTCCCTGGTCCGCGAACCAGTAAATCACAGAGGGGGATTTGACTCCACTGTAGGTTTCCAACTGGCTTGTAGCCGAATATCTGTAATGACCTACACAACCAGTTAAAAAAACCAGCATGGCCAAGATGTAATAGTTATTCATGAAGCTCTCCATAGCATACTTATGATTTTGTCACCTATTTTTGGGTTTTTCCAGTAGGTGGTATGTGCCAGAAGCCAAGCGCTACCGGATGTAACCGGATGTCCTCTTAGCATCCAATTAAGTTCATCGACATCCGGCCCATATTTAATTTCAACCGGACCATTCGATCTTGATATCTTTGCTGCCTTGCCAAAAACACTACCGGTAACCACTGGGTCAAGTCGATTAAAATAGTTGTGCCAAGGAAATGCTTCAAATTCACATTCTTCTATCTTATTTAATTTTATTTTTTCAAATAACTTAACGCCAAGATCAATATTCAACCCAAGCGGACTTCCCATAGTCACTAATCCGCTTACAGGCCATGTTTCAATATCATCACCATTAAAATAGTCAGGCTCCTTGATTAGATCGTTCAGCACATCGAGGGCATAAACGGTTCCCAGGCTATGGGCAACTAAAATTACCTTATGCCCGGATTCATAGGAATCCAGAATATGTTTTCTAAGTTTAGATTTTATTCTCTTCGCGACGCTACCGTCTACCGCATTAACCAGTACATCACCAATAATATCCAAGAGGCCATCTAATATTTTTTTGGTAATTGGACTGCCTTTTACTAAAGATGATATGAGACTTCGGTAAAGCTTTTGAGCCTGGTCATTGTCATCTTCATAAAGAAATTCCCTGACACTAAACTTTCGCTGAATATTGCTCCTGGCTAACGCATTTTTAACCAGTTTCTCAAGCTTCTCTTTAGCATTTATATTTTTATTTTTTAAGAGCTGCACACCATGAACAGAAATTATGTGTGGCTCTTTTCCGCTAATAACAGTCATAGCTTCAACCGTCCTTGTTGTAGAGTTTAATTGGGTAGATTTTCGTATTACGATTTTATTCGGGACAATGCGTCATCATGTAGGATGATAATTTGAATCCTTACCATCTAATATCGAATTAAAAATGTAATCTATGAGCGAAGGCTTACAGAAAGCGACTGCAGCAAAGATTTTCATCTTGTTGCTGAAGTAATAAGTAAACTGAAATAGCAGGATATTAAAAGACGTGATAGTCATAGATCCCCATCCTTAAGTATATTTCCTTTCGGTTTTTTCGGGGCCAAAGCCAATACAGCTTAAAAATGACGTTTAGAGGGCCACCAATTGACTGTAACAAATCAATTCCAGGTTATTGTCAAAGTAGCATATTAAATCGATTATCTAAAGCATTATTTTGAAAAAAATACTGCGCTTTTAAGAAATCAAAGCTATAACCTGAATCCGCGATTTGTTCAGTGGATGTAGGGTGTAAGAGCTTGGTTTCTATTTGTTTTTCAAAAACCCTAAGTGCACCCATAGGTTCACCGGCGATTTTTGGGAAGCAATGGCTTGCGCACCACGCTGTGATGGCGTTACCGATTCAAGACTGTATAAACGGATTTCTTCCTGCATCACATGACAAGTATCAAAAGTGTGCCTGATTTACCTTTTCTGCCATCTCCATATGATGAGAGTATCTCTGTGAACCGGTTTATTTACGATGACACTTGAAACAATGCATTACTTTCCCGCCAGTTTAATTTCAGGCTCATTACCCATGGGCGGCTGGATTCCCGATACGCCCGTTTATGCGGTGCAGGATGTACCGATAGTCGATGCCGGGTATAACCCTGAAGGCATGGTTAAAACAGTTCTGGATGTCGACGATAAGATCGCATTCTATGTTGACAATGTCATATCCGAGACAGAAGCCAATACCTTGATCGCATTGACTGAAAGGCTTGGTTACAATTCAGCCGCGCCCGGTATTCAGACGCCGCCCGGCATGCGTATGAACAAGTCGGTTCACTGGCTGGATGATAGTGAATTTTTATCGGTACTGTTTCAGCGCCTGCAACCTTTTTTGCCAGCGCAACTTGACGGACAAGCGCTGGCATCGATGTTCAGTCAACGCATCAATATGTACAAGTATGATTGTAACGATGTTTTCAATCGGCATATTGATGGTGACTGGCCTGCCTATCATCTGGATGAAAAAAGCCAGCGAATGGTAGAGCAACGAAATATCTGGTCCAAACTGACCATGCTTTTGTATCTCAATGGTCATGAAGACGGCATCGAAGGCGGGCAGACCCGGTTATATCGTGCGGATAAAACATCGGTGATAGTCAATCCACAGAAAGGCCGTGCACTATTCTTTCGCCATGGACATGGCGTAGACTCAGTCCTTCATGAGGGTGTGACGGTGACGGGTACCACCAGTAAATACGTTGCGCGTATTAATGTTATGTACCATCTTTAACCTTATCCTGAATCCATGACTCCATAGATTGGGGGGAACCTATGGGTGCACCTGCAATTTTTGAAAAACAAATAGAAATCAAGCTCTTACACCCTGCATCCACTGAAGGAGTCACGGATTCAGGTAATAGAAAACAGACAACTCAGACAGACAGAAACTTGAGTCAGTGAAAAACTATGGACTCTGCAACGTCATAAACGCTAGCCGTGCCCGGAGTCGATCACGATTTCCTCAAGCTCCACATTCAGAGCAGGCGACACAGGTGCTTCCCGCATTAGCGGCTGTAATGGCCGAACAGGGCTGCCGGGCAGGTCAATCACAATCTCTTCCAATGCCACCCCCTGAGTTTCCAACGGATCCGGGCTGACCTTATGTGCCTCTGAACGGAAGGAAACCGGTTGCTCAATGGCGATCTCTTCGAGTTTTGCTGGCACCGGTGTCTGGCTGTATTCATTCCACTTATTCTGCAAAAAGCCCAGCGCTTGTCCGAGCGTATTAGCCGTAGTACCGGCGACTGCGCCGGGAATGGTCAGGTTAGCGGCTGTCATGGCCGCCGTTCCGGCCCAGAACCCTTTAGCGCCCATATCCAGAAAATGAACGCCCTTGTTGACGCTGAGATAAAGTGTCATGGTCAGGTTCAAACCAACCAGATCTTTCAATGTTTTCACCGCATCCTGCAAATCAGCATTCGGATTACTCATTTGCTTCCACATTTCAGAAACGATGACTGCGCTATCAACCACAAAATTCACAATGCCAATCGGATCGGGATACATCAAACCCATGGTTGCGGCGGCAATTAGGGCGGTCATCGCGGTCAGCCCCAGTTTAGGATAAAAATCAGCATTGACCGTATTGGTTGCATTGGCAGATCCAGATACTGACTCGCCCAGTGCGCCTTCAATATCCTTGTTCAGTTTATCCATTACACTCAGAATATGGGACATCTGTGCATTGAGCGTATCGCTGAGCTTTTTACCACCTTCACCGGTAAAGTTTTCTTTGAGGCTGCTCAAAGTTCCCTTTTCCTGTTTGAGCGTATCAACGAATGCCCGCAGTTCATCCTTAGCATTTTCATTAATGGTGAATTCATTATTCCCGCTTGAAAACAGTATGTCCGATACTTTATCGGCGATCTCCTTGGTTTTATCCATATTGAATTGAGCTAAGGTTGCGATACCCGACACCGCCGCCGCTCCCAGATTAAAACCAGTGTTGTGAAGAAGGAATTGCGCCGGTTTCACAAAGGTGGGAATCGCATAGATAGCACTGATCACCGTATTCATAAACAGACGGTTGTTAAAGTGACTTGAAAAAACCTGTTTGCCTGACGTATCGTTATTCACCAGCCCCAGTAGCAACATGCCATTTTTTATAAAATGCGGAATTACTATTGATGAAAATTGTTTTTCACCGGTGTACAACGGTACAGCCAACGGCAGTGGATACGCCAGCAACGTACCGGCAGCGCGCAACAAGCGCTCTTTCACGGGCACACCATCATTCAGCGCTTTCAGGTCGTGGCTGATGCTGTCGCACAACGCCATGTAACGTTTTTTCATTTTGGGCGGGAAGTCAGCCCTGTCCAGAATGTCGCCCAAATCCTTGTTGTGTTCATGCCATTGCTCAATTGTCGCACCCAGATCCTGCCGTATGATCTGCTTGAATTCCTTATCGTCCTCTGGTGAAAGGGCCGCATATATATCGGTTTTACTGGCGATTTGTTTAAACTTACCGCCACTGGAAGCGCTGAATTTCCGGTCAGTCAATACCGAAACACCCGCATTCAGATCGGAGAATGCTTCACGAACCTGCGGATCGGTACTGTGTTTCGCCAATTCTTCTAACGACTCTGACGCTTTAGCCGCAATAACCGACAATTCTTCACCTATAGCCTCACGGATTTGGGTTCTGTCATCTGGGTGTGCAGCCAGATGTTCTTTAAGCACCTCAATATTTGTCAGCGTCTGTTTTATAAAATTCGTAAACTCAGGTGATATTGCCGAAGCATTTACCTGCTGTCTTGCGATTTCAGAATTCAGCGATTCACCAATCGCATGCAGTGAAGGCACCACAGGTGCACCGGGAACGCTTATCTGCTCAATCGCATGACGACCGAGATGTACGCTCAACTCACGCAATAATTGATTCAGCTCAGATAACTGCTCACCGCGTTGGTTTGTCTGCCCGGTTGTCAATGCCGCCTGGCTGTGTTGCAGCAACTCCCTCAGTAGCATTTTATTTTCTGGCAGTAGCAGTGCCTTGGCATTTGATGACTGCGATGCCACAGCAATCATCATCTGATCAGCAGACTCAATCAAGTCTGCTAACGGAGCCCCTTCATTGGATAAGTTCGCCAGCATTTTATGAAAGCCATGGGACAGGAAATCATCCGACTTCAGAGCAAAGGGTTTCGTTTGTGGTTGAAACAACTGACCGCTTCGCAGCCATTGACCGGCGGATATCCGATGACTGTTATCCGCCTGCGGCTCAGGCTGTTTTTTAACAGCAATGTGTTCAGATTCTGAATCAATTTGAATAATGTGGGATGAATTTTCTATGTGCATTTAAGGGACCCCTACTGGTTAAAAGGAAAGAGCGCCTTTTAGGTAATGGTTAGCCTTGTTTAAGTTCCTTTTGAATTGGAGGTAAGGTGTCTTGCAAATATATCGGGCGAGGACTGGTGATGCTCAAGCTGGGCGTTAGCCTCTTCGACAAGAGGGAATTGAACTAATTTCATGCAACGCCAGGGGCGTCGAAATCTTTGTTATTGCCATTTTATAGTCCGTTTATGGTGGGTATTTGGATAAGTAGTGGACAAGTGTGGCCGAAACTTCTGTTATTGCCGCGTTATGGTGCATTTTATGGTGGGTGTCTGGGTAAATGTTCCAATTTCACCCTCCTGCCTTCACAGGAGGTTAAGCATTTACCATAGAATATTAATACGGCAACAAATAATCCCTTAACTAAATTAATTTTGTCTG
>JARRJP010000074.1:3010-20677 GCA_037389025.1 Reinekea sp. | reverse complement strand
AATGTCCACTAGAGAAAAGTGAAGAATGGCCGCCGAATGCAGGGCAGAGGCTGGAAATTCGCCTGAATCCTGAGATTTGGCTTTTTTCAGGGTCGACTACGTAGGAAACGATCCGGTTAATTTTATTGATCCGACGGGGTATTGGAGCATAAAAGTAAGCCTATTTGCTGGATTGGGAGGTACAGTTTTCTTTGGTCATGATGATGGTAAGTGGTTCGCTACAGCTGATTTCGGTGCTGGACTCGGTGCCGGAGCTTCATTTAATCCTAACGGATCATTTCCTAACCCAGTTAATGGAAATAAATATGACGGAGTAGAAGGTTTTGTTGGTGTTCAAGGTTGGGCTGGGGCATCTATAGGGCCTGCTTCAGTAGGAGGTTCTTACCAAGTGGGAATGTTAGTAGGAACTGACTGTGAAGGTGATTTACACGCTGACTACGTAGAGGCTGGAGGCACATACGACACTTTTAGTCGAACTCCTGGCTTTGGTATTAGTCTAGGCATTGGTGTCACTATGGGAGTGGGCATAGCGTGGTGATTAAAAATGAGTGTTTGTTAAAGGTACTGCGCCTTAATTGGCTGGTAATATCGTTAGTGTTTTTTACTATTGCCAGTGTAGAGTTAGCATGGGTTAAAGCTAATGGAGTGTCTAATATTCACTATTATTTACTGTATTTTTTACCTGTTCCATTTGTGTTTTTCACTGGCTCAGCTTTTATGCTTACTTTAAATTCCTTTATAAATAGGCGAACAATAATCAGGGGAATACAATTATTCTTTGGCGTAATAACATTTTTGCTTTCGGTAATAACTTTAGTCATCTGGATTAGCCGATAAATGAAGTCTTTATTTCTGACACTTCTGTTATTTATTGCTTTGGTCTGCATAACAATTGCAGATGAGAAAATGGGAGCGCGATCTATTGCTGTAATAGAGATATTTTGGGCTTTTTACATCGGATATACCGTTTTATGGCATATCCGATACACTGACCAAAAACTAACTCTGCTAATCAGCCCATTTCAGAGGTGGTGTACGTTTACCAAAACACTGCTGAATTTTCATTAACGTCGGATGGTCTGGATCACCGACATGTTTGGTGTCGACCGTGTTATCTTTACCTTGCTCCTGCACACCAAACTGTAAATCCAAGTTAGGCTCAAACGCCAGTACAATGGATGAGCCACCGTAACCGAAGTTGCCCATCCGATCTCCTTTTTTCAAGCTAGCGCCCGCTGGTACTTCATTGATAATGCTGCCTACCCCCCAGAAGCCGATGGCTATCATAGCCACTAAACCCAAGCTCTCGGTACGGAATATCCATACATAGCGCTTATGCTTACCTAAGCTTTGATACCAGCCGACTCTATCACTGTCCGCAGACAACGTTGGCGCATAAGGGTCATTCGGGTCGTAGTTATCGAAATCATAATTATAGGAGCCTTCGTATACCCCTTGGTGAATAACTGTACCCGAAACCGGTGCGCGGAAATGATGGTAATCGGTAAACCACAATAAGGTATCCAAAAGCGGCCCGCCAACAAAGCTTGCGCCATAGCCCGGTATGGCTTGCATAATTTCAAACGTATCATGAGATTTGCCAGGAAGCGGGAAGGCATTCCCTTCTAACTGACCACGGGTAAGGTAAAACGTCCCGCCATCACATGGAGATACCACAATATTCGGATCGTCCGCACAGGAACACATAGGCCGCATGCCGGGCTTTAGCTCACGTAAAAAGAACTGATTAAATGATTGAAAGCCCCCTTCGGGCACAATGTATTCATTAATATCAAAGGGGTGACTCGGCGTGCCGGTATAGCTCATCCACTGATCAATGGTGCTATTCGACGCTTTGCTGTTAAGCCATTCGCCATGAAGATTCAGAAACGCAATAAACCAAGTTTTAAAACGCTGATCTTCATTGTTAAGTATCAAACCAGCCTGAGTGTTAGCAAGATAATCCCACTGTTCGATGTAGTAGCCGGGGCCAAGGCCTTCTGGAGCTGGAGCATAGTACAACCATGTAGAAAAGAACTCCGAGATAGGTTGCTCATCATTGCGATACGGATACCAAAATGCGCGCCGCTCAGGATCAGGGTTTAGCTGAGGGTTACAGACCTCAGACAATGATTCTTGTATCAAAGCGCCAGTCTTAGACATACCGCCATTGGGCAAGACCAGCATAGCGTCTAATTCATTAAGCAAAGTAGCGACCCGCTCTTGATCCTGATCCGTCCACTCGGTGGCGACAGTTGTTGTGGCAACCATCTTAGGTGACTCACCTGTTTCAGGTAATGGCTGAAAGACATCAACAATCGCTTCCCATTGAAGGCTATTAGCCCCCGAAAGTTTAGCCCTGCATTTATAACGGTAATTTGTTCCTGCCACGATCTGCGTCGCAACTTCCAATGGTCGATACGTCACACCAACAAGCCCCTTAAGAGCTTCGTCAAACACTGCTGAATCTTGCGCGGTTAACTCATGGTAAGGTGTCCATTCACCTACAACCTCTACACTATTATGCATCCCCATACCCCTTTGTTTATGTGATTGTAAGGTACGAACAAGTCCTCTTGTCTCAGCATGTGGATAAAAGCTTGCTATTCGCGGCAAGAATCGAATGAGCCTATTGATGAGATGCTTAACAAAGAATACAAGCTTTTAGATCATGCCCTACAGGGTTTACAGAGAGACTTAGACGACTTATTCGCACCTTCCCTAGCGTGTTACTCATTCTTTTAGAAGGCAACAGAGTAATAATAGATGCTGCTTTTCGCTTGGCAATGAATTGCATCTTCAATTTTTTCATAATGGATCGAAACAGAAATAATTTCATATTGGCTAGAAGTCCGACAGCTCTGGACGAAGCTTATTTAGCCAAGTTTGTGAATTCTGATACGTTTGAGGAGACTGATATTATCAATACATTTGACGTGATAACGCCAGTGGCAAAATGGGAGAAAAATTAACTTTAATTGCCCCAAAAAATACATCTGAGAAAGAACTATACTCTTTCAGTGTTCCATTTATGAACAAGAGCTTGTACGGACCCCCATATTAGACTACCGTTTTGAAGTTAGTGTCCGATTATCTGAAATGGAGTATTCATCAAGTGCCGATTTTTGATATTTCAGGTGATAAACTGTCTGCTGTAGAGCAGAAGAACTTTGCACTGGAAAAAGATTTGCAGTCCTTGATTGAAAAAAACCTCGAAACCGTCTTCAATTGTCGGTTTGTTGCGAGTGAGTTTTCGACTGGCGCTCAACATGCGGGAAGAATTGATAGTCTTGCGCTGTCAGAAGAAGATAACCCCGTCATTATTGAGTACAAAAAGGTCGAATCATCAGAATTGATCAATCAAAGTCTTTTTTACCTGCATTGGATACAAGACCACAAAGGTGATTTTGAAATTGCAGTACAGAAAAAGTTGGGGAGTGGAGTCAAGGTAGATTGGTCTGATGTGAGGGTTATTTGCCTTGCGCCAAATTATAAAAAGTATGACTTACACGCTGTACAAGTCATGGGGGCAAATATCGAGCTATGGAAATATCGGTTATTTTCCAATAATTCACTTTATCTGGAAGAGGTGTTTCATACTTCCAAATCAACAGGGTCTACAACATCGTCTGAGACCGAAAACGGATATAAAAATCCGGTTATGGTTGAGGCAGGTAAGAAAGCTGCACTAACTCGCGCGACGGCAACTTATACGTTTGACGAAAGGCTTGAAGGGAAAAGTGAAGAGATCCATCAGCTAACAGCGACGATCCGTGAGTTTATTCTTGGTTTGGATGAATCCATAGAAGAAGTACCAAAAAAGTTCTATGTTGCGTACAAAATATCCCAGAACATTGCCTGTATGGAAGTTAAAAGCAAAAATATTAAGTTGTTTTTAAAGCTTAGGCCGTCAGATATTCCTAACGAAACACCTTGTTATCGAGATGTTTCTTCAATAGGTCACTATGGTACAGGTGATGTTGAGTTTACTGTATCGTCAGAATCAGAGTTCGAGTCAGTTAAAGAATTTATTTCTATGGCGTACAACAAAGTTGGTGGCTAATGGCTTATAAAAAAGTTTCAGCGACATTATTCAGACAGGCACTTTTAAAAAATAAAATAAAGAAACTATTTAAATTATGCATGTTTGTCGAAACTGATTTTCCCCCAAGCAGGGATTCCTATCTAAATTTCGTTAAAAAAACAAAAAAATATAGAATTCCAGACAAGAAAAGCCATGTAGTGGTGCAGTGAAAAAAACCGGCAAACAGGCCGGTTTTTGGAAAATTTCCTACTCCTTGATTGAGGTGGTTATCACATAAGCACCTCGCAAGTCGCCGATCTTGAACCCCAGCGCCTGGTCTAATGGATAAAGTTGTGCCAGTTTAGAAGACACGTCACCTTCCAACTTGGTGCCATGGCAACTCATGCACAATGCATCGGTACCAATCGCTTTCATATATTGAAATTCGCCATCAATGACGCGGCTGGCTTCCAGTTGGTTTATGTCTTCACCTGCGTGTACTCTGCTGTAGAAATCAATCATGACATTGCGTTGCCAGTCATTGGCCGCATTTTCCATATTACGAACTTGCAGTCCGGTTCGACTGATCTGCCATTGCTTGTCCAGTTTTGTCATGATTTCCGATGTGTTCAGTGTGCAGGCTTTAATTGCGGCCAGTGTTCCCGAACTGTCGGTGGTGCTTTGCAGGTTCTTCACCAGAATCTGATCTGCTATCTGCACCTGTTTCCGTGCTTTTTCTGTTAGTGCATCCGTATCGGCGGCGAAGCCGGGCAGGCTGCCGGTCAATGCGGCAAGTAGTAAAATTCGTTTCATAGTGTGTCTTTTCAGTCGTTGCTTAATTTTGGGTTCCGTTTCTGAGTCTTCAGTATTACCTGAATCCGTGACTCAATAGCGGCGCCGTGCGCAAGCCATGGATTCCTCTTTGCTTTCCAAAAATTGGGGTGAACCTGCAATTTTTGAAAAACAAATAGAAATCAAGCTCTTATACCCTGCATTCAGTGAAAAAGTCACGGATTCAGGTATTAGTTGGCAATAGCGTTACTTTTCTCCACTAATGGCCAGCCCCTAACAAAGCAGCCCGCCATCTACTGGCAAATTAACGCCGGTAATATAGGATGACGCATCCGATGCCAAAAACAGAAATGCCGGTGCAATTTCTTCTGGTTGTGCCATCCGCCGCATTGGAATCATCGGCAGGATATTCTTGAGCATGGCTTCATTTTTTGTCAAGGCCGAGGCGAATTTGGTATCGGTCAAGCCGGGCAATACGGCATTAACGCGAATCCCGTAACGGGCATTTTCTTTTGCCAGTGCGGCGGTCATTGAAATGACGGCGGCCTTGGTCACAGAGTAGATACCCTGCATAGGTGCAGGTGTTATGCCGTTGACCGATGCGGTATTGATGATGCTGCCACCACCATTGTCCATCATTACTTTGCCAACCAGCTGACACATTTTCAGGTAGCCTTTGATGTTGACATCAATGGTTTTTTCAATCATTGAATCTGGAGTATCAAGCATTTCGCCAAAGTAAGGATTCGTTGCAGCATTGTTTACCAGAATATCGATTTTGCCGAATTGTTTGGTAATGGTTGCGATCAGCTGTTCCGCATCCTCGGTATTTCCAATGTGGCAGGCTATTGGTGTCACGCAGTCAAAGTCCTTGTTAATATCTGCCGCAACGGTCTCAAGTGCCTCCTGGCTTCGGCTGGAAATTATCACTGAGGCTCCATTGCGGGCATACAGGCGAGCGATGGCTTCACCGATTCCGCGGCTGGCACCGGTAATCAGCGCGACTTTTCCTTGCAGAGTAAAACAGGAATCTTGTTCAGTTTGTGTCATGGAGAATACCTTCTTCCGATTGTTAAAGGACTGAATTTCTGTCAGGGTCGTTTTAAGATTCCTATTTGCTTCCCAAAAATTGGGGTGAACCTATGGGGGCACCTGCAATTTTTGAAAAACAAATAGAAATCAAGCTCTTACACCCTGCATCCACTGAAGAGTCACGGATTCAGGTATTAATAACGCTGGCATTGCCTCATGTCGCTGGCTGCA
Source organism: Reinekea sp. (assembly GCA_037389025.1). Taxonomy (GTDB): domain Bacteria; phylum Pseudomonadota; class Gammaproteobacteria; order Pseudomonadales; family Natronospirillaceae; genus Reinekea. The sequence goes on along the minus strand of JARRJP010000074.1, from coordinate 14,598 downwards.
TGAAGTCGACACTGCTGAATGGTAGCGGGTTATGAATCTTAATCTGTATGGACCGTTCCGGGGTTGTTACTTCTGGGTGCCGTTGCTGCCGGAAGATGGCCCGGCGCATATTGTTAACGTCGCATCCTTTGCCGGTATCGCACTGGTACCGGGAATGTTGACCTATACCTGAATCCGTGACTCCATAGCGGATTCAGGTTATAGCTCTTATAGCGGACGGGCCAAAAGCCACTGTCATGGTTTGAGGATAACCTGCCCGTACAAAACGCTTAGTGGTGTTATCTGAGGCCTGTAAAGTCCATATCAATTATCTTGCTGGATTCATATAACGCTGGAATACTTTTAGCCCATAATGTCTTCTCAAACCTCTGTCCCAATAAACCATCGGGTACTACCCGATAATAATCATGCCGGGAAGTGCAAAAGAAAATGAAAAATGCCGTCTATAAATTCGTACTGCCATTGCTGATTCTCGCAGCTGGCGTTGGTGCCGTTGCTCTGATGAACAGCTCAGCCAGTTCTGCCAAGCGATTGGCACCTGGCACACAGCAGGTATCTGCGCAGCAGCCGACGCTGACAGATGAACAGAAAGCGCAGATGGCAAATATGAACGAGGAAGAAAAGGCCGCGTTTCTGGAAAAACTGAAACAGCAGCAGGCGTCTGAAAACAAGTCACAACCGTCCGATAACAAGTCGCAACGCCGTGGTGGTTTCAGTGGTCGTGGCGGTCGTTTTGGTGCGACTTCGTCTGCAACAGTCGATAGTCTTTTATTGACGCCAGATGACTGGTCTGCCCAAATGATTGTTTTCGGTAAGGCCTTTTCCTATCGTCAGCGCCAGATGCTTTCGGCATTCAACAGTGAAGTCACTGGCATTGCGGTGAGCGCAGGGCAGAGGGTTGAGTCTGGTCAGCTTCTGCTGACGCTTGATGATGAAGATTTGCAGCGCAGCCTGGCTCAGGCCCAGAACCAATTGACCGGTATCGACGCTCAGATTCGTCTGCAAAGGCTTCAGGCGTCTGCTGATGAGGAAAACCTGAAAATCGAGCAGCAGTTGCTGGCGATCAGGCAGGCGGCATTGAAGCGCTATGAAGATCTGAATAACCTGCAATTATCCAGTTCCAATGATTACGAAACCGCGCTGATGTCCTATCAGAACCAGCTTAAGGCCGTTCAGGCTCAGCAGCTTGCCATTGCCCGGCATGATGATGTGATGACTCAGTTGACCACTCAACGCCGAGAGCAACAGCTCAGTGTTGAGCAACTACAGGCACAATTGGCCGATGCCAGATTGGAAGCTCCTTTCGATGGTGTTGTGGCGACAGTGCCGGTTTCTGTTGGTGATCAAGTGACCCAAAACCAGTTGTTGATTAGCGTGTTTGACGATCAACAATTAGGTCTGGAGACCAAAATACCATTAGCACAAGCGCAGCGAATGCATGATCAGCCCAAAGGGGTTCGAGCGGAAACGACAGTTGGCAGCCAAACCGTTGCGCTGGAAATGACTGATCTGGAGTCGCTGGCTGTATCGGGTTCATTAACGGCCAAATTTCGTTTTGTATCAGCTGTTAATATCGCTCTGGGTGAGCATCAGCCCCTGACCATTCAAATGCCTGCACAGTCTGGTGTCTTTGCTGCACCTGCCAGCAGTCTTTATGAAAATCGATTGATCTATAAAATTGAGCGTCAGGCACTGGTGGACACCGAAGTAAAGGTGATTGGCCAGACGCTGGTTGATGGTAACACCTGGTATATTTTCGATAGTGCCGAGTTGAATGCCGGTGACCGAATTCTGGTGACTCGCCTGCCCAATGCCAGTCGCGGACTGAATGTTTCATTACCTGCAAACGAACAAGGGCAGGACCGATCATGAGCCGCTGGATTGAAAATCTTGGTCGGCACGGTATCGCTGCCAATGGCTTGATGGTACTGACGTTGATCGTTGGTCTGTGGTCCTATCAAAACATTAACCGGCAGTTTTTTCCTGATTTTGAATTCAATGCCATTATCGCGACTGCTTCCTGGCCTGGTGCCAGCGCCGAAGATGTTCAGGAAGCCCTTGGTATACCGCTTGAAAATGCGATTATGACAGTGGCAGACGTGGATTCTGTGCGCACAACCAGTTCTGAAGGACGGGTGCGCATCTTTATCCGGATTAATGAGGATGTGGATATGCGCGAGGCGCAGACAGCGATTGAAGATGCCGTTGCCTCCGTATCGCTACCGGATGATGTTGACGAAGCGAGTGTTCGTCGTATTCAACGGTTTGAACCTATTGGCAGCCTGCTGGTTTATGGTGATAAACCCATTAGGGAGTTGATTGATCAGGCTCGAATTTACTCAGATGAATTATCAGCGCTAGGGATTGCTCAGATTACACTGACCGGCAGTCCCAGTGAGCGTTTTGAAATAGAAGTCGGTGCCCAAGGTCTGCTGGATCTTGGATTAACGCTGGACCAGTTTGGCAACGCAGTTGCCAGTGATAATAAAAACCTGCCCGCCGGTGTTGCTGGCAGTGCCGATGTGTCCACTCAATTACGAGCCCAGGGCCTGGCGCGCAATACCCAGCAACTGGCTGAGTTACCGGTATTGACAGACACCGAAACCGGCGCCCTCATCCGTGTTGGCGATGTCGCCGATGTGGTTCGTAAATTTACCGATGACTATGAATACCTGACCTACGAAGGTCTGCCTGCAGTGAAGATTAATATGCGTCGTCAGCCAACGCAGGACACCATCGAAACCGCGCAGCTTTATCTTGACTGGCTTGATGAATTGAACTTACCTGATGACGCCGATATCAAGGTACAACCGATAGATGAAAGCTGGCGCTTTCTGGAATCACGTATTGGTTTGATTCTGAAAAACGGCCTCGCCGGTATGGCCCTGGTGTTATGCGTCTTGTTTGTTTTTCTCAATACCCGAATTGCGGTCTGGGTGGCTTTAGGCATTCCGGTTTCGTTTATGGCCACCTTTATTTTGATGAATTCCTTTGCTGTCACCATCAATGCTTTGAGTTTGTTTGGGTTTATGATCGCCGTCGGCATCATTGTTGATGACGCCATTGTTGTCAGTGAAGACACTCAGGCTTTGCAGGCTCGTGGTCTGGCGCCGATGGATGCTTCCATTAAAGCGGCAGTCCGCATGTGGCCGCCGGTGATGGCATCAAGCCTGACGACGATTGCCGCGTTTATGCCCTTACTGTTACTTGATGGCCGCCTCGGTGAATTGCTGATCGATATTCCTTTTGTTGTGGTGTGTGCCATTGTTGCGTCGCTGGTTGAATGCTTTCTGATTTTACCAGGACATTTGGCGCACAATAAAAAAGTTCATAAAGCGCCAAGTCGATTCCGCTCAGCCGTGGATCGTGGCTTTAATTATTTTCGCGATCAACTGTTTCGTCCGCTGGCCATGCGTGCCGTGGAGTATCGTTTTGTCACGCTGGCGGCAGTGATTGTGGCCTTTATGCTCAGTCTGGGCCTGGTTAGCAGTGGTCGTTTGAAAGTGAATTTGCCTCCGAGTGTTGAAGGGACCGGTATGTCAGTTGCGGTGGAATTTGCAGAAGGTGCTTCGCAGCAACAGATTAATGATTTTCTGCAATATATGGTGGCTCAGTTAAGAGCGGTTGAGCAGGAGACTGGTTATCAGTTTATTAAGACGCTGCTGGTGAATCACCGTGAAAATAATGTCGCTGAAAATGCGTCGATTGATGTGGAGCTGATCAGTGATACCAAACGACCTTATACCAATCAGGAGTTGGTCAGTCATTGGCGGAAAAAAGTTAAAATTCCGGCGGGTGTTGAAAAAGTCAGCTTTGGCCGTTCCCGTTGGGGATTGGCTAATGCAGATTTAACCGTTCGTTTAAGCAGTGATGATGTTGATGCGCTAAAAGAAGCATCATTGCATTTGCAGGAACAGTTTCTGACTTATCAGGGCGTCAGTGATCCATCAGATGACCTGCCTTATGGCACCGAGCAGTGGCGCTTTACCCTGACGCCTGCCGCTCGTAGCCTAGGCTTGGATCTGACCTCGTTAGCCACCCGCTTGCAGACATTATTGAATGGTCGTGTTATCGGCTTTATTCAGGAAAATGGTCAGCAGCTTGATATTTACGTGAAATTGCCGGAAACCCAATCCAGTAGCCTGGCCATGTTAAGTGCTTTGCCGATTTCACTGGGCAATGGTGAATGGGCACCTATCGGCGCACTGATGGATTTGCAGATTCGCCGTGGTGTTGAATCACTGAACCGGGAAGATGGTGACCTGTCCATCGATGTCTCAGCATCGGTGGATGATAACAAGGCCAATGCCAATGACATTCTTGCGTCTATTGAACAGAATGTATTGCCACAATTGATAGCAGAGTACAACGTTGAGGCGAGTATCGAAGGTAATCGTAACGATGAACAACAGGTCTTGAATGATATGAAGATTGGCGTCCTGGTCGCGATGCTGATGATCTACGGCATTCTCGCCTGGGTGTTTGAGAGTTGGATCTGGCCGTTGGCGGTTATTATCGCCATCCCTTTCGGTATTACCGGCGCCTTATTTGGACATTGGGTACTGGGATTGGATGTCAGTATGCTCAGTCTGTTCGGTTTGTTTGGTCTCAGTGGTATCGTGGTGAACGACTCCATTGTGCTGATCAGCTTCTATCACCGCCTGCGTTGTGAAGGGATGGCGGTCAAAGAGGCTGTTATCGAAGCGGCAGCACAGCGACTCAGAGCGGTATTGCTGACGTCCATTACCACGGTTGCCGGTTTGACACCGCTCTTATTCGAAACCTCATTTGATGCCCAGTTCCTGATTCCGATGGCGGCCACCATCGTCTTTGGTCTGTTGTTTGGCACCATACTGATTCTGTTGCTGGTGCCTGGTATGTTGCTCACGATTGAACAGATGAAAGACTGGGTTTTACGGCATCATGATAAATGGCGCACGACAGGGGCGTAATGATGATCAGCCATATTAACCCTGTCGTGCTGACGGATTCAGGTTAAAAATACGCTGTTTCAGGAAATATGGTCAGCAGGTCGACTTCAATTCGTTCCATCGCGGTGGTAGAGGGTTCAATGCGGGTCTGTTTTATCTTGCCGTTGTCAAAGGTGACCCACAAAAGGTCGTCGCCAAGAATTGTTGGTTTCCATGATGAGAACAGGTTCATATTTATTTTAATCTGTCTTCGTAGTTGCTGGTTGAGCTCTGGGCTGTCGATAAATATTGCAGATTCTGTATTCAGGAATGCAGAGCGAAGATTAAAGTTCATTGATCCAATATAAATGGTGCTGTCGTCAAATACGGCTGTTTTAGCATGCAGGACAACATTGTTGTTTTTCGTACATCTACCCTTATTTCTGACAAAATTAGTACAGTCGTTAGCGGAGGGTTTCAGTTCATAGAGTTCAATGTTGTTAGCAATGATTTCCTTGCGCACTCTGGCATAGCTGGCATGGTTTGGCAGTAGATTGTTTGATGCCATGGAATTGGTCAGTACTTGAATGCGTACACCCCGGTTTTGGGTTTGTTTGAAGATCTTCAGGGCCAGATCATTGAGTACGAAATAGGCTGATTCAATCATCACCTCCTGTTCTGTCTGATTGACCAGAGTTGCCAATTTTAGGGCAACTTCTTTGGGAGTGTCTATATCCTGATTTCGACGTTTTCCCGGGCGGTCGGCGACAAAGGTTGTAGGTGACCAGACCAGGGAATGATTGACTTTAATAAGATGTTGATAAATATTCCGATAGTCATTCAGCAGCGGTTTATTCAGCAGGTTGGTGTCATCATCCGTCAGTAACTGTTCTATTGTCGTATCATTTTCTTTTAGATAGGTTCGTGCCAGGGATAATTTCCTGATCGGGATGGCGCTCGATTCATTCCAGTAGTCGTTAAAGCTTTGTATTACCTGCGGAACGACCGCGCCAATGCTCAATACATCAGCATCCCTAAACTCGACTTCTTTATCAATGGAAAAATAAGCATTGCCAATATTGCGACCGCCGGTAACAGTGACGACATTGTCGACAGTCAGTGTTTTGTTATGCATGCGTTGATTTAAACGGTCAAAATCGAAAATAAGGTCAAGAACCCGACCAAAGCCGGTTCGGGCAATAAAGGGGTTGTAGATACTCACGCTGATGTTTTTGTGCTGGTCGGCCAGAACAAACATTCCGATGTGATCGGCAATGCTGAAACCATCAATCAGGATCCGCACCTGAACGCCCCGGTTAGCTGCGTCAATTATTTTTTTGAGCAGAATGCGGCCAGATTCATCGTTGTTCCACAAAAAATACTGGGTATCAATACTATGATCTGCAAGGTCAATGATATGCAGTCGTTCACGCAAAGCGTCCTGGCCGTCGCGCAATATAATATTGCCGGACAGCGAGTCGTCATTCGGTGGGTTTCCCAGGAAAATCCTTCCCAGTCGGGTATTTTCGACTGGATAAACAGGGGCTGACTGGGTTGAAGATTCTTTTGATGGAAGCACGCTGACACATCCTGCTAATAGAATGATCAATAAAATTATGCTTGATAGTGTGGCAGATTTGAACAGCATGAGCTGAGATCCTGATTGTGAAAGCGATATGTATACCTGAATCCGTGACTCCATAGCGGCGCAGTGCGCAAGCCATTGATTTCTATTTGCTTCCCAATAATTGGGGTGAACCTATGAGTGTATCTGCAATTTGTGAAAAACAAATAGAAATCAAGCACTTGAACCCTGCATCCACTGAAGGAGTCACGGATTCAAGTGATAAGTATTTAGCTTGCAGATTATGACGGAAAAATAGCAGGCTTCGAGATTTGCCAGTTTACTTTATTGAGGTTCGAATCTTCTCTGTCGAAAGTCATAAATTCTTATGAAGAAGTCACGGATTCAGGTGCCAATTACTCTCTGGCAAGCAGCTTCATGGAATCCACTGTATATCGTTCACCTGCAACCTGATCCATCGGGAAAGTCGTTTCGATATCAGCGATGTCCTGGTCGGTCAGTTGCACATCGACCGCGTGAATATTTTCTTCCAGGTAACGGCGTCGCTTAGTGCCGAAAAGCGGAACAATAAAGTCACCCTTGGACATCAACCAGGCCAGTGCCAGTTGCGATGGCAGGATGTTTTTGCGTTCAGCCAGTACCTTGACGGTATCAACCAGTTGCAGGTTATGTTGGAAGTTTTCCCCCTGAAAGCGCGGTTGGAAGCGGCGAAAGTCATTGGCATCGAAGTCATCTATGCTGCGAATGGCACCGCTTAAAAATCCTCGGCCAAGCGGGCTGTAGGCAACAAAGGCGCAACCCAGTTCTGCGCAAGCGGCCAACACTCCTTGTTCCGGGTCGCGTGTCCAGAGTGAATATTCGCTTTGAACTGCTGTGATCGGATGTACCAGCTGTGCACGGCGCAACATTTCAACGCTGACTTCGCTCAAACCCAGATAGCGTATTTTACCTTCGCTAACCAGTTCAGCCATGGCACCAACGGTATCTTCAATGGGGACCGCAGGATCCATTCGATGTTGATAGTAAAGATCGATATGATCAGTGCCGAGTCGCTTCAGGCTGCCTTCAATGGCTTTGCGCATATAGTCGGGATGGCCGTTGACACCTCGGGTAAGAGCATCATTCGGGTCACGTACAATTCCAAATTTGCTCGCCAGAAAGACTTTGTTACGACGGCCTTGCAGGGCTTTTGCCAGCAGTTCTTCGTTGCGAAACGGACCATAGACATCGGCCGTATCCCAGAAATTGATGCCGCGTTCCAGTGCCAGATCGAGAGTCGCCAATGATTCCACTTCATCTGTAGCTCCATAAAATTCGCTCATGCCCATGCAGCCCAGTGCCATTGCCGAAACCTTAGGGCCTTTGTTGCCGAGAGTTATCTGTTTCATTGAGTTGTACTCTGGTTGAGAATGTCTATCCAGCATCTTTGTTTTTAAGTTTTCAATAAATAGCGTTATAACAGTAAGACTGTTCAGAGAATTTGAATAATTATGGATAACCTGCAAGCACTCAGCATATTTCAGCGAGTCAGTGAAACCCTTAGCTTTACCAAGGCGGCATCCAGCCTGAACCTGCCGCGTTCAACCGTTACACAGGCAATACAGAGCCTGGAAGGGCGTTTGAAAGTCCCTCTATTTGTCCGCACCACGCGCCAGGTTCGACTGACGGAGCAGGGGGAGCTGGTCTTGCAGAAGGCCGCTCAATTGCTGTCTGACTGGGATGAATTGAGCTGCTTATTTGTGCAGAACTCTCAACCTGGAGGTAAAATTCGAGTCAGCTTGCCGGCGCGTCTGGCTCGTTTGGTCATTTTGCCGGCATTGTCGGACTTTCATGCCCGATACCCGGATATCAAGCTGGATTTGCATATTTCCGATCTACGGGTGGATTTGATCGAACAGGGAATGGATCTGGCGTTCCGAGCCGGGCCACTGCCGGATAGTTCGCTGATTGCGCGGCCTATTGGACCGATGGCCATCAAGACTCTGGCCAGCCCAGACTACCTTGCCCGTTGCGGTATTCCGGAGCATCCAGATGATCTTGAAGGGCATCAGATGGTGGGATTTATTCTGCCAGCCAATGGACGGGTCGAACCGTTAGAATTCAAAGTCAATGGTCAATACCAGCAACGTACACTTCCGTACTGGATTACCAGTACCGGGACCGATGCCTATCTGGCTGCGGCCGTATCCGGTTTCGGCTTGGTTCAGGTGCCTGCTTATGGCGTTGGTCAACAGCTTGCATCAGGTGAACTGGTCGAGGTTATGCCAGACTATCCTGCTGAACCTTTGCCGCTGGCCATGATCTATCCTAACCGGCATTATCTTAACAAGCGTTTGCGCCTGTTTATGGATTGGTTGACGGAATTATTTCAGGGGCTTATCTGAGGCTGCTGAACCAGATTGCGCCTGTCAATTCAGTGGAGATATTCCACAGCCGCCCGGCAACGTCACGATCTTCGGCATGCGGCATGGGTTTCACTTTGATGGCTTTGCCCTTTACTTCTTTGAAGCCGTCAGGCCCGGTGAAATCTCCGCTGTTGATATCCTCACCCAGTGCTGCATAAAGTTGCGGTTGTGCGCCGTCGATTGGTGAATGGGAAAATAATCTCAGCCACGGTTTAAGCAGCAGCATGACAAATGAGGGAATGTAGCGGGACAGATTGGTTGTGGATACGCCTGGGTGAGCTGCAACAGCCAGTGTGCGGTAACCATTTGCCTTTAATTGCCTGTCCAGCTCATAAGTAAACATCAGCATCGCGAGTTTGCTTTGGCCGTAGTATTTGATCCTGTTGTAGTGCTTTTCGGCATGCAGATCACTGAAATGAATGCGGCCGGTGCGATGTGCAACTGAACTCAGGTTAACGATTCTGGCACCGTCGGTGCCTTCCAGTATTGGCAGCAGCAGGCTGGTCAAAAGAAAGTGACCAAAGTAATTGGCCGCCATTTGCAGTTCAAAGCCGTCAACGGTTTTCTGATAAGGAGGGATCATCACTCCAGCATTGTTGATCAGCAGGTCGAGCCGTTTGTGCTCTGTTTGAAAGGTGGCTGCGAATTGACGAACCGAAGCAAGGTTACTTAAGTCCAGAGGTATAAATTGCAACTTTGCCGTTGGCAGCTCTGCCTGAATCTGCTCCTGTGCGGCCAGTGCGCGCTGTTCGGAGCGGCAGGCCATAATCACCGTTGCGCCTTTTGCTGCCAATGCTTTGGTGGTTTCAAAACCGAGGCCGACATTGGCTCCGGTGACAATTGCGATACGACCTATCTGCGAAGGAACCTGATTAATATCAAACATCATTGCTTCTTATTGTTGCCGTTAGGGATTCCCACCACGTGTGGCGGGGGTTGGGTTCGTCATTGATGACCATAATCTCACCAAATTAGGGAATGACAAGAGGGGGATTCAATTTTTCTGCTGCCGCAGAAAGACGTTCGGCTGGTTCATGCCAGATAGGGTAAGCGCACCCCAGTGTACCGGTATCATCGCTTTGGCTTGTAAGTCCCGTGTGGCCTGTGTGGTTTGCTCCGGCATCCCGGCCTCCATCATTGCTATCAACATACTCATCTGGCACTGCTTTTGCTGTTTATTAAAAAATGTCAATGTGATGACTGCCATGAAACGCCTGATACCTGCGCTGCTAATCTTCAGCTTCTCCCTGGCCTATGCTGACCGCATCAAGGATCTGTCCGCAGTGCAAGGCGTACGCAATAACCAGCTCGTCGGTTATGGCCTGGTTGTCGGGCTTGATGGCTCTGGCGATAAAGCCCCTTTTACCAACCAGACATTCCGCAATATGATGGAGCAGTTCGGCATAACCATTCCGGAAGGGGAAGACCCGAAACTGAAAAATGTAGCCGCTGTCAGCGTTCATGCTACCTTGCCGCCTTTTGCAAAACCGGGTCAGGAAATTGATGTGACCGTATCGAGTATTGGCAATGCTTCCAGTCTGCGCGGTGGCAGTTTATTGCTGACCCCGCTTAAAGGCGCGGATGGACGTGTTTATGCCGTGGCTCAGGGCAATATGGTTGTTTCAGGTTTTGGGGCGGACGGTGAGGATGGCTCATCTATCAAGGTCAACATTCAATCCGCCGGGCGCATTCCTAATGGTGGTATTGTTGAACGTTCCGTCCCGAATGCTTTTTCTGAAGGTGATTTTCTCACCTTTAATCTGCACCGTCCGGACTTTACGACGGCCAAACGGATGCAGGAAGTTATCAATGATTTGTTAGGACCGAATGCTGCCTATGCGGTTGATGCGGCATCGGTTCGTGTGACGGCACCGCGAGATGCCAATCAGCGGGTCAGTTTCCTGAGTGTATTGGAAAATCTGGAAGTGACACCGGGCGAAGAAGCCGCTCGGGTGATTATCAATAGCCGTACAGGAACCATTGTTGTCGGACAGCATGTCAAGATTGATCCGGTTGCCATTACCCATGGTGATCTTACTGTCACCATTAAAAATAATCTGGAAGCCGTTCAACCAGACGCTCTTTCTGCAGGTGAAACCGTGGTTGTGCCCAATACCGATGTGAATGCGCAGCAGGAGCAGAACCCCATGTTTTTATTTGGGCCAACCGTAACATTGCAGGACCTGGTGGATGCTGTAAACGAAGTAGGGGCGGCACCGGGAGATCTGATGGCGATACTTGAAGCGCTTAAATCAGCCGGCGCACTTAAGGCTGAGTTGATTGTTATTTAGACCCTGCATCCACATTGAAGTCACGGATTCAGGTAATACATATCAGCGAAGCTTCGGTGCAAACGCGCTCATTGATATTGCCTCCGGTGGCACTTTGCTACCACGGATTCAGAATTCCCCCAAAACCAACCGATTATGCCTTCCTATTGCGTCCTTTTTTTGAGTATCGGACTGAATATAAAAATTTTCTTTCATCGCTTTAAAATGCGAACTCCATCAAAGCGTCAAAATAACAACTTAGTTTAGCCTATTCATCGTCAATTTGATGACACACTCCTGATTCTGCCGTTCTCCATCCTCGGAGATTGAACTTGAGCCAACACCGTTGGCCGGTTTTCCCCGCCAACACACTCAAGCCTTAGAAGCAAAGGATCCACACAATGAGACGTACCCGATT
>JARRJP010000074.1:0-2857 GCA_037389025.1 Reinekea sp. | reverse complement strand
CCCAGGCTGGATATCCCCTATTACGACCGGCTTGATTTTGACGGGGAAACCACCCTCAACGGCGGTGAATTCAGCTACGACATCAACAAAGCCAACGGCCAGTTGGTTATCTCGCAAACCGATGTCGCATTGCCCGGCAATGGCCTGCCCATTACCGTCAGCCGCGATTACCGGTCGCGCTCCAACCTGAGTGCGTACCTGCGCCAATCGGCCTTTGGTTACGGCTGGGACATGCATTACGGACGATTGATCGTCCAGCAGCGCCGCCTGAGCAAAGCGCAGGGGCTGTGTGAGCGGTATTCCCGTGATTATCGCTACAACCCGCGTATCGAGCTGCCCGGCCGGGCCGCAGAGCAGTTCTATTACGTGGCCGATGGACCATACGAGCAGGGTACACACAGCTACCGAACCGCCTCCGGCACCATCGGCGAGTGCTCCGGCGGGCAGTTTATCGCCACCGACGCCAACGGCATCCGCTACACCTTTAATACCCTTGGGGTTGTCGGCCGCGATCACCACGTTGAACAGATTGAATGGCTGCCCGCCAGCAAAATTGAGGATTACAACGGCAATCAGCTCACCATCGAGTATGTGACCGACAGCAACGGCAGCGTCTACCCAAAACGCATTGAAGACCCGGCGGACGACCGCTATGTCGATTTCACCTACCAGAGCAGCGGCAATATCAAACAGCTGGCGTCACTGACCTACCCCGGCCCCAACGGCACCAACACCGTCAAATACCAGTACCAGTCCGTCCGTTACGACAACACCGACGCAAACGCTGAAGACGGGTTTGTACTGAAGCAGGTCACACTGCCGGAAAACACCGTCTATGCATTCGACTACTACCCGTTTGACGGCAGCCTGGGTGATGACGCCAACCCCAACCGCTTCCAGCTGAAAACCGTCACACTGCCAGTGGGCAACCGGCTGGCGTTCACGTATCAGACCACCACCTACAAGCTTTCTGACGACAGCGTTCGCGTCATTCCCAACCTGAAGACCGTGTTTCATGACAACATTGAACGCGAGGATTACTACACCTGTGTTGACTACAGCCAGGACTACGATCCGAGCTACATGAGCAATTATCAGCCCCTTGATGACGTCACCCTGGTCAAAGGCCCCTATCTGGATGCAAATTGCCGCCAGCGCGACGAAAGCAGCTTCCGCAGTGATGAATATTTCACAGTCAGTGAGTGGGGCGCAGATCGGTTTTACACCAAGAATCACAACTTTATCGACTTCCTGATCGGTCAGTCCCGAATCCACGTCGCCACCGACCCGAACGATAGAGCCATGGAAGCCACCGTCTATGGCTTGAAAGTCATCATGATCGGCACACAGAAGCATCTGGTGACGCACGGCGGCCGCACCTATCTGCTGCCATCCACTTACCCATCATACGCCAGCAGCCAGGTGACTTATGACGGTATGACCCACACCATATCCAACTCAGACACGGACACCTACGGCAATCACCACACCACAACCTTCAACAGCAACGGCGTCTTTGAAAAAACCACCTACGAGTTCAGAACCCCGACCAGCGACCGCTGGGCACCGCATCTGGTCAAACAGCAAACAGTGCACGGAGCGCTTGATGCCATTGGCGATGACAGCTACTCCAGCCATCACGATGTCACCAGCTATACCTTTGACGACAATCTGAACCTGAAAACGCAGACCCGCAACGGCCTGGTCACCGAATACACCTATCATGACAATGGCTTGCTGCACAAAGTCCGGCTCGACGGCAAGTTACAGACCACCTACAAAGATTACAAATACGGTATCGCCCGGAACGTGATCCACGGCAACGGAGAACTGACCGAACAGCGCACCGTGGTCAGCGGCGGTTTTATCACCGAAGCGCGCGACAAACGCGGCGTCACCGAAACGCGCCAATATGATGATTTAGGGCGTATCACACGCATAGGCTTCAGCCTGGGCAACCCGATCACCATCCAGTACCACCAGAACGTCATCACCACCAAGCGGGGCAACCTCTCGCAAACCTTAACCTACACCGACAACGGCCTGCTGCGCTGCCATATCATGAGCGACGGCAGCCAAAGCCTGTACCAGAGTCACGACTACTACCTCAACGGGCTGACGCATCACACCTGGCACCCGAACAACACCGGCTGTGAACAGGGCAAGACCGAAACCTACGTCTGGCGACCGGATCAGCGCCTGCACACCCTAACGCATGCCGACGGCACCGTGCGCCAATATGAATATAATGACGAAGTCACCCGGGTCACGGACGAACGCGGCCACTGGACACAAAGCCGCCGTCTGCGGGCCAGCCACGGAGACTACATTTACCAGAGCCGCACCGAAAGCAACATTTACACCCTGTACGATTACAACCGGCTGGGGCAGCGCACCTCCGTAGCACAGGGCAACGCACAGAACGGCCAATTGCTGACAAAGGCTTACCACCGCTACGCCTATAGCCCGCAATTCCGGCTTACCACCGTCACCTCAACCGAAGAAGGCAGTACACACTACACCTGGTACGACAACGGCCTGAAAGCAAGCGTCACCCGCAACGACTTACCGACCATTCGCTATGAATATGACAACCTGAATCGGCTAAAAAGTGTCCTGCACACCGACCCGACACTGGACATCACCTACTCCTATGACGACAGCGGAAATCTGTATCAAATCAGCAACACCACCGCCCGTCGCACCTACGAATATGACTTAAACAACAACCTGCATCTGGACACCCACCAGATTCTCCGCCCGATAGAACGCCAGTACACACTGACCTACGATTACAACGGCAACGACGAGCTGGAAAGCCTGACTTACCCGGATACCAGCTCAGTCATCTACGCAC
>JARRJP010000073.1:57728-89710 GCA_037389025.1 Reinekea sp. | reverse complement strand
CTGGCTGGGTGAGTTTTTTTGAACCGTTATTTTATCAAAATATGCTATGAATTAGCGAGTGAAAGGGTGTTTTGACTCATTTAAGTCACGGATTCAGGTCAATTATATGGATTAGGTTTTAAATGAAAAAAACAAAAATATTTTGGCACGTCACAAGGCTACTGCCAGCTATATCAGTTTGTGCCCTGGCCGAACTCAACTCAATGGCGTTCGCCGCTGCTAATGTGGATGCATTTATTGAAGTTAGTAATGACTGGGGCACGGGTTACTGTGCAAATCTGGTTATTACAAATAATAGCAACGCCACAGTGACATGGCAGGCAAGTATCCCCCTTAACGACACTGTAGACAAACTATGGAATGGTAACTGGAACCAAACTGGTTCAACGTTGACTGTCACTGGCACGGATTGGAACACTCAGTTGGCTGCCGGTGCAACGGACAGTTCTATCGGATTATGTGCCACACGCTCGGGCAACGGCGGCTCTAATGATGATGGCGGCGACAATAATAACGGTGGTAACAATAATGGCAGCGGCAATACAACTGATGACTATCAGGAGCCCGCTGACAACTTTGCCATCAACGGCGGGGTTGAAAACGGCACATCTCACTGGGGAACAACAGCAGGTACCTTAACGCGCGTCACCAATACCAGCCGCAGTGGCAACGCAAGTGCAATGATTACTGACCGTTCGGCAACCTGGAATGGCCTGACATTCGAAGCGAAGACGTTGACTGACGGCAATGACTATGATGTTGCCGTGTGGGTCAAACTTGCCAATGGCTCAGCCGATACTGATATCCGATTAACAGCAAAGCGCGTTAATGATAGTGATAGCAGCACCTATAACGAATATACAGGCATTACAACGGCAACGGTCAACGATCACGACTGGACACTATTACGCGGCAGTTACACGCAAAGCGGCACACCCTTTGAAAAATTCATAATTGAAACGACTGACAACAGCAGTGTCAGTTTCTACGCGGATGATTTCGCCGTAGGAGGCACTGGTTCAGACACACCACCGCAAACCGATAATTCAGACTTTTTTGTCGGCAACATCACCACATCCGGTTCAGTCCGGCCTGACTTCATTCAATACTGGAATCAGATCACTCCGGAAAATGAAGGTAAGTGGGGATCGGTCGAATATGCTCGTGATGTCTACAACTGGCGTGGCCTTGATGCCGTCTACAACTATGCCAAAGAGCATAATATTCCGTTTAAACAACACACTCTGGTGTGGGGCTCCCAGGAGCAGCCCCCCAACTGGGTTGATTCGTTAAGTGCTGCGGATCAGGCCGCTGAGATCGAAGAATGGATCCGCGATTTCTGCACCCGGTATCCAGACACGGATATGATTGATGTCGTAAACGAAGCAACACCCGGCCATGCACCAGCAAACTACGCACGTCATGCCTTTGGTGATGACTGGATAATCAAGTCGTTTCAGCTAGCACGCCAGTACTGCCCAAATGCCACATTAATTCTGAATGATTACAATGTACTAAGCTGGAATACCGATGACTTTATCAACATGGCACGCCCTGTAATAAACGCGGGTGTGGTCGATGCAATTGGCTTGCAGGCACACGGCCTGGAAGACTGGACAACCAAGGACCTGAAAGCCAATCTTGATAAAATTGCAGCCCTGGGTTTGCCAATCTATGTTTCCGAATACGATATAGCCAAATCCGATGATCAGGCTCAACTGCAAGTCATGCAATCGCAGTTTCCGCTGCTCTACAATCATCCTTCGGTCAAAGGCATTACATTGTGGGGCTATGTTGTCGGAACAACCTGGCATGACGGCACCGGACTGATGTACGACAACGGAACACCACGCCCAGCACTGAACTGGCTAACGAAGTATTTGCAGGATAACCCAAAAGGCGGTGATTCATCAGATGGTGGTGATACACCTGCAACCTGCGACCTGCCCTCTACATTCAGCTGGACATCGACACAGCCACTGATCAAGCCGCAAAACCCTAACTGGGTATCGGTCAAAGACCCAACCGTCGTTCGCTACAACGGTCTGTATCACGTATTCGCCACAGTATACGACAAGGCCAAAAAAATTGGGGCGGTATTTACATGAACTTCAGCGACTGGTCACAGGCAGGTAATGCTAAACAGGTCGACATGAGTACAACTCCGGCAGGCAATACAGTAGCACCACAGGTTTTTTATTTTGCACCACACAATAAGTGGTATCTCATTTATCAATGGGGCGCAAAATACTCAACCAACAGCGACATAAGCAACCCTTATGGTTGGAGCGCTCCAACATCATTGCTCAGCAATGGACTAAAAAATGGTATAGATTACTGGGTAATCTGCGACGATGACTATTGCTCATTATTTTTCTCCGGTGACGATGGAAAACTGTATCGCTCCAAAGTGGCCATCGCCAACTTCCCGAATTTCTCCGGCTATGAAGTTGTCATGTCCGATACCACCCCTCGCCTGTTTGAAGCCGCCAATGTTTATAAAGTGGATGGTACCAATAAGTATTTGCTACTGGTGGAAGCCTATGCGCCCCGCTATTTCCGCTCCTGGACATCCACCAGCCTGGATGGACCGTGGACAGCTCTGGCCGACACAAAAACCAATCCGTTTGCCGGTGCTGCCAATGTTTCTTTCGACGGAAAACGATGGACAGATGATATCAGTCACGGTGAAATGATTCGGTCCGGCTTTGACCAGAAGTTAACGATTAACGCCTGCGATATGCAGTACTTGTATCAGGGGCAGGACCCGAACTCGGGCGTAACTGAGTATATTGAATTTCCTTATCAACTGGGGATTATTAAAGCAAATTAATATTACCGAGCGCTGCGATTCAGAATACAGAATCGCAGCTTTTCCTGCATATCAATACATCAGCGTAAACAACTTACGCTGATATTTAACCGCCAATGGATCTCCCTTACCCAGCCCACTCAACAGATCAACCATGGTTTTGCGGACCGCGCCATCGTTGAAATTTCGGTCTTTCTGCAATACTTCAAGAATGATCTGCAATGCCTCTTCCATTCGACCATTCTGGCTCATTTGAATCGCCAGCTCATACTTCAACTCAAGATTATCCGGTTCATCAGCCAATCTGATCTGCAACTCCCGAATGGCAGGCGTGTCCAAGGCCTCCAGCATGACATCAAGCCGGGCCTGCAGCTCTTTGAACATCGGATGCAGTTGTTGTTCCATATTGGCACCTTCGAGCAACTGCTGGGCGTCGCTGACACGTTTCAGATTCAGGTAGCAGTTCACCAACAACAGACCGACTTCGAAGTTTTCATCGCTCTGCGCGTAAGCCTCACGTAAAAGTGACAGCGCCTGATCAAAGCAGCCTTCCTGCATCAACTGCTCGGCATCGCGTACACCCGCTTCCCATGGCGCCGGTAAATGCTGTTGCAGGCGTTCACGGATCGCGCTCTCCGGTTCCGCGCCCTGAAAGGCATCAATCGGCTGGCCGTTACGCACTAAGGCCACGGTAGGCAGGCTGCGGATACCAAACTGAGCAACAATAGCCTGCTGCTCATCTGCATTGACTTTGGCAAGCAGAATCGCGCCGCCATACTCATTAGCCAGTTTTTCCAAAATCGGCCCCAACGCCTTGCAGGGCGCGCACCAATCCGCCCAGAAGTCCAGTAATACAAGGCGTTGCTGGGACTCTTCCATCATCACTGAGGCAAAATTTGCCTCAGTCACATCAACAATATTCGGGTTGGCGTTCATAAAAACCTCTAAAGTCTATTTAGCTTCACTATAAGGTCAGTTTGGCAAATCTCCAGCTCTGGTGAAAGAACGGGACGGCCGGTAAACTACGGCCTCTTGACTGGTCAGCCGTGTGCACTATACCGGTTTATACATATTCATACCTGAATCCGTGACTTTAGAGTGGATGCGGGGTGTAAGAGCACGATTTCTATTTGTTGTTCAAAAATTGCAGGTGCACCCATAGGTTCATTAAAATTTTTGGGAAGCAAATAGTAATCAATGGCTTGCGCACTGCGCCGCTATGAAGTCACGGATTCAGGTCATAGTTTGAGGAAGTTATCATGAAGCCAGGCGCTCAAATGGCCTTGGGTATCAGTGTCGTCATCGTACTGGCCGTAGCTGGCTGGTTCAGTTACCCGCTACTGGCAGCCAGCGAACAAGCTAATCCATCCAATATCGAAGTCAGCGCGAATGAAGACCGGATCTTCAAGTCCATTGAGTTAAAGAATGGAATCAAGGCTCTACTGGTGTCTGATGCTGACAGCGACAAAGCCGCCGCCGCGATCAACGTATTCACCGGCTCATGGTCTGATCCGGATGACATCCCCGGCATGGCGCATTATCTGGAACACATGCTGTTTCTGGGCACAGAAAAATTTCCGGATGTCGATGACTACCACACCTTTATTGAACAGAACGGCGGTCGCAATAACGCCTACACCAGTACTGAAAACACACTTTACTATTTCGACATTAACGCCACGGCATTGGAACCGGCCCTTGATCGACTGTCTCAGTTCTTTATCGCGCCATTATTCGAAGAAGAGTTTGCTGACCGCGAACGCAATGCAGTCAATTCTGAATACTCAGCGTCACTGAACAGAGACTACCGCCGTATTGAAGATGCCGTTCGCGAAGTGACCAGCAAACAGCATCCCGCATCACGTCTGACCATCGGCAATATTGAAACGCTACAGGCAGAGCACATGTCACAGCGACTGAAACGTTTTTTCCGAGAAAACTATGTTGCCAACAACATGTCACTGGTGATCTACGGTCCGCAATCCATTAGTGATATGGAAGCACTCGCCAACCAATACTTTAACGGTATCCGTGATGTTGACCACAAACAAACCCGTTTCCTACAGCCCCAGTTTGACGCCAGCGAATTGCCCATGTTGCTGGAGCTGAAGCCGAAAAAAGAACTTCGTTATCTGGAATTTCGCTTCCCAATCGGACCAACAACGCCATTGCTGGCAACCAAACCGGGAACTTACATAGCTCATCTACTTGGTCATGAGTCCAGCGGTTCGCTGCTATCAACACTGAAAGAGAAAGGCTGGGCGGAAACCCTGTCAGCCAGAACCGAGAGTCTGACTGACTCCAATACAACATTTTCGGTTTCTATTCAGTTGACGCCGGAGGGGTTAGCACACTGGTCAGAAGTGGGTGAACGTTTGTTTGCCAATATCAACCTGATCGCGGCTGAGGGTATTCAGCCACGAATTTATGAAGAGCTGAAAAACCTGAGTGAAATCAGCTTCCAGTTTGCTGAACAATCCTCTGCCATTCATGTCGTCACCACATTGGCTGAACGGTTACGCTATTACCCGCAAGAACAGGTATTATCAGGACCATACCAACTGGCAGAGTTTGACCCAGAAGCAGTTAAACGATTTTTGAGTCAATTGAAACCAGATAATGTCCTGGTGGTCCTGGCTAATCCTGATGCTGAAACCGACCAGGTCAGCCAGTATTACAACACGCCATATCATCACACCACATTAGCTGGTAATCAGGCAGCAACATGGCGTAACCCAGGCAACTTTGCAGATCTGCATATTCCGCAACCAAACCCATTTGTTCCCAGCCAATTGGCCGTAGCGCCAATGGAAAAAGAGCCATCTGGTTTGTTCAGCTACCATCCTCAACGCATTGCTATCACAGATAACAGCACGATCTGGTTTGAACAGGATGATGAATTTCGCACCCCCAAAACGGATATTCACCTGTTACTGGAAACCCCATTTCCAACCCAGTCAGCCGACAACCTGGCCGCAACGACACTGTATATGCAGTTGGTCAACGACGCCCTGAGTGAGGTTGCATACGAAGCTGGACTGGCTGGCTCCGGTTACCGCATTGGACTGAGTGATCGGGGTATTGAAATACGACTGTATGGTTATCAGGACAAACTGCATTTGATGCTCGACACACTGGTACTGGAATTAGCTGAGCACAAAATCAATGCTGATCGCTTTGCCATTAAACGTGAAGAGTATTTGCGGCGCCTGCGCAATCAGAAAGATGACCCGGTCATGAGTCAGATTATGCGAGAGCTGAATCTGTGGATGACATCAGACTCTTTTGACAATGCCAGCCAGGTCGCCGCCGTTGAAAAATTGACCACCGAAACGTTAATCCAGGCACGCGAAAGCTGGCTGACTTCAGCCAAATTAAAAATGCTGATTCATGGCAACCTGACCGATGCCGATGCACAGGCACTTGCAGAGCGTGTGGACAAGGTTCTGCCACAACAGGGCACAGAAGAAATTCATCGTAAGGTCGCGCAATTGCCAAATAAAGATTATCTGCTCCAGATGAACATTGATCATCAGGATTCGGCTTTCATGCAACTGTATCAGGGTGATAACAGCTCGTTGCGCGAACGCGCATTATACGCTTTGCTGGCCGATATTATCAGTGCGCCGTACTTTGGTGAACTGCGAACCAGAGAACAGCTTGGCTACATAGTGACAGCCCGACACTACAGCCTGGAATATTTGCCCGGGTTATTGCTCTATATACAATCGCCATCAACTGACCCAGCGCTATTACAGCTTTACTCAGATCGTTTTCTGAGCCGTTTTGAGCAGCAGTTGATCAACATGAATGAAAACAACTTTGATACCTACAAACAGGGACTGATCACCAACCTGACGGCACCGAAAACCAATCTTTACACTCTCAGCAACAGCTATTGGAGCGATATTCAGGTCGGTAATTCCAACTTCAATACCGCCCAACGACTGGCCACCGAAGTAGAAAGAATCAGCCTGGATGGTTTCCGCCGTTTCTACGGCAAGCGAATTATCAATAACAAAACACGCTCAATAACCATTCATCAGATTGGTACCAATATGGTGGATGATTACAACAAGCATAAAGACAATATTGTCGGTTATTACCCATTAACGGGAACCAAAAACTGGCCGGATGACGTAAGCTGGATTCAACCCACTTTCAATAATCAGTAATGATTGTCGACACTGTTCTCAGCTCAAACTTTCGCAATGAAGCCCGGGCTGAGAACCCATACTGTCGCCGGAACTCAAGCAGTAGCGGAAGAGCGAAAACGTAAACCTGAATTCGAGACTCCTTCAGTGGATGCAGAGTGTAAAAGCTTGATTTCTATTTGTTTTTCAAAAATTGCAGGTGCACCCATAGGTTCACCCCAATTTTTGGGAAGCAAAGAGAAATCAATGGCCTGTGCACTGCGCCGCTATGGAGTCACGGATTCAGGATAAAGCACTGACAAAGCCATAAACAACAAAAACAAGGGAGATCATTTGCTGAACGGCCAATAAAGTTTTCCCCTGCAGTAACATCAATGACCCCATGCTAAGATTCATCAGCATAAAAAACAGCCAACCTTTCAGATTACCTCTGGCAAGAAAATACCCCCCCAACAGAAAGCCAACCATCACCGCAAGCTCGAACCCTTGTGATAGGGTTTTAATCCCACCAAACTCATAAAAGCTGTAACTGATACCGAAGACAATAAAAGCGTAAGTCAGAAACGATACCAGATGGTTATAAAACCATTTGGCGGCATTATGTCCATAAAGAGCGTTGTACAGGCCAAGCAGCATCGCCGGTATGCCACCTGCTTCGATGGAAGCCGCAATCCAGTTATGCTTACCAACCAGTAAAATCACCCAGGCCGGGACCCCTAGCAGATACACAACCCAACCGGCAGTTTTCATTGTTCGCTTTAACTCAGCAGATTTTCCTTCGGCAAGCGAAAACAGAATTTTATTGGTTAGATAAAATACGCCCGCCCAGAGTTGTAATGTCAGATCCATTCGGTTTCCTTTTGAGTTGCCAGAGTTCTGTTTATATCCTGAATCCGTGATTTCAAAGTGGATGCAGGGTGTAAGATTTGTTTTTCAAAAATCGCAGGTGCACCCATAGGTTCATTGAAATTTTTGGAAAGCAAAGAGGAATCAATGGCTTGCGCACTGCGCCGCTATGGAGTCACGGATTCAGGGTTAAATTAATAAGCGCCCAACTCTTCAGCCTCATCATCAAACAGAGAATTGCGAGGTAGTACTACCAACGCCTGTAGCCCGGTTCCGCTGTTGGCAACATCCAGATAGCCATTCAGCATCTGAGCCATACGCCGTGCCACGACAAAACTGAGTCCTGGCCCAATTTCCTGGCCATCCTGAACAACTGAAACATATTCGGTCAGCAACCGCTTAAGCTGTTCATCCGCAAACTGCCAACCATCTATCGAGAACTCAATGCGCAAAGCATCGCCCAATTCTGCATCAAGATAACAAATCAAATGAATGACCAGTTGCGTTTTCTCGTTCAGACGAATAAATGGATGGACAATACGAGACAACAGGTTTTCAAGCCAATGAGCATCCGAATGAAGAACCAACTGCTCTTCATGATTGTCCAACTTGACCTTCACCTTACGAGGCTTACCAATGCCGGACCAATCGTCAATCAGTCGACTGATCTCGCTCAGGAAGTCCAGCTCAACATATTCAGGTAACTCTGATTTCAACTCCAATCTAGCCAGATACTGTAAATCACCTGCGTAGCGCTTCATGCTGGCGGTACGGGATTGCATTTGCTCCAACGCGTTATCCGGTTGCTCCTGCAACAGGCCCATTATCTCGTCCATGGCATTGTGCAAAGCATCAGCCATACTGCGTAATGAGTGGTCTTTTTCCTGAGTGGAATTTAAAACAATTCGTCGCAACTCACCTGCTTTTTTTGCCTCGTATTCAAAGCGATCAATTTTGAGCTGCTGCTCCTGAACCGCTCGCTTGGTGCGACTGTGTGCCTTATTGATTCGTGACACTTCATTCTGAGTGTGGTTCAAAGTTGCAACACTAACCAGGACAGAAATCGCCAACGCAGCCATCATCAACAGTAAGTATGTCAGACTGACCAGATTGTAAGTCATGAAACCAATCAACATGCCGGTCATTAACCATACAACCAATGTTGCTATCAGCCATTGCTTTAATCGAGTACGGTAATTCAATGAATAATCCTTACAATTTCTATTAGATGGTCAATTTCCCATAGCGCTCGCCTTAGGGTGAAATTTCCGGGCTAGGCTGCACAAGCCGTCATGCCTGACCAGGCAGAGATTGACCGTCATGAACAATCAATTGACAAAAAAAGATCTATGTTTGAGCGCAGCATTTTGCCAGAGATGAACTAACTTTAGCAGTAACTCAGATAAACATTTAGCTCTTATGGACGTAGGTATCATCAATCCTTTTCTCGAAGCAACCCTGGACATAACCAGAACCATGGCCATGCTTGAGATTGAAGTCGGTAGCCCCAAGCTTAAGCAGGGCAAGCATTCCAGCGGAATGGTAACCGGACTGATTGCGCTGACTTCAAGCAGCCATAACGGTTCATTATCCATTACCTTTGATGAGGAGGTGCTATTTAAGATTTATCGCAATATGCTTGGAGAAGAACACGATGACAATATTGATGAGCAGATTCTCGACCTTGCCGGCGAATTGACCAATATGGTCTGTGGCGGTGCCAAACAGAGGCTGGCCAAAAATGGCTATAATTTCGATCTGACTCAACCAAAGATTCTCAGCGGTAAAGATCACGCCATTCAACATCTGGATGGCATGCCAGTGATACAGCTGCCATTGTCCACCGAAAACCGTCACATTTATCTGGAAGTTTGCCTGAAAAATTGCAGGTGCAGCCATAGGTTCACCCCAATTTTTGGGAAGCAAAGAGGAATCAATGGCTTGCGCACTGCGCCGCTATGGAGTCACGGATTCAGGTATAATTTTGTGTTTTGTCAGCGCATAAACATTGAGTTAAACCAGCGCAGCTCTTAAAATAGATCTAAAGCTGACCATGCGGACAAATAAATGACTCAATTAACTGAAGATGCTCGACTTGCTTTGTCACTAATGGATCTGACCTCGCTCAATGACTCAGATACTGACGAAGTGATTACCAACCTATGCCTGCAGGCTGATACGCCAGAGGGTAGTCCCGCCGCACTCTGCGTTTATCCTCAATTTATTAAAACGGCGCGCATTGGGCTGGACAAGATCGGTTTAAGCAGCGTTAAAATCGCCACAGTCACAAATTTCCCGGATGGTTCTTCTGACATACGCAGAGCCCTCAGCGAGACCGAATCCGCTGTGGCTGATGGTGCAGATGAAGTGGATGTTGTATTCCCCTATAAGGCACTGATGGCTGGTGACAGCAAAACCGGAGCAGCTCTGGTCAGCCAATGCAAAGCCGCCTGCGGAAACACAGTCAAGCTTAAAGTCATTATAGAAAGCGGCGAATTGAAAGACCCGGCATTGATTCGTCAAGCATCGGACATATGTATCGCCGCCGGTGCCGATTTCATCAAAACCAGTACTGGCAAAGTTCCGGTTAATGCCACGCTGGAAGCAGCAGAAATCATGTTAACTGCCATAAAAGACAGCGGCAAACCAGTTGGCTTCAAGGCCGCTGGTGGTGTTCGCTCAGCAGCAGAAGCAGCAGAATATCTGAGCCAGGCGAAAACCATCATGGGAGATGACTGGCTCAGCGCTGACCATTTCCGATTCGGCGCCAGTAGCCTGCTGGGTGCCCTCTTAACCACATTGGGTCACAACGCAAGCGACAGCAACAGCAGCTACTAATTCAATTATAGAGAAAGCATACTATGTATCTACCTCAAGAAATTATCCGCAAGAAACGTAACGGTCAGGTACTGGCAGCCGAAGAAATACAGTGGTTTGTTAAAGGTATTTACGAAGATTCTGTCACAGAAGGTCAGATTGGCGCCTTCGCGATGGCGATTTATTTCAAGGGTCTGTCTATTGAAGAACGCGTTGCACTGACCCTGGCAATGCGCGACAGTGGCTCAGTAATGGAATGGAGCGATATCGACGGCCCGGTGGTAGATAAGCACAGTACCGGCGGCGTTGGCGATGTTGTCAGCCTGATGCTTGGCCCAATGGTCGCTGCCTGCGGTGCTTATGTCCCAATGATCTCCGGCCGCGGCCTGGGCCACACAGGTGGCACACTGGACAAGTTCGAAAGTATTCCTGGCTATGATCCTTACCCGAGCCCTGAACGTTTCAAGCAAATCGTTAAAGACGTAGGCGTGGCCATCATCGGCCAAACAGGTAACCTGGCACCAGCAGACAAACGTTTCTATGGTATTCGTGATGTTACCGCTACGGTGGAAAGCCTGGATTTGATCACCGCCTCTATTCTGTCCAAGAAACTGGCCGCTGGTCTTGATGCGTTGGTGATGGATGTCAAAGTCGGCGATGGTGCCTTTATGCCTACCTACGAAGACAGCAAGGCTCTGGCTGAAAGCATTGTCAATGTCGCCAACGGCGCAGGCACGAAAACCACCGCCCTGCTGACCGATATGAATCAGGTTCTGGCGCGCACCGCCGGTAACGCAGTAGAAGTACGCGAAGCCGTCCAATATCTACAAGGTACGTATCGTGATGAGACACTGCACAAAGTCACCATGGCACTGTGTGCAGAAATGCTCTGCTCGGCCAAACTGGCCTCCACAATCAACGAAGCCCACACCAAGCTGACCGAAGCACTGGACAGTGGCCGCGCTTTGAGCGTGTTCTCGAAAATGGTTCATGCGCTGGGCGGACCGGCTGATTTTGTTGAAAATATGGAAAGCTACTTACCTCACGCAGAACAGGTTATTGCCCTTGAAGCGCCACGAAGTGGCATCATTTCCAAGATACATACTCGTGAAATCGGCCTGGCAGTCGTCCAGCTTGGTGGTGGACGCTCGCGTGCAGATCAGAAGATCGACCATGCGGTTGGCCTGACTGATATTCTGAAAATCGGTGAAGCAGTCAACGCCGGTGATCCACTGCTGAAAGTCCACGTTCGTTCTCAGGCACAGTTTGACCAGGTCAAAGACAAACTGCGGAAAGCAATCGAAATCGCCGATAGCACAACACTTGAGCTGACACCGGTCTATGAAACCGTGAGAGGTCAATAATGCAACGTGTACATATCATGGTGCTTGATTCGTTCGGCATAGGCGCAGCACATGATGCTGCCCGCTTCGGCGATGAAGGCTCCAACACCCTCGGCCATATTGCCGAGCAATGCGCCAACGGCAATGCCAATACAGACCGTAACGGCCCGCTGGCACTGCCTAACCTTACCCGTCTGGGCCTGATCAATGCTGCCGCTGAAAGTGGCGGCCAGGTGCCGAAAGGTCTCGCCATTGATGACCGGCCCATCGGCTGTTATGGCTATGCTGAGGAGCTGTCCTCCGGAAAAGACACACCCAGCGGTCACTGGGAAATTGCCGGTGTACCGGTACTGTTCGACTGGGGCTATTTTGAGCAGAAAGACAATTCCTTTCCGAAAGCACTGCTAAGTGCCTTTATTGAGCGCAGCGGTGTGCCGGGAATCCTGGGAAACTGCCATGCATCCGGAACCGAAATTCTGACCCGACTCGGCGAAGAACATATGCAAAGTGGCAAGCCTATTGTTTATACCTCCGCTGACAGTGTCTTCCAGATCGCCTGCCACGAAGAAACCTTTGGTTTGGATAGACTGTACGAGTTGTGTCACATTGCGCGCGAGTTGGTCAATGAATACAACATAGGTCGCGTTATCGCCCGTCCGTTTATCGGTGCCAATGCCGAGTGTTTTGAACGAACAGGCAACCGCAAGGATCTGGCTGTACCACCACCATCCAAGACGGTACTACAAAAACTTGAAGAAGCTGGCGGGGAAATCATTTCAATCGGCAAGATCGCGGATATTTACGCCCACACCGGCATTACTCAAAAATATAAGGCCACCGGCCTGCCTGCTCTGTTCGACAAAACGCTGGAGGTGATCAAAGACGCACCGGACAAATCCATCGTGTTTACCAACTTTGTTGATTTCGACTCCAGCTATGGTCACCGCCGCAACGTCGCTGGTTACGCCGCCGCGCTGGAATACTTTGACAGCCGGGTCCCACAACTGCTGGACGCCCTGAATGACGACGACCTGCTGGTATTTACCGCCGATCATGGTTGTGACCCGACCTGGCCTGGAACAGACCACACCCGCGAACATATTCCTGTACTGGTCTATAGCAAAAATCGCAAGCCGGTAAACCTGGGCTTACGCCGTTCCTTCGCTGACATCGGTCAGACTATTGCCGATTACTTTTCGCTGGAACCAATGAAATACGGTGAAAGTTTTCTCAAAGACATGCCTGACAGTTAACGCCAAGCCCATTCTATTTAAATGGGCACCCTTCTTGCATATGCTTATTAATCAACAACTCAAACTTTGGGATTTACACGCCAGCCAGCGGCTCTGATCAGTGAACCTATTCATGAACATTGATCAGGCAATGATGCGAATTGCCATCATATTCTGGATGACTGAATGCCAAAATTTAGGTTAATAAATAATCAACTTGTTTTTTTGTGCGGCACCTCACAGTGCAATGATGAAGTCATCAAACTAACAGTGAGAGGCCGATCGCATTTTTAAAAACACGCTATGATTCTTTCACTTAAATGTGCATATATGACGTACCGGAGATGACACAGTGGGGATGTTAGATATTAATCGATCAACCCAGAATTTACTGGATGAAGTAAACAACCAGTATGTTGATCTTGTCGGCCCTATCGGGAGGATGCTGATCGACGATGCTGAAACGCTCTGGGTAAAAAAACATTGGCGTGAGCCTTACGCCCTGCGTAACTATGTCAGGTTTCTTGCCGAGAACATCCCAGCAGATGAAGACCGCCAAGCCTTCATTAAACAGTCGGGTCAAAAAGTTATAAACGCAACGACCAGTCACTAAATCCTGAATCCGTGACTTCAAAGTGGATGCAGGGTGTAAGAGCTTGATTTCTATTTGTTTTTCAAAAATTGCAGGTGCACCACCCCAATTTTGGGAAGCAAATAGGAATCAATGGCTTGCGTACTGCGCCGCTATGGAGTCACGGATTCAGATCAAAGAAAAATCTGACTAAAACAGCCAACAATTCGCGATCAGGCGCACAATTATAACCACGCATTCAGGATGGTCCGACACCTCGGCGCGCATCCCTATGGCCTACATAATTCTCTGTCTACGCTTCACGTTAATTGTTCTCCCGTGCTTCCTGCAGCTCAAACAATCCTAATTTAAGGGTCCGCATAACGCGCAAGACCCGATACTGGTGAGTGGCTAACTCTTACCAGGCTGGGACTTTCACCCTTGTAAGTTTCGACAAGCTTCGCTTGTCGCACTAACGTCGCGCCACCAGCTTGTCCGGTGCAGCGCATGGTTATGCACTGCTCTCATAAAATTCTAAGTGGCTAATCAACTGATCGAAAAAATAAAATTCGGAGTCGCTTTTGCTACGGTTAAAATAATATGACAATTCACCTATAACATTAGTCAACTGGCTCTTCGTGAAACTTATCCATTTCTTACGTTTATTTTTCAGATCGTTCTTTGTTTCTTCTTCGAAAATAAAAAATCCAGCATATTCCAGGATAGCTTCTTTTTCATCGTGAGATAAATCGACTTTAATATACTCTTTGGTCATATGCTTCACTTGCAATTACAACTTTCTGCCTACTCTTAGAGCACAACAGTTTTATTCTACGTCACCTGACAAAATATCCAGAAGACGCTTTTTCCCTGAGCAGCTAAACACACTCAGTCTCCTCAAACCCCATTAAACATAAGCTCACAGCCATTCCCTGTCAATTTCACTCACCGGATATTCCATCACACGATGCAGTATCCAGAAAAAGTGGTCGTCTACAGACCGCTAAATTCATAGCGTCACAGAATATTCATGATTACTTAACCTACCGATAAGTATCATGTTTTTAGCCCGCGTCTCCAGACCGAATATCCAGCGAATATCTGGATACTGAATTCGTGACTCCAGAGTGGATGCAGAGTGTAAGAGTTTGATTTCTATTTGCTTTTCAAAAATTGCAGGTGCACCCATAGGTTCACCCCAATTTTTTGGGAAACAAAGCGGAATTAATGACTTGCGCACTGCGCCGCGATGAAGTCACGGATTGAGGTTAAACTATACAACCAAAGCTGACGCGTCTATTCGATTAAAAATCAGTTGCACGGAAATATTATCGCGAAACCGATTGCACGATAGCTGATAGATACCATGAACGGCAGCAGGAATTTCGTTGGTTGATAAATGAGTACAGTTAAAGGCAATTGCCGATATTTCTTCCTTGTGTTTTTTCAATGTCAGTTTGAGGTGCTTACCCTGCAGCCAGCGTCCGTCCAACACCTGCCATGCTCCGTAAAAGCTGGGTTCGGGAAAATGCTGTCCCCAGGGGCCAGCCTGTTCAATCGCCAGGGCATTCTCCAGATTGACTTCGGAATCTTCCAGCGAGCCGTCGGTCATCAAATGCGGTAATAGGGCTTCAGGTTCACTGAGTTCTAGCACTGCCTGGTCAAACAACTCGGTAAAGATAGCAAGCTTAGTTGCAGCAAGCGTCAATCCAGCCGCCATGGCGTGACCACCAAACTTCTCAAGTACGGTTTTATCCTTGGTCGCAACCCAATCCAGACAATCTCTTAAGTGAACCCCTGGCACAGAACGGGCCGAGCCTTTCATCAGTTGATCATCCACAGATGACAGCGCGACAACCGGACGATGCAAACGATCTTTCAAACGCGAGGCAACAATACCGATGACCCCCTCATGCCAGTTTTCTCCAGTCACAACCGCGCTGGCCTGACCCCGCCCGTTAACGGATTCAAGATCAAGGTGTTCCAGCTCCTGTAGCATGGAAGCTTCAATCTGCCGTCGCTCAACATTGAAATCATTCAACTGTGCTGCCAGGGAACGCGCTTTGGCTGGATCATCGGTCAGCAGCAGTTGCACACCAAGTGTCATGTCATCCAGTCGACCTGCTGCATTGAGTCTTGGTCCGACAACAAAGCCCATATCCAGGGAACGAGCCTGTTTCCAGTCCCGCCCTGCGACTTCAAAGCGGCACGACATCGGCAATGGTCGCCAATGCCACCAGATCAAGCCAGGCCCCCAGATTTGGTAACGGCGATACGCCCTGTTCTCGCAATAAAGCACGAAAGGAAATCAAAAGATAATAAAGAACCGTGCAACCACAGGCGGCCTTACTGGCAAAACCACAACCTGGTTGATTAGGGTTCACAATGGCATCAGCATTCGGCAGTTGCTGTGCAGGCAGGTGATGATCTGTCACCAGTACTTTGATACCCAGTGACTTGGCACGAGCAACACCATCAATACTGGCAATGCCGTTATCAACGGTAATGATCAGATCCGGTGATTGCTGCGCGACATGCTCGACAATGGCGACCGATAGCCCATAACCAAATTCAAATCGGTTTGGTAACACAAAGTCGATATTGAGACCCATCGCACCAAGCCCAAGCATGGCAAGCGCGGTTGAAGTAGCGCCGTCTGTGTCGTAATCACCAACTATGATGACTTTCCATTGCTCGCGGCGGGCTTTGTCCAGTAGCGCCACTGCCTGTTCAAGACCTTTCAGCGCCTGATAGTTTTCAAGCCTTTTCAGGTCAGTATTCAACTCATCTACCGAGCGAATACCACGTGCCAGATACAAACGATTAAGCAGCGGATTGCTATGAACCGGATCAGCGGATTCGGGAACGGGCCGGCTTCGAACCTCGAAACCAGCCACGACAGGTGAGGATGTATCAGCCACCGAAAACCTTTTGACTGACATAAGATTGCAAAGCACTCAAGTCATTCGCTAACAGGTCAAATCGCTCTTCACGATCAAACAGATCGGTCAAATGATGCGGTAAGGCAGGTGTCTGCATTCCGGCACGTTTAACAGCATCAGCAAACTTAACAGGATGGGCAGTGCCTAAGGTGATCATGGGGACATGCGAATCACGGCGGCATTCATGTGCTGCTTTTACACCAATAGCGGTATGCGGATCGAGCAAATAGCCAGTCTCATTAAAGACGTCAGCAATAGTCTGGCAGGTCACGTCATCATCAACGGAATAGCTGTCAAACAACTCGCGGACCTTGGCCATACTGGCCTCATTCAGCTCAACTGTTTCGTTATTCATTTTCGCCATCAGATCTGCCAATACCGCACCATCACGATCATAGGCATCGAACAGCAGACGTTCGAAGTTGGACGATACAACGATATCCATTGACGGTGACAGCGTATGAGCCAGCGGCAGCTTTTCATAACGGTTCTGGGAAATGGTGCGGTGCAGGATGTCATTCTTGTTGGTGGCAACAATCAACTGGTTGATCGGAAGCCCCATTTTCCTGGCCAGATAACCGGCAAAAATATCACCGAAATTTCCGGTCGGTACGGAAAAGGCCATTTCCCGATCCGGCCCACCCAAATTCAATGAAGCATAAAAATAGTAAACCACCTGAGCCATAATACGCGCCCAGTTAATGGAGTTCACAGCAACTAACCGGCGCTCACCGCGCAAGAAGGATTGGTCAGCAAAGCACTGCTTCAGCATGCCCTGGCAGTCATCAAAATTACCGTCAATCGCCAGGTTATAAACATTACTGTCAAGCACGGTGGTCATCTGCTTACGCTGCACTTCAGACACCCGGTTATGTGGATGCATGATAAAAATATCAATATGTTCACTGTGCTTGCAGCCTTCAATGGCGGCTGAGCCGGTGTCACCTGATGTTGCACCGATAATGACGGCCTTTTCGCCACGCTTGCCCAGGGTATGATCCAGTAGACGGCCCAGCAGTTGCAAAGCAAAATCCTTGAATGCCAGCGTCGGCCCCTGGAACAGTTCAAGTACATATTCGTTGTGATCCAGCTGTGCCAGCGGCGCAACTGCTCTGTGCCCGAAACCGCCATAGGTTTCGCTAAGCATGGTTTTCAAGGTGTCATCATCAATGGCACCGGCCACAAAAGGCTTGATGATATGGAAGGCCAGTTCATCATAGGGCAGGCCGCGCCAGGCTCGAATCTGATCCAGCGTGTAATTCGGTAATTCTTTTGGGACATAAAGGCCACCATCACTGGCCAGGCCGGTCAACAGTACATCTTCAAACTCAAGTTCGGGGGCACTGCCACGGGTACTGATGTATTTCACAATTTCAACTCTCTGTAAATTTGGTTTGAATCAGCTATCCAGACGTTCAACCCGGATACGCACGACGCTCTCCGGCACGGAGTCCAGCGCTTCAATTTCAGCAATGGCTGAGGTCATTGAACGCTCTTTCACCGGTTGCGTCAGCAGAATCAGCGGCACCAGTTCAGCGTCATCCGGTGCTTCTTTCTGAATAATCGCTTCCATGTTGATTCCGTTACGGCTCAGAATACCAGCAATTTTCGCCATCTGGCCCACTTCATCCTGCACGGCTATGCGCAGGTAATAGGCCGTTGTGAATTCGTCATTGCTCAAAACCGGCAGGTCTTTGGTTTCGACAGAAAAGCCAAGATGAGGAATCAGTCCCGGGCTATCGATATCACGGGCAATATCAACAATATCGGCAATCACTGCAGATGCGGTTGCTTCAGCACCGGCACCCTGACCGTAATACATGGTCTGGCCAACCGCATCGCCGGATACCAACACCGCATTCATAACCCCATCAACATTGGCGATCAGACGTTTGTCGGGAATCAGCGTCGGATGCACCCGCAGTTCAACACCATCCTCTGTGCGCCGAGCGATGCCCAAATGCTTGATACGGTAACCGAGCTCATCTGCATACTGAACGTCTTCACGAGTGATATCAGAAATACCTTCGGTGTAAACCTTGCTGAATTGCAATGCAATACCAAAGGCGTTTGCAGCCAGAATGGTCAATTTATGGGCGGCATCAATACCTTCAACATCAAAGGTTGGATCCGCTTCGGCATAGCCCAGCGCCTGTGCTTCAGCCAGCACATCGTCAAAGGCCCGCCCTTTGTCACGCATTTCCGTCAGGATGAAGTTGCCAGTGCCGTTAATAATACCGGCCAGACTGGTCAACTGGTTCGCCACCAAGCCTTCGCGTATGGCTTTGATAATTGGAATACCACCGGCTACGGCCGCTTCATAGGCAACGACAACATCCTGAGCTTCCGCAGCTGCAAAAATCTCATTACCGTATTCGGCAATCAGCGCTTTATTAGCGGTCACAACATCTTTGCCGCTTGCGATGGTGGCCATGACCAGGTCTTTGGCCACAGTGGTGCCACCGATCAACTCAACAACGATATGAACGTCAGGGTCTTTTACGACATCAAAAATATCGCGTGAAATACGGACTCCGGTCAGGTCACAGTTTGGATTGTCACGGCGTGCACCAACGTGACTAATTCGAACCGCACGGCCCGCACGACGGGTGATATCATCCAAATTACGTTGAAGAACATTAAAGGTACCGGCGCCAACCGTCCCCAGACCACAGATTCCGACATTAACTGGTTTCAAAATTTGCCTCGTATTATCTGAAAAAGGGCAGAAAAAAAGGAGGCTAAACAGTACTTAAGCGACCTGCCGTGGTCAACGAGCAATAGCCGGAATCACAAGAAAGTCGGTGATCTTTTCGCAATGGCGTATTTTGCCAGATTCCTCTTTGTTTCCCAAAAATTGGGGTGAACCTACGGGTGCACCTGCAATTTTTGAAAAACAAATAGAAATCAAGCTCTTACACCCTGCATCCACTCTGAAGTCACGGATTCAGGCTGAAATCAGCAAATGGATGATGGCTTCTGTTCAGCTTCCAGGCGTTCAATATTGGCGCAGATATCATCAGGAATGCTTACTTTGCTCTGTTTACCAAAGTCAAACATGACGAGCCGTGCTTCACCGGTGGTAGTCACCATTTGCTTCTGTCGACTGAAGACCGCATAACGGTGAGTCAAGCTCGATGAGCCCAACTGCAACTGCAGCGTCGAGGCACCGATCAGAACAGCATCCGGAAATTCGACAGGCGCCAGATACTGTACTGCGTTGGAGGCCAGAATCGGGGCGATTTTCAATTCCTTCATCTTGGCCATTGCACCAATACGATCCAGATAGGCAATACGGGCCGACTCGAACCAGCGTAGATAAACCACATTATTGACATGACTCCAGGCATCCATCTCGCCCCACTGCACCGGTAATTCGATAACGACCGAAAACAGGTTTCGAAATTCGCGTTCACTATCAGTCATCATCGCTCTTACCACCTTCAACCATTAATTCATCCAGAGACAGGTGTGTCAGCTTTTTTAACTGGGAAAACAAATACCAGACAGCCCCCATCAGAACGATCATCGACGGAATCACGATGACCGGATAACTCAACGCTGTCATTCGACCCAGTTCAGCAGTAAAGGCCTCGGTGCCCGGAGCACTTTTTACGACCAGCTTGGCCAGCATATAGTTCAAAACCGAGGACATAAAAAACGATGAAGCGACGATATAGGTAACCACAGTCATGCGCTTTTCAAACAGGGCTTCATTTTGATACTGCGCCAGGGCTTGGTACACACGGTCCAAACGAATGACCTGCTCATTGAAGATCAGTAACCGAACAACCGAGCGATGTGATTTCTGGCTGATGATAACGGCCAGACCAATAATCCCCGGAATCGCGGCTTCTTTAATGGCAATATATTTCGGGTCGAGCTGCAATAGGCTGATACCGCCAGTCAGAATCACGCTGACCACCCCCAGTATGGAGAACGCATTAACTTTGCGCGTGATTCGCATTTCCCAGATGCCATAGGCAATCGGAAAGGCCAGTGCAACAACAATACTCCAAAGCGGCCCCAGCGCATTCTCACCATTAAACCGAGTCAGAATAACCACCGGAATATTTTTTTGTCCACATCAGTCTTGGACGTTGAAGTTGGTTCGGACATAAATCATCATGAGTTACAATTTGTCGACACTTTACCCGAATTAGCCCGCTAACACAGTCTGCACATAGAAAAAATGCCCAACAATCAACTTAAAACACGACTTGGTAAGCGCTTGAAAGCCCTGTACCAGTCAATTCCCGGCCAAACTGATCACTTTTTGGACCTGTGCTGTGACCATGGCAGCCTGGGTAGAGCCGTACTGGAAACCCGGTCTGACTGCCATGTGACCTTTAATGACCTGCGTCCAGGCATCATGAATGATCTTGCGGAACTGCTGCAACGATACCAGGCCCACAACTTCACACTGGATACAGGACCGGCGCAACAGGTGCAGCTACCAGTGCAGGGCCAAAGCACGGTTATGCTGGCAGGCATTGGCGATGAGCAGGCCATTGAGATTATCGAGTCGTTACTGGCACAACAGACAGAGCAGCCCTGCCGACTGATCATTTCACCGGCGACCAAGGTTCATTACGTTAGGAGCTTTCTGGCCTCAGCGTCGGTTTCACTGGAACAAGAATCACTGGTCACGGAAAACCGCCGCACCTATGAAGTTATCAGTGTCCGCAAAGCACTCTCTGGCGAGAAAAAACCGGTCAGTCGGTTTGGTTCTGCCTGGGCATTAGGCAATACGGATCACCAGCAACATCTGTTGAAACTGATCAAATTGGTCAATCCTAAATAAGGGGTGTGACGCCACGAAGTGGGTCACGAACATAAACCAATGGCATGTAACACCTGTTAATGCCGACCAACCTTTTGCTCAATAGGAGAATAGGCCATGCGTACTGCATTTGATTTTTCACCTCTTTACCGAACCACTGTTGGCTTTGACCGTATCGCACAGATGCTTGATAGCGCCAGTCAAGGCAATTCCGGTAACACCAATTACCCACCTTATGACATCGAAATCACTGGCGAAAACCAGTACGCCATTACCATTGCCATTGCAGGTTTTGCTGAACACGAACTGGATATCCAGTCTGAGAATGGCGTATTGCAAGTTCACGGTAAAAAAGATAAAGACGAAGCGAAGCGTCAGTATCTTTATCAGGGCATCGCGTATCGTTCCTTCGAACGTAAATTCCAACTGGCTGATCATGTCAAAGTTATGGGTGCCAGTATGGAAAACGGCCTGTTGAGAATTGATTTGATTAAAGAAGTACCTGAAGCGATGAAACCAAAGAAAATCGAAATCAACAGCAATAGAACAATCGAACAGAAAACTGACGAATAATCACTGAATTAACCGCAAGCCCGGAAATTTCATAAAAAAGTCGGCTTTTTTTGCGGGTGGTTTATTGATTCCTTCCTGTACGAATCAAATTAACACCCGTCCCAATCTTATAAACCATAAAATCATCAGTTCAGAGAATACCGCTCATTTGTCACACCACACAAAACAAGCCAAGAAACACAAAAATCATTACACTAGCTCCCCTGCCTTCCAGTCCAGATAAGATGATGACGATAAAGTACAACCGCCACAACAAAAACAAGCGCAGAATAGCTGTAGAAAATATAGAGAGTTAACGATGATCAATCTTCAAGAACTGGCGGGCTGTTTTATTAATGGCGACTGGTCCCCCTCCTCATCAGGAGCCGTCTTCAACATTTATAATCCAGCTACGGCAGAATTGCTTGGTACATTGCCGGATTGCACCGCAGACGATGCAGTTCGAGCCGTTCAATCGGCATACGAGGCCTTTGCTCACTGGTCCGTCTTACCAGCAAAAGAAAGAAGTCATCACTTAAAAATCTGGGCACAGGCTATTGTAGAAAACCAGCTCACACTAGCCGAAATTATGACTCTGGAATGTGGTAAACCAATCCGTGAAGCGATGGGCGAAGTACTTTATACCGCCTCGTATATCGAATGGTTTGCCGAAGAAGCCAAGCGTGTTCGTGGTGACACCATTCCACACCCATCCAGTGATCGTCGGTTATTTGCACTGAAACAACCTGTTGGGGTCTGCACCGCGATTACCCCGTGGAACTATCCTCTGGTTACCCTGGCCCGGAAATGCGCCCCAGCATTGGCGACAGGTTGCACCATGGTATTAAAGCCAGCCGAAGCAACGCCCTATTCTGCTCTGGCGCTGGCTCGCCTGGCACAACAGAGTGGCATCCCGGATGGTGTCATTAATGTTGTAACTACGAATCGACCAGAGGAAGTTGGCCAGGTTTTGACAACCCATCCTCTGGTACGAAAGATTTCCTTTACCGGTTCGACAACCGTTGGCAAAAAGCTGCTGAAGCAGGCAGCAGACACGGTCAAAAAAGCCACCATGGAATTAGGTGGTAATGCGCCTTTTATCGTCTTCGACGATGCCAGTCTGGACAAAGCAGTTAAAGGGGCAATGGCCTCGAAGTACCGCAATACAGGCCAGACTTGCGCTTGCGCCAATCGTTTTCTGGTACAGAAAAACATCGCTAATGACTTCGCAACCCAACTGGCAGAAGCAAGTAAAAAACTGATTGTTGGGCCGGGTATGGAAGCTGACACCGAACAAGGCCCCCTAATCAATCAAGCGGCACTGAACAAAGTTGAACGATTGGTTCAGGATGCAAAAAATAAAGGTGCCATGGTACTGACTGGCGGTGAGCGACATAGGCTGGGCGGCCTGTATTACCAGCCAACCGTTATCTTTGATGCAAGCTGCGATATGCAGTTATTTAACGAGGAAATCTTCGGTCCGGTTGCCGCCATATACACATTCGAAACGGAAGCAGAAGCAATACAGATGGCAAACGATACAGCTTATGGTTTGTCTGCTTACCTGTTTACCGAAAACCTGAGCCGAATGCTGCGCGTATCCGAAGCATTGCAATACGGTATGGTGGGCGTCAATGAAGGAGTTCTGTCCAGTGAAATGGCACCGTTCGGTGGCGTCAAGGAATCCGGTCTGGGTCGGGAAGGCAGCCATTACGGAATCGATGAATATCTTGAGGTGAAATATCTGTGCCTGGGTGGTCTGGAATAAGTCTGGCCGAGAATGTCAGGCGCGGCACCAGTCAAAACGTCTTTGGGAATTTGCCTGAACGGCATGATAACCAGAGGCCTTTTATGTCGGCGACCAAAAACCTCAAAATTGCAGGTGCACCCATAGGTTCATTGAAATTTTTGGGAAGCAAAGAGGAATCAATGGCTTGCGCACTGCGCCGCTATGGAGTCACGGATTCAGGCTCTATTCTTAAACAGCCGGATTCCCCTTAACACAGGCAAAGTCCGGCACATTCCGAGTCACCACACTGCCAGCCCCGACAATGGCCTCACGACCAACGGTCACTCCCGGCAGAATAATTGCCCCACCACCAATCCAGGCCTGTGCCTTAATGTGAACCGGGCTCGCCTGCTGTATGCCCTGCCGACGCAGTTGCGCATCTCGGGAATGACTGACCGTATAAATCTGCACCGCTGGACCAAGCAGAACATCATCATCAATGCGCAGCTCCGCTGCATCCAGCAAAACACAATGTGCATTGATATAAACTCGATTACCGAGCACCAATTGCGCACCCAGATCGACATGAATACCAGCCTCAATACGGCATTGTTCCCCCACCTGTTTGAACGACTGTAACAGCTTCTTCAGATTTCCCTTTCCCGGAGCACGGTTAAACTGCGCGGTCAGATCGCGAATACGTTGCTTCTGCTGACGAATGTCCGCCGCAAGACCATTGTAAGGTTCACCAGCCACCATTTGTTGCCAGTCATTACTTGTCTGAGTCACTTAACTTCCTCTATCGAAATTGCTTGCAATCAAACCAGATGCAGCATCGAAAAAGCAACCCAGGTCAACACAGTACCGATCACACCATCGAAGATTCGCCAACGCTGCGGTGAAGATAACCAACCTCCCAACGATCCACCCATCAGAGTCAGCAGCAAAAACCAAATTGCTGAGGCGCTCAGTGCGCCGCTGTAAAATAGCCAGGACGAGGAAGAAGCACTCGCCAGACTGCCAATCAGCACCACAGTATCCAGATACACATGCGGGTTCAGTAAAGAAATCATCAGGGTAGACAGTATGGCTTTACGGCGTGAGACCAATCGCTTGTCCTCAGTCTGCAAACCGCTGTTACCACGGATCATACGAATAAAAGCCTGAGCTGCCATCCAGCTCAACAGCAGAATACCAGCAAGTGTTAGCCAAAACTTCACGCCGGGCAGATAGTGCTGAATCTGCTGAAAGCTCGCCACACCCACTGCCATCAACAAGCTATCAATCAGAATGCAGGTGAAGGCAATTGACCAGGGATGATTACGACGCACGCTCATACTCAGCACCCAGGTATTCTGCGCACCGATTGCCACTATCAGCCCCAACATAACGGATAAGCCTGCCAACCATGAAGCCATCTATCCAATTCCTGATTAAGTTTGTTAGTTACAGTTTAAAAATCTCCAGATCATAAATCTAATTAATACTTCT
This sequence comes from Reinekea sp., assembly GCA_037389025.1. Classification (GTDB taxonomy): domain Bacteria; phylum Pseudomonadota; class Gammaproteobacteria; order Pseudomonadales; family Natronospirillaceae; genus Reinekea. The sequence goes on along the minus strand of JARRJP010000073.1, from coordinate 64,438 downwards.
ACTCAATCATTAGGAAATCTAATACCTGAATCCGTGACTCCAGAGTGGATGCAGGATGTAAGAGCTTGATTTAATTGCAGGTGCACCCATAGGTTCATTGAAATTTTTGGGAAGCAAAGAGGAATCAATGGCTTGCGTACTGCGCCGCTATGGAGTCACGGATTCAGGTAATATATAAACTTCATTCATCGGGATATTAACCATGCTGGATTATCGCGCACTGGCAGCCTTGTCTTCGGTAGTGGAACAACAGGGTTTTGACCGGGCCGCACAGGCCCTGGGGTTGACACAATCGGCCGTCAGCCAACGAATCAAACAGTTGGAAGCGCAATTGGGGCAGCCAGTTGTACTGCGACAAACACCACCTGTAGCAACTACACTCGGTAAGCGGCTGATCAGTCATCTGCATACGGTTCAGCATTTGGAGCGAGACCTGCAATTACCCAATGACGAGACTCGTTTGAAGGCCCGAATTGCGGTGAATGCAGACTCACTGTCAACCTGGTTCGCCGATGCCCTTGGACCAATCACCGATGAGATTGATATCAATCTGGTGATCGCCGATCAGGATGTAGGCATTGACTGGATGAAACGAGGTGAAGTACTTGCTTGCCTGTGTTCGGCAAGTCAGGCGGTGAACGGTGCTTATGTGGACTCATTGGGAACCTTACGTTATCGCGCCTATGCCAGCCCTGCCTTTCGAGAAAGGCACAGACTGAACAAGGACTTGTCCCGGCTGTATCAGGCACCGTGCCTGATCTTCAATCAGGACGATCAACTACAGCACCGGTTTCTGGAAATGCTTGGCCAGCCAGCACCGGCCAGTCCGACAATCTGTCCTTCGTCTGAAGGGTTTCTGCAACTGGCATTATCCGATTGCGGCTTTGGGTTAATGCCGGAAGTTCAGGCTCGGGAATCAGTTGAGCAGGGCTTGCTGGTTGATATTGCACCGGGTCGCTACATCGATACGCCACTGTACTGGCATAGCTGGCATACCACAGGCAATGCTCTGAAACATTTACGGCAGTCAGTTATGAAGACAGCACGTCGCTGGCTGGCACAGATGCCGTAACATCTTGCTGTGCACTGATCCTACGCGCTATCGACAACACATACAGGGATATCAGAACACCCGAACGGATAAAGGCAAGCGCCACACCCCAGAAAACACCTTTGGCATCAAACAGATAACCACCAATCCAGGCACCGGGGATTACAAACACAAAAAGCCTGATCAGGTTCATTGCCAATGAAATCATCGGACGATGCAGAACATTCAAAATCTGGGATGCAACCAGACCGACACCAAAGAGTTCGTTTTTCAAACCGGCGCCAAAGTCGAGGGAGGAAGGCGCCTATTATTGAGGCGTTGATAACGACTCTCAACCATTGGTTATGAAAAAGTTGGCGTTATTGAGCTGTGAACGGCTGAATATGAGTGATCAGACATCTGAGGCGAGACGTAAAAGGTTAAACGCAAAATGCGGCAGATATCTCTTCCCACAAACCTTCTTTTTAGTTCTCCAACGAATAAACCGGCAAGGCAGGTGTCGTCATCGCAACCAGCATTTCACTCAGTTCCGTCCACGCATTTCCTTTTCGCTGACCTTTAACCAAGGCATCAATGCGCGCACAGGCTATCAAGCATTTTTGGTAATGTACCAATGGTGCTCGTTGCAAGGCACGCTGATAGTCCTGCTGCCGTTTATCAAATACGCGCAGTTTTTTGAATGCAGCACCGATCTGACCCTGCATCTGAGCCTCAGCCAGCTCAACCAACAGGCGCAGTTCACGGGTAATCAGCCATAACACTATGGGCGGCTCAACACCTTCTGATGCCAACCCATTCATGATTTTGACTGATCGGGCCAGATCACCAACCAACAATGCAGCGGATAAATCAAAGACGGTATAACGAGAGTTATCAGAAACACTGCCAAGAATATCATCAGCACGGATATGCTGGTTCTCAACCAGCAGCGCCAGCTTGTCAATCTCCTGCTTTGCCGCAAGCAGATTGCCATCCACTCGTTCAGCCAGTAAGGCAACCGCTTCGGCATCTGCAGACAGACCTTGCTGTTGCACTCGTTGTTGAATCCAGCCCGGCAACTGATGGTGTTCAATCGGCCACAGCGGCAACCACCAACCGACTTCCTCAACCTGTTTGAACCATTTGGCTTTGCTTTGTGCAGCTTCAACCCGCTCAGAGACAATCAACAACAGATTATCCGGGTTGGCCGTCTGGACATACTCAAGCAAGGCTTTGCGGCCTTTATCGTTGAACTTGCTCTGCATTCGAAGCTCGATCAACTCGCGCTCGCCAAACAGTGACATGGTTTGATTGGCGGCAATCAGCTCGGCACCGTCGAAGCGGGCATCGACATCAATGATCTGACGATCCGTAATACCCAACTCTCGTGCTTTGGCTCGAACGGCATCACAAGCTTCCAGAACTAATAGTGGTTCATCACCACTGATCCAAATAACTGGAGGCAACGGACTGCTTTGGAGATTTTTATAGAGCTGTGGTGCGTTCAATTTCATGTTGCATCTCGGTTGAGAGCCAGAAGTAAAGGATATGATTGCAAAAAAACAGTGTGTTGGTCGAGTCAATCATCGATAAGGTTTTAGGCTCACTGAAGATCTGACTCAAACCCAACACACTACTTGTTTTTACCGCTGGAACACATTAATTAGCGACGATATTAACCAGCTTGCCCGGCACCACAATAACCTTGCGAATGGTTTGACCATCGGTGAATTTCTTCACTCGCTCGTCACCCAATGCCATGGCTTCAACCTCCTCTTTCGCGGCACTGGCAGGGACATCCAGTTTGGCGCGCACCTTGCCGTTTACTTGCACGACATAGAGCAGAGAATCTTTTACCAGAGCATCTTCATCCACTTCTGGCCACGACGCATCAATAATCAAGCCCTCGTATCCAAGCAGCGTCCATAACTCCTGAGTGACGTGCGGTGCAATAGGTGACAGCATCAGAATGGCGGATGTCAGTGCTTCTTTCACCACAAAACAAGACTGACGATCACTGGACTCAAACTTGTTGACGGTATTCAACAGTTCCATCACCTTGGCGACCGCCGTGTTGAACGTCTTTCGTTCACCAAAATCAATGGAAACACTTTGAATGGTTTCGTGTGTTTTCAAGCGCAGCGCTTTTTCTTTATCAGTCAGCTCCGTTTTATCCAGCGGCGCAATATCACCACACTTCAACACTTCATGAACGGCTCGCCACAAACGTTCAATAAATTTGCGAGCACCCTGTACACCGGATTCAGTCCACTCCAAGGTCTGTTCCGGTGGTGCGGCAAACATAGAAAACAGGCGTACCGTGTCGGCACCATATTCATCAATTGCTTTTTGCGGGTCTTTACCGTTCATCTTGGACTTGGACATCTTCGCCATACCAGCATAAGTCAGCTCATCACCGGTTGATATCTGCTTGCCAGACAAGACACGGCCCTGATCATCTTTAACCGGCTCGACATCCTCCGGTGATATCCAGACTTTGGTATGACCGTCCATCTTGTACCAGGTATCGGCCAGCACCATGCCCTGACATAACAGGTTAGTGAAAGGTTCACTGGAGTTGACCAAGCCTTCATCCCGTAACGCCTTATGGAAGAAACGCGCATACATCAAATGCATGATGGCGTGCTCAATCCCACCAACATACTGGTCAACCGGCAACCAATAGTTAGCCTCCTCCGGCTCTAACATACCTTCATCGTAATGAGGTGTGCAGTAACGGGCAAAATACCAGCTTGACTCCATAAAGGTATCAAAGGTATCGGTTTCACGAATTGCAGGCTGGCCATTCCAAGTGGTGTTTTCAAACTCCGAATTGTTCTTCAGTGGCGAATTGATGCCATCGAAGGTGACATCGTAGGGCAGTTCAATCGGAAATGAATCCGCTGGCTTGGCTTCACCGTCCACATATACAACCGGAACCGGCGCTCCCCAATAACGCTGACGACTCACCCCCCAATCACGCAGACGATAGTTTGTCGTTACCGAGCCCTTGCCTTCACTTTCAAGTTTTTCTGAAATGGCGTTGAACGCATCGTCAAAATTCAAACCGTTAAACTCGCCAGACTCAATCAACTTGCCTTTTTCGGTGAATGCGGCACTGGTGATATCACAGGTTTGGTCAGCTAATGGCTCGATAACCTGTTTGATTGCCAGACCATATTTATTGGCAAACTCCCAGTCACGCTGATCGTGCCCCGGCACCGACATGACCGCACCAGTGCCGTAATCCATCAGCACAAAATTCGCCGCCCAGACCGGGACTGCTTTTCCAGTCAGTGGATGAATCGCCATCACGCCGGTAGCACAGCCTTTTTTCTCCATCGTCGCCATATCGGCTTCGGAGGTTGTCGATTGTGCGCATTCTTTAATAAACGCGGCTAATTCAGCATTGTTTTCAGCGGCTTTGGTCGCAATCGGATGACCAGCGGCAACCGCCAGATAAGTCACGCCAAAAACGGTATCCGGTCGAGTCGTATAGATTTCGATAGACTCATCGGAACCGCTGACACCGAATTGCATGGTCACGCCCTGAGATTTTCCGATCCAGTTACGCTGCATCGCCTTAACATCGTCAGGCCAGCCGTCGAGGTTATCCAGCTCATTCAATAATTCTTCAGCATAGGCCGTGGTGCGGATAAACCACTGCTCCATCTCTTTGCGTTCAACGGGCGTATCACAACGCCAGCAGCAGCCATCATGAACCTGCTCATTGGCCAGCACGGTCTGATCTTTCGGACACCAGTTAACGAAGGAAGCCTTTTTGTAGGCCATGTCTTTTTCAATCAGCCGAGTAAAGAACCACTGCTCCCACTTGTAGTATTCCGGTCGGCAGGTGGTGACTTCCCGTGACCAATCATAGGCAAAACCCAGACTTTTCAACTGGTCGCGCATATAATCGATGTTTTCAAAGGTCCACTTGGCAGGTGCAACCTTGTTTTTGATTGCGGCATTTTCCGCAGGCATACCGAACGCATCCCAACCCATCGGCTGAATAACGTTTTTGCCCTGCATACGCTGGTAGCGGCTGATCACATCACCAATGGTGTAGTTACGAACATGCCCCATGTGTAGCGCGCCACTTGGGTACGGTAGCATTGACAGGCAGTAGAACTTCTCTTTGCTGCTATCAGCAACTGCCTTAAATACCTGCTTTTCTTCCCAAGTTTTCTGGACTTTGCGCTCAATCGACGCGGGGGAGTAACTTGCTTCCATTGGATTTGAAACTCACTTTACTTAGTTAAAAAAACCGAGGCGAATGCTCGGTGGTTAGGAAAGCCAAGAATACCGCAGACATCAGAGTCTGTTAACACCCTAATGATTTAAACCTGAATCCGTGACTCCATCGTGGCGTAGTGCACAAGCCATTGATTCCTCTTTGCTTCGCCAGAATCGGGGTGAACCTATGGCGGCACCTGCGATTTTTGAAACACAAATAGAAACCAAGCTCTTACCCACTAAAGAAATCACGGATTCAGGTTAAACGAAGATGACATCACTACCTATTGAGTTCAAAATGAATTATTAAATCCACAAACACGAGGCAATACTGATGAAAACAGTTCTAGTTCCACTGGCGGATGACTGCGAAGAAATGGAAGCGATCACCATTACCGATATTTTAACTCGTGCAGGTGCCAAGGTGACGACTGCCGGATTAAAAGAGGGGCCAGTGCGGGCCAGCCGGGGAGCTCGATTACTACCTGATGTCGTAATGAGTGACGTACAGGATCAAACTTTTGATTTGATCGCCCTGCCTGGTGGCCTGCCCGGGGCTGACCACCTGGCACAGGATGCAATTCTGCAAGACATGATCAAACGACAAAACAGCAAAGAAGCAATGTTAGCTGCAGTCTGTGCCGCCCCCAAGGCTCTGGCCAGTGCAGGTGTACTAAGCGGACGGAAAATTACCAGTTATCCCGGTTCAATGGATGCTTTAACGCCAGACTGGTCGTCCAATAGCGGTAACAAAGTTGAGATTGACGGTCATATCGTTACTGGTCGAGGTCCCGGCGTTGCACTCGAATTTGCGTTGACACTGGTTGAAAACCTGTTTGGGGCTGATAAACGAGCTGAAGTGGAAGCCGAGCTGGTTCTCTAACCACGATATTGTCCCGAATTTGAGATTCATCATCCCGACAACTGAGTTGCCTTTAATTTAGAAAAGACTAATATAAAGACACTTTCACTTTTGAGGATGAATTAATGCAACACCTGATTGATGTACGTAGCGCACTGGAATTCAAAATGGGTCATGCTGACGGTGCCGTCAATATTCCGGTTGACCAATTGGCGATTCGTTTGAGCAAGGGCTGCAAAATAAATAAGAGCGACTCAATTACACTTTACTGTGCATCAGGTGCACGAGCAGATGTTGCCAAAACCCTGCTGGAACGCGCAGGCTATAGCCAAGTAACCAATGCCGGCGGTTTGGCAAACGTTCTTTAATGTTTTTTTATAACCTGAATCCGTGACTCCATAGTGGATGCAGGGTGTAAGAGCTTGATTTCTATTTGTTTTTTCCAAAACTTGTAGGTGCACTCATAGGTTCACCCCAATTTTTGGGAAGCAAATAGGAATCAGTGGCCTGCACACTGAGTCGCTATGGAGTCGCGGATTCAGGTATAACAAAAAAAGCCGACCTATTGACTGGGTCGGCTTT
>JARRJP010000073.1:0-57712 GCA_037389025.1 Reinekea sp. | reverse complement strand
CGATCGTTCTGAGGGTTTTCAAAGAAATCATGCGGGTTGTTTTCTTCGATAATCTGACCCGCATCCATAAAGATCACGCGGTCAGCAACCTTGCGCGCAAAACCCATTTCGTGGGTAACGCACAACATGGTCATGCCTTCTTCAGCCAGTCCCACCATAACATCCAGTACCTCGGCAATCATTTCAGGATCCAGCGCGGAGGTTGGTTCATCAAACAGCATGATATCCGGTTTCATACACAAAGATCGGGCAATCGCCACGCGCTGCTGCTGACCACCGGACAACTGACCTGGGTATTTGTTTGCCTGATCTGGAATCTTGACTCGTTCCAAGTAATGCATGGCGGTTTGTTCCGCTTCCGCTTTTGGAATCTTGCGTACCCAGATCGGTGCCAGCGTCAGATTTTCCAGAATGGTCAGGTGAGGGAACAGATTAAAATGCTGGAAACACATACCAACTTCGCGCCGCACTTCTTCAATGTTTTTGACATCTGACGTCAGCTCGGTGCCGTGTACGATAATCTGCCCCTGCTGATGCTCTTCCAATCGGTTAATACAACGAATCATCGTTGATTTACCAGAGCCGGATGGACCACAGATAACAATGCGCTCGCCTTTTTTAACGTCCAGATTCACATCTTTCAGTACGTGAAATTCACCATACCACTTATGCATCTGATTAATACGAATGACAATTTCATCTGATAATTGACGTTGAGTCGAATCAGTCATCTCAAACTTCCTTAACTACGGTGGCCAGTATTCAGTCGTCGCTCAAGATACTGAGAATATCGACTCATACTGAAACAGAAAACAAAGAAACCCAGTGCCGCAAAGACATAACCTTCAATGACGAAGTCTTTCCAGTCAGTATTGCTTGTTGCCATCTTGGCCATACCTAACAAGTCAAACAGGCCGATAATCAAAACCAGAGTCGTATCTTTAAACAAACCAATAAAGGTATTAACGATGCCTGGAATAACCAGCTTCAAGGCCTGCGGCAAAATAATCAGAATCATACTCTTCCAATAATTCAGCCCCAATGCTGCCGCTGCTTCATATTGACCTTTCGGTATCGCTTGCAGGCCACCACGCACAACCTCAGCCATGTAGGCAGAAGAAAACAGCGTAACACCGACCAAAGCGCGAATTAACTTATCCGGATTCAGTTCTTTAGGTACAAACAACGGGAACATAACCGATGCCATAAACAAAACCGTGATTAACGGAATGCCACGCCAGAATTCGATAAAGACAACACAGATAGACTTCACTACCGGCATCTTTGAGCGACGGCCCAGTGCCAGCAGAATGCCTAAGGGAAGCGACAGTACAATACCAGTCACGGCGATCACCAGAGTCAGGAAAAGCCCGCCCCAGCGTGGTGTTTCTACCACATCAAGACCAAAAGAACCGCCGTAATAGAGATTGAAAGCAATGATGGGGTAAATCAGTAGCAGAAATCCGGTCAGACCGACCTTTACCATCCGCGGGACGGTTGCGATAAACAACGGAATCATTGCAACAACGGCGATTATATATGACAGTCTGATTCGCCATATTTCAGCATCCGGGTATAAGCCATACATTAGCCGGTCAAACCAGACACGAATGATCACCCAACATGCGCCATCTTTGGAGCAGGCATCAGGGGTCGAACCAGACCAGTCAGCAGAAAAGATAGCCCAGTCCAGAAACGCTGGCACGGTTTTAAAAATAAGAACAATGGAGAACAAGGTCAGAATGGTGTTGAACCAGCCACTGAATAGATTCTCCTGCAACCAAGGCACGACACCGACAGAATTCTTCGGCGGTGGCAGATTCGGGTGTTGACCTACAGGGTATTTTTGAGTCGTCATATTGTCTCCTACCGCTCAATCAACGCTTTGCGATTGTTATAGAAATTCATCAGCGATGAAATCACCAAGCTCAAGAACAAATAAACTGCCAGAGTCATACCCATGATCTCTACGGCCTGTCCCACCTGAGAAAGCGCGGTACCCGCAAACACGTTCACCAGATCCGGATAACCAATCGCAACAGCCAATGAGGAGTTCTTGGTTAAATTCAAATACTGGGACGTCAGTGGCGGAATAATAACGCGTAACGATTGTGGAAGGATAATCAGGCGGGTTGTCCACGATGGCTTGATACCAAGTGAGAAAGCCGCTTCGGTCTGACCATGAGGTACTGACTGAATCCCCGCTCGTACAATCTCTGCAATAAAGGATGATGTATAAATGGACAGTGCAAAAACCAGTGATGCAAATTCCGGTGAAACAACCAGACCGCCCTTAAAGTTGAAACCTTTGAAAACTGGCAATTCCCAACTTAATGGAAAGCCTGTGGCAACCACAGCCAATAGCGGCAGTCCAATAATCAACCCCAGCGAGGTCAGCAATACAGGAAACTGCTGCCCGGTCTTGGCCTGACGTTTTTTCGCCCAAATTCGAACAACAACGATAGCGGCTATCGCCAGGAAAAAGGCGGCGATGACAAAACCGAAACCATCTTCAAATATTGGCTTGGGAGTATACAAGCCTCGGTTGGAAAGAAACGTCAGTCCAGACCAGCCAAGGGCCTCTTTTGGATCAGGCAGAGGCGACAGAATTGCAAAGTACCAAAAGAACATTTGCAGCAGCAACGGTACGTTGCGCAAGGTATCAACATAAACCGCCGCAAGCCGTGCAATCAGCCAGTTTTTCGATAAGCGCGCAACCCCCACGGTAAAACCAAGGATGGTTGCGAAAAAAACACCCAGTACCGAAACCTTAATGGTATTGAGCAAGCCGACAACGAAAGAATCGAAAAAGGTAGAGCTCTGGTTAAATTCGATTAAGGATTCTTTAATCGCAAAGCCAGCACTGTCATTCAAAAAGCCAAAACCTGATGCAATGCCCTGGCGTTCAAGATTCGCCATCGTATTATGAACTAAGGTATATAAAATAAGCCCGACAACAACCAGAAAAAGACCCTGAAATACCAAGGCACGTTTTTCTGGATCACGCCAAAATGGTGGTTTTGCCGGAGCTGCCGATTTGATTGATTGTGTCACAAATCAGTCTCCCCAAAAGAGTAATTCAATGAAGGCAACATTGAGAGCCAAGCTCGTGAACTAAAACTTTCTTATGTTTTGTCAAAAACCCATGACCAACAGCACCACTGATCTGGCCAGATCAATGGTGCAATAGTTCATCAACGAAACAAAAATCAGCGCATTGGTGGCGCGTACATGATACCACCGTTGTTCCATAGGTTATTCAGGCCGCGAGGCAGTTCCAATGGTGCCACGTTGCGCGTCCAGATTTCACCATAGTTACCAACCTGGCTAACGATCTGTAATGCGAAGTCAGCCGGTAAGCCCAGGTTTTCACCCAAAGAACCGTCAAGACCGGCGAAACGTTTCAATGCAGGCGCAGCATCAGCGGCAGATGTTTTTTCTTTGATATTGGCAGAACTCAGACCCAATTCTTCAGCTTCAACGGTGGCAAAGACTGACCACTTAACAATGTCGAAGAACTGATCATCACCGTGGGTCACAGCAGGGCCCAATGGCTCTTTAGAAATGATTTCCGGCAATACAATGTGAGCGTCAGGATCTTCAAGCTTGGTACGCTGAGCAGCCAAACCGGAAGCGTCAGTAGTATAAACGTCGCATCGGCCAGCGTCATAAGCTGCAACAACTTCATCAGACTTTTCAAATACTACGGGTTCGTATGTCATGCCATGAGCACGGAAGTAGTCGGCCATGTTCAGTTCCGTCGTTGTGCCCTGATTGGTACAGACCGAAGCACCATCAAGTTCCAACGCGGATTTAGCACCCAAGCTCTTGCGAACCATGAAACCTTGACCATCGTAATAGGTTGTTGCAGCGAAGTTGATGCCCAAAGAAGAGTCACGAGTCTCTGTCCAGGTGGTATTACGCGACAGCATATCGATTTCACCCGATTGCAATGCGGTAAAACGCTCTTTTGCTGACAGCGGAGTATATTTGACTTTCTCGGCATCTCCGAAAATGGCAGCGGCAACAGCACGACAGAAGTCAACGTCAAGACCAGTCCAGTTACCGCTTTGATCAGTATTAGAGAACCCAGGCAAGCCCTGGCTCACACCACATTGAATAAAGCCCTTTTCTTTAACTCGTTCCAAAACACTCTTTTCAGCCGCCGGTGCTGCAGCTTCCTGTTGTACAGTTGTGGTTTGATCTTCTGGCTCACTTGAACCGCAACCAACCAGTAAGGCAGACAGAGCGAAAGTCGCTGCCGCAGTGGATCTTTTATTCATTGGAGTCTCCTGCATTCATTCTTATGTATATTCGTTTATGTAAAAATTCATACCCAAATTTGTAAGCGAATCAGGTTATCACGCTTATTTTTAAATTCGAAGCCCCTTTAGATCAAGCATTAAAAAGGCCAACCCTGAGAAAGAGTCAGCCTTTCATATAAAGAATAGATTACAGCATGTAGGATTGCTGAATCGGTCTTACTTCTTTTTCTTGATAATAATCTTCTCTTTAATACGAGCAGATTTACCAGAACGTTCACGCAGGTAATACAGCTTGGCTTTACGCACGTCACCGCGGCGCTTAACTTCAATGCTGTCAACCAAATGAGAATAAGTCTGGAATGTACGCTCAACACCTACACCATTCGAAATCTTACGAACAGTAAATGCAGAGTTCAGACCTCGGTTACGCTTGCCAATCACCACACCTTCATAGGCCTGGAGACGCTCACGGTCACCTTCTTTAACCTTAACCTGAACAACCACAGTGTCACCTGGGCCAAATTCAGGGATTTCTTTGTTCATCTGTTCAGCTTCTAACTGCTGAATAATCAGATTCTTGTTGCTCATGATTCAGCTCCTGATCAGTCGCGTGAGCCTAGCTCACTTATAAATTCATTTAAAAGAGTCAGCTGTTCATCGCTCAGCTGGCGACCTTCCAGTAAATCAGGTCGTCTTTGCCAGGTTCGTCCGATTGCCTGTTTTGCCCGCCATCGTCTGATATTCTCATGATGGCCGCTGAGCAGGATATCGGGAACCCCCAAATCATCGAGTATTTCGGGTCGAGTATAGTGGGGACAATCCAGTAGTCCATCGAAAAACGAATCTTCAACTGATGACATTTCATGACCAAGAACACCGGGAACCAAGCGACTGATAGAATCCATAAAGGTCATCGCAGCCAGCTCTCCGCCACTTAGGACAAAATCCCCAAGTGACCATTCTTCATCAATCTCGGTTTCAATTAACCGCTCATCAATTCCTTCATAACGGCCACAGACAAAAATCAGTCGCTCGTTATCAGACAACACTTTGGCACCCTGCTGATCCAATCGCTTGCCCTGAGGTGACATTAAAATCACCTTAGCAGGTTTTGCGCTGGCCGCTTTCGCAGCACAAATAGCATCCCTTAAGGGCTGCACTTTCATCAGCATTCCCGGACCACCACCAAAAGGTCGGTCGTCCACAGTTCGGTGACGATCATGGGTATAATCACGAGGATTCCAGCAATTCACTGAAATCAGGCCGCTTTTTACCGCTCGCCCACTGACACCATATTCTGAAAATGCATCAAACATTTCCGGGAACAGGGTAACCAGCCCAAACTCAAGCACCGGTCGCCTTGAATCATTTTCTTTCAAAACTCCGGATCCCAATCAACCAGAACACGGCCTGCTTCCAGACTCACATCCAGGACAAATTGGTCGATGTAGGGGATTAAACGCTCACGGCGATCAATGCTATTGGCATCGCCCTTCACGACCAGCACATCATTGCTGCTTCCCGCACTCATCATGTAATCCACTTTACCGAGCATAACGTCTTGCGCTGTTATGACGGTCAGACCTTCCAGTTCATACCAATAGTATTCACCTTCGGCCAACTCAGGCAGATGGCTTCGCGGCACACAGATGTCATAACCTGAATACTGCCTGGCAACTTCCCGGTCATCGATACCGTTAAAGTGCGCCACCATCCCCTTGCCATGACTTCGCCCCTTGTCTACTTCAACCGGCAGTGTTTGCTGGCCTTTGCGAAGCATCCAATCTCCATATTCAAGAATACGATCCATCGGTTCGGTATAGGAATAAACCTTCACCCAACCATTCACACCGTAAACTGAGGAAACCTTTCCCAGTACTACATAATCATCTGGCTTTAGAGGAGTCATAGCGTACCCGTGCCTCTCAATTCAATCAGGCCTGGGCTTTCTTATACTCTTTAATCAACTGGGCGACACGATCAGAAGTCTGTGCACCCTTGCCTACCCAATAGTCAACGCGATCCAGAGCAACGCGCAAGCGCTCTTCCTGGCCACGGGCAATTGGGTTAAAGAAACCAACACGCTCAATGAAACGTCCGTCACGGGCATTTCGGCTGTCAGCTACAGTTAGATGATAAAACGGGCGTTTCTTAGATCCGCCACGTGCGAGTCGAATGACTACCATCGCGCTCTCCTGTTTGGGCAAGCTTTAAAATCACCTGCCATTTTGGAATTCTGAAGTGATTAGCTTCAAACAAAACCAACGTTTAAATTACCTGGGCAAGCCCAGAAATTAAGGCCGCGCAATTATAGTGATCGCGCGCAGGAATGCAAGATCATGTCATATTATAACCTGAATCCGTGACTCCAAAGTGGATGCAGGGTGTAAGAGCTTGATTTCTATTTGTTTTTCAAAAATTGCAGGTGCACCCATAGGGTCACCCCAAATTTTGGGAAGCAAAGAGGAATCAATGGCTTGCGCACTGCGCCGCTATGGAGTCACGGATTCAGGTATAAATCAGGTGATTCATTGCCTGGAGGGAACGGTTCGGTAGTTCAGTATGAATTGAGAGTCATGAGACAGGCCATTCCCGCCTCACCTCTCAGAAAAACAGACGGTTAGAATGGAAACTTTCCACCACCAAGACCTGGCGGGAGACCGCCGCCCGGTGGCATTCCACCCTGCCCACCAGTCATGCCCCCCATACCGCGCATAAGCTTTTGCATACCGCCTTTTTTGCCGACTTTTTTCATCATTTTCGACATTTGCTTATGCTGTTTCAGCAGCCGATTAACATCCTGAATCTGGGTTCCTGAGCCCATTGCGATGCGTTTTTTGCGAGAACCGTTGATTTTATCAGGGAATTGGCGCTCTAACGGTGTCATGGAGTCAATAATGGCCCCCATCTGGCCGAATTGTTTTTCTGCTGTCTGCATTTGAGCGGCAGCCTGCCCCAGCTGCCCCATACCGGGCAATTTATCCATCATACCGGCAAGACCGCCCATATTATTCATCTGCTGTAGCTGATCGCGAAAATCCTCCAGGTCAAAGCCTTTACCCTTCTTGATTTTGGCCGCCAGTTTCTCAGCTTTTTGTTTATCAACCTTACGTTCGACTTCTTCGATCAGAGACAGTACGTCACCCATATCGAGAATTCGTGAGGCAATTCTGTCTGGATGGAATGGTTCCAGCGCTTCAACTTTTTCGCCCATACCGAGGAATTTAATCGGCTTGCCAGTGATATGGCGAACCGACAGTGCGGCACCGCCACGGGCATCCCCATCTGCTTTCGCAAGAATCACACCGGTTAATGGCAAGGCATCACTGAACGCCTTGGCCGTATTAGCGGCATCCTGACCGGTCATGGCATCAACCACAAATAAGGTTTCAACCGGATTCACCGCGCTATGAAGCGCCTTGATTTCAGCCATCATCACTTCATCAATCGCCAAACGACCAGCGGTATCGACTAACAGAACATCGACAACCTGCTTGCGAGCACTGTCAATAGCTCCCTTGACGATGGCATCCGGCTTTTCCTCTACGCTACTGGGATGAAAAATTGCGCCAACTTCACCGGCCAACGTTTCCAACTGCTTAATCGCAGCAGGCCGATATACGTCTGCTGAAACAACCATGACTTTTTTCTTTTCGCGCTCAATCAGATACTTGGCCAGCTTAGCGGTCGAGGTTGTTTTACCGGCCCCTTGCAGACCAGCCATTAATACGACTGCAGGCGGCTGAGTCTTCAGTTCCAGCCGCTCATTCACATCGCCCATGACATGAACCAGCTCACTCTGGACAATCTTCAGGAACTGCTGACCTGGGTTAAGCGCTTGTGATACTTCCTGCCCAACAGCTCGCTCTTTGACCCGATCAATAAAAGCCTTAACAACGGGCAGTGCGACATCCGCTTCCAACAGCGCCATACGCACTTCTCGCAGCGATGTCTTGATATTGTCTTCTGTCAGCTTTGACTGACCGGTAATTTGCTTTAATGTCTGACTCAATCGTTCAGATAAACTGTTAAACATGCTGATATCTGTCCCCGGAAAAATGCCTGCAGTATACCAGCGCCTGGACGGTGATGGCTAACGCAAGCCATTGATTCCTCTTTGCTTCCCAAAAATTGGGGTGAACCTATGGGTGCACCTGCAATTTTTGAAAAACAAATAGAAATCAAGCTCTTACACTGTACATCCACTGAAGGGGTCACGGATTCAGGTAATTCATCCACAGTGCAGATGCGTGGCACGGACTTCTGGTGGTAATCGCTCTTATTTAACGCATAATGGCTACTTTCGTTTTCACATAGGTGCTCAATGTTACTCTGGATCGCCATACTGACATATCTGATCAGTGGTGCAGGAGCCATCTGGTTCATGCTTAACAACAAACCTATTAACCAGGTTTTGGTCTATGGTGCCGCAATAATCGGTGTTTTAGCTCATACAGCCTCGCTGGCCAGTAGTCTGTTTGTCAGTGAAATGCTGCAGATGAGTCTATTGAACTCCATTTCGGTTTGTGTCTGGATGACAATCAGCGTCATTGTCATTTCCTCTGTCACCAAACCGCTGCATAACCTGTTCACTTTCTTTATGCCTGCTGGAGCATTATTTCTGATTATTGCTCACCTTGCCCCACAGATGGCATCACCCAAACTCTATACGGCAGGCATGATGGCTCACATCATGATTTCTCTTCTCGCTTACAGCATCATGATTATCGTCACTTTGCAGGCACTACTGGTCAACATACAGACGAATCATCTACACAAGCACCAATTCAATAGCCCTATCACCAGTATTTTGCCACCACTGCAGTCCATGGAACGACTGATGTTTGAATGGTTAATGATCGGATTTATTTTATTAACAGCCGCCATTGTCACTGGCACCCTGTATGTTGATAACCTGCTGGCTCAACATCTGATTCATAAAACCGTATTAACTTTGGTAAGTTGGATTTTTTATGCCACACTGATATTCGGTCATTTTTATCTTGGCTGGCGCGGCCAGAGGGCAAGCCGACTGATTTATCTGGGCTTTGGCTTCCTGTTAGTTGCGTTCGTAGGATCAAAGTTTGTGCTGGAATATCTACTGCAAGTCGAGTAGTGCGACCATGGGAAAATGACAGCCTAAAGTCATTTAATTTTTCAACAAAGTTGATTAACTCCGACCAATGCTTGACACCATGCCCGCTTCTTCGATAAAAATCGTTTGTTTTGATTACTGAGGCTTCCAGCTCCGAAACCAGCATGTTGTCGTTGAATCGATATCGGCTTAAACATTTGGCGAACGAAGGACACCGCTCTGCCAAGCTGGCTAAAAAACTTCTGGAAACCCCTGAAAGACTAATCAGTGTCATTCTGATTGGTAATAATCTGGTGAATATTGCAGCCGCCACCATTGCAACAATAATTGCACAGCAGTTAATGCCGAATAACGAGAATCTTGCTATTACAGTATCGACCTTCCTGTTAACCTTGATTGTCCTGATCTTTGCAGAGGTAACGCCCAAAACACTGGCGCAACGGCACCCGGAAAGCATTGCATTTCCGGCCAGTTACGTCCTGCACGGCCTCTCCAGCATACTAGCGCCAGCTGTCTGGCTTGTGAACAGTATGGTTTCAGCTATTTTCTGGATACTGCGGGTTGGTAACCGAAGCAACGAAAGCGAAGCCCTATCACCTGAAGAGTTGAAAACCATCGTTCATGAATCAAGCAGCACTTTGCCGGAACAACGTCAATCCATGTTACTGGGCATTCTCGATCTGGAAAAATTAAATACACCCGGTTTCCACTCTACAAAGGAGACTTGGATAAGGTCATCGGTATTCTGCATATTCGCGAGGCAGCTGAATTCCTTTACGCTGATGAACCGACCAAAGTCATGTTAACGAAAGCGGCCAAAGATCCATATTTCGTACCGGAAACCACTCCATTACATACCCAACTGGTCAACTTTCAATCACAGCAGTTGCGTATGGCATTGGTCGTCGATGAATATGGTGACATCCAAGGTTTGGTTACCCTGGAAGACCTTCTTGAAGAAATAGTGGGAGAGTTCACTACTGACCTGGCCAACAGCAACAAAGAAATTCACCCACAACGTGATGGTAGCTTTGTCATCGACGGTACTGCATCCATTAGGGATATCAACCGGACGCTGGAGTGGGACTTACCGACAGATGGTCCCAAAACGCTGAATGGTCTGATACTTGAACACATTGAAGATATTCCTGATGCCAATCTCAGCATCAAAATTGATCGCTATTTGATTGAGATTCTACAGATAAAAAACAATGCTGTTACTGCCACCCGAATGCGCTGTCTTACGGAAAGTAGTGATTAGTGCCTGAATCGTTGAGGGTCACTTCAAAAAAGGGGCTATTGACTCACTACACTAGTGTTGATGTTTGCAGGTTGATTTTGCAGTGAATTGATGGGCATTCCGACGAGGCGGGGTATGTGATGTGTCGTTATTCTACATGAAACATACCCTAACGAAGTCGGAGCGCCCATCAAACGCTGCCCGCAGGGTTCATTTAAATGCTTCCTGAGCTTTGTTGAGTCGTGTTTATTTAGATGACTAAACCGCACACGCCTCGCTCAAAAAGCATTTAAATTGAACCTGAATCCGTGACTCCATAGCGGCAGTGCGCAAAACATTGATTCCTCTTTGCTTCCCAAAAATTTCAATGAACTTATGGGTGCACCTGCGATTTTTGAAAAACAAATAGAAATCAAGCTCCTACACCCTGCATCCACTGAAGAGGTCACGGATTCAGCTTGAACAACATTCAATCCGCAAACATCAACACGCTCTAGGGGAATCGATTATGAAAATCGCACTTATGATGGAAAACAGCCAGGCGGCTAAAAATCCAACTATTCTTGAGCAACTGAAAACCGTTGCCGAACCATTAGAACATTCTGTTTTCAATGTTGGGATGAGCGATGAAAACGATCATCACTTAACCTACATCCACCTGGGTATCATGGCAAGCCTGCTGCTGAACTCCAAGGCTGTTGATTTTGTGGTTGCCGGTTGTGGTACAGGTCAGGGGGCCATGATGTCACTTAATATTCATCCGGGTGTTGTTTGCGGTTACTGTCTTGATCCTTCCGATGCTTTCCTGTTCAACCAGATCAATAATGGCAACGCTCTCGCTCTGGCTTTTGCCAAAGGTTTCGGCTGGGGTGCGGAGCTTAATGTTCGTTATATGTTTGAAAAAGCATTCACAGGCGAACGCGGTCAGGGCTACCCACTTGAACGCAAAGAGCCCCAGGTTCGTAACGCTGCTATTTTAAATGAAGTCAAAGCTGCGGTAGTCAAAGAAAATTATCTGGATACATTGAAATCCATCAATCAGGAGCTGGTTAAGACCGCCGTTGGTGGTGAACGCTTCCAGCAATGTTTCTTTGAAAACTGTCAGGACCCGGAAATCGCTGAATATGTCAGATCACTGATCTGATTGATCTTTTTTGGATGATTCTTTCCGGCCGATTGGCCGGTTTTTATGTAATACAACCTGAATCCGCGAAAGCCAATAATTTAATATTTGCCCCCCTGAAAAAAGCACACCTATACTGGAAATAAGCGGATTAAGCTGTTCCGACATATAAATCATGTTTCGGAAAACAGGCCAGAAATAAGAAGCCAGATTTTATGCTGCTGAAAGCTCGCATCTCTAGTGTGACTTCAAATGAATTTGGCAATCAGGATTAAGCTGTCTCTAATCTCCGAAACCTGAAAGGTATTACCTGAATCCGTGACTCCTTCAGTGGATGCAGAGTGTAAGAACTTGATTTCTATTTGTTTTTCAAAAATTGCAGGTGCACCCATAGGTTCACCCCAATTTTTGGGAAGCAAATAGGAGTCAATGGCTTGCGCACTGCGCCGCTATGGAGTCACGGATTCTATTATTTTTCAATAACAATAAAAGAAAAGCGGAGACATAGAACAGTATGATCTTAAACCATGTAATGGGGATATTTACGCACCCAGACAATGAGTGGCGCACGATTCGAGGCGAACCCAATACCATTAGTCGCCATTATTTAACTCACGTACTGATTCTGGCAGCCATTCCTGCAGTTTGTGCTTATATTGGTGCAACATGGACAGGTTGGACGGTTGGCCGATCAGATGACTTATACAGACTGACTTCTGAGAGTGCTTTATTCCTGTGTATTCTGTTCTACGGTGCCATGGTCACCGGGGTCATTGTGCTGGGGAGATTTATTGATTTTCTGTCAGTCACCTATCAAGGCGATGATCACACTCCTCGCGGAGTTGCTTTGGCAACCTACACCACAACACCGTTATTTATTTCCGGGCTGATCGCTCTCTATCCAGTACTTTGGTTGGATATGTTGGTAGGTCTGATAGCAATCGCCTATTCGGTGTACTTGTTATATGAAGGTATTCCCATTTTGATGGATATTCCCAACGAACGAGGTTTCGTATTTGCCAGTGCAGTGGTCACAGTTGGATTGGTGATGTTTGTCGGCCTGCTAGCCATCACCACCATCATTTGGGCTGTCGGCATCGGCCCCATTTATCTTGTAAATTAAATCTGAATCCGTGACTTCTTCAGTGGATGCAGGGTGTAAGAGCTTGATTTCTATTTGTTTTTTTAAAATTGCAGGTGCACCCCGATTTTTGGGAAGCAAAGAGGAATCAATGGCTTGTGCACTGCGCCACTATGGGGTCACGGATTCAGATTAAACTAAGCATCAGGGCGAAAGTTCTTTCGCCCTTCTGGCATATTTCAATGTTAAACTGGCGCAAATTTTTTCTCTTATGCGTCATGCTTTCCAATATTCGTATCGTACTGATTAAAACCTGGCACGCCGGTAACATCGGGGCAGTTGCCAGAGCCATGAAAAATATGGGGCTCAGCCAACTATATCTGGTTGACCCAATTGATTTCCCCTGCAGCGAGGCAACATCCCGGGCCGGACAGGCTACTGATCTCCTTGATCAAGCTGTCGTCGTAAATTCACTTGAACAAGCGATTGATGATTGCTCCCTAGTCATAGGAACCTCAGCACGAGACCGCAGCATTCGCCTACCAGCCTTAACCGCAGAACAGTGTGCTCGCAAAACAGTTGCGGAATCAAAAAATACTAAAGTTGCGGTGGTATTCGGTCGCGAACGAATGGGATTACTGAATGAAGAAATTCAGCAGTGCCACTTTCAGGTGAATATAGAAGCCAATCCTGAATACCCAGTATTGAATATAAGCCAGGCAGTACAAATTATCTGTTATGAAATATTTAAAGCTCAGCAACAGACTGACTTACCGCTCAAGTCCACTGATGAACCCTATCCACTGCAAAAAGAGTTACGCCTGTTTCAGCAGCATCTAAAAGAAACTGCACATAATATTGGCTTTCTAAACAAACAGCATGAAGGGCAGGTTCTTGAACATCTCAATGCACTGTTTCGCCGCGCTCGACTGACCCGCAAAGAGCTGAGCATTCTACGAGGATTTTTAAGCGCGATAGAGAAAGAGACGGGTTCTCAGTGAACCCATTAATTCCGATCCAATCATTGAAGCCGTGACTCAATAGCGGCGCGGCGCGCAAGCCATTGATTCCTCTTTGCTTCCCATAAATTTCAATGAACCTATGGGTGCAATAACAAGGACCTGATCACACAGTATAATCAATGGATCAGCCGACTAAATTTTTCAAATTGTTGCGAGATTCCAATCTGGCCAATATGCGGGATACCGCCATTCGGCCTTCTGCAGCAACCATCAATACTTTCGGTACCTGACCATCCAGATCCGCCTGTGGCTGGCTTAACCACGCATGTGCCAAATCTGAGTCACCAAACAGCTGACATGCTCGCACGACCAGCTTCGTAATATCATCAACCATGCTCATTGCCGGTACTTCATCGGTCATATCCATGCAGACCAGTTCGGCATCGGGAATAACATTAAGAACCTGCTGCCGCGCAAAATCGAGCAAATCCATTGTGTGATCACCTTCACGCGAAAAATGCACACTAAATTCCGTACCACCCAACACCATTGGCTCAACCTGGAAATCACTGCCGGATATCTGACTGGCAACCTGTTCGACATCGACAGCCCTTCTCTCTGGAACTTTAAATGTAAGCGTGAAATGATGCTTCATATGGACTCGCTTTCTGCACTGACTAGATCCAAGAATAACGAATGGATTGATGATGCGCCAGCAAAGGTCTGACGAATTTGAGAACTATTCTTGAATTTTAGTCGAAATTTTTTTCCATTTATTGCTGAATTTAACGCTCAAATTCAATCAATTGATTGGCAGTTATCAACACTTTGTGTTCATATAGCACCCATATCCGATATTCAAAAAACCAATAAATATCCAAGGTTCACAATGCTCAACTACCCGGAAGTCGTCATCAGCGGCTCAGGACTCTGGAACCCGCCATACAGTGTTTCCAACGAAGAACTGGTCAAGGTTTTAAACGATAACGCTGACCGTTTCAATGCTCAGCATGCTGAAGAAATCGCCGCAGGTGCCGTCGAGGCACTGCAAAAATCCGATTCAGCATTTATCGAAAAAGCCAGCGGTATCAAATCCCGCTTTGTATATGAAAAAGACGGTATTCTTGATCTTGATCGTATGCGGCCGAATATTCCTGAACGCCACGAAACACAAGTCAGCCAACAGGCAGAAATGGCTATTGCCGCTGCAAAACTGGCGTTGGAAGATGCTAACAAGACAGCTGATGCAATTGATGCGGTTATTGTCAGCTGCGCATACACGCAACGCGCTTATCCGGCTATTGCTATCGAAGTTCAGGGTGCTTTAGGCATCAAGGGGTTTGGCTTTGATATGCTGGTTGCTTGCTCTGCAGCAACCTTTGCATTACAGCGCGCTTATGAAATGGTTCGCTCAGGCACAGCCAAAGCCGTTCTGGTAATCAATCCAGAATTGGTGACACCTCAGTTAAACTTTGCCGATCGCGACAGCCACTTTATCTTTGGTGATGTTGCAACAGCAATGATTATTGAAGCCAGGGAGAACTCCCGGGCAGAACAGAATTTTTGTATTCGGAGTATCAAAGCAGAAACCGTTTTCAGCAATAATATTCGATCAAACTTCGGACACCTTTCACGTGCCGCCGATGTCGATCCTTTCGGGGCAAATAAACTGTTCCATCAGGAAGGTCGCAAAGTATTTAAAGAAGTCTGCCCAATGGCCGCAGATCACATAACAACACATCTACAGTCTCTGGATATTGAAAATACCCGGGTAAAACGTTGGTGGCTACATCAGGCCAATATTAATATGAATTTGTTGATCGCCAAAAAGTTATTGGGTCGTTCAGCAACGGAAGAGGAAGCGCCAGTGGTTCTGGATCGTTATGGCAATACGGCTTCCGCTGGCTCAATCATCGCATTCAATCTTTTTTTGCAATCACTTTATCCAGGCCGGGAGCATAACCGTCATTAATGGTTTGCTCCCATTGAAAGCCTCGTTTCTGATAAAAAGGAAAACTGGCGGGAGTAGTATCAATCTCAATACCAGCAACTTTCCCAGCCATATGCTTCAATCGGTATTCAAGCAATACACTGCCATAGCCCTGGCGATGCAGATCTCCTCTCACCATCCCCCAGATCAACACTGCAAAACTATCGCTGCGAATAAAATAACCGCCATTGGCGAGAATCTGATCACCACAATTCAACACGAAGTACGGCCATTGTTTGGCCTCCGCTAATGTCTGGCGATGGTTCAAATCATCATGAAACTCTTCGTACTCATAGTCAGCAAAGTATTCTGGTTGATTGCTTCTGAGGTTGAGAAGACAACTTACCATATCCTGGTCTCGATATGGTCTGAGTACCCAACTCATGATCGCTCACGCTCTTTTGCCTGATTCCAATACGCATCAAGTTCGTCAAGTGAGTAGTCAGTCCAGTTTTTTTCGCTGGCACCAACCTGCTGTTCAATAAATCGGAAACGATGCTCGAATTTCTGGTTGGTATTACGCACCGCCTGTTCCGGGTCGATATCGAGATGTCGTGCCACATTCGCCAGGACAAAAAGAATGTCACCCAATTCAGATTCCATATGCGCCTGATCACCACCGGCAATCGCTTCCTTCAGCTCGGCCAACTCTTCATCAGCCTTTTCCAGAACGTCCTGAACAGATGGCCAGTCAAAACCAACTTTGGCAGCTTTGGATTGCAGCTTTCTGGCGCGGATCATTCCCGGTAATGCGACCGGAATATCAGCAAGGATCGAGTCTGCACGCTGCTTTTGTTTAGCTTTTAAAACTTCCCATTGACCCTTAACATCACTTTCAGTCAGGAAAGAATCTGTTCGGCGGCTCTGCAGCGTTCCGTCGGGAAAAACATGGGGATGACGGTAAATAAGCTTGGAAACCAACCGATGAATAATATCATCAAAACTGAAACGCTCTTCTTCACTGGCAATCTGCGCGTAGAAAACCACCTGAAATAACAGGTCGCCCAGTTCCTCTGAAAGGTGCGGAAAATCTTCCCGTTCAATCGTATCGATGACCTCATAGACCTCTTCCAGCGTATGAGGCACGATGCTTCGATAGGTTTGCTTGATATCCCACGGACAGCCGTCTTCAGTATGACGCAGACGGCTCATTAGATATTTCAGATCTTCAATCGTATATTGGTCAGTCATTTTTTTCGTTTTTTACTGGCTATAAACACGACGCACATCGGCAACATTGGGCACTTTTGCCAATAGTGACATAATACGGCCTAACGCCTGCAAGCCCTCAACTTCTACCGTAATTTTCATTTCTGCGGAGTTATCATTTTTATTGGATAATGTATTCATACCAATGACATTCACACCCGCGTTGGCAAGCACCACCATTAAATCTTTCAACAAACCAGTCCGATCATAAGCATAGATAAGCAAATCAACAGGATAGGTGGTGCAGACTTCACCGCCCCAGGAGACATCCAGAATGCGTTCTGGCTCCTTGGCACGTAGTTGCAGCAGGTTAACGCAGTCATCACGATGAATGGATACACCACGCCCAACGGTGATATAGCCGACGACAGAATCACCAGGTACTGGCTTACAGCAATTGGCTATGGTTGTCAGCAGATTGCCCACACCATGAATAAACAGATCACCAGTATGATCCTGTTGTTTCTGCTCACGTAATTGCAGTTGTTTTTCCTTGGCCGGATTCGCCATGCTCTCGGCCTGATGCACCACATGCATCAATCGCACATCACCTGCACCAAGCGCCGCGTACATATTTTCCTGTGAAGAAAAATTCACCTGTTTCGCGAGTTCATCAAAATCAATTCGATCCAGATTAAAACGGCGTAACTCTCGCATCAGCATTTCACGACCATCGCGAATATTGACATCTCGATCCTGAGACTTGAACCAATGCTTGATTTTTGCACGCGCACGTGACGAACGAACATAGCCAAGATCGGTATTAAGCCAGTCACGACTTGGGCTGGGGTCAGTACCCGTCATTATCTCGACCTGGTCGCCAATTTTCAGCGCGGTATTCAATGGAACAATACGACCGTTGACCTTGGCACCGCGACAGCGATGCCCAATATCGGTATGGACTTTGTAGGCGAAATCGACTGGCGTTGCGTTAGAGGACAGGTCAACAACATGACCATCAGGCGTCAACACATAGATGCGATCAACCGTAACATCGACGCCCAGCTCTTCGACCATCTCGTCGATGCCGCCCAGTTCATCATGCCACTCCAGCACTTGACGCAACCAGGAGACCTTTTCTTCATAGCTGCGTGATTGACCGCCTTTTTTCGCATCGGTGCCTTTATAAAGCCAGTGAGCACAAACCCCCAGCTCTGCATCCTCATGCATTTCTGAAGTGCGGATTTGAATTTCAACAACCTTGCCTTCCGGCCCAATAACCGCTGTATGCAGGGAACGATAGCCATTCTGCTTTGGCGAGGCGATATAGTCATCGAACTCACGCGGAATATGCCGCCACAAGGAATGGACAATACCAAGAACGGTATAACAATCCCGGACTTCCGGCACCAGTATGCGGAAAGCGCGAATATCATAAACCTGACTGAAGGTGATATTTTTTCGCTTCATCTTCCGCCAGATGGAATAGATGTGTTTCGCACGCCCCTGAATCTGAGCATCAATACCAGCCGCTTCAACTTCGCTGGTAATCAAATTCTGAACTTTTTGAATATATTCTTGCCGATCAATGCGTTTTTCATCGAGTAATTTGGCAATTTTTTTATAGTCTTGCGGTTCGATGTAACGAAACGCCAAATCCTCAAGCTCCCATTTCAAATGGCCAACACCAAGACGGTGTGCCAATGGGGCATAAATATCAAAAACTTCGCGCGCGACCTTATAGCGGCGGGCAGCAGGGGCTTTCTTAACAGCCCGAATGGCACAGGTACGTTCCGCCAGCTTGATCAGGGCGACACGCACATCGTCAATCATCGCCACCAGCATTTTACGAACCGCTTCACCCTGTGTCTCATTCTGACCGAAAACAGCCTCACGAGTTGATTTCTGCTGGGAAATGGCCGCCATTCGCGTCACACCGCGAATCAGTGTGGCAACTTTAGGGCCGAACTGATCGTTAACCGTCTCCAGTTGGAGCTCTTCTTCACGTACCGTTCGATATAACACAGCGGCAACCAGAGCATCCTGATCCAGACCGAGCTCCGCAAGAATTTCGGCCATTTCCAGGCCAGCCTTAAAAGCAGAGGTATTTTCACCCCACTCGTTGACTTTGTGATCCGCTTCTTCTTCAGCTGTGCGAGCAATACGGCAGGCACGGATGAGTTCTTCTTCATCGACGATAACAGTTTTTTCCGCCAAGCGTTTCAGCCAAGCTTCGAGATCGATGGTTCCGTCACTAAATACGGGTTGGTCTTCGCGAACTTTCACAGATTTTTCCCGGTCTGTTTTTCCAGCAATACCATGGTTTCTATGTGGCGAGTCTGTGGAAACATATCAAGCAGACCAGCCCTGACAACACGCCAATGGCCCTGACCCAATACTTGAAGATCCCGTGCCAGAGTAGCCGGATCACAGGAAATGTAAAGTATACGCTGCAACGAGATAACCGAAGTTAGTTGCTCACAAACGTGCTGTGCTCCGGCTCTGGGCGGGTCCAGCACAGCGCAACTTGGCGCAAACTGCATTAACCGGCCCTCTTCGTCCAAAACGGCAGTAAAAAGATCTTTTTCAAAAAACTGGGCAGGCAACGCTGCCTGCTGTGCAGCAAGACCAGCCTGCTTAACGGCCTCGCCTCCGACTTCATAACCAAGTACCGACGCTACTTGAGACGCCATGGCCAATCCAAGGTTCCCATTACCACAGAAAAGATCCAGCAATCGATCATCTTTTGTCAATTGCAACCACTCAGAGGCCTGGCTGAGCATAGCCTGATTGATACCGCGATTAACCTGCGTAAAGTCACCCGGTCGGGCTGAAACATTCACCTTGGCAGACCGGTATTTCAACGAGTGATTAACACTCCACCCCTGCTGGAGAGCCCAGTTTTCCATAAGCTCACGCCCTGAATCAGAGGCTTTCAGAACCTTGATTCCCGGCTGCTGATAGTCATCCACAACCAGTTCCAGCTGGCTAACACCCGCCAGCGGTGCATCGGTACGTAATTGCTCCACCAACTTATGCAATTCTGGAACCAGAATCGGACAATATTCAAAAGATACTACCTGGTTTTGAGCAGCGGCATGGAAACCAACCTCTCCTTTGCCGGACAGATGCAAACGCGCCCGATGGCGATAGTGATAAGGCGACGATACCAGTGGCGCCATCCAGCGATTAACTTCAACCTGACGACGCTGAAAGAGTTCCTGTACAGCAGACTGCTTCAAAGCAAGCTGAGACTGATGATTAACGTGCTGTAACTGGCAGCCACCACACTGCTGATATACATGACAGGCTGGTCTGCTACGAGCAGCGCCATCCAACTCACGTTTGATCGCCGCACCCTGCCATAGTTTGGTATTTGCCTGATTGATGCGAACCTGACAGGTCTCACCCGGCACTGCATTATCAACCAGGATGACACGGCCATCCAACCGAGCCAAGCCACGGCCATCATGACTGAATTTCTCGATAGTAACGCGAACCGGATTCGGCAGCGCCTTTTTTCGGGGCTTATGAAATCGCTTCATCAGACACTATAAACGCCAGTGGAAAGATAACGATCACCCCTATCGCAAATAATGGCAACAATGACGGCATCGTTCACCTGTTCAGACAGCATCAGTGCACCAGCAACCGCACCACCGGAGCTGACCCCGGCAAAGATACCCTCTTCGGTCGCCAGACGGCGCATCGTCGTTTCTGCACTGACCTGATCCATATCGATCACCATATCCACACGGCTTTCATCAAAAATGGCTGGCATATATTCAGCGGGCCAGCGTCGAATACCTGGAATCTGCGAACCTTCAGTCGGTTGCAATCCGCAAATCTGAATATTCGGGTTTTGCTCTTTCAAATATCGTGAACACCCCATAATGGTGCCAGTGGTACCCATTGATGATACAAAATGGGTAATCTTTCCATGACTTTCTTTCCAGATCTCTGGCCCTGTAGAGAGGTAATGAGCCTCAGGATTATCCTGGTTACTAAACTGGTCCAGCACCTTACCTTTGCCATCAGACTGCATCTTCAGGGCCAGATCACGCGCATATTCCATACCCTGTTCTTTAGTGACACTGATAATTTCAGCACCGTAGGCTCTCATACTGGCACGTCGTTCTTCGGACAGATTGGCAGGCATGATCAATGTCATCTGATACCCTTTAATAGCTGCCGCCATCGCAAGCGCTATGCCAGTATTACCACTGGTCGCCTCAATCAACGAGTCACCCGGTTTTATCTCGCCGCGCAGCTCAGCCTGGGCAATCATGTTCATCGCCGGACGGTCTTTAACAGAGCCAGCCGGGTTATTGCCTTCCAACTTGAGCAGAATAATATTGGACGGGTTTGGATTAATGCGCTGCAGCCTTACCAAGGGCGTTCGACCAACAAAAGATTCAATAGTAGGAAATTCGCTCATATTGCCTCCAAATCTGATTGTCGCCGATTGTAGCGTTATATAACGATAAGAAATAATATTGATCTCTTATATAGGAATTTCTTTTTGGTTCTTTATAAAGTTTCGACAAACAGACTCATGCATCATAATTAAAACGGTTTGTAGTGTAGAGTGTCGAATGCCGACAGATCGCGATGCATTTTACACAGGTTTACTATTGCGATACCAAATATGGCCTTTATAACGATGACCCATGATGAACTCTTTTATTATCCTGAATCCGTGACTTCTTCAGTGGATGCAGGTTGTAAGAACTTGTGCGCTGCTCCGCTATGGAGTCACGGATTCAGGTTCTACACTTTTATTAAACGCTACTCATACAGTCGCCGTTAACATATAGGACTTTTATGAATACAGCAGGTTTACAGAACCGACTGCTTTATGCCTCCCTAATTCCCGCACTGATTCTTGGCTTGGTGGGCATGTTATGGTTTACCTACATCGAAATAAACCAACAACGCACTGCATTTATTGAACGCACCCAGACAATGGCCAACCGCTTGGCTGATACGCTGACCAAGCCGGTTTTCGACGCCAATGACATGCTGATTGATGCGCTCATTCGCCGCGCATTGAATGAAAAAGACGCACGCTCGGTTCGATTGTTCAACGCCTCGGCCAGTGAATGGTTAATGCATGGCCCCTCACCTCTCGGCCCCTCCTACCCGATATCCATTAGCGATACCCGCAAACTCAGGCTTTATGTGGGTAACGAGAGTTATCGCTATCTGGTGCCAGTCTTTTCACCTAGCGAGATCATCGCACGTATTCCCTCCCCCCGACCATCAGCCTGGGTCGAAATGGAATTTGACTACTCGGGAACTCAACTGGGATTTTACCGGGCCATTCTACGTAATCTGGCCTTACTGATGGCGGCACTGCTCACTATTTCAGTCATAGCACTGTATCTGAGCCGAAAAATCACCCGCCCGGTGCAGCACATGATTCGTACCGTGGTTGATATTCGTGAAGGTAACCTGGAATCACGAGTCGATGTTGAATCAACCGGCGAACTGCGCGACCTTGAAGAAGGCATAAATGCGATGGCGGAAACCATCAAGGAAGCTTATAACGAGATGCAAAGCAGTGTTGATCAGGCAACCTCTGACCTCCGGGAAACGCTGGAAACGATTGAGATCCAAAATATCGAGCTGGACATGGCCCGACGGGAAGCTCAGCAAGCCAACCAGGTCAAAACCGAATTCCTGGCTAATATGAGCCACGAAATCCGCACGCCGTTGAATGGAATTATTGGTTTTGCCCGCTTACTGAGTCGATCAAACCTGACCAATAAGCAAGAAGATTATGTTGCTACCATTATGTCCTCTTCTCAGGTTCTGCTCACCATCATCAACGACGTGCTCGACTTCTGCAAAATTGAAGCCGGTAAACTGACTCTGGATAACCGCAGTACAAACTTGCGTGAATCCATAGAAGAGGTACTGATTATCCTGGCACCAGCGTCGTCAGCGAAAAACCTGGAAGTAGTGTCACTTTTCTTTGCCGATGTTCCTGAGCAACTCGTTTTTGACCCATTACGTTTGAAGCAAGTCCTTACTAACCTGATAAGCAACGCTATTAAGTTTACTAACGAAGGCAGCGTTGTCATTCGGACAATGATTGAGGCACAACAGGGTAACAAGGTTACTATTCGGGTGAGCGTAACCGATACTGGTATCGGTTTGTCAAAAAGCCAGCAAAAAGCATTGTTTCAAGCATTTTCACAGGCAGATTCATCAACTGCACGCGAGTTTGGCGGTACTGGCCTTGGCCTGGTCATCTCCAAACGCCTCGTTGAACAAATGGGGGGGATATCGGTCTGGAAAGTGTCAAAGGGGAAGGCTCGACGTTCTGGTTCAATATCCGTGCTGAAGTCGCCCCAGCGGTGCAGCAACCACCAAAACAGAAAGGATTAGAAAACATCAATATCGCTATTATCGAACAACGGGAAATGACTCGTCTGGCGGTACGTCACCAAGTGGAAGGTTGGGGCGCAACAGCGCTGGAGTTCAATACCGCCGCACAATTGCAACAGCATTTGGAAAACAACGTAGAGAATTCACCACATCTTGCCATCATGGATATGGATGGGCAGGCGAAAAATGATGAGTTGTACCGAACTATTCTCACGATTGAACGCGAAATGTACTGCCCGACTCTGGTGATTTCCAACGCGACAGATGATGACATCTCAGCACATTTAATAGAGCAAGGCGCGCATTTTTATCTGACCAAACCGATTCGCTCTTCAGAACTGTATCGGGCACTCATCCAGATGCTGGAACCCGGGGACAATACTCAACCCTTGAGTGAACTGCGTTTGGGCCATATGAAATCAACGGTCAATGTTCTGGCCGTTGACGACAACCCGGCAAACCTCAAATTGATTGTGACCCTGCTGGATATCCTGGGCGTTAAGGCTCAGATGGCAAGCACCGGTAGCGAAGCAGTCCATCTGGCACAACAACATTTTTTCGATTTAATCTTCATGGATATTCAGATGCCCAACATGGATGGTCTTGAGGCGACTCGCCATATTCGGCGAATGGAGCCGAGCAACCGCCATGTCCCGATTATAGCCCTGACGGCCCACGCCTTGGCAGAAGAGCGCGAAGCTATGCTGGAAGCAGGCATGGATGACTTTATGGCTAAGCCAATCGATGAAGATCAGCTTCAGCGAACACTCTTCAAGTGGACCGGTGCAACCCTTGAGAACACAACACAGAACCGACTCGGCCCTCACAGGGTTGACGAACCGGCACCTGAAATTGACCTCAATGAATTGAATGAACAGACCGTGGTTGACCTGGTTATGGGCATGGAAAAGGCCAGTGGAAAACTGAGTCTGGCCAAAGATATGTTTGCCATGCTCACAGATACACTGGCAAAAGATCAGGCCCAGATCAATCAACTTTATCAACAAGGCGACTATAAAGCGCTGCTGGAGCAGGTGCATCGCTTACATGGGGCCACCCATTATTGTGGTGTACCACGCTTGCGTATCACCGCGATGCATACGGAATCCCTGTTGAAACAGGGCTACTACTCACTGCTTGAAGATGCATTGTTTATGTTGAATGAGGAGATCAACAGCGTTGTACACTGGTCGGTCGAAAACAATATCAATCGCTGTTTTGAAGAAGCCGTCAAAATCTATGCGCATCAGATGAAAAATCGCGGCAAAAGCAAGGTTAAAACGAGGACGGGCAGTCTGTAACTTAAACCTGAATCCGTGACTCCATCGCGGCGCAGTGCGCAAGCCATTGATTCCTCTTTGCTTCCCATAAATCGGGGGAACCTATGGGTGCACCTGCAGTTTTTGAAAAATAAATAGAAATCAAGCTCTTACACCCGGCATCCACACTGAAGTCACGGATTCAGGCTAAAGCACCACCGCAAAAGCCACCGCATATTCTTTTTCATCGCTCAAACTGACCATAATCTGGTGCCCGCCAAGGGCTACCAGATGCTCCTCTGCCTTGCCGGAGAGAGTCACTGACGGTGCTCCATCTAGGTTGGCCAAGACTTCCATATCGGTAAAACGTATTCCTTTGGCGATACCGGTTCCCAGTGCTTTGGAAATAGCCTCTTTAGCGGCAAAACGATTGGCAAGATAGGTAATGGACTGGCCCCGCGCTTCAAAGCATTTCTGCTCTTCCTGAGTCAACAGTCGGCGAACAAAACGCATTCCCTGACGATCATAGACCTGCTTTATTCTGGCAATTTGCACAATGTCTGTTCCGATACCTTTCATCGTGATTTCTTGATCTGAAATTGATTTTTTAACCACAAGCGGGATTGTATTGTCCGGTAATTAAGCGCCAAATCCAATTGGGCGGCAAGACATTCCCGAGCCAGAGACAATGCACCAGACACATCAGACTCAAGCGCACCTGCTGCCAATACCTGTTCACCGCTATAACGACCTTTCGAGTCACTTTCAAACCCCTCTCCTGGCGTAAAACCATAACGTTTTCGGGCAACGACAGGATGCTGTTGAACATCGCGATAGAAGTCGACCATCAAGCCAATCTCCTGTAACAGCTGCGCCTCAAAAAAACGTAAAGTTTGGCTTATCTGATCACCATATTCCAACTTCACCAAGGCAGTCAGATAACTGCCATACAACTGATTCACGCTGACCTGGGAAGGTGCCAGCCAATAAAGCAACTCGTTCAGATAAAGGCCGTAAGCATAACGGGAAGAGTCGGTCAGCCGGGTTGGCTGAAGGTAGCGGAAATCCCTAGTGCCGAGAAGACCGCCTTTACTGGAAAGCTTGGTTTGGAATTCGCGATAAAACTCCGGTACACCATGCTGATATACACAGTCAAGGCGACCACGTTCAGCCGTCAATAAGGTGCAAAAATGGTCAGACTCCTTATAGGGCCGCCGATGCAGTATGACACCAGTAACAGGCAGCGCAGCAGCCTTGTTCTTCATTATTCGTCAAAATATCCCAGGCTTTTGAGCGCACGCTCATCATCTGCCCAGCCACCTTTGACTTTCACCCAGAGATTCAACATGATCTTGGCTTCAAATAATCGCTCCATATCCAACCGCGATTCCTGACCCACTTTTTTGATCCGGGTTCCCTTATCACCAATAACAATTCGTTTCTGGCCGGAACGCTCAACCAGTATCAGGCCATGAATATGAAGAATACGATCTTCAAATTTGAATTGCTCAATCTCTACTGCCGTTGAGTAAGGCAGCTCTGCACCAAGCTGTCTCATAACCTTTTCACGAATAATTTCTGCGGCCATAAAGCGTTGCGAACGATCAGTTATCTGATCTTCCGGAAAATGAAACAATCCCTTGGGCATACGTGACACCAGAACATTGACCAGCGCATCCAGGTTGTGCCCCTGCAACGCTGAAACAGGAACCACTTCGGCGAAATCGTGCTTCTGATTCAACTCGTGGATATAGGGTAATAAGCTCTGCTTGTTATCAAGATGATCAACCTTGTTAATAATCAGAACAACCGGTGTTCGTGAACGCTTAACTTTGTCAAGAACCCACTGGTCTTCATCGGTCCAGACGGTGCGATCGACCACCATTAACACAACATCAATATCAGTCAACGCTGAATCAGCTACTTTGTTCATCATCCGATTGATGGCTTTTTCCTGACCCCGATGCATGCCTGGCGTATCAACAAAAATCATCTGGGTTTTGTCTTCAGTCCAGATACCCAGAATCTGATGCCGGGTTGTCTGTGGTTTGCGCGATGTAATGGATATTTTCTGACCCAGAAGATGGTTCATCAGGGTGGATTTACCAACATTGGGGCGGCCAACAATCGCAACAAAACCACAATGGGTATCAAGGGAAAAATAATCAGTCATTGTTCTTTTCACCTAAGGCGATCAAGGCAGCATTAGCCGCTTCCTGCTCAGCCATACGACGACTACTGCCAATTCCAACAAAAGGGTCAGCAATCGATTCTATCTGACATTGCACAGTAAATTTTTGTTTATGAGCCTCACCTTCAATATTGACAACTTCATATTCAGGTAAGGCGTATCGCCTGGCTTGCAAATACTCCTGCAAACGTGTTTTTGAATCTTTGATGTTTTCTTTCAGATTCAAGTTAGCTAAACGCTCAACATACCAGCTCAACAATACCTGCTGCGAGGTTTCCATGTCGGCATCAAGACTCATCGCACCAATAATGGCCTCCACTGCATCAGCCAGAATACTGTCTCGGCGGTAGCCGCCACTTTTCAGCTCACCACTACCAAGCTTCAAAAAATCGCCCAGCTTAAATTCACGTCCAATCTCAGCCAGCGTATCGCCCTTTACCAGGTGTGCCCGCAATCGTGACATTTGCCCTTCTTTAGCATTCGGAAACTGATGGAACAGTGCCTGAGCAATGGTGCAATTGAGGATCGCATCACCCAAAAACTCTAGCCGTTCATTGTTCTTGCGCGAAAAACTGCGATGAGAAAGAGCCTGTTCAAGCAGGCCCTCATTATTGAATTGGTAACCGATTGCCTTATGCAATCTTGCGTATCGAGAGGTCAAAACTACAGCTCATATTCATGCTTGAAAACCATCACAACATCGACATTAAAAAACAGGTGGACATTCATGTCCATATTTTTTCTCATCCGATCATCAAACTCGACCTTGGAGAAATTTCCCGCCGTCTGGTCATCCAACGCGACATGAATCATCTTATTCAGCGTAAACTGATCGTAATAAGCCCCGGACATCTTCACAATCAACAGACCAAAAAACACGATCAAGAAGACCAGTATACCCATGCCGATAAGAGAGATACCGGCTTGCTTGTGTGGACTCGTCATATACTACCCTTTATAGTTTTTCTTCAAACACAAATTACTGAATACCACCCGCCCGGCTAAAGCTTGGGTGGAAATGGTCCCAGTGCATCCAGATTGCAAAAGCTTTACCGAGAATGGCATCTTCGTCAACAAAACCCCAGGAATAAAGCTCCCCGGGCCTGTTTTCATATTGTCGAATACCTTCCCAGAAACGCGCATCCTGGCTGTTATCACGGTTATCGCCCATCACAAAGTACTTACCCTCCGGGACCACAACACCTTCTTTTGGTAACCAGGCATAAGGGCGAATATAGGTGTAATTTACATCGTTATAAATTGAATGCTCTCGACCAAGCAGGTCTTCGGTATACTGCCGATATCGACCTTTTTCATCCGATGCTGGACCAACGTATTCTTTTTCTATTACTTCACCATTAATGCGCAGGATTCTTCGATCATAATCGTACTGAATACGATCACCAGGCACCGCGACAACCCGCTTGATGAAATTCACCTCAGGCTTGTGAGGTGGCTTAAACACGATAACATCACCACGCTTGGGATCAGAAACCGGAATAACGATCTTATTGGTCACCGGCATGCGCAAACCATAGCTAAAACGGTTAACCAGAATAAAATCATGGATTTCCAGAGTTGGCTTCATTGAGCCGGAAGGTATTTGAAAGGGCTCAACAATAAAAGAACGAAGGACAAAAACAATAATCAAGATTGGGAAAAAAGCGCGACTGTTTTCAATCAGCCCCGGCTCTAATGCTGTTTTACTGGTTTTTTCATCAAACTGGCTGACTTCAGCCTCAGCCCGGTTCAGGATTGCCTGTCGATACTGATAGGTTACTATTCGATCAACAACCCAGATCACACCGGTGAATACAGTTGCTCCAATCATCAGCAAGGCAAAATCAAACCCCTGACTGATGGTCTGCCATATCATGTAGGCAACCGCAACTATCAATGTATAACCCAGAAGTCGCTCAAATGAGGTTGATCCAAAGACACTGTTTAGTAGGTCCATGGTCAACTCAGTGTTGGCCTGCACACTTGCCAACCGCTTCCTGTAGCTCATAAAGACCAGTACTGCCTGAACAACACCGAGCACAAGAATGATGGCTGACAGATAATACAGATTCATGCTTGATTCCTTTAACTTTACGGGTATAACCCGACTGATTAAACCTTAAAAACCGGCCAATACGGCCGATTATTCATTGGCTCCCGATGGGAGCACGACACTCATCCGGCAACAATAGCAAAACCACTCTAAGCAACTGATCCTGCAAAAGCGTTATTGGTTAAAATTTACCTTTTACAGACCGATTATCAATCAGTGATCAGGAATCCACTTTCAAGACAGCCAGAAAAGCATCCTGAGGAATAGAGACCGCCCCTACCTGCTTCATCCGTTTCTTGCCTTCTTTCTGCTTCTGCAAAAGCTTTTTCTTACGTGAAACATCACCACCATAGCATTTGGCGGTCACATTCTTACGTAGCGCTTTTACTGTCGTTCGAGCAACAACATTGTTGCCAATTGCAGCCTGAATGGCGACATCAAACATCTGACGGGGAATCAGTTCTTTCATTTTTTCACACAGGCTACGGCCGCGGCGCTGCACCGCATCGGTATGCATAATCACCGCCAGTGCATCGACACGATCACCATTAACCAACATATCCAGCCGAGTCAGACGAGCTTCTTCAAAACGGTCAAACGAGAAATCCAGAGACGCAAAACCACGGCTGACGGATTTTAAGCGATCAAAGAAGTCCAGCACCACTTCAGCCATTGGCAAATCGTAAGTGAGCGATACCTGACCACCTAGATACTGCATATCCTTCTGAATACCGCGCTTATCAATACACAGCGATATTACATTACCAACGTAATCCTGAGGCACCAGGATATTGGCGCGGACAATGGGCTCTCTGAATTCTTCGATATTGTTGACCGCCGGTAACTTGGATGGGTTATCAACATAAACGATCGTGCCATCGGTTTTCAGAATTTCGTATACTACCGTCGGGGCTGTGGTAATGAGATCAAGATCATATTCCCGCTCAAGGCGTTCCTGAATAATTTCCATGTGCAGCATCCCGAGGAAACCGCAACGGAAACCAAAACCCAAGGCATCGGAACTTTCAGGCTCATAAAACAAAGAAGCATCGTTAAGGGAAAGTTTTTCAAGCGCCTCACGAAACGCCTCGTAATCATCAGAACTGACCGGAAACAAGCCGGCATATACCTGCGGTTTTACTTTCTGGAAGCCAGGTAGCTGGTCCACTTCTGGAGAAGATGCCAGGGTTATGGTATCACCAACGGGCGCACCGGTTATTTCTTTGATGGACGCGCACAGGTAACCCACTTCACCCGCTCTCAACTCACCAGTATCCCGCATCTTCGGAGTAAAAATACCCACTTTATCGGCAACATGAGCACGACCAGTACTTTTGACCAGAATCTTCTCACCCTTACGCAAAATGCCATTCTTGACCCGTACCAAAGAGACAATGCCCAGATAATTATCAAACCAGGAATCGATAATCAGAGCCTGTAACTTACCATCAAGATCGCCTTCAGGCGCCGGTACAGATTTAACAATTTCCTCAAGTGTTTCCTCAATACCAATACCGCTTTTTGCTGATGCTCGTACAGCATTACGTGCTTCGATACCGATAATTTCTTCAATTTCTTCTGCAACGCGCTCAGGTTCGGCCTGGGGCAGATCCATCTTATTCAGAATCGGCACCACTTCCAGTCCCTGCTCAATAGCGGTATAACAGTTGGCAACCGATTGAGCCTCAACGCCCTGAGCGGCATCAACAACAAGCAAAGCCCCCTCACAGGCAGACAGAGAGCGGGATACTTCGTAAGAAAAGTCCACATGTCCTGGCGTATCAATAAAATTCAACTGATAGGTTTTGCCGTTTCGGGCGGTGTAATTCAACGTCACACTCTGCGCCTTGATGGTAATGCCTCGCTCGCGTTCCAAGTCCATAGAATCGAGAACCTGTTCGGCCATTTCACGATCAGCAAGGCCACCACAATATTGTATAAAGCGATCAGCCATGGTCGATTTACCGTGGTCGATATGGGCAATAATAGAAAAGTTGCGGATATGAGATAAATCGCTGCTCACTTAGAACGTCACTTGCTGTAAATAAGGGGCCGCGAGTTTAAACCATTTGTCGCACGAACACTATTGACCGAGACATAAATGCCAGTTTAGGAAGACTCAGTCGTAAAGCAAAAAAATTGGGGGCGACTGCCCCCATTTATCAGTGTTTGAAATCAATTAGTTACGAATTGGAATCGCCAGGTAAACAATAGATTCATTACGCAGTATCCGCACCGCGACCGCGCCGTTTTTCGGCAGTTCAGAAACGATTCTGTCAAAATCGTTTTTATCGCGAACAAATTCGTTGCGCATCATAGTAATGATATCCCCTTGGCGAACACCAGCGCGCTGTGCAGGACCTTCGAGCACATCATCAACTTTGACGCCGTTTCTGGAGCCAGCATCCGTTACAATGATATTAAGCGGATTATCGGCTTTCTTGGCTGGTAGCGCAGTCTGGCCGCTCAAAACTTCTTTTGTCAGCGTACCAATCTCAACGGACAGGGTTTTCTCCTTACTCGCACGAATCACCTTAACCTTGACTTTATCACCTGGTTTAACCAGACCAACCAGCGGCGGCAGATCAGAGGATCGATGAATAGTTTTACCATCAAATTCGATCAGCACATCATCCTGTTTAATACCGGCTTTCTCAGCCGGACTACCCTCAAATACCCGCCCAATCAGAGCGCCTTCGGCACGTTCCAGGCCCAATGAGTGCGCCAGATCAATATCGTCATTAAATGGAGGATACATCTCGACACCCAACCAGCCACGTTCAACGGTACCGGTTTGTTTCAATTGGTCTGCCACGTTGCGCGCAATATTGATCGGAATGGCAAATGATAAACCCATAAAACCACCAGACTGGGTATAAATCTGCGAGTTGATCCCCACAACTTCACCTTTCATATTAAACAGTGGGCCACCTGAGTTTCCCGGATTGATCGGCACGTCAGTCTGCAGAAATGGGACATAACGGTCATTACCGCCTAACGCACGACCTTTCGCACTGATGATGCCTTTCGTAACACTGTATTCGAAGTTGAACGGAGAACCGATAGCCATCACCCATTCACCAACTTTGGCTTCATCACTGTCACCAAACTTAACTTTAGGCAGATCGTGAGCATCAATCTTAATCAGCGCCACATCGCTGGCGGGATCGACCCCAATGATTTCAGCTTCGTACTCATTACCGTTGATCATGCGCACAGTGACTTCATCGGCGCCATCAACAACATGATTATTCGTCATGATGTAACCATCATCAGAAATGATAAACCCTGAACCCAGTCCCTGACGACTCGGCTGAGGTCGCTGCCGAGGCATTTGTTCAGGAAGCTGATCCCCGAAAAAATAACGGAACCATTCTGGTACTTCGTTAGATCCAATCTGTGAGTTAGCATCCGAGTTGGATACAGTGCTGATTTTAACAACCGAAGGGACATTGCTTTCGACAAGTTGGGTAAAGTCAAAAAAACTGAATTTCAGCCTCGCGACACTGCTAGAGAGTAAGGACGATTTTGACTTTGCGCTTTCGTTTTACATCGGTTTTACAAGGGTTTTGGCGGCTCTGACGCGATTAAATGGTTTCCTTTACCAGCGTGATACGTACGTAAAATCTTTGGGATTAAAACAGTCGATTTCTCGACACTAAAACGATTTAAAACAAGATAACCAAAACCGGAAAACAGAGTGAAAGCCAATAATTGCAACCATTCATTTGAACTGATGACAGCACCGAGCAACATTCCCAAAAAACCCAGTCCAAGAGGCAACAGGTAAACCAGCAAAGCGACTTTTGATAGCGTATCCTCTGCCATACCTAATTCAACCTGATCACCTACCTGAACCGGTTGCTGGTAGGGAATTCTAAAATGATTTTTCTGTTGTTGACGGGATTCATTGCCCCACTCTGCCATGACGGCCTGTCCGCAGCCATGACGCGCCTGACAACTCTGACAGGCGGAGGTTTTCAGAACTTCAACGATAATTTCATTGGAATGGACGGCCACTACCGTGCCGCGTTCTATGATCATAGTAGGCTGCGCTGCAAGAATGAAAGGTATCATTATCGGGCTATTCGCCCGATTTAAAAGTCTTCCATCTGGAGTTTTTTGGCTACCTGGCGGGCCGTTGCATCCGGAATTTCACCAACAATAGTGATAGCAAGACCATTGTTATGGGTCATAAAAGCAAGAGTCGCGCCCATCTTTGCCATTGCAGACTGTTTACTATCCTCATCTTCCGGCACCATTTCGGCAAATACAGAATAGGATGCCAGACCATCAGAATAGGTACGCTTGTCTATCCAGCCTGTGGCATTCATCTGCTGCTGGGCAGAGACAAGATTAAACCCTTCAGGCGCCCAACTCATTTTTGTATGAAGTCCGGAAGATATCGGTTTAGGCTGCGCCGTTTTGGTATTGACCTGCTGCATAACACCCTGCTGATCAGACAACCTGGATACCAGTTCCTGATCACCAATATCCGCCCCCAATTCAATTCGGGTATAACGAAATTGCTCCAGAACCTGCCCACGAGCGTCCATAATCTCAGATTGCAGCAATAACCTGGTATCAACTTCCAGCCACAGTTTCTGACTGAAACGCCATTCATCACTGGTCAGCTCGATAATATTGGTCTTAAGACCTGCAACTATTGCCTGTCCAAGACTGTGAGCGTGATAATTCGAGGCTATCTGCTTTAACGCCAACTGGCTGACCTGAGAAAAGGGTGCCGCCGGAATCCCATGATTGGCGGCGGACTCAGAACCTGCAGGAAAATAACAGATCACCTTGTCATCATGGCGCAGAATCTCAATCATATCGCCATCCTGCTGCTTAAGCAGTTCGGTGCCCTGACCATCTTCAAAGCGATGCACGATACTGTATACACTGGTCTGATCACCACGACGATGCAGAAACTCACCGCGATAATTCTGCTGCTGAACCGCCTGGCGCATTTCTTCAAGCTGTTGCCATTCCATCGCCTGCCCAAGAACAGGAAACAGCATCAGAGCCAGTACAAATACCACTCTAAACATTATTCAGTCTCTACCCACTGTAACGGCGCCGGAACGACTACATGACCTGTTGTAAACGCGGCTTGCTCGGCATGTTCACGCAAGAAACGCTCTAACTGCTGCTGAGCCTCGTACTGTTGCTGAGTCAGCAACTGTACCTGTTCGGTAGTTTGATTCTGCACAGCGATCACTGGAACCGCCGACTGATCATTGGAGGCAACCTGTAACTGCAAGCCAGCCGATGTCATAACAAGCGCAGCCACAGCGGCCGCAATACCGCCTTGAAACACTCGTAAACGCCAACGTTTACGAGGCGGCTGTGAGGCGGTTTCCTGTTCTGGCGTTAGCGTCAATGTCTGAGGCTGATCCAGTACCGGATCTCCCTGTATCGCCGCCTGAACTTTGGAAAGATCATGCCAATGGCTGACCACAGAAGGCTCCTTTTCCATTGCTTTCAACATACGCTGAATATCCAGCTCTGTCGCTTCGCCATCAAGAAATGCCGAAAAGGACTCATTTACTTTCGT
This sequence comes from Reinekea sp., assembly GCA_037389025.1. Classification (GTDB taxonomy): domain Bacteria; phylum Pseudomonadota; class Gammaproteobacteria; order Pseudomonadales; family Natronospirillaceae; genus Reinekea. Next base: position 23,354 of record JARRJP010000073.1, on the reverse strand, counting down.
ACTCATAACCACCTCAACTCATCTGTGCCAGGTCACGACGACCCAACCCGGATACCACGGCATGCAGCTCCTGTTCAACGGCCTCACGTGCCCGGAAAATTCTTGAGCGCACAGTACCAATAGGCGTACTCATGATCTCTGAAATATCCTGATAGCTCATACCCTCAAATTCGCGCAGAGTAAGCGCAACGCGCAAGTCCTCCGGCAGGGCTGCCAATACTTTCTGCAGGTGCTGCTCCAGCTGGCTCCGTGCCAGCAACCCGTCAGGAGAATCTTGATCATGAAGTTTCTCAGTCATATCTATCTGCGTGACATCATCAAGATTCTGTCCACGGTAACTTGGTTTACGTCCCATGGATTCCAAATGATTTTTTGCTGTATTGGTGGCAATCCGGTAAATCCAGGTAAAAAACTGGGCATCGCCACGAAATCCAGATATAGCACGATAAGCCTTGATAAAGGATTCCTGCACAATATCCTCTACCGCATCATGTTCAGACACGAGCTTGGACACCACGGATGCCACCTTATGCTGATATTTCAATACCAACAAGTCGAAGGCACGCGGATCGCCCTTCTGAGCCTTCCTGACCAATATCAGATCCGCATCGACAGTTTCAGACATAACAACCGATCTCCTATCATATTAAGAGTCTTGGAGTGCCCATATCGGAAAAAGTTCCAACTGACATTGATTCAGATAAGCAAAGGCATTATCTGCAACAGTATACTGCCACTTTTCAGCTTCACCCCAATGCTGTTTTACCCGTAAAATTCTGCGAAAGATCACTAAGGAACTCAGAATGTCCGTTCGACTCTCGACTGACGTCCTCATTATCGGCACCGGTGCGGCAGGTCTGACTGCTGCTTTGAGCCTGCCCCCCAGCATGAACATCCTGATTATATGTAAAGGCAAGCTGGGTACCGGTTCCACGGCCTGGGCACAGGGTGGCGTCGCAGGCGTACTTGACGAAGTAGATTCCGTCGAGCAACACGTTGAAGATACCCTGAAAGCCGGTGCAGGTCTGTGTGACCCGACTGCGGTTCGTCACACCATCGGACATTCCACTGAAGCCTTACACTGGCTGATTGAACAGGGTGTTCCCTTCACCAAGGTCGATGGCTCGGATGTCGAATTCCACTTGACCCGTGAAGGCGGCCACAGCCAGCGAAGAATTATTCATGCGGCCGATGCCACCGGCCTTGCCATTTCGAACACGCTGATTGAACGGGTACGCCAGGCTCCCAACATCCAAATTCTGGAAAACCATATCGCCATCGATCTGATTACGACACACAAACTCGATAAAACCAGCGAGTCCAACCAGTGTGTCGGTGCATACGTGCTGGACTCAAGCAAAGATGAACCCGTCACGATAGGTGCCCGCTTTACACTTCTGGGCAGCGGCGGTGCCAGTAAGGTGTATCTTTACACCTCTAACCCGGACGGTGCCACCGGTGACGGTATTGCCATGGCATGGCGCGCCGGGTGTCAGGTTGCCAACATGGAGTTCAACCAGTTCCACCCAACCTGTTTGTTTCACCCCAAAGCCAAGTCCTTTCTTATTTCAGAAGCGGTGCGTGGTGAAGGTGGCTTATTGAAATTACCCAATGGTGAACGTTTTGCACACAACTTTGATGAACGAGCGGAGCTGGCACCACGCGATATCGTTGCTCGCGCTATTGACCATGAAATGAAACGTCTGGGTGCTGATCATCTGTATCTGGACATCTCACACAAGCCAGCCGATTTCATCAAAACACATTTTCCGACCATCTATAAGCGTTGCCTTGACTACGGCTACGACATGACCCGCGAACCCTTGCCAATTGTTCCAGCGGCACACTATACCTGCGGCGGTATTCGTATCGACAAAGACGGCATGACCGACCTGCCTGGCCTTTATGCGGCTGGCGAATGCACTTATACCGGCCTTCACGGCGCCAACCGGCTGGCATCCAATTCACTGCTGGAATGCATTGTTTATGGGCAGTCTGCTGCCAAGCACATAGGTGAATCCTTACTTGAACAGCTTGAACCGGCACGACTGCCACTGTGGGATGAATCGCAGGTCAGCGACTCTGACGAAAAAATCGTCATCACCCACAACTGGGACGAATTACGTCGTTTCATGTGGGACTATGTTGGTATTGTTCGAACCGATAAACGTCTTGAGCGCGCCCGCCGCCGCGTCCAGGTGTTGAAACAGGAAATCAGTGACTACTACACCAATTTTCGGGTCAGTGCAGACCTGTTGGAATTGAGAAACCTCGTGGTCGTGGCCGAGCTGATTATCGAGTCGGCGCTGTCGCGTAAAGAAAGTCGCGGACTGCATTTCACCCGAACCTATCCTCAAACCAGCGATATTGCGAAAATTACCGTACTTTCACCAAAGTCTGGTTAACCCTGAACGCCATATTCAGCGCCCGCCAGCTCGGCTCGGATACCGAGTCTTTCCAGAGATAGAACGCCAGCTTCAGACCCTGGTCATCGACCAGATTCCAGCGCAGAAACAATGGCGTTCTCCAACCTTCTCCACGCCATTGATAGGATTGCCGTTCTCCTTCGTGCAACCAGAGCACCACGCGCTCACCATCGAAACGCAAATGTTGCACCAGCAATTCATCCCGATTCAGGTTAAACCAGACCCACCCCCCGGCCAGCGCAACAACAGGCAGGAAAAGATAAAAACCAAAAAGAAAAAGCGTCAGCAGACTGAGCAACAAAGGCAGTAGATCAAAAAACCACTGCCAGCGGGAAAGGGTAACGGATGATTCAACGGTTACGGGCATAATCCAGAATAATTTCAATCATACGCTGCAACTCGGCATCGTCTGATTTACCATTTTCAGTAATCCACTGGAACAGATCTGGGTCTTCGCAGTCAATCAGGCGCTTATAACATTGCTGATCCTGTTCACTGAGGGTCAGATAAACATTTTCCGTAAAGGGTAACAACACCACATCCAACTCCAACATACCACGACGGCTGTGCCACATAAGCCGTCGATACTCTTCCTGCTTTTTGTTATCAGCGCTATCCACTTTTAATTTTCCCGATCAGACATATTATGAATCAGGAATTCTATCAGCTATGCGAAGGCAAACCGAGTCTCATGTCGAATCCAAGTTATAGTCACCTGACCCATCTTGATGTCATCCATATTCAAGGCCCGGATGCGATAAAATTTCTGCAAGGCCAGTTTACCCAGACGGTACTCAACATGGCTGTTGATGAAATCCGGCATGGAGCCTTCTGCACCGCACAAGGCAGAGCGGTTACTAACGTCTGGCTTTACTCACCGGCAAAAGACAATGTTTATCTGATATGCCATCGGCACAGCGCGCCGATTCTGGCAACGCATTTACAAAAATACATTGCCTTTTTCCGTGGCACGAAGCTGATACATCAACCAAAAGCTTACCAACTGATTGGCATCAACACAGAAACACTTGACTGGTCAGGCACAAACAACAGCGAAGCCTTTGCCCTGCAATGGGATCATCAACGCCACCTGATCTGCTACAAAACCGGTTCCGACCAGGAAAAAACTGTTGCGCAATGGCTACAACACAAACAACAAATACCCCTGGCCGATTGGCAGGCAGCAGATATCAAAGCGCGTAAACTGTGGCTTGATGACCAACAAGCAGGCGAGTGGATTCCGCAAAATTTCAGTCTTGATGAGCTGGATGGCATTTCTTTCAAAAAAGGCTGCTACATTGGTCAGGAAGTGATTGCCCGGCTTCACTATAAAGGCCAGAGCAAGAAACGCCTGTTCAGACTAACCTGGAAACAGGCACCTGAAAACACACAACAGATTTATCAGAATGGTAAAGCGGTTGGTGATATTCTGAACAAAGCCGAAACGGCAGAAGGCAGCGTCGCATTGGCAATAGTGAAAGTCAGTACGGTTGGTCAACCTTTATGGCTGGATGAAAACGAACAATTCTCAGCTCAGCTGCTACAATGAAACTCAGTTTAAAAATTCACAGGACTGTTTAACGCCGCATGACCACATTAGTCGAAACCGTTGCCAGTGAGATTGTCGAAGCCCTGAACAACGACCAACTGTTACTGCCCAGCCTGCCGGAAGTTGCGTTAAAAGTTCGTGACGTGGCCGAGAAGGATGAATCCACCATTGCCCACCTGACGGACATCATCTCACAAGATGCCGCCTTATCAGCACGCATTATTCGCGTCGTTAACAGCCCATTGCTGCGTGCACCGCAAGAGGTGAAAGATCTGCCAATGGCCGTCAGCCGCCTGGGCATGAACTACACTTCCAATCTGGCTATTGGTCTGGCTATGGAGCAGATGTTCCAGGCCACCAACGATATGATTGAAAAGCGAATGCGCACGCTATGGCAATTGACCGGCATGATTTCAAGCTGGTGTTCAGTGCTTGCTGCTCACACCAAAACCCTGGCACCGGACGAAGCCATGCTGGCCGGGCTGATTCACCGCCTGGGGGCACTGCCGATACTCACCTTTGCCGAAGAACGTGATGATTTGATTAGAGACAACATCACCCTGGGCAAAATCATTGATCGCCTGCATGGCCCGCTTGGTACAAAGATTTTGGAAAAATGGGAGTTTTCACCCCAGCTGGCGGAAATTCCTACCACCTATCGCAAGCTTGATCGCATACCTGACGAGGCCGATTACTGCGGTCTGGTCACACTGGCCAATCTGATTCACTGTCGCAAGCTGGATGCAGGCTGGGGCCTAAAAGAATGGGAGAGCATTCCTCTGTTCGATATTTTCAATTTACCGACTGATCGAAATAACAAACTTTATGACGAGCTGGAAAACCGCACTATCGAGAGCTTCAGTGCATTGGGCTGATCATCGAACACCAGAACCTGAATCCGTGACTCCATAGCGGCGCACTGCCCCGCTATGGAGTCACGGATTCAGGCCAGGGTTAGCGGAACCAGATTGGCAATCAGCCTGCAAAGGTGGCTTCGGTTCACCGGCTCAACCCTCACTCTCAATTCCTTCCAACACCAACATAATATGCAAGGCCTGCTCCCGGCTCTCACCACAGAAATCCGGCTCGGCCTGAAACTGCGAACAAACTGGCGGACGACGCGAATCATTAAACAGTTGACAGCGCATCTGCCGATCCAGATGAATACAGGCTACCCCCGCCGGTTTACCCTGCGGCATACCATAAAAAGGCGTATTGATCGCTGGCGCGATACAGCAGGCAGCGCATTTTTCCCGACATTGCATAAGTGATCTCTATTGGTCAGTATTGAGATTGTGACGGGAAGATTTGTGGGTGCAATGTTTTTTTGCGTTAACGTTGAAACGTAAGTATTACCTGAATCCGTGACTCCATAGCGGCGCAGTGCGCAAGCCATTGACTCCTCTTTGCGTCCCAATAATTGGGGTGAACCTATGGGTGCACCTGCAATTTTTGAAAAACAAATAAAAATCAAGCTCTTACACCCTGTAGCCACTTTGAAGTCTCGGATTCAGGTATTAACCACCCTCGTTCGACCTTTTAAGGATATCGTCATACCCAGCAACATTTACTCCTACCCCAACCCCCCTTAAACTGCGCACCAGTTTTCCATCGAGGTTTTCCATGTTACACACTGAATCCTTTGGTCAGGGGCCGGATGTTGTTTTTTTGCACGGTCTGTTTGGCGCAGGCGATAACTGGCGCAGCATTGGTCGGCAATTGTCGGAGCATTATCGCGTCCATCTGATTGATCTGCCCAATCACGGTCGCTCCGACTGGATTGACACGCAGGATCTGCAAACGTTGGCCAATATTGTCGGTGATTGGATCAACAACCAAGGCATTAAACAATTTCATCTGCTCGGGCATTCAATGGGCGGTAAGATTGCTATGCAACTAGCGTTAAACCCTCATCAGGGTGAATTACTGCAACTGATCGTGGTTGATATTTCACCAAAGCGTTATCCGCCTCATCATCAGGATATTTTCAAAGCATTGAATCGGGTCGACTTCAACCGGTTAAAAGATCGCAACGCCATTGATGACGATATGAAGGACCTGGTTACCAACGACACTGTACGACAGTTTCTGTTAAAAAGCCTGTATCGCAATGGCGATCAGCTCGCCTGGCGCTTTAACCTAAAGATTCTGGAAAACCGATACGATGCAGTGGCGGCCGAGCCAACTGCTACAGCACCATTCACCGGCCCGGCACTGTTTATCAAGGGTAAAAACAGCCACTATATCAGCGCTGACGATCAGCCACTGATTGCCAGTCTGTTTCCCAATGCCAAAGCCAAAATCATAGAAGGCGCAGGCCACTGGCCTCATGCAGAAAAGCCTGCGGTCTTCAGCAAAATTGTTAAAGACTTTCTTGATCAGGGGATCTGACTATGGCTGGGACAAGCCTGCTTGCACTTATTGATGACATCGCCACCCTGCTGGACGATATCGCCGTACAATCCAAACTCACCGCTCAAAAAACAGTGGGTGTTTTAGGTGATGACCTGGCACTGAATGCTGAACAGGTGGCAGGCGTGCGCGCCGAACGTGAACTGCCAGTGATCTGGGCCGTTACCAAAGGCTCATTGGTCAACAAAGCCATTCTGGTGCCGCTGGCAATTCTGATCAGCCTGTTTATCCCCTGGGCGATCACGCCATTGCTGATGATCGGAGGTTCATATCTTTGTTTCGAAGGTGCAGAAAAACTGGCCCATCGGTTCCTGCATTCGGCCAGCGAAGATCAACAGGCTATCGAACAGGAAAAACAGGCACTGGTCAATGAAAAGAAAGATATGGTCACGTTTGAAAAAAATAAAATCCGTGGTGCTATCCGTACCGATTTTATTTTATCTGCCGAGATTATTGTCATCAGCCTGGGGGTTCTGACCGATCAGTCACTGCCAATGAAAGCCATTGTTCTGGCACTGATTGCCTTCGTACTGACGCTTGGTGTGTATGGCCTGGTTGCCGCACTGGTTAAAATCGACGACCTCGGCCTGCACCTGCTGAACAAAGGTCAGGCCAAGGGTTGGCGCAAAACCATCGGCCTGGGTCTGCTCAGTGCCGCACCAAAGATCATGAAATTTTTATCCATCGCAGGAACCGTAGCGATGTTCATCGTCGGCGGAGGTATTCTGGTTCATGGTATTACGCCACTGCATCATCTGTTTGAACATTGGGTTGACGTTATTGAACACAGCCGCAGCACAATAGCCTGGTTGAGTCATTTCATTCCACTGATAACCAATACAGTGAGCGGCATTATTGCAGGCAGCCTCCTGGTCGCGCTTATGTCTGTGGTTGAAAGGTTCAAATCCTGATCACACTAACATTACCCTGAATCCGTGACTCCATAGCGGCGCAGTGCGCAAGCCATTGAAGAAGTCACGGATTCAGGATTACGATTAGCACCAAGAGCGAACCAAAAACGCAAACAATGCTACGAACTGGTGCAATTTTAATAATTAAAATATTCGAGTAAAAAATCAAAACATCGACAATTCGATAAAATCTAGTTCCTTTGCAATATTTTTCGGAAAAAACACCCGGCGCTTCATATTTCAAAACTCGCTTTCAAATCACAGTGACAGAATACACCACCGGGACACCGGTCAACAAAAAGTCTGGGCAAAACGACATGGACCGTGCAGCGAATAAATATCTGGTCGTCATTGGTTATTGCATGGTAGGTCACCACTTTATTAAACAATGGCAGCAATACCAGACGGCTTCTGACTGGCAGGTTCACATTATCGGAGAAGAAAAACTCTCCGCTTATGATCGGGTTCATCTGTCGGAATATTTTCAGGGCAAAACTCACAGCGACCTGGCTTACTGCCAGGAAAGCGATTATCAGCAACAGGGCATTAAAACCTGGCTTGGCGCCAAGGCCGTTGATATCGACCGTAAAAAACAGAGCATCAAACTCGATACAGGTGACGAACTGCCGTATGACAAAATTGTTCTCGCCACCGGCTCCTACCCTTTTGTACCGCCGATTCCCGGCCATGATGCGCCGCGCTGCTTCGTCTACCGCACACTGGATGATCTGGATACCATTAAAGCCGCTGCCGAAGGTCGCAGCACCGGCGTGGTTATCGGTGGTGGTCTGCTTGGCCTGGAAGCCGCCAATGCCTTGAAATCGCTCGGGCTGAAAACCCATGTCGTCGAATTCGCGCCACGGCTGATGCCGGTTCAGCTCGATGAGCAGGCTGGCGCCTTGCTGAAAAACAAAATCGAAGAACTGGGTGTCACCGTGCACACCGCCACCGGCACCCAGAGCATTGAGACAACGGATGATGACCGTCTGCGCCTGATCTTTGCCGAAGGCGAACCACTGGCGACCGACGTGCTGGTTTTTTCCGCCGGTATCCGCCCACAAGACACACTGGGTCGCGCCTGCGGGCTCGATATCGGCGAACGCGGCGGCATTGTTATTAATGATCAATGCCAGACATCGGATGCCAATATCTATGCCATTGGTGAAGTAGCGCTATGGCAGAACCGCATTTTTGGGCTGGTTGCACCAGGTTATCGCATGGCCGAAACCGCCGCCGCAACACTGGCCGGAGAAAACGCCGTACCGTTCCCAGGCGCCGACATGAGTACCAAACTAAAGCTGCTGGGTGTCGATGTCGGCTCCATTGGCGACGCCCATGCACAGACGCCCGGTGCACTGACCTTTCAGTACAGCAATCAGGCCAAGGGCGTGTACAAGAAACTGGTTACCACTGCCGATGCAGGCAAAATGCTGGGCGCGATTCTGGTCGGTGATAACAGCGGTTACGATACGCTGCTGCAATATCATCTCAACGACATCGCCCTTCCCGATGATCCGGAAAGTCTGATTCTGCCAAGTCTCGCCACCGATGCAGCGGCCGGACTCGGCGTTGATGCCCTGCCCGATCACGCCACCATCTGTTCCTGTCTGAATGTCTCCAAGGCCGATATTGTCAGCGCCATCGATAGCGGTTGCATGACACCCGCAGACGTCAAAGCGGCTACCGGAGCCAGCTCAAGCTGCGGTGGTTGTGCTGCGATGCTGAAAAACGTTGTTGACGCCACACTGGAAGCCCGTGGCATGACCGTGGATAAGTCGATCTGCGAGCACTTCGAGCACACCCGTCAGGAACTGGCGCATCTCATTCTGGTCAATGAAATCAAAACCTTTGATGCTCTGATCCATAAGCACGGCAAGGGTCTGGGTTGCGACATCTGCAAACCCGCCGTCTCCTCAATACTGGCCAGCACCTGGAACGAGCCGGTATTGAATGAGCCGCACGTAAAATTGCAGGACACCAACGACGCCTTCCTGGCTAATATGCAAAAAGACGGCACCTTCTCCGTTGTACCACGCATCGCAGGCGGTGAAATCACGCCGCAAGGGCTGATCACCATCGGCACTATTGCCCAGAGATATAAGCTGTACACCAAGATCACCGGTGGTCAGCGCATCGATATGTTCGGCGCTCAATTGCATCAGTTACCGGAAATTTGGCAGGCGCTGGTCGATGCCGGTTTTGAAACCGGGCAGGCTTATGGCAAGTCGGTACGTACCGTAAAAAGCTGTGTCGGCAGCACCTGGTGCCGTTACGGCCAACAGGATTCCGTTGCCATGGCGATCCTGATTGAAAACCGCTACAAGGGTTTACGCGCACCGCATAAGCTCAAGTTCGCCGTCTCCGGCTGTACCCGTGAATGTGCCGAAGCGCAGAGCAAAGACATTGGCGTGATCGCCACCGAAAATGGCTGGAACCTATACACCTGCGGGAACGGTGGCATGAAGCCTCGCCACGCGGATTTGTTTGCAACTGACCTGAGCGATGTGGAGCTGATTCGGGCCATCGACCGCCTGCTGATATTCTACATCCGCACCGCCGACCGCCTGCAACGCACCGCACGTTGGATGGAAAGCCTCGACGGCGGCCTGGAATACCTGCAAGAGGTGATCCTGAATGATTCACTCGGCATCGGCGAAGAGCTGGAAGCGCAGATGAATCAGCTGGTTGCCAGTTACGAGTGTGAATGGAAATCCACCATTGAGAGTCCAGAGAAACTGAAGCGCTTCCGCACCTTCGTCAATAGTGATGAAAGTGACGAAAACATTGTCTTCGTCGAAGAACGCGACCAGATTCGCCCAGCCACCAAAGACGAAAAAACCAACCTGATTGCCAGCGCCTGAGAGGAGACAGACCATGACCGTAAGCACCCAGCAACAATGGCAAACCGTATGTCAGTTGACCGATTTGATACCGCAATCCGGCGTTGCCGCCAAAATCAACAACAGGCAGATCGCACTATTCTATATACCAGAACACAACAGAGTTTACGCCATCGACAACTACTGCCCCTTTGCCGAAGCCAATGTGCTGGCACGCGGTATTGTCGGCGACCTGAACGAACAGCTAATCGTTGCCAGCCCACTCTACAAACAGCACTTTAATCTGCAAACCGGTGCCTGTCTGGAAGATGATTCGGTCAAGGTAGCCTGTTACCCAACGAAAATAGACAACGACAGCATTTGCATCTCAGTGTAAAGGAATCATGCCGATGAGCCAGAGCGAACTTCAGACCACCTGTGCCTACTGTGGTGTTGGCTGTGGCGTGACGCTGCCGCACGCGAATGATCGCCGCATTCGCGTCAGCGGCGATACACAGCATCCGGCCAATCACGGCAGGCTCTGTGTTAAAGGCACCCATCTGGGGGATATTCTGCCACTGAAACATCGACTGCTGTTTCCCGAGATCAACAATGAACGGGTCGATTGGTCACTGGCAACCCGGACCATTGCCGAACGCATCCAACAGACGGTGGCGCAGCACGGCCCGGATTCGTTTGCGTTTTATCTCTCTGGCCAGCTATTGACCGAAGACTATTACGCCGCCAACAAACTGGCGAAAGGCTTTATCGGCACCGCCAATGTCGATACCAATTCACGGCTGTGCATGTCCTCCGCCGTTGCCGCCCATATTCGGGCTTTCGGCGAAGACGCACCGCCCAGCAGCTATGAAGATCTGGAACTGGCGGATTTGGTGGTGCTGGTCGGTTCCAATCTGGCCTGGGCACACCCGATCCTGTTTCAGCGTATACAGCGTGCCCGTGCGGCCGATCCCAATAAAAAACTGGTGGTCATTGACCCGCGTAAAACCGCTACCGCCAAAGAAGCTGATCTGCATTTAGCAATCAATCCGGGCGCAGACGGTGAACTGTTCTGCGCCCTGCTGACCTGGCTGGTCGATCATCAGGCCGTCAACACGCGTTACCTGGACAGCCACGTCAACGGTTTCGACGAAACCGTACAGGCCGCTCGCAACAGTCTTCCCAGTGACTTATCTGGACAGGCACAGCAACTGGGTCTGGACAGTGCGGATCTGACCAGGTTTTTCGAATGGTTTGCCCAAACGCCGAAAACCACCACCGTCTGGTCAATGGGCATCAACCAGTCCGAAACCGGAGTCGACAACAGCAATGCGATTATCAACGCCCATCTGGCCACTGGCCGAATCGGCCAGTCCGGAGCCACCGCCTTTTCAATCACCGGCCAGCCAAACGCCATGGGTGGGCGCGAAGTGGGAGGCCTGGCAAACCAGCTCGCCGCTCACCGGATGTTCGATGCAGAAAGCATCAACGCGGTACAGCAATTCTGGCAGGCACCGAATATAGCGACCCGACCAGGGCTGAAAGCCGTGGATCTGTTTGATGCCTGCCTGACCGGCAAAATCAAAGTGTTGTGGATTATAGCCACCAATCCGGTTGCCTCATTGCCGGACAGCCACAAGATTATCAAAGCACTGCAACAGGTCGACACCGTCATCGTCTCGGATGTAGTCAGTGATAACGACACACTGCGCTATGCCGACATCAAACTGCCCGGGCAGGCCTGGGGTGAAAAAGACGGGACAGTCACCAACTCAGAGCGCTGCATTTCACGGCAACGCGGCTTTCTGATGGCACCGGGCCAGGCTCGGGCAGACTGGACAGCCATCGCCCAGGTTGGCAAAGCATTGGGTTATACCGACGCCTTTGACTGGCACCATGCACATGAAATGTTTCGCGAACATGCCCAGCTCAGCGCCCTCAATACCCCAACGCCACTCACCTTTAATCTGTCCGCCGTTGCTGAGCTGAGCTTTCGTGAATATCAGGACTGGCAGCCACAGCAATGGCCGCTGAACGGGAGCCGCAACAGTCGTCGGCTGTTTACCAATGGCCGATTTGCCACCAAATCCGGTAAGGCCAATATGATTCCAGTCGCCCCAACAGCACTGGCACTTACTAACAATGGTCACCGCTTTATTCTCAATACCGGTCGTCTGCGCGACCAGTGGCATACCATGACGCGAACCGGGCTAGCCAAAGCGCTGACCCGCCACAGCCATCAGTTCGAAGTACATATACACCCAACCGATGCGGCGCAAGCCGGATTGCAGAATGGCGAGTTATGCCGGATCAGCTCAGATCTCGGTGAGTTCTTTGCCTTTGCCCGCCTTGAAACCGCGCAACAGCCAGGACAACTGTTTGCCCCCATGCACTGGAATGACAGCTTCGCCAGCAAAGGCGGCGTGGCAAAGGTGATTGCCAGCGTGACCGATCCGATATCCGGCCAACCGGCCAGCAAACACAGCCAGGTCAAGCTGACACCGATGGCAACGGCATATCAGGGCTTTTGCTTTATCCGCCATGACCAGCTCAACCCGGTCTGGCTTTCTGAAACCATTCACTTTAAAAGCATGAGCAACGAAGGAACGCTGTACCAGTTTTTTACCGATCATCATCCCGACGAACTGGCAGCACAAAGTGACTGTGGAGAAAATCTCCACTATGGACAGCAACAAAAAGTCTGGGCCACCCGATCAGATCAGGGATTAAGGTTCTGGTTAACAATTGGCACCAATGCAACACAATGGCCGGATCTCGACTTTCTTGATTTTGCCGCCACAACCAATGCACTGACGCTGGAAAACAGTACGCTGATTGCCGCCCGCACTGATGATATGAGCAACCTGGGTAATCTGGTCTGCACCTGTTTTCAGGTAACTGATCGGCAGATCGAACAAATTATTCTGGATAATCCGGATACCACACTTCAGTCGCTGCAACAGGCGTTAAAGTGCAGCACCAATTGCGGTTCATGCCTGTCGGAAGTAAAAGATGTGCTGAGCGGTTTTCAAGCCAGTATTAACTGTGTGGATGCGGCAGTGAGAGGGTAGTAAACGAATAGTCTGCCCTCTAGTGTAGAGTTTTGAATAAAACCTGAATCCACTCTGGAGTCACGGATTCAGGTTTAAGTTGGACGAGATAATGACTGACGGGGGGCTGAGTGATCAGTATTCCTACTGCGCCCCAAATAAAACGCCTATTAAAAATAGGCCGCCGTTTTTCCGAACAATACCGATGCCGCAACGTTAAACCGGCGAATCATCTTAATATGCGTTTTATTTGAGGCTCTACACTAGGCTGGCCCGGAGCGATTGTGCATCCTGCCCCGGTGGGGCACCAAACAGGCGCCGGTAATCCCGGCTGAATTGCGACGGACTTTCATAGCCCACACTGAACCCCACGGCGGCGACGTCGTCCTGGCTAAGCAGCCGTTGCCGTGCTTCCTGTAAGCGCATCTGTTTCTGAAACTGCACCGGGGTGGACTGGGTGACGGCTTTAAAGTGCCGGTGGAAGGAGGCCACACTCATGTTAGCCATGGTGGCTAAGTCGTTCACGCGCAGCGGTTGGTCGAAGTGGTCGCGCATCCAGGCGGCGACCTTGCCAATGCGAGCGGTGTGGCTTTCCTTCAGGCCGATGTGGCGCAGTGGTTCGCTGAGTTCGCTGCTGAGCAGCCGCCAGACTATTTCCCGCTGAATCAAAGGCGCGAGCACGGGTAAGTCGGCGGGATGATCCAACAGGTCGAGCAGGCGCCTGATAGGATCGAACAAGTCTTCTGGGATGGCCGCCGTTTGCAGGGCCGGGCGGGGTTGAACCTTGGACAGAACCTGAAGCTGATCGATCAGCAGTTCACTGATGGTGATGGGATCTATCACCAGGCTGAAGGCCAGGTAGGGGCGCTCGGGCGAGGCGTCTATGATGCGTGAACTCACAGGCACATTCACCGAGGCCAACAGGCATTGGCCTGCCGTGTAATGAAACCGCTCTGTTCCCAGCTCGCTAATCTTGGCGCCCTGCAATACCACGCAGAACGAGGGCCGGTAAACCGAACGAATGATGCCGCTGGGCTTTTCCGCGCGGGTAATCCGCAGGGTATCCAGTGGGAGTGGTTGACCTGGGGGCTTCGCGTGTCGGGCGGTCAGGTCGCGCAGGGTGTCGAGTGTCGCTGTCATACCTGCAGAATATCAGCAGTTGGGCGGGGGTGCACAGGCCTTCTGCCCAGGCTGATAGAAATAGGCAATAGCCTGATAGGAACGGATATCCGGCGGTCGGAAATCGGCTGCTATCTTACAGTGGTGTTTGTTGAACAACCCATGGTAACAGGAGATATCCAATGCGTATGAAGCAACTCGGCCACAGCGGCCTGTTTGTATCCGAACTCTGCCTTGGCACGATGACATTTGGTGGTGGCGACGATATGTGGGGCCATATCGGCCAATTGGGGCAGAGCGATGCCGATGCCCTGGTTAAAACCGCGCTGGACGCAGGTATTAATTTCATCGATACCGCCAACATCTACGCCAACGGTGCCAGCGAGCGCATTCTGGGGCAGGCGTTGCGCAACCTGGGCGTACCGCGTGATGATGTTGTGGTCGCCACTAAAGTATTAGGGCCTATGGGCGAAAGTCCCAACGCTCGGGGGGCGTCCCGGGGGCATATTCTCTCCCAGGCGAAAGCCAGCCTGGAGCGGTTGGGGTTGGACCACATCGACCTGTACCAAATCCATGGCTTTGACCCGGTGACGCCGATTGTCGAAACCCTGGAGGCGCTGAACACCCTGGTTCAACAGGGCTTGGTCCGTTATATCGGACTGTCCAACTGGGCGGCGTGGAAGGTGGTCAAGGCGGTGGGCATTATCGAAGCCCGCCAACTGGTGCCCATCCTTTCGCTTCAGGCCTATTACACCTTGGCAGGGCGGGATCTTGAGCGGGAAGTCATTCCCATGCTGAAATCAGAAAACATCGGTTTAATGGTGTGGAGCCCGTTGGCCGGGGGCTTTCTTTC
Organism: Reinekea sp.; assembly: GCA_037389025.1. Taxonomy (GTDB): domain Bacteria; phylum Pseudomonadota; class Gammaproteobacteria; order Pseudomonadales; family Natronospirillaceae; genus Reinekea. The sequence continues at coordinate 8,215 of JARRJP010000073.1, read as the reverse complement.
CGGTAAATATTATCGTGACCAGGAAGGTGACGAAGGTCGCCGAGTCGGGTTCGATTTCCCACCGGTAAACAAAGAAAGAGGCTTTGACGCGTTGGATGTTATGCGTGATATCGCCGCCGAGAAGGAGGTTAGCGTCGCGCAGATCGCGCTTGCCTGGTTGCTGCACCAGGATGCGGTGACCAGCGTGATTGTCGGTGCCAAACGCGAGGATCAATTGACTGATAATATCCGTTCCACGGAAGTCTCTCTCAGCGATTCCGACCTCGCCCGGTTGGATGAGGTAACCCGGTTACCGGTGGAATACCCCGGCTGGATGCTTGAGCGCCAGGGAGCGTATCGCCAACAAAGCTGACACCCGTGAGGGCACCCGCCGGTGCCCTCTTGACTGGGGGGCTTTCCTCGGGACGACAGCCTGTGCCATTTTCACAGTGCGCAACGACTGCACGGACCGGATTGCGAATTCCTTACTTACTCCTGAATCCATGACTCCAGAGCGGCGCAGTGCGCAAGCCATTGATTCCTCTTTGCTAATCAAGCTCTTACACCCTGCATCCACTGAAGGAGTCACGGATTCAGGATTATTTGAACGTGTCGCTTTTCCTTCAAGCTGGCTCGTTAACGATGACTCTTTTTCAGCCAGGGCGATTAGATTAATAGCGTCATCTAAATTACGTTTTGCTCGATACCAGGGTTCTTTTTGCGCTAATTCTTGCCGCTCAAACGCCGTCATTCGATCTTTTTGTTTTTCGAGTGATGTACTCGGCTCGCTTAAATCAGTAGTGAGTGACGTTTGTAAGGTGTTTGCATTCAGAAGCTGTTATTTGTGTTCAGCCAATTCTTCCCGATTTTGTTCCAAATGTTTTTTGCAATCATCAAAATTGGGGATCTTATGGGAAAGTTTGCAGCCTTCTGCTAGCGCTTGATCAATAGGTACTTCACAAATTGGACAGGCATAGGTTTTTGCTGACAAGACGTTTTTCATCCAGATCTTTTTCCAGCAAATAGCCATCATCGCCAAAATAAGCAAACTGGATATCAATATCCAGTTCTGCATCTTTGATGCAGGCTGTAAAAATTTTTCTTAAGTCCTTTAAAGACAAATGAACTTCGACCTTCCAGTCGAAGGAGATTGCGGCCTTCCCAGGATTTTTGCGTATCTTATCCTTGCCTCTGATACTCATTCGCTCATAATAACGGACTATATTCCAATCCAAAGACTCAGGACGAATCATGAATTTCAAAGCCCTTTTCAGCACCGCGTTATGTGCGTTTACTCTGTCTGCCTGTGACCCCGACCTTAGAACCATTGGTACGGTGGAGGATGATAAATTGATTACTCCGGCAATGATTGAGGAGATGGGGTTTGAGGAGTTTGAGACGCGATATATCGGCAAAGAAGTAACAGTAGCGGATATATACTCATCAAAAAATACTGGCGGTTACTGGCGGTTATCGACCTGAAAAAGGGCAGTGTATTTTTGCTGTCAGGAGTAAAGGCTCTGACACCAATACCAAAAAGCCGCTTGTTATATATATGCCAATCATTGGCCGGACTTTGTAATTGAAGATCAATTCAAAAAATATAGCCCGGAGTTGGGGTCAACTGACTTGCTGAATTACCCCGAAGAAATTGATGTACCTATGGATGTTTGTGATGAGGTTTGTGAATATAGCGAGGAGACGGGTGAGTGTTTTTATAAAAGCCCTAACTTGAAGATAACAGGAAAGGTATTCAAGGTTGGAAAAGGTGTGAATTACTATTTGTATATGAAGCTTAAAGGCGTTCAGTATTAAATTAAGTCAGAGCAGTTATCAACTGCTCTGACCGCTAAAAGCGTTTTATTTCATAAAATGTAGAAATGAATCATAAGACAGACTGATAAGACGTTTTTCATCCAGATCTTTTGTCAGTAAATATTCATCATCGTCATCGGCAAAATAAGCGAACTGGATATCAATATCCAATTTTGGATCTTCGAGCAGGCTATAAAACTCGTCCTTAAGCTGTGTTGGGTTCAGACCCGCCAATGGAATTTCAACTGTGTATTTATCTGGATCGCTTGTGTCCTGCTGCATCCGTATCAGGTTCCAATGTGAATAGGCTTTTTCTCGGAATGCTTCGTCGGTTTCATCCCATGCCTGTATTTTGACATCCAGCGGATGTTCAGAAAACGTATCCGCTTCTTCTAACTTAATCCAGACATGTCCTTTAAAGACAAATGAACTTCGACCTTCCAGTCGAAGGAGATTGCGGCCTTCCCAGGATTTTTGCGTATCTTATCCTTGCCTCTGATACTCATTCGATCATAATAACGGACTATATTCCAATCCAAAGACTCAGGACGAATCATGAATTTCAAAGCCCTTTTCAGCACTGCGTTATGTGCGCTTACTCTGTCTGCCTGTGAATCCGACCTTAGAACCATTGGGACTGTGGAGGATGATAAATTAATTACTCTGGCAATGATTGAGGAGATGGGGTTTGAGGAGTTTAAGAAGCGGTATCTGGGGAAGGAGGTGACGGTGGGGAATATTTATCGTTCACAACTTACAGGTGGTTATCGCCTAGAGCAGGGTCAGTGTATTTTTGCGGTGCGTAATGGTGATGATAGTATAAGTGAAGATATCGCTATATATATATATGCCAATCATTTTCCAGACCTCATTATTGAAGATCAATTTAAAGAATCCAGTCAAGAATTTACAGATTTGTTAAATTACCCCGAGGAAATTGATTTACCAATGGATGTCTGTGATGAGTTTTGTGAATATAACGAAGAGACGGGAGCCTGCTTTTATAAAAGTCCCAATTTAAAAATAACTGGAAAAATATTTGATCTTGAAAAAGGTGTTAATTACTATTTATATATGAAGCTTAAAGGCGTTCGGTACTAAGTTAAATCAGAGCAGTTATCAACTGCTCTGACTGTTAATCGCATTTATTTCATAAAATGGAGGAATGTATCATAAGACAGACTGACAAGACGTTTTTCATCCAAATCTTTTGCCAGTAGATATTCGTCACCGGAAAAATAAGCGAACTGGATATCAATATCTAATTTTAGATCTTCGAGCAGGCTATAAAACTCATCCTTAAGCTGTTTCGGGTTCAGACCCACCAATGGAATTTCAACGATATATTTATCAGGGTCACTTGTGTCCTTCGTCGGTTTCATCCCAGGCCCGTATTTTTACATCCAGTGCATGTCCAGAAAAAGTATCCGCTTCTTCTAACTTAATCCAGACATGTTCATACGGACGCTTAAAGTTCCGGAACCAGACACTGAATTTAAGGCAGTCCTGCCCTTTAAAGACGGGGTGGCCCCAAATACGTTCCACAACGGGTAATTTCAGCTTAATTGTCTGATTATCCGGCAGCTTAATATAGTGTCTGTTTTTTGGTTTGATATAACTTTTCAGGTAGATTTCTTCCTTTTCTGATATGGTTTTCCAGAATGCATTGTCTTTACTGATGGAATAAGTATTGCCGGGGTCTTGGGAGAGGCTCACTACTTTTACGTGGTCAGGGTGGGTGTCCTCCATAATTTCTGCATCCGCCCTTTCATTAAAGCTGATTTGCAGTGCTGCGCTGACAACTTCATTAAATCTCTTGAACTCAGTTAGTTGACTGTTATCTTTGCTAAGATAGCTTTCCATTCTCTCAATCTTGAAATCCTTATCTTCTAATTCAACCAATTGTTTCTTTGATTTATCAGGTTCTCCCATCGCTTCGATAGAAGAATCTGCCCACAAGAAAAAACCTTCGAATGTTGTATCCAAAGGTCTTTTATATGCACCCAGTACCACCTGAATTTTATCTCCAAAATACACTTCTTCTGGGGTTTGGTAATGTCTCAACACGTCGTCCATATACGCCCCAATCCCCCAAACCTTCCTAAACCCACTCTCCTCAACCTCCTCCCCAAACAACGTCACTTCATCAAAAAACGTCGCCTCTTCTTTTTCCAGCGTCGCCAGTTGTGCGCTCATAATGTCCGCTTGCCAGGCAAAGACCGAGAGCTTGGCGCTGATCGGACAACTGACTTTGAGCTCGCCGCCGATGTCTTTCAGCCGGTTAATAAACTGGGATTCAAATCTGGGGTTGTTTGGGTTGAGTTCATCGTCAAATAAATACGCAAGTTGCCACTGGACGTTGTGGTTCACTTCCAGTTTTGCGCCGACACTGAGGCTGATTTCCAGATAGTCAAAAACATCTTTGATCAGTGGCCCCCAGAGCATGTTGTTCAGGCCGTGGTCATCCATGGTGCCGCTGTAGTTTGCACCGCTGTTGCTGTCGTCGAAGCGTTGTACGGCGGCGGTCCAGGCGGCCTGAAGCTGGAACAGGACTTCCAGTGTTGCGGTGACGGTTTTTTTGTCGCTGCCCAACCCGAATGACATGCCGACAAATTCCTGGCCTTTGTCGACAATGGCATCGTTTTTATTGAGTTTTTCCTGTCGGGCTTGGTCACTGAGCGTTTCAAAATCCATATTCAACGGGTCTTTGGCCGCTTTCTGGTATTGGCCTGCGAGCGTAACCGGCAATGCGCCCTGTAGGCGTATCATCATGGAGTAGAGGATAAAGCTGAGTGGCGGCGGCAGTGGCGAGGCGATCGGAACCGCTTCGAGGTTCTTTTTGGAATGCAGTCTGGCGTCGTTAAAACTGAACAGATCCAGTGCGGTGTTGAAGCTCAGGCTGTGCTCATCGTCGCCTTTGGTCAGGCTGGCGATCAGTTCTTTGACCGCGTTGAAGACTTCTTTGTTATTGGCATGCTTGAAGCGCCCCCACAGGCGGCTGAACAGGCCGGACATTTGCCGGTCTCTTAACCGTGCGATGAATGGGTTATTTTTATCATTCTTCGCTTTATGTTCCTCTTCTTTAAGGTATTTATTGTCGCTGTCGAACAGGGCGAAGTTGAGGATATGGTCGTAAACGTTGAGTGTGGTTTTAAAGGTACTGGCAATGTTGATTTCGTCTTTGCTGGTTTTTATTTTGTCGTCCAGTGCGTATTTTAATGCCGCTCCGGTTTTTTGTGCGATGATGATATCAAAGCGTTCAATCATGGCTTGCGGCAGTTGCAGGTCGAGCATTTTCTGACGGATTTCGGCGTTGCTTTTTGAGGTGTCGATCTGATCGAGTTTGTTCGCCAGTTCGTCATCATCGCCGAGTTTTTCGAAAATATTCTGGATTTCATTCAGCGCCTTGTCCATATCGAAATTACTGCGGAAGGCATCCACGGCCTGCACGGCGAACAGTTCCGGTAGCATCATGGTGCTGAGGAATTTTTTCAGTGTTTTGCCATATTGGTATTCCCAGTATTTGGGATCGTGTTTTTTTGCTTCCACCGAGATGGATTGCCTGGCCGCTTTTTTCTCGGCGGCATGGCGCATAATGCGCTTTAGGGTGTTGAGTGCGACGACATAAATGACGCTGGTGCCGAGCCAGTTGAAGAGATTCAGTTCCCGTGGTTTGCCGGGTTGTGCGGGCTGGCTGATGTGGTTGAGGGCGTCGATCAGTTCGGCAGGATACAGGCCGACGTAAAGCAGGTCGCCATAGGATTTGGCGGCGCTGTCCACGGGCTGTTCGGTGACTTTGCCGGTGTCGGGGTCGGTTTCGATCCGGCCATCGACCAGGCGTTCGCGTCGCCAACTGTGGTTGCGGCATAACTGCGGATTGAAGGCGGGGTTGATTTTGCCATTGTCGAACGTTCGCTTAATCAGGTAAGGGTCATCCACTTCCATGCTGTTTTGCAGGTCTTCACTGTAGTGGTCGGTGGGGCCGTCGTCCTGCCAGGTGTAGGTGTGGTTGCGCACCCAGATTTTCATGTAGCTGCCGACTTCGAGGCTGATGACATCCTCATACTGTTCCTGTTGCAGACGAAACTGCTGGCGCTGTTTAAAGTCTTCTTTGGAGCAGTCGTTGTAAACGATGGCGGGGTATTTGACGTAGACGATACGCGGGTTCTGCTCATCTACTTTCATGCGGGCTTCAAGCACCTGCTGGAACTGAAATTTCTGCGGAGCATCGGTGTCCTGCCCCTTTTTGTTCTGACGAACAAAGCTTTCCCGAAACTGTGTCAACGGCACTTTGTACCGGTTTTTACCGATGGATTGTGCTTCCACGCCCAAAATCCGCCCATGGAACCAACCGGCTTTCTGAGCGTCGTCGGTTACCCAGCGATTGTTGCCGTTCAGGCGGTAGGGGTTGCCGCCAAGGGTGGGTGGTTGCAGAAACGCCCAGGTGTCGAGGTTGGGAAGTTCGGACGGTTTCGTGACTGGCTTGCTCATTTCAATACGGACAATGACGTGTTGACTGACCGCCGAGGCAATCCGGCCACGGCGTACTTTGGTCAGCGATTTCTGTAAAGATGGGTCGCCATAGCGTCCGCTGTGATCATCGAAGTCAAAGTTTTTATCGAGCTGGCTGCTGGGGACTTGCAGTGTCTCTTTCTGCAACCGCGTTGCCTGTTCATGAGTGTCGGCCAGCTCTTTATGGGCGCGCAGTCCCTGATCCCAGGTGATGGTTTTTTTGGGTTGTTTCTGCAATATGACGTTACCGGCCAGATTCTCAAACCGATTTATGCGTATCTCCTGGTTCAGTACGGCAACGGCAGGGGCGTTCTCGATGCCTTTTACCTGAATATCGTGGGGCAGTTCGTGAATGCGGGCAAATGGGAATGTGGTGTCGAGGTCATCTATATCCTCGTTGCCCCAGAAAATACGCACACTCTGCCAGTGCTGTTGCCCGGTGCTGTGAATCACTCCGGTGCGTGCTGTCGCCAGACGGTTGACTTTTTCCCGTTCCGCCTGATAAGCCGCCTGCTGGGCTTGCCGCCATTGGGGCAGGTGATTGGTTATGGTGTATTGCGGCAGGGTCAGTGTATCGCCTGCCTGGATCACCGGTTCGTTCAGTTTGTCTGATCGGGTAATCTTCTCTGGGTTGGCCTGCCAGATCGCCATATAGTGAACATAGTCCAGAGCCTTGGCCAGATCATACAGGTTGTCACCGGTTTGTACGGTATAGCTCTGCTCGCCAGACTTAAGCGCCTGTTTCAGGGAGTTAAATCGGGAATGTGTCATTTATTTTCCTTAATGTGAGGCCGGTTAAACCTGGGGGTAATCCAGATCATCTTCAAAGAACAAAGCCTGGGTGTGTTCGCCAGAAGAGGTGTCGGTGGTGTTTTGGATCGCTGACGCTAACGGGGCGATCCGCCTGAGTGCCTGAGCTGAGGAAAACGGTTGTCCACGTACCAGTCCCAGCAACAGAGTCTGATCGTTGGGCATCATCAGTGTGCAGGCGTGTTGGTTTAACGATAAATGATAAAACCGGTGGTGGTCGCTATTGCGTTGACCAGCTACCCATTCCGGTTGTTCATCCAGCCCTTCAAGCGGTTGCTTATCATTCAGTAATGAATAGGCTACATAGTTCGCTGGAAAGAAAAAGCCTTTCTGGCTCCAGTACCGTTTGACTTCATCCTGATCCGTTAGCCAGTTCAGAAGTGCGTCGGCATTCAGCTCCGGCAATGTCAGCAGGGTGCCTTCTGTTAATGAACCCGGTGATGTCAGGGTGTGCTGGTTGGCTTGCCAAACCATTGACCAGTATGGGTAGCCTTGGGCGTCGGCAATGCTATGAAGTGTGTCACCGGTTTTTACGGTATAGCGGCTTTCTTCTTTGGGTTGATATTGCTTCAGCGATTTTTTAACACCATGATCCTGGCGATATTGATCGTAGGCGGCTTTTAAGGTGTCATCAAATTCAGCTTGACGTTCGTTGGGTGATTCATCGATGTTGTTGGCGTCGTCATTGGTGGCTGGCAATATCGGATGAATGGTGTGATCAAATTCGTCTTTGCGATCATCCGCCACTGAACTCCACCTCGGTAATGCCTCATCACTGTCCAAATGCCCGCTCAGTTGCAGACACTGCTTTAAAAACGCAACAGAAAAATACTGTGGGCCGTCTTGGTGTACCGGCCAGGGAAAGGCATTCAGATTGTCGTTGGCTTTAAGCTGTTCATCACTGGCGCCGGGTAGCAGCATAAAGCGGCTGGGCATTAGGTTGGGGTCGTTGTCATCGAGGTTGCGGTGATGGACCAGGGCGCAGATGGCGTCGTAGTCGAGTTGTTTGGCGGCGTAACGGGCCTGTTCGTAACCGCGTGCCTGTTCAATGCTGACTAGCTGTTCGGCGATCTGTGCGATGGTGAGCTGGGTGGGTTTG
>JARRJP010000072.1:29004-39806 GCA_037389025.1 Reinekea sp. | reverse complement strand
AATCAGTGACTTGTTCGGCAGGGGAAAAGAATGACAAAAAATCAGCGTTTTCTATCTCTGGTCAGCAGGTCTGCATTTTTTGTCATGACGTTAACCTGAGGCTGTGACTCCTTCAGTGGATTCAGGTAGAAGTAAATCTGAAATTGTTGTATTCATTAAGCAAAATCTGGAGCACAAGCAAAAGGTTGACAAAAAAACAGCAGTGGGAAAACCATGCAAAACAAACACAGTCAGAGATCCGTTCATTCCTGTTGTGGGCGTTAGGCTACATAGAACCTGACTCCGTGACTCCAGAGCGGCGCAGTGCGCAAGCCATTGATTCCTCTTTGCTTCCCAAAATTGGGGTGAACCTATGGGTGCACCTGCAATTTTTGAAAAGCAAATAGAAATCAAGCTCTTACACCCTACATCCACTTTGGAGTCACGGATTCAGGTAGAAACTATGCACACGAAAATCAAGCATACTGTAATGACAGTTATCATCTTTATTGTCGAAATACTTGTGGCAACAGTGTTCTCGGATATTCGCGTTGTCCGGGTATACATTGGTGATTTTTTGGTGGTGATTCTCCTTTACCACGGCGTGAAGATTTTCCGTGATGTTCCGCCCTTTCTCCTTGCCATGATTATTTTCCTTTTTGCATGTACTGTTGAGATCTTACAGTATTTTCATGTGGCCGATCTGCTGGGATTGCCGCCTGGAAGCCTACTCCGTGTCATTGTAGGAACCAGTTTTAGTTGGCCTGATATTGGTATGTATTTTTTGGGATGTCTAACTGCCTATGCCGTGGATTCACATTGTTTCTTCACAGGATCGCATCAGTCTATCTCATAGTGGACTACTTCAATGCTCGAAGGGGCGTGGTTTCCTGGTTGAACATCGATGAAAAGGTGCTGTATGCATGAAGAAAACGGTCGGATGAGTCTGCGCGCTCCATTCGACGGTGGCGTTTTTCCAATCTGGGTTGTCTTGATAGGGTGAGGTGCTCCATTTGTCGAAACTGATTTTTTAGCAATCAGCGTTTCTGTCTGAATTTCAAGTGGCGATAAAATTGACCCTGAAAGAGCTTGATTTCTATTTGTTGTTCAAAAATTGCAGGTGCACCCATAGGTTCACCCCAATTTTGGGGAAGCAAAGAGGAATCAATGGCTTGCGCACTGCGCCGCTATGGAGTCGCAGATTCAAGATTAATCTAATTTTAGCAAAGGAGACTGCAATATATGCCAGTAAAATCAAACACTACCACCGCATCTGCTATGCAATTACGCGTCATCCATTACTGGTCCAGCAGGCACCTTATTTTTTGAGAATACCGAAGCCTTCCACAGGAGATATGCCGGTAGTGAACGAAGAGTATTACTAAACATTCTGTTTGCTAGCCATAGAAACGTCCTTAGTCATGGTCGTTCTGGAAAACAACACCTCATTGAGCGCGAAAATTTGTTCAGGGAGTTGGAAGCCCAATATCAAACAAGTCAGCCCTGAACTATTGCTCGAACATTCTTAAAGCTCGTTCCAGCGTTGATTAACATTAACCACAACATTAACCAGGCAGCCATCTCAATGGTGTGGTGGCAGTCTGCCCTAAAAAATTCCTGCATCCACTGAAGAAGTCACGGATTCAGGTTAGACCCTCTGGTTTCGACTGTCCGACAGTAATCCTCGTTGATATCAGACGTGCTAACCTCTCACGCTTTTGTATATCGACGAGTGCTCTCCCACTCGAAGCTGATCGCCTGTTGGAAAGCCAGTCGAATCGATTCCGCCGAATCCAGCTCATTGCAAAGCAATAGTAGCTTGGTCAGTGCTGCCTCAAATGTCATTAACCCGCAACTGACTGCAGCCGCATGGCCAAACAGGCCGCTGGCCGCGTATTGACCGATATTGACCAGGCCTTCATAGCATTGGCTGCGAACAAAAACCGGTACGGCCGCTGCGCTGGCTTGAGCTAAAGCCTGGTGCATTGCCTCGGTATTTGCCGCATTTCCGTTGCCGAAGGCGTTGATCAGTATGGCGCTGACGCCGCTTGTGATGACCTGCGAGATCTGCACTGGATCGAAACCAGGGAACAGGGTAAATACGGCTATCTTTGGTGACCGCCAGCTACGCTTGAATGCTTGAGGTTTGGTTTCAATCGGGTTCCAGTCACCCGACCAGGCCGGTGCGTCAAAAGCATCATGAGTCAGGGTGCTGCGTTTGGTGGTCAGAGCCGCGGGTAGCAGGCTTGAACCGACCGCAATGTAAACGCCACCGGGACGGCTGGTCAGCGCATCCAATGCCAGCATCAGATTGTCGATGGCGTCGGTCTCTGGTGCCAGAACCGGTTTCATTGAACCGGTCAATACGATTGGAAAGTGACTGTCCGCGAGCAGGTAGCTCAGCGCTGCACCGGAGTAGGACAGCGTATCGGTGCCATGAATAATCAGCACACCGTCGATGCCGGTTTGAGCCTGAATTGATTCTCGCAGCCGGAACCAATGCTCCGGTTGCAGGTCGGATGAGTCCTGTAATGGTGACCATTGTTGCCAATGCAATTTATGGTCGCGCCACGCCGCCAGCGCCGGATGCGACTGCATCGCTTCGTTGATCACGCCTGCTTTGGGTGTCAGTCCTTCAGGCGATGCCACCATGCCGATGGTGCCGCCAGTATTTACGATTAGAAATGTCGCCATCGGTTACAGACTGTCCAGAATTGCCAGTACATCATCGTGGTGAGATTTGGTCTTCACCTTTTCAAGAATATGGGCCAGCTTGCCGTTTTCATCAATGATGAACGTTAGGCGGTGAATACCGACATATTCCTTACCCATGAATTTTTTCAGTGCCCAGACGCCGTATTTTTCAGCGATCTTATGGTCTTCATCACTGAGCAGATCGAAATTGAGTTGGTCTCGTTCAATAAACTTCATCAGCCGCGCCGGTGCGTCCGGGCTGATACCCAGCACAACGGTATTGCGTGCATCGAATTCGGCTTTGGTATCGCGAATGCCGCAGGCCTGGGTGGTGCAACCGGGTGTCATTGCCTTCGGATAGAAATACAGCACCACCTTTTTGCCTTTCAGATCTTTCAGTGCGACTTTTTCGCCATGCTGGTTCACGCTGGTAAAGGCCGGCGCTGCTTTGCCGATGCCTGGTAATTCCAGAGGGGGAAGGGCCATTTCGTTCTCCTGATAGGTGTATGGGTGTAAGCCTAATGGGCATTTGAGCCCTGTTCAATGTTTTCGTTATACGCAGGAAGCTGTGTTAGGGATCAATTTAGGGTAAACTGCCTGCCCTAACTGAACTAGGCCAACTGGCTGATTTTTCTATGTTTTTTGAACAAACCCGAGCCCAGTTTTTTCGTCCTCTGACCAGTAAATACCGCGAACAGGTGGTTGAATGCCTGCGCGAACTGTATCGCCGTATGTATACCAGTTCCAGTGCGGATTACGGCCATGCACTATCGCGCGAGGATCTGATCGATACCTTTTCCGCCGCTCTGGTACGTGCCCCGGTATTACAGACGGATGATGACGAACCCGAAAGCCGGTTTCGCAGTTCGCGCGAACAGGCCACCTGGGTTCTGAACCAGCTAATGGAGTTTGGCTGGATTGAAAAGCAGGTCGATGAAGCCTCCTTGCAGAGCAGCTTCAATTTCAGCCGTTATGGTCGTACTTTTACCGAACCCTTTGTGGCTGGCACCAGCGTTCGTACCCGTCATCGCAACACCCGTAACGTGCGTAATGCGATGAACTCCTTTCTGGAGAATGGCGAAGCCTACGATTTGCTTGACGCCTGGGAATATTCCGAGCGCATTATCAGTGACTTTACCGACGTAATTGCTGAACTGGACGATCGTAAACGTTCACTGGTTCAGCAAATGGGAAGTCAGGTAATGATTCAGCAGGCTACCAATGACTTTTTTGATTTTATGGAAAAACGTTTCCAGTCTGACTTGGCGATTCGTCTTTCCGCCGATAATGTCGAAAAATACCGCCATGAAATCAGTGGCAAGATTCAGCAGATTCGCAGCCAGAACAAGGAATTCAAACAGCAGGCTGAGCGTCGGTTACGCGAACTGTTGCCTGAAATGGTTCGTGAAGGTCAGAGTGTGCTTTATGTCGTGCTGGACAGTATTGAATCTCGCTTGCAGGCCGCTAGCGACATTATGTTGCCAGCGCTGCGCCGTTCTCTGCAAAGCTTTACCAAACGTGCTGATATTATTATCCGTCAGATGAACTATCTGGCCAGTTCTACCCACAACGATGTGGTCAAGGTATGTCAGCAGTTGGCGGAAAAACCAGTGCAACAGCAAGCTCAATTGCTGGATATTGCCAGTCAGTTGATGTCCGTGCCGCAGATTGGTCTGCTCGATCCGGCGCATATGCGATTGCATAACCGGCAGGCAAAACGGGATTTCAGTCTCGATGTCGCTGAAGACCGAGAGGAAGAATTTGATCGCGAGGCGCATAAAGAACTCTTTATTCAGCAATGGCTGGATCAGGCGTTTCTGATCAACGATGGCCAGGTTCGTGATTATCTGGTGAAAAATCTCATGGCCGGGGCCAGTATCAAAACCAATGAATTGCCGGTCAATACAGCAGGTGATCTGCTCAATCTGTCACATGCCATTGAGGTTGGCAGCGCCAATTCTTTAACGACTGATCTACAGTTCAGTGTCTCTTATATAGACTCTGAACCGGTGCAGACCGATTACTTTCAGCAGCAGGATCAGTTCGAAATTCGCCTGCGCGATCAACACGACGCTTAACGAAAGGTCCATTGATGTTTCAAGAACTCGACAAACAATTGGAGCGTGCCGGTATCTCACGCACAGAATACAGTGAACTGCTGATTCGATTGCTTGACTACGGCGTACTATGCCGTGACGAAAGCCAGACAGAGCAGGTGTTTTATGATCGCTTTCTGCGTGTCGAAGCGTTGGTAGCGGATTATCTGGAACTGATCGGCGTGCGTTTCCAGCACGATAACCGCTTCAACTTTGTTCGCCTGTTTCCGCCAGGTGCTGAAGTGCCGGGTATGCCCGAGCAACCGGATCTTCCGTTCAACAATGGCTTTCGGGTGCGTTTGTCACAGGCAGAAGTGGCACTTGTTCTTATTCTGCGCAGCCTTTATGACCGTGCTTTGCGTGAAGGGCAGTTGGATGAACTTGGCTGTGTCTTTGTTTCCATTGAAAGTGTCACCATTGCGCTACGCAATTTATTGAAGCGTTCATTGCCGGAAAAGCTCACTGAGCGGCGGCAGATTTTTACACGCCTGCGCCAGTTGCGATTGATTCAACTGAATCAGGAAATTACCGAGGAATCTGCTGATCTGTGGATTCGAATCCGGCCGATGATTATCAGCTATGTTTCTGATGATGTGCTTTCTGTTTTGTTGGGCGATCATGAAGAACTGGCAGACATCGAGACGCAAGTATTGACCACCGAAGAGCTGCCTGTAGCGGAAGAAGACACCAACACATTGCTGAATGCGGATATGCCAGCCGGTCATTCCGTTTTCGATGAGGATTAACCCGCAATGCATTTAAAGAAGTTTATTTACGTTAATTGGGGCAATATTCCGGTCATGGATTTTGATTTCGGCCCGATTAACCTGTTTTCCGGTGGTAACGGTTCCGGTAAAACGACTGCTGCGGATGCTATTCAAACCATCATGACTGCAGCCCACGACACCCTGTTCCACTATAACCCGGGCCAGGATGAAGCGACCCAACGCGGTCGCGGTAAGCAGGTGCGTACCCTGGCTTCCTACGTACTTGGTTGTGATGATGGTTCTTATGCGAGGACCGAACCAACAGTCGGATATCTGGCTGCTGTTTTTCATCCCACCCGTGGCGAAACATCCGAACCCTTTACCGCCGTAATCGGTGTGGCGGCCTACATTGATAAGGCCGGAGCTCAGGCGATTGCGCGCCAGTCGGATATGACTTACATGATCGTGCCGGGTGCTGAATTGTCCAAAGCTGATTTTGTCCAGGAGGTGGATGGCAAATCGCGTGTTGTACCACTGGATAAAATTTCGGCACATTTTACCCGTCAGCAGATTGAAACTGCGGAACGTTACGACACCAAGAAACAATATTTACGTCGGCTTTATTCTGTATTGCGTGGCCGACGCGATGCGGTCAGTGAGCGCGAAGCCATGAATGCCGCGCGCGCTTTTTCCCGCTTTATGGCCTACAAACCGGTTAAGAGTATTGATAGTTTTGTCGCCCATGAAATTCTGGAAAAGAAAGATCTTGGTGAAGCGATTCGTACTGTATCTGACCTGATGAAAACCATTAACGGTCTGGAAAGCGAAGCCAATCGTCTGAAAATGATGATTGATCGCCTGTCGCGTGCGCGTAAACAGGCCGATGGTTATATCCATGACTGGATCGAGTATAACGTCGCCGATTATATCGCCGCCAAAGCCCGCTTTCTGGCAGATCAGAAAAAATATCTTGATACCAAGGGTGAGCAGCAACGGGTTCGTCATCAGCTCGATCAATTGGTGGAAGCGCTGGAGCTTGCGACTGAGCGGCGCAATCAGACCGATGAACAAAGGGTTTCCCTGGAAGCGCGTCGTTTGGGCATTGATGCTCTGCAGGATAAGGATCGCTTCGAGCAGAAAATTCGCAATTGTACCGCGCATTTACAAAAGCAGGCGACGCCATTACTGGAACAAAGCAATGCCTTTGATCAGTCACTCGCTGCCAGCCTGGAAATTCATAAAATTCTGCTGAAAACCTCGCTGGCGACTGAAGTCCCGGCCTTGAACGATAAAGCACTGAACCGCAAAGCAAAGCAGGTGGTTCAGGCTCAGGCGTTGGGGGTTGATTTCCGTACCTTGCTGAATCAGGACTGGATTGATATTTCACCGCTGGAAGAACATCTGGATCAGGCCATTGACACGCAATCGTTACTGAATGAATGGCGCGAACTCTGGTTTGATGAGCAGACTCAGGCCGAAGGCGTTTCCATTCGTGATCAGGTTCAGCGACTGGTTGACCGGCGCGAACAGAAACTGGTTCAGGTGCGCACTAATCTGAGTCGTAAACAGCAGGATATCGATAGCCTCAGCTCGCAACAGATTAATTATCCCTACCATGTTCGTATGGCGCTGGAAGCGATAAAACGCGAGTGTCCTGATGCTGATCCTCGGGTGTTGTGTGACCACATTGAGATCATTAATGAAGACTGGCAGGTCGCTATTGAAGGCTATATGGGCGGTGCCCGCTTTGCTATTCTGGTTGAGCCGGAATATGAAGCGCGTGCGATTCAGATTGTACGGGCATTGCCGAAAGATAACCGCGCCAGAGTCATTCAGGGCAGCAAGGCCCGTGAAGATGCGTCGCGGATTAAATTGCCCGCCAATTCCATTGTGAATCTGATGAAGTTTGATCACGCCATTGCCAAGGCGTATGTCACCGCAAGCTATGGTCTGGTGGAACAGTGCAAAGACGCAGAGCAGTTACGCAAAACCCGGCGTGGTGTTACCGCACAGGGCTTGGGCAGTGGCGCTTATGCCATGTACCGCTGTGATATTCCGCTCAGTGAACTGGTTTTTGGACAGGGTGCGCGCGAGCGTGCGCTTGAAGCAAAAAAAGCGGAACTGCATGAGCTGGCAGGCCAGGCCAATGAATTGCAGATACAGGCAGCGGAAGTTAAGAACCTGTATCAACAGATCAATGCATTGCGCCATTTGCAGCATGGTCACCTGATGCGTGACATGCTGGAAACCCAGCGTGAACTGCGCAAAGCAGAGCAGGCACTGGCCGCGCTGGATTTGGCCGATGTGCAGGGTATCGAAGATGAATACCGGCAGGTTGTAAAACAGCTTGATGATTTGAATCGGCAGATTCGCGACGGTGATGAAAAGAAAGGCTCATTGAACGAACGCATTGAGGCCCTGGGTAAACAATGTAAAGTGCTCAGCGATGCGCAGGAAAAAACCGAAGCACGAGCCGACGAGAAAGAACAGTATCTGCGCGGTATTGTTGAGTTCTGGCCTGCTTTTGATGTTGAACAGCGGCTTGAGCAGGCCGATGACTATGCTGAAAATGCCGATGCTGATGTTGAAGAAAATCAACGCAAGTCACTGGAAAGTGAATTGAATGCCAAGGCACATGAGTTTGAGCAATTACTGAAAGACCACAATCAGGATTGTCAGCCTCAGGATGCGATTGTGCTCGATCTCAATTACAGCGTATTGCATAACGGTGATTTCTTTAAAGGCATGGTGAAACTGAACCGGGACGTGGATCGGGTGCATAACCGGGTCAAAAACAATGTCCTGGTTGAAAAGGTCGATCAACTGGCCATTCTGCGTGAAAGTTTTAACAGTGCCTTTGTCACCAACCTGTGCCATTCCATTTATCAGGCGATTAACGAAGGCAAACGGGTGCTGACTGATCTGAACAAAGAACTGGAACATCATCGCTTTGGTGCTGATCGGGAAAAATACTGGTTTGACTTTGCCTGGGTGCCGGAATTCAAAGAGTATTGGCATTTCTTTGATGAAGTGTACAAGAGCCCATCGATTGGTGAAGGCAATACTCTGTTTGATCTTCAACTCAGTGACCGGTCACGAAAAATCCGTGACCAGTTGATGGATATGTTACTGGATGCGGATGAGCAGAAAGCGTTGCGCGAACTGGAGCGAATTTCCGATTATCGTAACTATCGTTCTTACGAAATTTATAAGCAGCCGGAAGGCAAACAACCCATTGCGTTGAGCCAATATGGCACCGGTTCCGGCGGGCAGTTGGAAACTCCGGCCTATATTATTCGTTCCGCTGCCATTACTTCTGCCTTCCGGTTTAATGAAGGCGACAGCCATTTGCGCATGGTACTGGTGGATGAAGCTTTCTCCAAAATGGATGAAACCCGTTCCAAAGAAGTGATTCACTATCTTACCGAAGCGCTTGGCTTACAACTTTTGTTTATTATGCCAACCAGTAAATCCGGCCCGTTTATGGATCTGATTTCCAACCAGTTTGTGTTCTCAAAAGTACCGTTACTAAACGGTCAGAAACGAGGCGAATTGGGAACCCGAGTGCTGGTGGATCGGCAGCAGTGCAATCAGGAAAAAATTAGAGATTTATGGGCGAATCATCGTAAAGTGATTCGCAAACAAGCAGAACTGGATTTTTTGGAGGGACTGTAATGGCCGTTATTGAAATCAAACACCCACTGCTGACACACAAGGTCGGCATCATGCGTGAACAGGGGATATCCACCAAGCAGTTTCGGGAGCTGGCGGCAGAGATTGGCAATCTGCTGACTTATGAAGCAACCCGGTCGATGACAACCGATGATGTTGAGATTGATGCCTGGGATGGTAACAAACTGACGGTGCAGCGCATCAAAGGTAAAAAAATTACCGTTGTCCCCATTTTGCGTGCCGGGCTTGGCATGATGGATGGCGTGTTGCAGTTAATCCCCAGTGCACGGGTCAGTGTGGTGGGGCTGTACCGTAATGAAGAAACACTGGAACCCGTTTATTACTTTGATAAGGTCGTTGAAGATGTTGCTGAACGAACGGCGCTGATTATCGACCCGATGCTGGCAACTGGTGGTTCAATGATCGCAACTATTGACTTGCTTAAAGAAAAAGGGTGTCAAAAAATTATGGGTCTATGCCTGATTGGGGCGCCAGAAGGTGCCAAAGCCATTGAAGAGGCTCATCCTGATGTGGATATTTACGTTGCTGCAATGGACAAAAAACTGAATGAACATGGCTATATCGTACCTGGCCTTGGAGATGCAGGTGATAAATTATTTGGTACTCGTTGATCGTCTGAACCTGTCTATATAGGCATTGGCATTGTAGTTTAACTCAGGTAATCGGGAGTGGTTATCTGGGTTCTTTATTCATTGCTTATACTTTGCATACAATTAGTTTCCGAGAAACTGATCGGTCGTTCACAATGTTTAACAAATTGTCACCAAAGTCTCGCATTTTTTGAAAAAACAGCTAGATTAAGTACATCCGACCCGTCAACGGATGATCCTTAAAGTTGGAGTGAGGCAGAATTAATTGTGGCAATACGAGCAGACATCATTGAAAAAAAGCGCATACTGATTGTTGATGATAACATCGACTATGCAAGTCGTTTGCGAGATTATCTCAGTAGTAATGAATATCAGGTTCTTGTTGAATGCGAAGGCACAGCCGCTATGGCGCGTATTCGTGATGAAAAACCGGATCTGGTGTTGATTGAAACGGATATGAAAGGCGACTCAGGACTTACCATTTGCAAGCTGAGTCGGAAGGATTTTAAGGGGGGGATTATTTTACTGAGTCATCGGTTTGATGAGCTGGATCAGGTACTGGGTCTGGACATGGGGGCGGATGATTATATCTCGCGTAATGTATCGCCAAGGCTGATCCTGGCTCGTTGTCAGGCTATTCTTCGCCATACCGACAGAATGAATGGCACTCATCAGCATTCTGATGATCGTCTGGAATTCGGTAATCTGATGATCGATAACAACATGCGGGAGGCTTGGCTGGATCGGCAACCGATTGATCTAACCAGCGCCGAGTTTGATTTATTGTGGTTGTTGGCCAGCCATGCTGGTGAAGTTCTGACTCGCGAGCAGATTTTTTCCCAGTTGCGCGGCATTGAATACGATGGACAGGATCGCTCAGTCGATGTGCGGGTATCACGCATTCGACCGAAAGTGGGGGACGATCCAATTCATCCTAGGCGTATCAAAACGGTACGTTCCAAAGGTTACCTGTTTGTCCGTGACGTTAGATAATCTGGATACCCGGTAAATAAGACAGAAGGAAAGCCAGCATGGATTGCTGG
>JARRJP010000072.1:0-28975 GCA_037389025.1 Reinekea sp. | reverse complement strand
ATTGGGGTGAACCTATGGGTGCACCTGCAATTTTTGAAAAACAAATAGAAATCAAGCTCTTACACCCTGCATCCACTCTGGAGTCACGGATTCAGGTAAAACCTATATTAAGTGGCTCGCCGGTTAAAAGTTGCGCATTACCGGCAATCCTTCCTTTACGTCCGTGCATCACGTGGCCGAACGTCTGCGCTGCAATAGCTGTGGTGTGTTTTTACCGCAGAATTACCGGCAGGCGTGACCAGTGATGGCGGCCGTGATCAGAAGTACGGTTACAGTGCGCGCACGGTGTGGCTCTGCCCAACCCGTTGCCATAAGTCCTGATCCGGCGACTGTTGACACTGCTGTTGGTATTCCGCCACCCGGTCGGCCGACACCGGTGTCAGTTGCGTTTTCCCCGTGGCATCGGCATCGGGCGCGGAAGTAATGGACGACCAGATAGCCTGCCGACGCATGCGTAACGACATGGCAAGGCCGTGTTCCATCTGGGCAAAGAACCGGCGGCGAATCCGCTCACCTTTTTTACCCTGCACGGGGTAGCAGGTGCCCCACCAAGTTGCGATAAAGCCCGCCAGCACAAAGCGCTCCGCCGTTGCCTGGTTTTGCAGGCACTGCAACAGGTGCGACAGCAGCTTTATGTCTTTTCTCTGAGTGCACAGAATATGGATCATTTTCTGCTCGGTTTTATCCCAGTCAACCTCACCGTGGGCCAGCGAGCCGACCTTGATCATCTGGTTTGCAATGAATTCCAGTCTTGCATCGCTTGCCACGGGACTGCCCGCCGGGCTGTCTTGGGAAATCGGCTGCTGCAATGGTTGTCTGAATGCTTGAATGTCCATGATTACCTCACCGGCCACAGGTTTTGCGCATGGGTTTGATGACCTCAGCCAAATTGCGGGTGTCAACGGTCAGGTGGTCAAGCGGCTCTGCTTGACCATAACACCTGAGATGCCCCGAATTGTGATCCATCCCTGATCGAGTCGATGCTGATAACTTGTGTCGCCACTTGGCGAAGCTGGCGTAAGAGATGGCGTTCTGTTCACAGAATTTGGGCGCGGAGAGACCGGATACCTGAAAGTCATTCAGGATGGATTGCCATTGAGCAGCGGACCGATGTTTGCGGGTTTAGTTTATGGTTGCCTCGGAAGTTGAGTGAAAGATGAGGTGTAGGTTATCGGGAATGGTTGTGGGGGATAAGTACGTGGTAGAATGAACGGTTATGTTGAAGTAGTTATTGAGGAGTGATATGAAAGTACCAATGAAGACGACAATTTTCTCATTGTTATTCTTTGCTCCCCTGCCAACCATCGGAGTCGTGTTTGCCGCATTTCTTGATGTCGGTGTTATTGGGCAGGCCATCTGGGCATGTTCAAAAATAATCTTATTTATAGGGCCTGTTTTTTATTGGCGCTTTGTGCAAAAAAATAAACTTGTTTTTCCTGCTGTTAAAAAACAAGGTATGCTGGCAGGCATAATCAGCGCGATATTGCTTGCATTGGTCATTTTCTTATCTTACTGGTTGATTGCTCGGCCAAATCTCAACGCTGAACCGCTTAAGGATATGATGCAATCCGTTGGTTTAACCTCGCCAGAAAAATATGTTGTGTTGGCGCTTTATCTGACCCTGATTAACAGTTTGATTGAGGAATACGTTTTTCGCTGGTTTTTCTTTAAGCAGTTGAGCCAGGTAATGAATCCATCGAGTGCTGTATTTTTTGCAGCAGTTCTATTTACTGTCCACCATACTGTCGTTTTAGCCGCTTATCTTCCTTGGTATTTTAATTTACTTGCTAGCCTGGGCGTTTTGAGTGGTGGCCTTATCTGGTCCTATTTATACTATCGCTACGGTCATATATGGCCTTCCTATATAAGCCACATAGGTGCTGATGTCGGTGTTTTTTCGGTTGGATATGTTTTGCTTTTTTGCTGAAGGCAAGAGAGTTAAATCTGAATCCGTAACTCCATCGCGGGCAGTGCGCAAGTCATTGATTCTTCTTTGCTTCCCAAAAATTGGGGTGAACCTATGGGTGCACCTGCAATTTTTGAAAAACAAATAGAAATCAAGCTCTTACATCTTACATCCACTCTGAAATCACGGATTCAGGTTAAAGTGACCTGTGGCTCACTTTTAAAGGGGATGGTGGAAAAAATTGTCACTTAGTTTAAAAATTTTGACCGGTGTTCGTGATAGTCAAAAAGTGCAGGGATGGTTTCTTGATTTTCTTTTTGATGATATTTCAGTGAAACTGTGAATCAGTTCTCGATACTGTGTGAGCTGGCTAGTCAATCCCTAAAAAGGCTGGAAATTGTAAAGTGAAATTTAGTCAAAAGCTGGTACTGGTTCTTAAAACAAACTTTTTGTAACCAATGTTTATCTATTGGGATGCGCTTCACCGTTTCCCTTTAGTAATTGCTTAATAATTTTTGGTAACAGTTAATTTTTGTGAAATTTTGGGAACTTATAGCTATGTTAGGGTTTCGATATTTAATCAGCCAGTTTCTCTTTTTGGCTATAGTGCTTGGTCTCCAAGCATGTGGTCTGGAAGCTCCAGACTTCAATTCGATTGGTTCGGGTCAGAATGAACAATCATCCGGGAATGACAACCAGGGTAATAACGACGGCTCATCCAATGGTGGCTCCGACGCATCTGTTGCAGATCTAGTGTCAGGTAAACAACAATACGAGAAATTTTGTGTCTCTTGTCATGGTGCAACCGGGCAGGGTGGCGTTGGAGGAGAAATTCTTCAATGTAACAGTTGTGGAAACATGGCTGAATTTGCCCATTACGTCGAGACGAAAATGCCGATTAAGATTTACGAGCCAAGTGCTTGTGGTAAGTCCTGTAGTCAGCAGATTGCTTCATACGTGTTCGCAGGCTTTCCAACCGATATCGGGAATAATGACAATGGTGGTAGCACACCAGATAATGGTAACGGTGGTACTAACAACACTGCCGGTGTTTTCTTCTCAGAAACATTCGAGAACACAGCCGTTGATTCTCTGCCTGCCGGGTGGGATAGCCTAGTTGGCTATCGCTTGAATCAGGATAACTCGAAATCTACCGGTAAGTACGCGCTGGTTGATGAAACACAGGCTTTCCGCGGCAAGCGTGCTATTCACTTCAAGGGCGACATGGCTCAAATGCTTCGCCCACTACCTGAAGGTACTGATCACTTCCATATGCGGGCTTTTGTACGGCTGAATAAACAATTGGGTGCCGAGCCTGGTGATAATCATGAACATATCATGGGTATTAAAGCGACTCGTGACGCTAATAATGAAGTTCGAGTTGGTCAGGTGAAAGGTCAGTTGGGTACCAATGCAGTGCCAAGTGATGACTATGCTGGTTCGGATGCAACCCATAAGCTGCAGTCCGGTCAATGGTACTGCGTTGAGACCGCCTTCTATGGCGATGCTGCTTACGATCAACTTTATATGTGGGTTGACGGTGAGCTGGTTCACTCTATTCAAGATGGTAGCGAGTGGAAAAATCGCTCACTGGCAGATAAGAAAGACTGGCTGAGTGGCCGATTCAACTATGCAATGTTCGGTTTCCATAGCTTCAGCGGCAATATGGCTGAGGTTTGGATGGATGATATTGTCATGTCTACTGAAGCGATTGGCTGTAATCCGATTCAGGTGAATGATCCTTCTAATGGAGGTGATGACAATGGTAACGGTGGTTCTGACAATGGCGGTGGCTCTAATTCTGAACAGGTAGCGTCCGGTAAGGCTTTGTATGGCGATAAGTGTGCTTCATGCCACGGCGCTGACGGTCAGTCTAAGGATTTTCCTGAAATAGAGACGATTGATGCTAGCCAAAGTACATTTGGTGGTCGCACGCTGGCTGCTTATATTGCCGCTGAAATGTCCGATTATGCTAAGGGCTGTACAGGTGATTGTGCTGCTGATGTAGCTGCATACATCAAAAGCTGGGTCGATAGTGGTTCAGATTCAGGCAATGATGATTCAAGTAATGATGATTCAAGTAATGATGATTCAGGCAATGGCGGTTCAGGTGATGATGACGTCGACTACGGGTCCTGTGGTGCTATCAATTATGGGCCACGTTCAATACGCGTGTTGACTGCAAAAGAGTTTGCCAACTCCATTGAAGATCTCACTGGTATCAACGTCGTACAGGATCTGGGACAAAGTTCTTATGATGCCATTCCGGCAGATAATATACTGGATGGATTCTCCAATAATATGATGGCCAATATTGATACCGGTGGATTGCAATCTTATGATCTGGTTGTTAACAAAATCGTTGCCAAATTAGCTGAAAACGACTTCCAGAATGTGTTTGATTGTAGTGCTTATGATGATAACGATAGTTGTGCTGCCGGTTTTATCTCAACCTATATGCCGAAGGTGTTCCGTCGTCCATTGACCGATGATGAAGCGTCTATCTATAAGAATATGTTCAATGCCGACTATACAGGTGGTGTGATCAATGAAGGCTTCTCGCTGGCGTTGAAAACCATGTTCACTTCACCCCAGTTCCTGTATCGGGATGAAACGGGTATATCAGTTGAAGATGCTCAAGGAGATGGCATCGGTAGCTCAGTAGAAGCGGTTAAAGTCTTAATTGACTCACCAAAAACCCTGTCGAACTACCAATATGAGGGTTTCCACAATTTGAACTTGGGTGATGATGATGTAGTGGTGTTGGTGGCGCGCTCAGTTGACACGCCGTCTGAAGATGTTTCGATTCAGGCTGGTGATTTAAACACTGTACTGACAGTTGAAGGCTCTGAATTCAAGACGTACAAGATTCCTTTCCCAGGTCAGGGTGGAGAAAGTGTATCTGTCTCTGTCCAGCCTCATGCAGAAACCATTGAAGTCAGCAGCCTTAAAGTTGCTCCGGCTTCTGCACTGAAGGAACTACCAAAAGTTGATGTTAAGTTAGATGATGATGCATATGTATTAACGCCATATCAGTTGGCTTCTTATCTGGCCTTTACCTTTACAGGCTCAACTCCCGATGATGCGCTGCTGGAGGCTGCAGCCAAAGGCAAGCTGGATACCAAGGAGCAAATCTCTGCTCAGGTCGAGCGCTTGCTGAAAACAGATCGTGCACATAAACACTTTGGTGACTTTGCCGCACAATGGCTGCGTACCGATGGTGTACTGACTACAACGAAGAGTGAAACCCTTTATCCAGGCTTTACTCAGGAAGTTCGTAAGGCGATGGCTCAGGAAGTTCGTGACATCTTTACTCATGTTGTTCTCGATGGCGGTGAGCCGTTTAGCTCAATGTATGATGGTGACTTTACTTTTGTTAACCAGGCATTAGCTGAGTTCTATGGCATTGCTGGTGTTACTGGTAGTCAGATGCGGAAAGTGACAGGTGTGACTGACCGTGCTGGCCTGGTGACTTCCGGTGCTTTCATGGCAGTGCATGCACATGAAGAAGATACTGGTCCTATCCTGCGTTCGACCTACTTCCGTCGACGTATGTTATGTCAGCATGTTCCAATTCCACCAACAGGTGTTTCTTTGACCAGTGATGGCACCGTGGACTTTGATGTTGAGCGTGAAGCAGCGTTGCAGAAGTTGAAGGATTATTTAGCTGCTCACGGCGGTAAAGCAACGTCGCGGCTTAAGTATGAAACTCAAACTTCAGCATCGGTTTGTCAGACCTGTCACAAGGAAATGATTAACCCGTTGGGCTTTGGCTTTGAAGATTTTGATTCCGTCGGTTTGCCGCAAAGCAAAGACTTTAACGGTCTGACAATCGATGCGTCAGGTACTTTGTATGGTGTTAACGCCGTTGGTGATAGCGAAGTGATTCAATTTAACGGTGCCAAGGAACTGGCAAGTCAAATTGCTGATCTTGATGTGACACGTCAATGCTTTGTTGAAAATTCATTCCGCATGGCGATGGGTACGGGTTCTACTTATATCGACCGAGTGATTAATATCGAGTTGTCTGATCGGGAACTCTGGGATTATTCCTGCCAGGTCGAGAAGTTGGATACTATTATGAAAAACAGCGGTAACGATCCTGTTGAGTTGCTTAAAGCTCTGGGAACCATGGACAGTGTCCGTTACCGTAAGAATGTTTCACGTTAAGTGTATAACTGAGTTTTCGAATAAGAGTGAGGTTCAAAATGGATCAAGTTAAACAGTTTGCACAAATGAAGCGACGTAGTTTTTTGAAATTTATCGGTCAGGCGGGAATTTCTCTTCCCGTCCTGCAAGCCTCAGGTCTGGGAGCTGGATTAATGTTATCCCGTCAGGCAATGGCTGCAGGTGAGACGCCTCGTCGAGTTATCTTCATCTATGTGCCAGGTGGTACCCCGAATGGCGGCAGTAATACTTATTTGCCGGACAGTGATTTCAATCTGAAGTCCTGCTCACAGCCGCTGGACAATGTTAAAGACGAATGTGTCTTCTTTAAGGACGTTGAAATTGTCGGTGGTGGTGGTCACGGGCTTACTCCGCGAGTACTGGGAGCTTTTGGTGATAATAACAAAGGATCTATAGATCTTGCGCTTGAAGACACCATAGGGGCTACTTCACCCATTGCATCTCTGCGATTGGGCGTGATGGCGACAGCCGGCTCGAATAGCACTCCTGTGTCTGCGCGCGGTTGGACCGTAGTAACCGATATTCAGGATAACCCTCAGACTGCTTTTGATCGCCTTTTTGGTGGTAGTGTAGACTCCAGTCCGATTGGGACTAAGCGTGACTTGCTGAGATTGTCGGCCAATAAACAGGCTCTAAAATCATTAAAGGGTAAACTTGGTGTTTATGAGCAGCAGCGACTGGATCAGCATCTGGCGTCCATCAACAAGTTAAGTCAGGATATTACTAATGCGTCATCATCCGATGGTGGAATAGCTGGCTGTTCAAATGTTTTGTTCAACCCGAACGGCTATGCAACTGAGCAGGTTAAGGCAAACTTTACCCATCTGTTTGACCTTCAGGTGGAGAATGCTCTGTTAGCTTTGAAATGTGAATTGACCAAGGTGGTTACGATTCAGATTGCCACTGATGCTGCAGCGTTTAGCGCTCCTGGACTTGACTCTGATTATCACTCCTCGATTCACAGTGGTAGTTTGGCGTTTTACGAGTCCTACCGTATCTATTTATCTGAACGCGTTGCTCATCTAATCAAGCGACTGCAGGAAGAGGATGATGGTAACGGGGGTCGAATGATTGATTCAACATTGGTTGTTCAGGTGACAGAAACTGCTGATGGCAGCCAGCACTCAGCTGGTGGCCAGGATGTGAAAGGAGTGGGTGGTCACGCACCATTTATGTTTGCTGGTGGTGGTAGTGCCATCAATCGAAAATCAATTGTCAGTGCTTCGAATCATCACCGGATTCTGGATGTCGTTACCGATTATATGGGAGTACAGGGTACAATAGGATTGTATGATTCCGGTTCAACAGGTACAGTTCCAGGAGTTTTGAGTTAACCCTGGAATATCCAGAATATAAGGCTAGCGATAGCCTTTATTTTTCTCATCAAGGTCACTGGGAATGATAAAAAATAAGCTGTACCTATTCTTTTTTGCCTGTGTTGTTTTGCAAGGCTGTGCAACTGTGCAGCCTTGGGAACGCGGTACATTGGCTCGCCCCGAGATGGCATTCGTACCGGATGCCCTTCAAAGTAAAATGCAAGGCCATATTTATTTCAGTAAAGAAGCCGCGGACTTTGCAGCAGTAGGTTCCGGCGGTGGTTGTGGTTGTAACTGAGGTGGCTATGCAAAACAATAAAACGACTTTAACTGCATTAAGTGCGGCCGCAATGATGTTAAACACCTTGTCGGGTCAGGCAAATGCTGCCGATGAAGGTTATTCTCTCGAATATCTGGGCACCAAGTATCAGGAAAGCGAATTACCAGCAGAAAATCTGGAATTTGGCAGTGTACAGCGTTATGACATTAGCTCTCATCAGCTTAGAGCAGTTGTGCCATTAGCTGGAGATACCTCTCTCACTGTCAGCGGACTTTATGAAACTATGGCAGGTGCTTCTCCCTGGTATGTTACGCCAGGTTCAGAAAACCAGCCTTTACAGGTAATGAGCGGTGCCACGATAGACGAACAGCGTGCTCAGCTGGACGTTGATTTTTACCAGAAGCAGGAAAAATCTGAATCCACAACCTCATTAGGTTATTCAACGGAATCCGATTATGACTCGGTTTCTTTCGGCATATCCGGTGCTTGGTTTTTTAATCGGCAACTGACAACACTGAATTATCGTTTGATTGGCGGTCAGGATCATGTGCACCCAACACCAGACGATAGTGATCCGCAGCGCCGTACTTCTGAGGCCAAGAGTCGTTTAGGCGGTTATATTGGCGTGTCTCAGGTGTTGACCAAAAATCGATTAGTTGGTTTTAATATAGGTACAACTGCGTTTAGCGGCTATTTATCTGACCCTTATAAGCGTGCCTATATAGCCAATCCGGGCTCACTGGTAAGAGACTCAAGGCCAGACAGAAAACAATCCTACACTGCTTCAGCTATGCTCAGAGAGTATCTCCCCGAAGCGGATGGGGTATTACATGCTGATTTGAATCTGTCGAGTAATAACTGGGGTGTGACTGCATTCAGTGGTGATGTTGCCTGGTATAAAAATTTTGGTAATATCATCCAGGTTGCTCCGTCGGCTCGTATTTATCATCAGACCGAGGCAACATTCTATTCTCCATTTTACCAGGAGGAACGACAGGATGGTTATTATTCAAGTGATTACCGATTGTCAAAGTTCTCTGCTGCCAGTGTCCGACTACAGGCATTCAAAGAGTGGAAATACTTTTCACTTCAGGCATCCGCAGAACATTATTCTTCCTTTGGGGATCACCCAGGACTAGTCAGTTTTAACGTCATCTCGTTTGGAATCAGCAGTGACCTCTAAATGGCAGAGTCATTACAGCTTTTTTCTTATTCAATGCAGGCTATGGGCAGTCGGTGCGAATTTAAGTTTTATGCGCCGACTGACCAGGGCCAATTTTTTTATCAGCAGGCGTATCATCGACTGCGTAGTCTTGAAACTAAATACTCCCGCTACCATCAGGACAGTATTACCAGCAAGATAAATGCGACGGCAGGAACAAGTTCCAGGCTATCGCTGGATCATGAAACTCAGGGGCTGTTGCATTATGCGCAGGTGCTTTATGAGCAAAGCGATGGCTTGTTTGATATTACCTCGGGAGTACTGCGCCAAGCTTGGGATTTTCGCTCTAATCGATTACCGGATGACATGGAAATCAGTCAGTTGTTGCCGAAAATAGGCTGGTCAAAAATTGACTGGTCTGGTGCCGAGATAAGATTGCCAGAGAAAGGAATGGAAATTGACTTTGGTGGTTTTGTTAAAGAATTTGCTGCTGATCAGATCGCCGAAGTGTTAGTGCGGGCAGGTATTCGTCATGGTCTGATAAATCTAGGCGGGGATATCGTTATTATCGGTCCACACCCTTCTGGTGAGCCATGGATAGTTGGCATTCAGCATCCAAGGCAGGTGGGCGCAATCAGAAAACTTGCGGTGCATCAGGGGGCCATTGCAACCAGCGGTGATTACGAGCGATTTATGATTATTGATGGGGTGCGGTACTCTCATCTGTTGAATCCACAAACCGGGAAGTCGATTCAGGCTGATTATGCCTCAGTGTCAGTACTGGCTGCTCAATGTCTTATTGCGGGTTCTTTTTCAACAATCGCCATGCTGAAAAGTGAAATTGAATCTGATTGGATACAAAACAAGGGGGTTAGTTATCTGACAGTGGATCAACAGCTCACTGTGAATGAAAGCCGTTGACCTGTTTTTTCTGAGTCTAGTGTAGTGAGACACTACACTAGGATTAGCGCTTCTTCTCCCGAAAATTTCGATGACAGCCACCGCAGTTTTTGGCCATGGCATCAAAGCTTGATTTGAACTCATCTTCTGAAGTGATCTGGCTTAGAACCTTTGCAGTGGATTCCAAGTTCATTGCCAAGTTCGAGAAGCGATCAAAATCCAGCCAGATATCTGCTTTTGCTTCGCTGGTGTCACTGATACTGCCTTCTGGAAACATATCCACCAAGGATTGCCCAGCATTTTTTGTAATTACGCTTGCGGCTGATTGTACGGTTGCCAGATCAAAATCTGCCCGACCTCGGGAGATAGATACCAAGGTTCTATTTGCCTCACTGATTGCATCCATGGTATCCATTCGTTCTGCAATTACGCCAGTTGCTCCTTCATGGGCGACGGCAGATCCAATCAATACACCTAAAATTATCCACTTTCTCACTGTTCCAAGCTCTCTCTCACAGTTTTTAAATTAGACCCTATAAATGAGATTACTTCTCAATCAGTGTAATGACATTGGCTTTTCAGATTTTTTGCAAATGACGACGGTAAATTGCGATTACAGATCCGTTCTTATCAGATTGTCACATTGCCTTGGTTTAGAGTTAGGCGCATTATTTAATACCCAATTAATTTACCATTAGGAGTTTCAAATGAATACATTCAGAGCTTTTCGAATATCAGTGTCAGAAGAGGGGCGCGTCCAGCGCTCTATCGAAACCTGCAATATCGCAGATCTTCCAGACGGGGATGTACTGATTAAGGTTGCTTATTCCTCCTTGAATTATAAAGACGCTTTATCAGCAAATGGGCATCGCGGCATTACCCGGAAATACCCGCACACACCAGGTATCGATGTTTCAGGCAAGGTAGTATCGGATCAGACGGGCACTTTTACGGAAGGTGAATCTGTCGTTGTAATCGGTTTTGACCTCGGCATGAACACCTGGGGGGGATTTGGCGAATATGTTCGCGTGCCCGCAACCTGGGTTTTACGATTACCGGAAGGACTATCACCATCAGATGCCATGCGCATTGGTACAGCCGGTGTCACCGCAGCCTATTGTGTCGAAAAATTATTGCAAGCCGGGTTGTCTGGCTCCAATGCCAGGGTTCTGGTCACTGGTGCGACAGGCGGTGTGGGTAGTATAGCGACTCATCTGCTAGCGACGCTCGGTTATCAGGTTACTGCATCAAGTGGTAAGCCTGAGCAGGCGGATTGGTTAATGAGTCTGGGGGCGAAAGAGGTCATTGATCGTCACCAGTTATCCGAGTCGTCAAAAAAGGCGCTGTTGGCTGAAACCTATGATGCCGCAGTTGACAGTATCGGTCAGGATACCCTTGTCAATGTGATCAAATCCCTGAAGTTTGGTGGTTCGGTTGCTGCGTGCGGCATCGTTGGTGGTACAGCTCTGCCATTGGATATCTATCCATTTATTTTGCGTGGCGTTAATTTATTGGGTGTTGCCAGTGCAGATGCGCCTCTGGGTGATCGGCAGCGGGTTCTGGTCAAGTATGCCTCTTTATGGAAGTTACCTATGCTGGAAGCGCTCTGTGATGAAATAACATTGAATGAATTGGATAGCCGTATTGAGGAAATGCTGGCTGGCAAGATTGCCCGGCGTGCTCTGGTCAGGATTGCCTGAATCCTGATCTGTTACCCACCTTAAAGCGTTAAGTTGATTTGGCTTGTTAGAGATCTGATATTCACTTCCCAGCAGGAGAGGTTTTTTGGATCACCTGCTGTTGCGGAACATCATGAGCTATATGCCAAATACCTATTCTCTACAAGGCGAGTCTGCTGGGATGATTTTCATTCAGGCTCGCTGAGTACTCACCACAAGCCCGTTGACAGGGTTGCCGTTTCTTCAGTACAGGGAAACCTGTTCCTGAATCCGTAAAGCATGATTAATACGCGTAGTAACTTGGTTCATTTATTTTTTTAAGGCCCTGACTTAGTGCAAAATCAAAAATATTCATTGATAGGCGACGGTTTCTAGCGGTTTGGCCTCAAAACCTTCTACGACGGTTTTCTGCAGTTTACTTGTAGTCAATAGAATCGAAGTTTAGTGGTGTGATATTCATCTGGCATAAATATTTCAAGCAAGATTGTAACAGCGTCAATTGTATGCCAGAAGAATGATAACAGGAGGGGTCTATGGATCTGTTTACGCATTATAAGGAACGATACGATACTAAGCGGCAGGAAGAGTATTCATTGGAAGAATATCTGGAGTTATGTAAAAAGGACCCAATGACTTATGCATCAGCAGCAGAAAGGATGCTTGCGGCAATAGGTGAGCCAGAAGTTGTTGATACCGCTCGGAATTCACGGCTAAGTCGAATATTTTCCAATAAGGTCATCCGCCGTTATCCTGCATTTGCTGAATTTTACGGCATGGAAGAACCGATTGAACAAATTGTTTCCTATTTCAGACACGCCGCTCAGGCCCTTGAAGAACGCAAGCAAATTTTGTACTTGCTGGGTCCGGTTGGTGGTGGTAAGTCTTCGCTGGCAGAACGATTGAAACAACTCATGGAGTATATACCGTTCTACGCTATTAAGGGGTCTCCTGTTTTTGAATCTCCGCTGGGACTATTTGATCCGGCGGAAGATGCTGAGATATTAAAGGAGCGTTATGGTATTCCATCACGTTTTCTTGGTGCAATAATGTCCCCTTGGGCGGTTAAGCGTCTGCATGAGTACGGCGGCGATATTTCTCGTTTCAGGGTAGTAAAACTATATCCATCTATAATTGATCAGGTCGCTATTGCCAAAACTGAACCAGGGGATGAAAACAATCAGGACATATCAGCGCTGGTTGGTAAGGTTGATATTCGACAACTGGAAGAGTTTCCACAGAATGACCCGGATGCCTACTCATTTTCCGGTGCGTTGTGTAAGGCCAACCAAGGTTTGATGGAATTTGTCGAGATGTTCAAAGCGCCGATCAAGGTGCTGCATCCGCTACTGACTGCGACACAGGAAGGTAACTACAACGCAACTGAGGGTATGAGTGCAATTCCATTCAATGGGATTATTCTGGCTCACTCCAACGAATCCGAATGGCAACAGTTCCGTAATAATCGAAATAATGAAGCGTTTCTGGATCGGGTGTATATTGTTAAAGTACCTTATTGTTTGCGTATCTCTGAAGAGGTCTGCATCTACCAGAAACTGCTGGAGCACAGTTCATTGCGCGAGGCACCTTGCGCACCGGATACCCTAAAAATGCTGGCGCAGTTTTCAGTGCTTTCGCGAATAGCGGTACCGGAAAATTCCAATCAGTACTCCAAAATGCGCATTTACGATGGTGAAAACCTGAAGGATACTGATCCGAAAGCCAAAACCCTTCAGGAGTACAAAGACGCTGCTGGCGTAAACGAAGGTATGGATGGACTATCCACTCGCTTCGCATTTAAGATTCTCTCTAAAGTGTTTAACTTTGATCCGATTGAGATTGCTGCAAACCCTGTGCATTTGCTTTATGTACTTGAAGAACAGATTGAGCAACAGCAGTTCCCACAGGAGTTGCATGATCGGTATCTGGCTCATTTGAAAGAATTCCTGGCGCCAAGGTATGTCGAATTTATTGGCAAAGAAATTCAAACGGCTTATCTGGAATCCTACTCGGAATATGGTCAGAATATTTTTGATCGCTATGTCACCTATGCCGATTTCTGGATTCAGGATCAGGAGTATCGTGATCCAGAAACTGGAGAAATTCTGGATCGATCAGCCCTGAATGATGAGTTGGAGAAAATTGAAAAACCAGCAGGTATTTCAAATCCAAAGGATTTCCGTAATGAGATTGTGAATTTTGTGTTGCGTGCCCGGGCTAATAATGAAGGCCGTAATCCGGATTGGCAAAGTTACGAGAAATTACGTGCGGTTATTGAGAAGAAAATGTTCTCAAATACGGAAGAATTGTTACCGGTTATTTCCTATGCTGCGAAATCTTCCAAAGACGATCAGAAGAAGCATCAGGATTTTGTCCGTCGTATGGTAGATCGAGGCTATACCGAGAAACAGGTGCGTTTACTCAGTGAATGGTATTTGCGCGTTCGTAAATCTTCATAAGTAATTCGATATGATAAATACCTATGTTATCGACCGTCGACTGAATGGTAAGAACAAGTCGGCGGTAAACCGCAAGCGGTTTCTTGAACGTTATAAAAAGCACATTAAAAAGGCGGTCAATGAAGCGGTCAACAGTCGATCCATAACCGATATGGAACATGGTGAATCCATTTCTATTCCGGCGGATGATATTCGCGAACCGATATTTGGTCATGGCCCCGGTGGCCGAAGAACTATTGTAAATCCCGGTAATAAGGAGTTTGTTACTGGTGATCGAATTGCCAAGCCACCCGGCGGAGGTGGGCAGGGTCAGGGCGGCGGTCAGGCATCAGATAGTGGTGAAGGGATGGACGACTTTACCTTTAATATTACTCAGGACGAGTTTTTGGAGTTCCTGTTTGAAGATCTGGAGTTGCCCAATCTGGTTCGAAAAGAATTGAAATCGATGGACGATTTTGTTTATCGGCATGCCGGTTATACCAATACCGGTGTACCTGCAAAAATCAATGTTGTTCGATCACTGAAGAATGCGCACGCGCGACGCATTGCCTTAAGCGGAAAATCCCGCCGTCGGTTAAAAGAAATATTGAAAAGCATCGAAGAAGAAGAAGCGAAAGACTCAGCATTGAGAAATCTTCAATTTCTTCAGGATCTGAATCACGAAAAAGAACGCCTGGAAACCAAAATCAGTCGCTTGCCATTTATTGATGACTTTGACTTGCGCTATAACCTGAGTGCCAAGGAGCCGGTGCCGAGTAACGCAGCGGTGATGTTTTGCCTGATGGATGTGTCAGGTTCCATGACTCAAGCCACTAAAGATATTGCCAAGCGATTTTTCCTATTGTTGTATATGTTTTTGCGCCGCAATTACGAAAAGATTGAAGTTGTTTTTATTCGACATCACACCAGCGCCAAAGAAGTGGAAGAGGAAGAGTTTTTCTACAGCCGCGAAACGGGCGGAACCATTGTCAGTTCAGCGCTGCGAATGATGCAGAGTATTGTTAACGAGCGTTATCCGACCAATGCCTGGAATATATATGCTGCACAGGCATCGGATGGTGATAACTGGAACGATGATTCGCCACTTTGCCAACGGCTGTTGGAGCAGGAAATTCTGCCGCACGTTCAGTATTTCTCCTATATAGAGATTACACCGCGTGATCATCAGGCACTTTGGCATGCCTATGAGCAAGTCAAAGAAAGTCATCCAAATCATTTTGCGATGGAACAGATTGTTGATCAGAGCGATATTTTTCCTGTCTTCCGTCAACTGTTCCAAAGGAAGGTGACATGAAGATAAATCTACCGCCACAGAAAGATATCCGTTACGATCCGATTACGACCTCCAGCGAATGGAGCTTTGAGTTGATTCGGGAATTTGACCGGGTTATCGGTGAAGCCGCACGCGAGTTTCGTCTGGACACCTACCCAAACCAGATTGAGATCATCAGCTCTGAGCAGATGATGGATGCCTACTCATCAGTGGGTATGCCGGTGGGCTATCACCATTGGTCGTTCGGTAAACAGTTTTTGCAGACCCAGGGAAATTATGAGCGTGGTTACATGGGGCTTGCTTACGAGATCGTGATAAATTCCAATCCTTGTATTGCCTATTTAATGGAAGAGAACACTATGGCAATGCAGGCTTTGGTTATAGCTCATGCCTGTTACGGCCATAATTCATTTTTTAAAAATAATTATCTGTTTAAAACCTGGACTGATGCGACCGCCATTATCGATTATCTGGTATTTGCCAAGGATTATGTTGCCAAATGCGAGAGCCGATATGGTGTACCTGCGGTAGAAAAAATTCTCGATTCCTGCCATGCCCTGCAAAATTACGGTGTAGACCGCTACAAGCGACCATCGCCGATATCGGCAGCCGAAGAGCTGGCTCGGCAGGAGGAGCGTGAAGCCTATATGCAACAGCAGCTTAATTTGCTATGGCGTACCATTCCAACGCGCAGTGAAGAAGGCGAGCAGAAGAAGAGCAATCATTTTCCTTCCGAACCACAGGAAAATCTGCTGTATTTTATCGAAAAAAATGCGCCCTTGCTGGAACCATGGCAGCGGGAACTGGTACGAATTGTTCGCAAGATTGCTCAGTATTTTTATCCGCAACGGCAGACACAGGTGATGAATGAAGGCTGGGCCAGTTTCTGGCATTACACGCTGATGCACACAATGTATGATCGTGGTTATGTCAACGAAGGCTTTATGTTCGAATTTTTGAGTAGTCATTCTGCGGTTATTTATCAGCCGCCTTATGATTCGAAAATTTACTCCGGGCTTAACCCCTACACTCTGGGTTTCAACATTTATTCCGATTTGCGTCGGATGTGTGAAAACCCAACCGACGAAGATCGTGAATGGTTTCCAGATGTGGCTGGTAAGGACTGGCTGGATACCTTGCATTTCGCGATGGAGAATTTTAAAGACGAATCCTTTATCCAGCAGTATCTGTCACCAAAAGTCATGCGTGATATGCGATTGTTCTGCATCTATGACGATGACGAATTACCCGAGTATGAAATTCGCGCTATTCATGATGACTCCGGTTATCGTACTTTACGTGCAGCGCTGGCTGAGCAATATAATCTGAGCACGCGCGAACCTGATATTCAGGTGATTGATGTTAATCTCAGGGGGGATCGCTCACTAATTTTGAAGCACACACGCCATAATAATATTCCACTTAACAAAGAAACCGATGAAGTACTCAAACACGTGCATCGATTGTGGGGCTTTGATGTTCATCTGGAGTCTTACAATGCTGATAAGCTGATCGCGCACGCGTCCGTTCCTACCGGACTTAAGTCCGAGGAGGAGAGTCATCTCGATCAATTTCGTTACATTTGAGAAACTTTACTCAAGGTTCCATGTCTGTATGATGTAATGCAACAAAGCTACCCAATAAGGGGTACGAGTTTCTCCTATAAACTCATTAATCTAATGCATTAACACCGAGTGTCCTCTGCCTACGTGCTTGCCATACGGCGTTGACACCTCGCTTGTTGCGACAGGGTTTTGACCGGAAACGGCATGGCCTCCCGTATTTGGAAAGGTGACCGATGTTAATTGATACCTTTGGACGCAGGTTCTATTACCTGCGTCTTTCCGTGACGGATATCTGCAATTTCCGTTGCACTTACTGCCTGCCGGATGGGTATAAAGGGCGGCCCGAAGACACCTTTTTATCACCTGCCGAGCTGGAAGCGGCGGCCCGTGGATTTATCCAAATGGGTACGCAGAAAATCCGCCTTACTGGTGGTGAGCCAGGGCTGCGCAAAGACCTGCCTGAAATCCTCGAACGACTTAGCCGTATTGAATCGCTGCAGACGCTGGCGGTAACAACCAATGGTTACAAATTGCCGCAGAAAATTCATCAGTGGGTGAAGTCCGGTCTGACCCAGCTTAATGTTTCTATTGATTCTCTTGATGCGGAAAAATTCCATGACATCACCGGGCACAATCGCCTGGAAGAAGTATTGGAAGGTGTGCGCATTGCCCAGCAACTGGGTATTAAAACCAAAGTGAATGCAGTACTGATGAATGGCGTCAATGATGATCTGAAATCGGTGTTGAAATGGCTGAAACAAACCCCGGTCACCATGCGCTTCATCGAAGTGATGGAAACTGTCGATCAGCAAGTGTTTTTCCGTCAGCACCACATCAGTGGTGAAAGTGTCAAAGCGCAGTTGCTTGAGTCTGGTTGGCAGCCGGTGTTGCGCGATATTACTGCAGGTCCGGCACAAGAATTCTGGCATCCGGAGTATCAGGGCCGCATTGGCTTGATTATGCCCTACAGCAAAGACTTCTGTGACAGTTGTAACCGGTTGCGTATTTCCAGCCTGGGGAAATTACATCTGTGTCTGTTTGCCGAGCAGGGCATTGATGTTCGTCCTTATCTGCAACCGGGTGTGCCGGTTGAAGCGCTAATGGATGCGGTTCGGACGCACTTGAAAGACAAGGCCGCGACTCATTTTCTGCACGAGCATAATGCCGGGGCGATGACGAACCTCAGTCAGATAGGCGGCTGATATCATGACGGCTGTTCTGATTTTAACCGGGGGTAAGTCAAGCCGGATGGGCCGGGATAAGGCTACCTTGAATTTACAGGGCCAGTCATTACTGCAATGGCAGCGTGGACGCTTCGAGCGGGCTGGTTTTGACGTGGTGAGTGGTCTTCAGGATCACTTTACAGATCATCGGGGTCCCTTGGCTGGCATTCATACGGCCTGCCTGGCCAGAACCGAAATACCCGACTGGTTGGTCATTCCTGTTGACATGCCTCAGTATAGCATTGCAGCGGCACAGCACCTGATCGAAAAAGGGCAGCACGCCGGAAAACCGGTTTCCTATCGTCATAACCCGATGCCGCTGTATCTGCCGGTATCGGATTCTCTGGTGACACAATTAACCGACTGGCTCAAAGATCCGAATGGACGCCGCTCCGTTTATGCGCTGATCGAACGGTTTGATGGCCTCTGGCTTGATGACCAGGGCCTGCAACAACAACTGACCAATATTAATACGCCAGCACAATGGCAATCTTTTCTTGATGGAGTCTCGTTATGAGCCACGCTGCAAAAGAATTTATTCCACTCAATATCGCGGTTCTGACGGTTTCTGACAGCCGTGATGAAAGCAATGACACCTCAGGGGCGCTGCTGGTCGAACGAGCCAGCGAAAGTGGTCACCAGATTGTCGAAAAACGCATCGAAAAAGATGATATCTACCAGATTCGTTTTCAAGTATCAAAATGGATTGCCTCAACGGATGTTCAGGTGGTGCTGATCACTGGCGGCACCGGGTTTACCGGGCGCGATTCCACACCGGAAGCGGTCGCCGCCTTGTTCGACAAACAGGTGGATGGCTTTGGTGAACTGTTTCGCCAGCTTTCCTATCAGGATATCGGCACTTCAACTGTGCAATCACGCGCGTTGGCTGGTTTAGCCAATGGTACGCTGGTTGTCTGTATGCCTGGTTCAACCGGTGCCTGCCGCACATGCTGGGATGGCATTCTGGCGGAGCAGCTTGATGCCCGTCACAAGCCCTGTAACTTTGTTATGCATCTGAAACCGGCTGAAGCTGGCATTTGTGAGTCACGCGGATGAGTCAGTTCAGTCACATCAACCCCAGTGGTGAAGCGAACATGGTCGATGTTTCGGCAAAAGAGACAACGACACGTGTGGCGCGAGCAGAAGCCTATATTTACATGAACGAAGAGGCCATTGGCCTGATTCAACGTGGCGATCATCACAAGGGCGATATCTTTGGTGTCTCCCGGGTTGCCGGTATTCAGGGGGCCAAGCGCACCAGTGATCTGATCCCGCTTTGTCACCCATTGATGCTGTCCAAAGTCGGAGTCGATTTAGAGTTACAGACAGATCAACAGCGGGTTCGGATAGAAACCCTGTGCAAACTGGATGGAAAAACCGGTGTTGAAATGGAGGCGTTGACCGCAGCTTCAGTCGCCGCTCTGACATTATTTGATATGTGTAAAGCTGTCGATCCGGCCATGCGCATTGAAGGTGTTCGGGTGCTGGAGAAGCAAGGCGGCAAGTCTGGTCTCTTCCAGGCCGAGGTCAAAGCATGACTGATATAAAACTGAAATTCTTCGCCCGCTTGAAAGAGCAGACTGGAACCGATGAGCTGAGCATTCCGGCAGAGCAGGCCACTACTGTGGATGAGTTGAAAGTCTATCTGCGTCAGCAATATCCGCAGTGGCAGCACTTTCTCGATGCCCGCTTAATGGCTGCGGTGAATCAGACCATGGTGCAGGGCAATCCCGAACTGCACGCTGGCGATGAGGTCGCGTTGTTTCCACCGGTAACCGGAGGTTGATGGTGATTCATATCTCAGTCCAGGAAGCGGATTTTCAAATTCAGGATGAATACGTTTTTTGTTGGTCGTGTACGCGACCTGAATGACAACGACAATGTCTACGCAATGACCTTGGAGCACTACCCCGGTATGACCGAGAAAAGCCTGCATGCCATTGCCGAACAGGCGCGGCAGCGCTGGCCGCTCAATCGGATTCGTATTATTCACCGTGTTGGGCGAATGTTACCGGCAGATCAGATTGTTTTTGTTGCAGCCTCCAGTCCACATCGTCAAGCCGCCTTTGCCGGTGTCCAGTTCATCATGGATTACCTGAAAACGCAGGCACCCTTCTGGAAGAAAGAAGAAACGCCGGGTGGTTCTCGTTGGGTGGAGGCGAAAGAATCGGATGAAGAAAAGGCGAAGCAATGGTAAGGCTGATTCTCCTCTTTCTACTGTGGCTGCCCCTGATGACGGCGGCATCTGAAACACTCAATATTGCTGTTGCTGCCAGTTTCAGACCGGTGATTGAGCAGTTGGCCCCGCGTTTCGAACAAAAGACCGGCATTAAGGTGCAGGTTTCATCCGCTTCCAGCGGTGTGCTGACACAGCAGATTGTTGCCGGGGCACCATTTGACCTGTTCTTTTCAGCGGATGCCAAACGACCGGAAGCCGTTGCGGAGGTGTTACAGCTGCCTGCATCGAGCGTGCAGGCCTATGCCTTGGGAACTCTGGTTTTAATCAGTACCGAACCGACTGTTCTGTCCGTATCTGATCTTGCGGATTATCAGGGTAAGGTCATTCTGGCCAATCCACAACATGCTCCTTATGGCGTCGCAGCAGCAGAGGTGCTGGATCACGTCGGCTTTCAGGGCGACCGAGTGCAGGCGAACAACGTCGCCCAGGCTCGGCAGTACATTTCTTTAGCGCTGGCGCCTGTCGGATTGATCGCTCAGTCGGTGGCAACGGATTTGGCGCCTCAGTTTGGTATCGAACCATCACTCTATTCCGACATCGTGCAAAAGCGGGTTGTGGTTCAATCATCTGACAGGGTTAATCGCTTTCTTGAGTATTTGAAATTGCCTGGATCCGTTCAGGTGATTGAATCGTTCGGTTACCGGGTGCCATCCAACTGATGCTGTCTCATGCTATCTGGTTAACCGTAAAACTGGCACTGACAGCATCAGTATTATTGTTACTGATGTGTTTGCCACTGGCATCCTGGCTGGCGGCAACCAAATCACGGCTTAAACCCTGGGTCGAGGCGGTCTCCGCTTTGCCGCTGGTATTGCCGCCAACCGTGCTTGGTTTCTATCTGCTGCTGCTGATGTCGCCCAATTCCCCGCTTGGTGAGTTGTGGCATCGGCTGTTTGACCAGTCACTGGCATTCAGTTTTTGGGGGCTGGTGATTGCCTCAATGGTGTATTCCTTTCCTTTTGTCGTGCAGCCATTACAGCGAACCTTTGAAGGGCAGGGTAGAGCTTTGTCCGAAGCGGCGATGACCATCGGTGCCAACCGCTGGCGAACCTTTATTGATATCCGTCTGCCGCTGGCGTTGCCGGGTTTGTTGGCGGCCTTTGTATTGGGGTTTGCCCATACGGTCGGTGAGTTCGGAGTGGTTCTGATGATTGGTGGCAATATTCCAGGGCAAACTCAGGTCTTGTCGATCTTCCTGTTTGATCAGGTGGAAAGCCTGAATTATGGTCTGGCACATCAGATTTCCGCTGGCCTGGTACTGACGTCATTGATCATTTTGTTTGCCCTGTATCGCTGGAATGGACGGACGGCGGTGCACCTCGGATGATTGAATTTCATTTTACCCAGTCCGGAACGCGAACAATTAATTTTCAGGGAGCCTTTGCTCAAGGCGCGCGCATTGCCTTGCTAGGCCCCAGTGGTGCTGGAAAAACCACGTTTTTGAGGTTGTTGGCGCTGCTGGAAACGTCCGATCGTCACACTGTCAGCATTAATAATCAGTCCATCACCAAACCCTGGTTGCACCAAGCGACATTGCTGCATCAGCATCCGGTGATGTTTGCGCATCATCGAGTTGAACAAACGCTGAGTTATGCCCGGCGGTTGAATCCTAAAATACCAGAGTTGCCGTTGAAGCATTGGGCTGAGCAGCTTGATATCGCCAGGCTATACCAACAGCCCTGTAACCGGTTATCAGGTGGTCAGGTGCAACGTGTAGCCTTGTTGCGAGCTTTGGCCACTGGGCGACGCTGGTTGTTGATGGATGAACCCTTCTCAGCGTTAGATGTTGATCGACTCAATGCGGCCTGTGAGGTTGTTGCGGATTATTGCCAGTTAACAGGAGCGGGTCTTATTCTGGCCAGTCATCAGGATATGCCGCATCGATACCTGTGTGATTCAGCCTATCAGGTTGAGAATCTCTGCGGCGAGATTGCTTCAGATCTGTTTGCCGTACTCAATGCCCAGCCCGGCACCGCTGTCAAATCCACGCTGTTTGCCCAAACCATTGGGGAAGTGAATGGCTTTTTGAAAGTTAGCCTTGGTGGCCAATCACTATACGTCCGGAAACCAGAGCGCTGGCAGGCTGGTCATTGCCGGATCACGTTGACAGCGTCTGATATCAGTCTGGCAATAGGACAGGATCATTTAACCTCAATGGTGAATCGATTGAATGGTGTGATTCAACACATGGATGAAGCTGGTGAGCAACGCACCAAGGTTCAGTTAAGTGTTGAAGATCAGAGACTGGACGTGCTGATTTCCAACTGGTCTCGTGACCGATTAGCGCTGAAACCAGGCCAACTGGTCGCTGCTGAGTTTAAGGTTGGTGCAGCCCGTTGGCACGGTCAGGTTTCATCAGTCAACAAAAGCACCGATCAGGGCGATCACTGCTGAGGCTGAGCAAAGCACTAGAATCAATGGTCTAAAGCGCTGATCCACCCAGCTTCGGCTGATCTTGCCGATAAAATAGCCAGCAAAGCCAATCGGCAAAAATGATATGCCCGCCAGCCATAACTCCTTATTCAAAATACCCAGCAACTGATAACTGACCAAGGATGTCACACAACTGTAGGCAAAATAGACGGACAGATTAGCACGGGTGTAAAACCGGCGATACCAAGACTGACTGGTGTAGCTGCAAACGGGCGAGCAAAAGCGGTAATAAAAACTGCCACAAATACCATGCCAGCGACGCAAAGCTGTAGGGTCTGGGTTGGCATCAGTGTCAGTATCCAGGCGCCGAGAATCGTGCCTGGGATGCGGAAGATCATAGCTGTGCTGATATGGCGCCATTCAATGCCCGTTCTCTGGTTCCAGGCGTTCTGAATACTCAGGAATAATGCGACGATGGTCAGGATAATTGGCACCCACTCAGGTTTGAACAACACGATGATTGGCGCGGCAATAACGGCCATACCAAAACCAAGAGCGGTTTGAATCATACAACCGAAAAACAATGCCAGCGCCGTTAACCACCAGTACAGATCAAACATACAACATACCATCATGTGGAATAGGCGCAGAGTATCCTTGATTCCAGGGACATACAATCATTCCGAATGAGGGGATGGAAATCGTTGTATTGTGACTATTATTCCGCCATCCGTACTCTTTTTGATTAATCAATGCACAAGTGTATAGAAATAGTTGAATCTTCTAGGGGAAACCGTTACAACCCCATTCTCCCTGATTTGGAGTCAAGATGTGAAATCGATATATCAAAGCTTTATGGGTGTTCTATCCATGATTTTACTGGTAGTCCATACGTTGATTATCGGTGTGTTTTTGTTCTTTTTTATTTTTTGGAAATTGGTGTTGCCTGAAGTGCCACGCCGCAAGTTTGCCAATCCGGCGATTATCATTGTTGCCAATGGCTGGTTGATTGCCATTCTGTTCTGGCTACAGAAAGTGTTGCGTATTGAGTTTGATGTTGAGAACAGTGCCGAACTTTCCAAACGCCAATGGTACATGGTGGTGTCCAATCACCAGAGTTGGGTGGATATATTTGCTCTTTTTCATGTCACTCGCGGCCGTATTCCGTTGTTGAAGTTTTTCATCAAAAAAGAACTGGCACGAGTACCGATTGTCGGTCAGGCCTGGTGGGCAATGGATTATCCGTTTATGCAACGTCATTCGCGTGCTTATCTGACAAAGCATCCAGAAAAGGCTGATGACGACTTGAAAGCCACTCGCAAGGCATGTGAGAAATTTGCACATATCCCAACCAGTGTCGTGAACTTTTTGGAAGGCACTCGTTTCAGCCAAAGCAAGCACGATCAACAGAAAGCCCCATATCGGTATTTACTACGGCCAAAGGCCGGTGGTATCGCCTTTGCCATTCAGGCGCTGGGTGAGCGCTTCTCATCCATGCTGGACACAACAATTGTCTATGACGGTAAAATCCCGACTTTCTGGGATATGGCCTGTGGTCGAGTTGGTAAAGTGACGTTGAAATTGCGCCAGATTGAAATACCCAAACAGTTCGTTTCAATGGACTATCAGAATAATCGGGACGATAGAAAGCAATTTCAGGCATGGTTGCATCAATTATGGCTGGAGAAAGATGCTTTGATTTCTGAGATTAAAGCGGTTTGAAGCGTTATCCTGAATCCGTGACTTCTTCAGTGGATGCAGGATATAAGAGCTTGATTTCTACCTGAATCCGTGACTCCAAAGTGGATTCAGGGGGTGAGAGCTTGATTTCTATTTGCTTTTCACAAATTGCAGGTTCACCCCAATTTTTGGGAAGCAAAGAGGAATCAATGGCTTGCGCACTGCGCCGCTATGAAATCACGGATTCAGGGTTATGCCCATCTCGGTTAGAGATGGGCAATGTTCACCGTCGTGTGGTTTTGGTTATTCGCTGCTTTATCATTGGAACGCACAGAAACCCTAAGACGATACCGCTGGCCAGTCCGCCAATATGTGCTGCATTATCGACATTTAATACCAGCCCCAATGCCAGATTCAGTCCGATAATACCCGCAAAGGTTTTCAATAATTCATCTCTTTGCTGTTTCTGGATAATGTTACTTAGCAGTATCGCGATAAAAATCCCCACCAGCCCAAAGATAGCGCCCGAGGCTCCTGCACTGAACACATCCTTATTGAAAAGATAGCTTGCAAGGCTGCCAGCAATGCCCGTCGCAAAATAGAGGACGATGTATAAACCGGTGCCCAGCATTGGTTCAAGGAAGCGCCCGAGAAATAGCAGGAAAGCGCAGTTGAACAGCAGATGTAAAACGCTCAAGTGTAAAAACATGCTGCTGACAAAACGCCACCACTGGCCCTGATCTATAGCATTGGAGAGATTCGCACCCAAGAGGAAAATACTTTGATTGCTGAACTGAGTGAATGACATATTGATAGCAACAAGGATCAGAAATACCAACCCGTTGATATAAACCATAACGGGGCTTGCAATGTAGCCTTTGGTAGGGATTAACAGGTTCATGAGACTCGCATTTTGTCGACTTTCTCTGCTATATGGGGGCGGGCATGACCGCACTCAATAGCAGTTAAAC
Organism: Reinekea sp.; assembly: GCA_037389025.1. Taxonomy (GTDB): domain Bacteria; phylum Pseudomonadota; class Gammaproteobacteria; order Pseudomonadales; family Natronospirillaceae; genus Reinekea. The sequence goes on along the minus strand of JARRJP010000072.1, from coordinate 3,764 downwards.
CTGCCTTCTGCTATCTTTACCGGTCAGTTCGATTTTTCGGGTTTAGTACAATGAAACCGATACGTTCAAAAAAAGAGCTTCATGATGATTTGGAAAAACAGGTAAAAGCTTTTTTGGATCGAGGTGGCAGTATCAATGAAGTTGAGCGCGGAAAGAGCGGCTTGCCGTATGAAAAGCCCTGGATAAATCCATTCCAATCGCAGGAGCACGAGCAGGCTCAGACCCGCACCCCTGTTCCGGAAGTTGTTGCAGCAATTGAAGCGCGTAAAAAATCCAGAAAACATCCTGCGGTGAAACGAAACAAACCAGAGAAGAAATTGATATTTGATGATTTTGGCGAGCCAGTGCGCTGGGTTTGGAATGATTGAAACTGAAGAGTAGATCACATTTCGGTAACAAGGCATACAAATTTCAAAGACTTTCTTGACCAATGCTTGAGTTGTCTTCGACAATGCCTTTACTGAATCCAATTGATTCAGATTGATAATGTACTGTCTAGGGAAAACTCTCATGAGTAAGTATTTAAGTAATCTTTCACGAATAGGTGCTGTTATATTTGCCATCGCATTGACTGGTTGTGCTTCGGTAACTATTACTCCGAATGGTGAGCCAAAGCTGGCCTCAGTGCCAACCTATGAAAGCAGTGAGGCTTTTTATTTCTGGGGTCTGACTCCTGATGTAAAAGAAGTTAATGTTAGCGACATCTGCCCAGGTAATGGTGTACGCCAAATGCAGGCTCAAAATACCTTCATGGATGGCCTTTTAGGTGCACTGACCTTAGGTATATATGCCCCGCGTTCCGTTAAAATCTGGTGTGAGTGAGGAGAGCTGAAATGATGAAATCAATAAGACATGCTGCTGTTGCAGGGTTGGTGGTTGCAATTTCAGGCTGCTCTACTATCACATTTACTAATGGTCAACCAGCCGCATCCGACGAGCAATACAGTCAGTGGCATCATAATTTGGCTTATAGTCTGTATGAATATTCGCCTCCCGTTGCCCCAGATAAAGAATGTACTGGTGACTGGTCAAGCGTGACTGTTGAGCATGATGTGATCACTGTAATAGCAGGCAGCGTAGTATTAGGGGGCGCATTGTGGGATCCCTGGATGGTAACCATCAATTGTGCTGAGTGATTTTCTTTAGCTGTATAGGGTGTATGTCGAACTTCTTTTCAGGAGACTCACTGCGCCCTTTTTGGAAAAACGCCTCTCCTGTTTAGTCCTTGTTTTTGCTTTGTTATCGAAAGCCTCTTAATTGATCAGTAGTGATAAATTCCTGCATCCACTCTGGAGTCACGGATTCAGCCAATGTGTTTGTTCAATAAAATGTTTTTTTACGATTGCCATAGTTTTTTATTGTCTTTCACTTGACAATTTTTACGATATTGCTCAGTTTACGGTACTTGAATGTCTGGTCAGGAAAGGTTGGTGTTCAATGAGGTGGGATGTCACCGGCTCATTGCATTCTGTTTCCTATATATAGAGCCTGAGTGAACCAGAGGTATCAGACACAACTTGATTAAAAGCGCGCTATGATGATGTATCGCGTTGATCTTTGAGGGTGACGTCACCTCACAATGAAAGAACCAGTAGTTGGGAGATATCAATGAAAAACTGGAAACTAATCCCTGTAGGCTTGGTTGCAGCGGTTGCACTGGCGGGTTGTGCGACTATGGGCCCAGGTTATGAGCAGGATAAAGAATATCACTTGACCATTTTGCATACGAATGACCATCACGGTCGTTTCTGGCAGAACAGCCATGGTGAGTATGGCATGGCTGCTCGAAAAACCCTGATTGATAACATTCGAGCAGAAGTTGAAGGTGAGGGTGGTACCGTCCTGCTGTTTAGTGGTGGCGATATCAACACCGGAGTACCTGAATCTGATCTGCAAGATGCAGAACCTGATTTCATGGGTATGACCAAGCTGGGTTATGACGCAATGGCAGTCGGTAACCATGAGTTCGATAACTCACGTGACGTTCTGATGAAGCAGGCCCAGTGGGTTGATTTCCCGTTTTTATCGGCGAACATTTTTTATAAAAACTCAAGAAAAACTCTGTTCTCTCCGTATGAAATGTTTGATGTGCAGGGCAACCGAATCGCGGTCGTCGGTTTCACAACAGAAGACACCGTAAAAATCGGCAACCCTGAGTACACCTCTGATCTGGATTTCAAATCGCCAATTGAAGTTGCTGAAAAACTGATTCCAAAATTGGACAAAAAAGCCGACCTGGTTGTTGCCGTGACCCACATGGGGCATTACGACAACGGTTACTTCGGTGGTAATGCACCGGGTGATGTAACATTAGCGCGCACAGTGCCGGGTATTGACGTTATTGTTGGTGGTCACAGCCAGGTACCATTGTTTGAACCGGATGTACAAAATGGCACTCTGATTCTGCAAGCGCATGAATGGGGTAAATATGTAGGTCGTCTTGATTTGACACTCAAGAATGGTGACATCATTGATTACGACTACAAGCTGGTTCCGGTTAACCTGAAAGATAAAGTAAAAGACGCAGAGGGTAACAGTCATTATGTGTTGCCTGATGGTGTCAAAGAAATTCCTGAAGACCCTGAAATGAAGGCTTTCCTGCAGCCATACCAGGATAAGGGTGCTGAATCTCTCAATATCGTTATTGGTAGCGTGAATGGTGACCTGATCGGTGAGCGTTCTATTGTGCGCAGCAACCCAACCAACCTGGGTGTTCTGATCGCTAAAGCACAGATGGAAAAAGCCAACGCTGATGTTGCTGTTATGAACTCAGGCGGTATCCGCGCTAACATTGATGCGGGTGACATCACTTATAAAGATGTTCTGACTGTTCAACCATTTGCCAACATCCTGACCGTGACTGAGCTGACCGGTAAAGAACTGATGGATTATCTGGAAGTAGCAATCAGTAAAGAAGCTGGCAGTGGTGCATTTGCACAGTTCTATGGTGTTGAAATTAAGTCAACCAACGGCAAAATTAACTCTGCTGATGTGAATGGCGCACCAATTGATGCCAACAAAACTTATCGTCTGGCTGTCAGCAACTATATGGCTTCTGGTGGTGACGGTTATCCAAAACTGTCAGATCATCCAAACTATGTAAACACGGGCTTTGTTGACGCAGACCTGTTGGCTGAATTTATTCAGAAAAACAGTCCACTGAACGTTGAAAATTTCGAACCAGGTGACATGATTGACCGCATGTAATCTGTAGTGTCTCAAACCTGAATCCGTGGCTCCACTGAAGAAGTCACGGACTCAGGTATTGTCTTGGGCGGTCGCGCGACATCCTTTTTAAATACCGCTGACTTGTGGCGCGATTATCAAGCTTATCCGTATGCTGGCGTTGAGTATGTACGCGCAGTACTGCTGCTATTGATGTAATAGCGCTATATGAATATCAGATTTTGGCTCTTCAGAGTTAACTGTGGGTGCTTTTACCCTCGATTCAGCCAGCAATCCAATCTAAGCACCTGGCTGATCAAACATGGTTGAGTCGGTTCCCAGGGCCAAGGGCAAACACGAACTTACGACCACCTATATGGTGTACTTGGCTCGATGGGCTGAGAAATTATCCTGGAAAGAGGTCAGCACACATTTTCAGCTTAGTTGGGAGAAGGTGTTTCATGCGGTCGAGTATGTGCTCACCTGGGGGCTTAAACATCGGCCTCGTCAGTAAAATCTGTGGGCGGTTTCCGGTACAGGTAATCGCCCCAGTGCATGGTATAGCGCGATTTCATGGCACCTGAATGTCCGAAAACCAT
>JARRJP010000071.1:0-12921 GCA_037389025.1 Reinekea sp. | reverse complement strand
AACACTGGTATCAACTGGGTTAATTTATAGTGACGGTTAGCAATCAGATAAAACCACCATCGTTCCTGACCCGCCTTAAATGGCTGGGCAGGAAGGGTAGAACATCTGCAATATTTTCTGTCACCGCTTTCTGGTAATGCCAGCCGCCTGGATAACAGAGTTTCCGCCTTTCAAGGCCGTTCTCAGCAAATCCGAATCTTAACCCGGTGACAACTGGTAAGCCCAATCCGCAATCGATACAAAACCCCAGTTGGCCAGGCCCGCAGTAATAACGGATCGGTCAGTGGCAGGGGATCAACTTCAATCTGGTTGGCACCTTCAATATAAAGTTCAGCCAGGTCGCCAACCTGTATGTATTGCCCGTTAATGGTTGGTGCTAAGGCCAGCATCAGCGAAAGCTCAATCGGTTGTTCGGTAATCGCAATGTCTTCGATTTCAACACTGCGTTCTTTATGTAAGGTCACCGTGCGTTGATAGGTGAGTAGTTGTGCACCTTCCGGGTAGGCAGACGCCAGGTTCATGCGAATACTGGTCTGGTATGGATCGGCGCTAACTTCAATTTCATTGGCAGCAAATGCTTCGCCATCCTGCTGCTGAACACCACCAACGGTCGGCAGGTTATGAAATGCTGATTGCATGGTCCATATTTCATAGCGTTGCGGCGAAAAGGTTTTGGCGGTGTAGCTTTCATTGCCTATGTCGATCAACACTGGCTGTCCGTTTTTATACAGGTTGATATTGCCGACATCGTTATGGTTATGCCCGCTATTGTCGTTGCGTCCAGCTTTGACGGCCAAGTGAAACTGATGGTCGCTGGCGGTTAGTAAACCAATGCTCGGAAAGTAACGATCTGGTCTGGGGATTTGTTCTGGATGGTACGCTTTCATCTCGTCCTCCAGATGCAGTGCTTTTTTTCCGAGGTGAAATTCTGCGATACCCGAGACATTAAGCCGGGCAGGGCAATCAGAATAGTTGTGGTAGCGATCATCTGCGATATGAGTATGGACAATAAAGTCACCAATATTGCGGATTTTGCTCTCATGCCACAAAGATTCAAACGCTTGTGGCGCTACGTTGCTGAGAATGTCCAGACTCTGCAACAGACAGAGCCCGGCGTGGCGGTAATAATATGGGCCTTCGGCACAGCCGCCATCGTTACCGTAGTCCTTCATAAAGTCATCCAGGCTGAAAGCTGCCTTGCGGATCACCTGCTCACGGGTGATCGGTGACTGCGGTAGCAGCAGGCTGGCAAGCAGTACATTCTGAGTGCACCAGGTTGTCCAGTTATTCATCTTGGATTTGCCATCGCCCATCCACCAGAAGTGTTCATCCAGATATGGCTTGATAACTCGGTGTTGTAATTCTCGACCTATCCGGTTACTGATTTCCGGGTCAAGACTGTCCAATGAGGGTTTCAGCAGGTAAACCGTCAGTGCCAGCAATACCGCAGTTTCTGCTGCAAACAGGTCAAGCACTGGGCGGTTACTGATCGCCAGCGGTAAGGTTGGAATATCGCGTTGATAGGCGTTGTGTGCTGGTAGCTGCCAACCGGTTTCCTCACAGATCAGAAACAGGCCATCGATAATGTTGTCAATATAGCTTTCCTGCCGACCGATGTACTCACCCAGTACCAGGTCAGCCAATTGTTGGCGGCGTTGAAAGTAGGGGGCTTCGAACTCAGTGCGATTACCTGTGCGGTAATACTTGAGGTACAGGCTGGCAGGAAGTTGAGGCCAATTCTGCAATTGTGCGGCGTTGGCTCGCGCCAGTATGGCGGACTTGTTTCCATTGCTAACAGTCACGGAATCGGCAAGAGGCAAGTAATCGCCGATCTCTACCGGTAGATGGGTGAGTTGCTCTGCAAACATGATTGCCTCCTTTATTATATTTATTTCTTTTTTCGGCATCTGACAAGGTGTCAGCTATGTTATTTTTGTTAAACAGGCCCGTTATTGAGAAGAAGTTATGGTTGCATAAGAATTAATTGAGGGCCAGGCGTTCGTTGTTTATTGCCTTATTTTCCCAACTCTACCTTCCACACTTTGGGCATTTATCCCACCTGAACCCGTGACTTCATAGCGGATTCAGGTCCCAATTATTGGTTCAGTCATTTTCTAATGCAATATAAAATTGCATTATTATGCAAATTTGCATTGATAAGGAAATAAATATCCTTTACCTGAATATTTTCAAAGCGTATATTCTTTTCAAGAACGTGACCCTGCTACCATCGTGGGTCCAGCAGGTCGCGATCATGCATCGTTGCCAGGGAATTCGAGTAAGGGCAAAAGATGTCTACGCACACAATAAAAACCTCAGATGGCAACGCGGGTAACATTGAAAAACCCGGCTGGCGGTCAAATCGCAAACTGAAAAACAATCTGGTGGCGTTCTCGTTTATCGCGCCTAACTTTCTGGGGTTTATTGTGTTCACGATGGGGCCTGTGCTGTTCACCTTCGTGCTGGCATTTCTGCATTGGGATGGCTCCAACCCGATTGAATTCGCAGGAATGGATAATTTCCTGCGTCTGTTTGAAGACCGCACCTTTAAAATCGCTTTTTGGAATACGCTGACCTATGCGTTGTTTTCAGTGCCCTTAACCATGATTACCGCTTTAGGGCTGGCGTTACTGTTGAACCAGAAAATGGCAGGGCGAAATATATTTCGGGCGGCGATGTTTTTTCCTTATGTGGCGTCGCTGGTTGCGATGGCGGTGGTCTGGAACATGTTGTTCAATCCAGATATGGGGCCAGCCAATATGCTTCTCTATAACCTCGGAGTTGATCCGGAAAACCTTCCTGGCTGGGCGGCCGATAAAGACTGGGCCATGGCAACAGTCATTATGTTTGGTGTCTGGAAACATATGGGCTATTACATGGTGATTTATCTGGCTGGACTGCAAAGCATTAATTCAGACCTGTATGAAGCTGCGGCCATTGACGGTGCTAACAGTTGGCATAAGTTTTGGGAAATCACCCTGCCGCAATTACGCCCGACGACCTTTTTTGTCACCGTCATGGTGACCATTGAATCGTTCAAGGTGTTTGACCAGATTATGCTGTTGACTGAAGGTGGCCCTGGTTCATCAACGCTGGTGCTGGTGTATCACCTTTATAATGAAACCTTTATTGCCTGGGATCTGGGCTATTCCGCGATGATTGCACTGGTACTGTTTCTGATCGTTATCAGCATTACTGTTATTCAGTTCCGTTGCGCAAACCGAGACTGAGCACGAGAACAAGGACAAACCATGATTATTGACTCCGTTATCCGCACCCGTGCAAAGAAATTTCTATTGTATGCCTTTGTCATTTCATTAACTCTGTTAATGCTGCTGCCGTTTATCTGGATGTTATCGGCCTCATTGAAACATAGCAGCGATGTATTTGCGTTTCCGATTGAATGGATACCGTCTGAGCCAGTCTGGCGAAACTATCTTGATATCTGGACGCGTGTACCGATGATGACTTTTGTTTTTAACACCACCAAACTCACTATCATCGTGACCTTCCTGCAGTTATTGACATCCAGCTTTGCCGCCTATGCCTTTGCCAAACTGGAATTTCCCGGGCGTAACTTTCTGTTTCTGGCTTACATTGCCACCATTGCCATGCCGTGGCAGGTGTATATGGTGCCGCAGTTTTTGCTGATGCGGGAACTTGGTTTGCATAACACGCATCTGGCGATTATCTGCTTGCAGGCCTTTACCGCATTCGGTGTCTTTTTAATGCGACAATTCTTTTTGAGTGTGCCGAATGAATTATTGGATGCGGCGCGAATGGATGGCATGAATGAATATCAGATATGGCGTAAAATTATGTTGCCGCTGTCGCTGCCGGCGTTGGCAACACTGGCAATTTTTACCTTCGTAACGACTTGGAATGACTTTTTAGGGCCGTTGATTTATCTGACCAAAACAGAATTGAGAACCATCCAGACCGGTCTACGCATGTTTATTTCCGAATATTCTGCGGAATACGGCTTGATTATGGCAGCGTCTGTTGTCTCGCTGATTCCGGTTTTCATTGTCTTTCTACTGTTGCAACGGTTTTTTGTAGAAGGCATCGCATCAACAGGCTTAAAGGGGTAAGGATTTATGACTTTCAAAAATTCCAAGACAGAAATCAGTAATGATGAGGTTGTCGCCGCGTTGGATTTTGCCGTTGAACAGATACATCGTAACTTGCCTGACTACACCTATCGGTCACAGAATCACTCCACTGTGAATGGTTTTTATCCAGCCGTGGATAATGTGCAGTGGACCAGTGGTTTCTGGCCGGGTGCCATCTGGTTGGCTTATGAGTATTCACAGGACCGGTGTTTTCAGTATGCAGGCCAGATACAGGTGCAGAGTTTTTTGCATCGCATTAAAAACCATATTGATACGGATCACCATGATATGGGATTCATGTTTTCACCGAGCTGCGTCTCAGCCTGGAAACTGGTCGCTGATGAAGATGCCCGACAGGCAGCAATACTCGGGGCTGACCAGTTGGTGGCGCGTTTTCAACCAATCGGTAATTTTATTCAGGCCTGGGGGGAAATGAGCCAGCCGGAAAACTATCGCTACATTATCGATGCACTTATGAATCTGCCATTGCTGTATTGGGCAGCCAAAGAAACCGGTAACGAGCATTTTCTGGATGTTGCACATAAACACGCTGAAACGACACTGCAAAACTCGATTCGTGACGATGGCTCTACCTTCCATTCGTTCTTTATGGATCGAGTCACCGGAGAGCCGGTTAAAGGCGTTGCTGTTCAAGGCTACAAAAATAATTCCGCCTGGGCACGTGGCCAGGCATGGGCAGTCTATGGAATGGCGCTGCTGTATCAGTTTGAAAAAGAGGAACGATATCGGGATGCTTTTGATCGCGTATTGCGCTATTTTCTCAGTTATCTTCCAGACGATATGATTCCTTACTGGGATCTTTCGTTTACCAAAGGTAGTGAACCACGCGATTCATCATCAGCTTCTATTGTTGCTTGTGGTTTGTTGGAAATGGCAAGGCATGTTTCAGAAACCCAGGCCAGGGAATATGAATCCATCGCCCGGCAGTTTATGAAAAGTCTCCATGATAACTACGCTGTTAAGTCGCCAGAGGAAGCCAACGGTTTGGTATTGCATGGTACATATTCTAAAAAAAGCCCTTACAATTCATGCACTGAAGAGGGCGTGGATGAGTGTATGTCTTGGGGTGATTACTTTTATATGGAAGCCTTAATGCGGTTGTATAAAAATTGGCACTCCTATTGGAGTGCATGACAACGTGCGTATGAATGCCCTTGTAAATGACACAAACCACTGCGATGGTTATTCGCTGATCACTGCTCTGCGGCAGTGGGTGTCATTGGTTAAGCTGAATACACTTTTTTTACTGTTTGCACTGCCGCTGGTTACCTTACCTGCTGCCTATTGCGCCGCACTGGACATCAGTGCCGATCTGCTGCGCAATCAGTATCACTCGCCCTTTATGCTGACACGTTTTCTGAATACATTTCGGCGTACTTTTGTTCTCTCGATGCTGGCCGGATTGGTCATTCTGATTCTGGAATTTATTGCCGCTGGCAGCCTGTATTTTTATAGTGTTCTGGCAAAGAGCAATCTACTGTATTCGCTGTTATGTGCATTGGCATTTGCTGTTATGCTCGCAGTACTTTTGCTTGGTATCAGTTTCTACACCGCGCTTGCCACGCATTATGAGTGTTCCGTTCGCGAATTGCTGAAACTGGCGCTTTACAGCACATTGCTGAAACCGTGGTTATTATTGTTTGGCTGCAGTAGTACAGTTTTGTTTTGGATGTTGCACATTATAACCTTTCCATTTTCTATTTTTTTACCGATCTTTTTCAGTCTGGCAGTCGGCATTGTTATGCTCACGATTACTTCGATACAGGGGGTAAATCAGGCTTTTGAGTTATTACAGTTGCACAAAGGAAAGGCATAAAAGTTGAGCGTTAGAGGTAATCAAGCATCCACCCACTTTTTCACGTCTAACCAAAACGAAATAAGAGGACTCGTAAATGAAAGCGAAAAAACGGGCTTGTATTAACAAAGCCAAATTAGCACTGGCAACGGGCTTAGTTGCCTGCAGTCAATTGTTGATGACTGCCTCTGCTGAAGATATTACCCTGAACTGGGCAATGTGGAACTACTCCAGCGGCCCCTATTACAAAGCCATTATTGATGCTTACGAAGCTAAGCATCCAGGTGTAAACATTGAATATGTCGATCTCGGCAGTACTGACTATAACACCATGTTGTTGACTCAGTTAACCGCTGATGCCGATTTTGATGTGTTCTCCGTAAAAAGCGTGCCTCAATACTCTGCGCTGATGAACAAAGGCAATATGCTGAAGCTGAATGATCGGGTGGCAAAATCCGATATCGATACCTCGGCCTATTCCGGTCTGGTAGAGGAAATCACCGTTAATGGTGATCTGTATGCTTTACCCTATCGTTCCGATTTCTGGATGGTGTATTACAACAAAGACCTTTTCGATAAGGCCGGTGTGGATTACCCAACCAATGATATGACCTTTGAACAATACGATGAGCTTGCCGCCAAACTCAGCAGCGGCTTTGGTGCCAATAAGGTTTATGGATCGCTTTATCATACCTGGCGTTCAACAGTCGAACTGGCCGGTATTATGGACGGCAAACATACTCTGGCAGATGGCAATTACGATTTTCTGATTCCTAGCTACAAGCGAGCCCTGAAACAGCAGAAGCAAAAAATTGTACCAAGCTACGGTTTCCTGAAAACCACCAAAACTCATTATTCCGGCCCGTTCTTTAATGGCCAGTTAGCGATGCTGCCAATGGGAAGCTGGTTTATTGCTTCACAGATAGCCAAAGTGAAGTCAGGCGAGTCCAAAGCCGTTAACTGGGGGCTGGTGAAATATCCGCATCTGAAAGGTATGGAGCCGGGTACGACTGCAAGTACGATCACCAGTATGGCGATCAATTCAAAAATAGACAAAAGCAAACAGGATGCCGCATTCGAATTTATCAAGTTTATCGCTGGTCCTGAAGGCGCCGCGATCTTTGCCAAGAACGGCACCATTCCCGCGCTGCGTACTGACGCTGTGATCAACTCCATAACGGCCAAAGAAGGTTTCCCATCAGACCCTGCCAGTAAAGAAGCGATGGTGACCTACAAAACCTATCTGGAAATGCCGGTCAATCCAAAAGTCGGTGAAATCGAATTGGTTCTTAACCGTGCTCACGACGCCATCATGACCGAAAACGTTTCTATTGAAGAAGGTATCAAGGAAATGAATGAAGGCGTCAGTGAGGTTTTGAAGCGTTGAGTTTACGATGAGACGGATCACTACCGGACAGGAAAAAGGCGCCGATTTGGCGCCTTTTTTTGCCGGTTTACGGCATCTGCTTACGTTTTTGTTCTGTTCGCAGGAGAGCAAATGACCTCCTGTTTAAATCCTACCTGCATCCACTGAAGAGTCACGGATTCAGGTCCTAATTGGCAATAACGAAATTGCTGTAAATACCGTTGGTGTCGAAAGCGGCAACTTCAAAGGTATAGTTTTTATCGTTGTCCATAGAATCAAGGCTATATTGATCAATTGAATTATCGGTAATGAGGATTCTGTAGTAATTTTCATCCTGGGTTGTCTTATAGCGAATTTCATAGCCACCTATATCGCTTAAAGACATCGCTTCACCGTTAAGACGTGTCAGTGGTGCAGACCAGTACAGGTTAATAACGGCGTTGGCGGCTTCAACTGTCGCACCTTCAATCTCGGTGACGATATTGTTTGCATCGCTATTGGCTTGATAATTAACCATAGCCTCTTCAGTTGGGGCAATACTGCCAAGCCCGGATACCTGAAGTTGACAACCCATCAAAGCGAAGCAAAGCGTAATCGCAGAAACGAGGTGGATGATTTTCATGGCAATGTTTCCTGTATCTGTGAAGTTTCAAAGGATGAGCAAAATAGTAAAGGTATTGCCAAAATAAACTTGTGAGTGATTTCATATCGTACTTAATCGAGACAATTTGCTGGAAAATCCATTTTTTTGACAGCTTTTAGCGATGGCATCGTCATGAAGTCGTTGTTTTGCTACACCGTTAACTTTATCTGTTAGAAATGGTGCCGTAGTCAGCTTAATAGCAGATAAAAATTTGACGACATGGGTCTGATCGATGCGGTAAGTGGAAGGAATTTACCCCTGAGTCAATTTTCTGAATCCGTGATTCGATAGTTTTAGGAAATATTGATCTACACTGTAGACAATTAATACTGTGCATTGCGCGGCTCATAACCCGGTATTTGCTAATACCTGAACCCGTGACTCCATAGTGGCGCAGTGAGCAAGCCATTGATTCCTCTTTGCTTCCCAAAAATTTCAATGAACCTATGGGTGCACCTGCAATTTTTGAAAAACAAATAGAAATCAGGCTCTTACATCCTGCATCCACTGAAGGAGTCACGGATTCAGGTCAACAAAGGAGGGGAGTTGAACCTTTTCAAAGCTGTGCTAGCTTAAATTGATACAACTTATTCATGGGCCTGAGGCTTCTTTGAATTCTGACTATTCACCCGAACAGATAAAACTCTCAGTGGGCCTGGTGGGTCTGCTCTGGTACCATTGGTTAGCGGTATGTCTATCGCTAATGCTGACTTTTGGCGCTTTTTATTTCACTGAACAGCAGGTGCAGCTTAAAAGTGTTGAGGCGTTCAAATTTCAGTCTCAACAAATCCTGGAACTGGTTCAGGAGCGCATGTCGAAGTATGAAGAGGCACTTTGGGCAGGTGTATCAGCAATACAAATGTTTCCTGGTTCTGTCAGTCGTGTAGATTGGCGAATTTTTTCCGATAGCCTGGATATTAATGAGCGCTTTCCTGGTATTAACGGAATAGGTGTTATCCACTTTGTACCGCCTGAAAAACTATCTGCCTATTTGGATTGGCAGCGCGAAACATACTCTGATTATGACATTCATCCCACACATAAAAACAAAGAATTCTGGCCCATAACCTATGTTGAACCAGAGGCTATCAATCTTAAAGCAATAGGTTTGGATATTGCTCATGAAAAAAACCGGTTTACCGCAGCCCAAAAAGCCAGGGCAACAGGACGAGCAAATATTACCGGTCCTATCGTGTTGGTTCAGGATGCCCAGCAAACACCCGGTTTTCTATTTTTAGCACCCTGGTTTGCAGGCAAAGGCGTTAAACCAACCTATGGGGATATCTCCGATGGTTTTGAGGGTTTGGTTTATGCGCCATTCATTATGTACAAACTAATGGATGGCACGCTTGAAAATATTAATAGACTGGTGAACTTCAGTATTCATGATGGTGACACTGAACTTTATTCAGAGCTGACGTTTGGCTCAGAAAACTATGACCCGGAACCTGTTTTTTCTAATGAAGTAACATTGGAACTTTACGGTCGACCCTGGCGTTTCAGCCTGCAGTCAACGTTGTTGTTTCGTCAGCAACAAAGTCACACACAACCCATTATTATACTGGTTGGTGGCATAGTTATTGATGTTCTGTTACTAACAATTTTTATGATATTAACAAGATCGAATCAAACTGCAATTCAATATGCTAAACGGGTGACCAAACGACTGGAAGCTCGTAAGGAAGAGCTGGAGAATGTTAGTAAGAATCTGGAGCTACGTAATCATGAATTGGAAGAGGCGAATGCTGAACTGGATCAATTTGCGTTTGTTGCCTCACATGACCTGAAAGCACCTCTGCGTGGTATTAATCAATTGGCGCAATGGATTGAAGAAGATACTGAAGAGACATTATCTCAACAGACAAGAGAGTATCTGAATTTAATGAAGAACCGTATTTCACGACTGGAGCGGTTACTGAATGATTTGCTTGCCTATTCGCGAGTAGGAAGGAAAGAGGTAAAACTGGAAGAAGTCGATATTAACACCCTTGTTAAGGATGTCTTCACACTATTGAATCACGAAGGTCGATTTACTTTGAAATTCGAGGGCTTATCCGAAACAGTATTTACAATGGTTACGCCACTTGAATTGGTACTGAGAAATCTATTTAGCAATTCCATAAAACACCATGATAAGGACAATGGCATAATAAATGTTACAGTATCCAGAGATCAGCAATGGTTTCTTTTTTCGGTGACAGATGATGGTCCCGGTATTCCTGTTGAGCATCAACAAAAGGTATTTGATTTGTTTCATACCCTCAAACCCAGAGACCAGGTTGAAGGCAGCGGATTGGGGCTTTCGATCATTAAAAAAATACTGGAACGCTATGGGTGTCACTATAAAGTTCAGTCTGATGGTGAACGTGGAATGACTTTCAAGTTTTGTTGGCCAGTCAGAGATAGTTATTCTGAAGGTGAAACCCCAGCATGAATGATAAAACAGTCAGTATATTATTAGTTGAAGATGATGACGTGGATGCCATGAGTATCGAACGATCATTAAAAAAGATGCAACTGTCAAACCCTATTGTTCGTGCCGTTGATGGTGTAGAAGCACTGCATTTCCTGCGCGAAGGCATCGTTCAACGACCCTATATTATTTTATTGGATTTAAACTTGCCCCGAATGGGTGGTTTGGAGTTTCTCAGCCTGATCAGAAAAGAAAAGGAAATAAACGATGCCATTGTTTTTGTTTTAACTACGTCGAAAAGCGAAGAGGAAATCAATAAAGCTTATCAAAGAAATGTCGCCGGTTATATTGTTAAATCTGCGTCAAGCCAGGGGTTTGATCAAATATTGACTTTTCTTGAGAGTTATTGGTGTTTGGTCGAGCTACCATCATATTAGCAGGAATATTATGGATATATTACTCATTGACGATGACGCAGTGGATCGAATGTCTGCTATTCGAACACTTCGTGAGTCCGAACTTGTGTTAGGTCAGATTGATCAGGCCCAAACGGCTGAAGATGGCATTCAGATGGCATCTTTAAAGCGTTACGGCATGATTTTGCTGGATTATCAGATTCCTCCTTTTAATGGTATTGAAGTGTTACGAGAGATTCGTGGTGGAAATGATTACTCAACGGCAATTGTAATGCTTAGCCACAGCAATGATGAGGATCTTGCGCTTTCCTGTATTGAAGCCGGAGCACAGGACTTCGTGATGAAAAGCGAAGTCACAGCAACACGGTTGAAACGAGCGATTTTGATATCAGCCGAACGGCATGCCTTGGAACAACAGGTCGTGGATAGCCACAATCAGTTAAAATACCTGGCTGAGCGCGATAGTTTGACAGGGCTAAGAAATCGCTATTTTTTTGATGAAGCGCTAAAAGATGCGATACCGCAGGCTGAACGCAGCCATCAACAATTTGCCTTAATACTGCTTGATCTGGACCGATTCAAAAATATTAATGATACCCTCGGACATCAGGTTGGCGATATATTCCTGCAAGAAGTATCAAGACGGTTGGAAAGACCAATCCGACAGAGTGATAAACTGTGCCGTTTGGGCGGGGATGAATTTGCAATTCTGGTTTATGATCTTGTTCATTCGGCGCAGGTAAGGCTGTTGGTGAATCGTATTTTTGAAGCTTTATCGCGACCTGTAGAAACCGGTGGACAGAAAATTGAGATAACCGCTAGCGTTGGTGTTGCCGTATATCCTGATTGTTCGACAGATGCGATCGGCCTTATGAAATGTGCCGATGTTGCCATGTATCGTGCTAAAGAACTAGGTCGAAATCAGGTGCAATATTATTCGCGGGATTTTCATGAAAAAATGGCGTCACGTATTCGTATTGAAACAGAATTGAGTAAAGCTCTTGGTGAAAACCAGTTTACGCTGTTCTATCAACCTCAGATAAACGCCAGAAATGAAACTCTGGTTGGAGTCGAAGCCCTGATTCGATGGCAGCATCCAGACTTTGGACTGATGTCTCCCGACGAATTCATTCCTATTGCTGAAGAGTCAAATCTGATCATTAACATCGGGCGTTGGGTCATAGAGTCGGCCTGCACTCAGGCTAGCCAATGGATGAAGTTGGATAGTTTTACAGATATCACTTTTTCAATTGCCGTTAATTTGTCGGCTCGCCAGTTAAAAGACAGTGGTTTGTCAGACTTTCTTTTAAACTGCCTGGAGCGTTTTAACATTCCCAAGAGTCTGATTGAACTTGAATTGACCGAAAGCAGTCTGGAGAGCAGCATCAGTTCAGCTAATATGCTTAACCAGCTTTCTGATTTGGGGGTGAAATTGGCATTGGATGATTTTGGAACTGGCTATTCTTCATTATCTCATTTGAAGGAATATCCATTCAGTGTTCTCAAAATTGATAAATCCTTTGTTCAGGGTATCGATGATGAAAAACAGGTCGCTCTTTTTAAAGCAATCAGCGCCTTTGCTAAAACATTGAACTACGAAACTGTCGCCGAGGGTGTTGAAACACAAGCTCAGAAACAGTTTTGTCAGGAGCTTGATATAGATCGTCTTCAAGGGTATTTCTTCTCAAAGCCAGTATCTGTTGAGGTGTTTGAGCAGGAATGGTTGATTCATTAGCCATGTTTCGGTCTATTCGTAGTAAAGCTGACTCCCAGCAAAAGACGACAAGTCATTCCTACCTGAATCCATGACTTCTTCAGTGGCTTGCAGACTGCGCCGCTATGAAGTCACGGGTTCAGGTACAAATTTCCCACAGCTCTTTTCCTTCAGCTCTCTATGGTGAAATTTCCGGGCAACATAACAAAAAACAGCGCCCGAAGGCGCTGTGACTGTGATGGAGATTTTCCCTGAGCAGGAATTTCAAATCAGTTTGCTGTAATAAACTGGCTGTAGACACCGTCTGTATCGAACGCCGCCACTTCAAAGCTGTAACTATCGGCATTTTCCAGCTCATCGATAACGTATTGTTCAACAGAGTTGTCATTAATCATCACCGTGGTGTACTGAGTATCTGCTGTTTTTTTATAACGAACTTCA
>JARRJP010000070.1:0-12994 GCA_037389025.1 Reinekea sp. | reverse complement strand
AGTCCTCCCTCCGGGGTGAAGTACACGCTCGCTTTCGCCTTCAAACCGGACTTTATTCCGCACTCCTGAAGGCTCAGGCCGTTGCTGTACGGTTCAAGCGTGGCCATGAATTTGGCCACGTCCCCGGCGATATGTTGAGCGTATATCTTTCCTCGGGCGGTTAACGCCTTATCAACCCGTTCCTGGTCATCCTGACTAAGTCTGTCGTATAGAGGTTGCCCCCGCCCCGGCTGCAAACGACCATCGTAGGAGAGATAGTTTTCAAGACGGATATCCCTGGAACATCGATTCAACAACGCGCCTCTTTCATAGTTATCAAGACTTGCCAGGAAGCGCTCTTCAACCGGGGTCGTATTC
The DNA here is from genome assembly GCA_037389025.1 of Reinekea sp. Classification (GTDB taxonomy): domain Bacteria; phylum Pseudomonadota; class Gammaproteobacteria; order Pseudomonadales; family Natronospirillaceae; genus Reinekea. The sequence goes on along the minus strand of JARRJP010000070.1, from coordinate 12,637 downwards.
TTCGTATTCTTCTTCGTTTGTTTTGAATAAATATCACTACGCCGGAGCAACGCCTCATTAACCCGCGCTTGGTCCTCCTCTGACAGACTCTGGAGCAAAGCCTCCCCCCGTGAATACAGAAGGCCACTGTCGGAGACATATTTTCTAAATGGGAGGGTTGCAGAACAATCTGCCAACCGAACACCCCGCGCATAGTTTTCAAGGCCTGCCAGAAAGCGTTCTTCAACCGGGGCGTTATTCGTCGCTCGGTTTGAATAATGTTCACTACGGCGGAGCAACGCCTGATTGACCCGATCCAGATCCTCCGGTGACAGACCTTCACACACGTTTTGCCCTGCCTGGCGCAGAAAACCATTGTCAGTGACATAGTTTTTAAATGGGAGTGTTGCAGAACAATCTTTCAACGAAACATCCTGTGCATAATTCTCAAGACCTGCCAGGAAACGCCCAGTAACTGATCCTTCGTCAGCCGATCGGATAAGTTTAGCTTGCTGACGGGCCATAATCGCTTGATCGAGCTGCGTCTTTTCCGCGTCTGAAAGCTGGTCATACAGAGGAATCCCCCTTTTAACCATTCTGCCATCGCTGTGAATGTAATTAGTGAATAAGAGGGTTGCAGAACAATCTCTCAATGAAGCGCCCCGCGCAAAGGCTTCCAGGCCTGCCATAAATCGCTCCTTGACCGGGGGCAACCCCTTGGCCCGGGGTTTGCGGCGGCGCACCGGGGCAGCCGACGATTCCGACAGCACCTCGTGCTCCGCCACTGTGGTTGGCTGAGAGGTTTCCCAGTCCGGCCAGGACGGTATCTGTGCTGGCGGCAGGTTAAGATCCCAGCCCGGCCAGGACGGTGCCTGTGCTGGCAGGTTAAGATCCCAGTCCGGCCCGGACGGTGTCTGTGCCGGCAGGTTGAGATCCAGGTACGGCTGCGGCTGACCCGGCGCTGGGCAACTCCCCCACTCCCCACTCCCCGCTACCCCAGCGGACGTTTGCCCCGTCTCGGGCTTGATGGTGTGTTGAGCGTCCTCCTGATATGTCTGATTGAAGTAGTGCTCAGTGTTGCCACAAGGTCTAAACCTATCCATGTGCGATTCCTTTTAATAAATGACGGCTTCCTGAATCCGTGGCTCCATAGCGGCGCAGTGCGCAAGCCATTGATTCCTCTTTGCTTCCCAAAAATTGGGGTGAACCTATGGGTGCACCTGCAAGTTTTGCAAAACAAATAGAAATCAAGCTCTTCCACACTGCATCCACTTTGGAGTCTCGGATTCAGGTGCTTAATAAATGACTGTTCAACCGCCCCGCATGCGAGGCACCAGCATAATGATTTTGCCCTGCGGGTTCTCATTGGTGAGGTTCACAGAACGTTGTCCTGTATCGTGAACTCTATATTCCTCACCCTGAATATTAATCAGCATATCGTGCACGATACCCAGGCCGATGAGGCGATCCGGTGCTCTCTGTGGCATCAGTCCGTTCGAGTCATACCGGTGCCGGAAATCATTCCCAACGACATCACTGCCATAATGTGGTATGAAAGGTTCCGCTGACTCCCAAGGTATCCCCCAGGTTCCCGGCATGGTCTGACCGGTATACTGCCAAGCTGCGGCCATCATGGCTTCCGTCTGCATGGGGGGGTACATCGCGATTGGGTCCATCCCTTCCGTCTCCGGCATGGATGCGGGCATTTCAGGCCATTGCCACGCTGGCTCCGGCACTGGGGGATTCAATCCTGGGTCCATCCCTTCCGTCTCCGGCATGGATGCGGACATTTCGGGCCATTGCCACGCTGGCTCCGGCACTGGGGGATTCAATCCTGGGTCCATCCCTCCCATATCCGGCATGGATGCGGGCATTTCGGGCCATTGCCACGCTGGCTCCGGCACTGGGGGATTCAATCCTGGGTCCATCCCTTCCGTCTCCGGCATGGATGCGGGCATTTCAGGCCATTGCCACGCTGGCTCCGGCACTGGGGAATGCAATCCTGTGTTCTGCTGCCTTTTTTCGATCGCTTCCAACACCTTATTCAGTTGGTCTGGCTGCAGGTTTTCGATCAGTAGTTCTCCCTTGGCTGTCAGTCCACCCTCCGGTGTGAGGTACCTTTCTACTTTCTGGTACCTGTCTGCCTTCCTCTTCAAGCCCGACTGTTTTCCGCACTCTTTAAGGTCAAAGCCATTACCGTACGGTTCAAGTGCGGCCAGAAAATGAGAGACGTCCCCGGAGATACGTTCAGCGGCAATCCTTCTTCGGACGGCCAATACCTCATTGACCCGCGCCGTGCTCTCTCCCCCCGCAAGGTGCTTGTATGCAGCGTTAGTGATTGACTTGTCATGGCGGGTAGACTCGTCATAGCATTTCCGACGAGCCTCCAAGGCTCGATTGACCAGCGTCAGCTCCTCCTGATTAAGTTTTTCGCACAGGCCTATCCCCCGCGCTAGCAGATGACCATCACTGGTGACATAACGGGCAAACCTGAGAGTTGCAGAACAATCTTTTAATGGCGCGCCGCTTGCGTAGGCCTCAATGCCCTCCATGAATCGCATCCTGGTTGAATTGGCGCTGTACAAACTGAAAGAATGGAATACTTTACGGTCCTCCAAGGCTTGATCAACCCGATCCTTTTCCTCCTGCTCAAGTTTTTCGTACAGGCCTATCCCATCCTGGTGCAGATTGCCATCGGCGGTGACATATGAGGAATAACTGATGGCTGCAGAACAACCTGTCAACCTATATCCCTGTGCATACTTATCAAGGCCTGCCAGAAAATGATGCTTGACCTCGGCCAGGCTCTTGCGCTGACGCTTCTTAACAACCGTCTGGGGATTGGATGATTCCGATAGCGCATCGCTCTGGATGATATCCCCCAATGTTGTTGGCTGAGGGGATCGCAGGGTGTGTTCCCTATCAAACCCGGTCGAGGGCGGAATCCACGGTGAAAAGTTGAAATTCTGATACGGTTGAAGCTGACCTGGCGCTGGGTGGCTCCGCGATGGCCCACTCGCCGCTATCCCAGTGGACGTTTGGCCAACCTCGGGCTGGGAGGCGTGTTGATCGTCCTCCAGGCGTATCTGGTCATAGTGGTTAGCATTAGGAAGATTCCGATGAAACAGATCCATGTGTAACTCTCCTATTGAATAAATGAACCTGAATCCGTGACTCCAGAGTGGACTCAGGTGAATAAGTGGTTGAATATTCAACTGTCCCGCATACACAGTATCAGCATAAATTTCTTGCCCAGCGGGTTTTCATTGGTGGATTCCACCAACCTTTTCCTATCGTGAACTCTATATCTGAATCCGTGACTCCATAGCGGCGCAGTGCGCATGCCATTGATTCCTTTTTGCTTGCCCAAAATCAGGGTGAACCCACAGGTGCACCTGCAATTGTTGAAAAATAAATAAAAATTAAGCTCTTACACCCTGCATCCACTGAAGAAGTCACGGATTCAGGTGAATATTCAGTGAACCTCCCCTGCATGCGAGGCACCAGCATAAAGCGGTTCACAGAACGTCATGAATCACGAACTCTATACACCTCTCCCTGGATATTGATCAGCATACGGACCGTACTGGTGCTGAAAATCCGCCCTGAAGGCCTCACTGTCATAATAAGGTATGGAAGGTTCCGCTGACTCCGAAGGTATCCCCCATGTTCCTGGCACCGCCTGACCGGTTAACTGCCAAGCCGTGGCCCACATCGCTTCCGTCTGCATAGTGGCGACCATCGTTTCCATCGGTATAGGGGCGACCATCGTTTCCGTCTGTATGGGGGCGACCATCGTTTCCGTCTGTATGGGGGCGACCATCGTTTCCGTCTGTATGGGGACAGTCATTGCAGCCGGGTCCATCCCTCCCATCTCCGGCATTGATACGGGTATTTCGGGCAGTTGCCACGGTGACCCAGGCTCTTGAGCACTCGGATTTAAGAGCTTCTGCCTTTTTACGATCTCATACCACACATCATACTGTTGGTCCGGCTCCAGGTTTTCGATCAGTAGTTCGCCCTTGGCTGTCAGTCCACCCTCCGGGGTGAGGTACCTTTCTATCTTCTCCAAGCCCGACACTTTCCCGCACGCCTGAAGTTCCAGACCATTACCATAGGGTGCAAGTGCGTCCCGAAGCAGAGGGATGTCCCCGGAGATTTGTTGAGCGGCAATCCTTCTTCGGCTGGTCAATGCCTGCTTAACCCATATTTTGTCATCCGTACTAAGCCTGTCGAACAGCTTCCTCCCCGGCTTTTGCAGACGGCCATCAGCGGTGACATAATTTTCAAAATAGAAGGTTTCAGAACACTTTGTTAATTGCGTGCCGTTCGCATAGGCCTCAATGCCTCCCAAAAAGCCTTCTATGAGTGCGTGGTCAGTGGCATTCCGCTCATTAGAGTAAACGGCCCGACGGGAGCTTAATGCATCATCGATCAGATTCTGGTCCCGCTGCTCAAGTCTGTTGTACAGGGCTATACCCGAGTCTTGCAAAAAACCTTTGCTGGAGACATATAGGTGAAAATCGAGGGTTTCAGAACACGCTTTTAATGGCGCGCCACTGGCGTAGGCCTCAAGGCCTTCCAGAAAACTCGTCCTGACTTTGTCCCTATCCGGCCTTTCTTTACGGTCCTTCAAGGCTTGATCGACCCGATCCTTATCCTTCTGCTCAAGTTTGTTGTACAGGGCTGTCCCATACGGTTTCAGATAACCAGCGTCGGTGACATACCTGAAAAAGTTGACGGTTGTGGAACAATCCTGCAATAGCGCGCCACTTGCGTAGGCCTCAAGGCCATCCAGGAAACGCTTCATGGTTGACGGTCTGAAAGAACGACGGTCCTCTAAGGCTTGATCGACCCGATCCTTGTCCTTCTGCTCAAGTTTGTTGTATAGGTTTATCCCATTCGGTTTCAGATAACCAGCGTCAGTGACATATGAGCGAAAATTAAGGCTTGCAGAACAAGCTTGCAACGTATCTCCCCGTGCATACTTATCAAGATCTGCCAGAAACTGCTCCGTGATCTCGGCGAGGCACCTGCGTTGTCGCTTCGCCTTAGTAGCAGGTTGGGCATTGGACTGTCCCGGCACATCCTGGATGCTATTCTCCAATGAGGTTGGGGGCAGTAAGTATTCCCAATCCGACCCGGGCGAGGGCGAAATTTTCGGTGGAACGTTGAAACTCAGGTACATCTGAGACTGACCCGGTGCTAAGTAGCTCCACGACAGCCCACTCGCCGGTACCCCGGCGGATGTTTGGCCAGCCTCTGGCTGACTGGCGTATTGATCGTATTCCTGGTGTATTTGGTTGTAGTAGTCAGCGGTGTGATGATTCCAACTAGCCCTATCCACAGGTAACTCCCTTATTGAATAAATGGATATTTACCTGATACCCGTGACTCCATAGCAGCGCAGTGCGCAAGCCACTGAATAAGTCACGAATTCAGGTATTTAATAAAGAAATAATTGAATATTCAGTGAATGAATACCTGAATCCGTGACTCCATAGCGGCGCAGTGCACAAGCCATTGATTTCTCTTTGCTTGCCAAAAATTGGGGTGAACCTATGGGTGAACCTGCAATTTTTGAAAAACAAATAGAAATCAAGCTCTTACACCCTACATCCACTTTGGAGTCACGGATTCAGATAAATATTCAACCGCCCTGCATGCGAGGCACCAGTACAAAGCGGCCCTGAGAACGTTCCGTATCGTGAACTCTATACACCTCGCCCTGAATATTGACCAGCATACGGTCCACGATTCCGTGATCGACGAGGCGTTCCGGTGCTACCTGTGCTGTCAGTCCGTACGGGCCATACTGGTGCTGAAAATCATCCCCAACGTCCTCCCTACCATAATAAGGTATGGCAGGTTCCGCTGACGCCGAAGGTCCCGGCCCAGCCTGACCGGTCAACTGCCAGGTCATAGCCCACATCGCTTCCGTCTGCATAGGGCCGTACATCGCGAGCGAGTCCTTGATAAACTTGTCTCCCCGACGGGCGACAATCGCTCGATCGAGCTGCGTCCTTTCTGTTTCCGTAAGCGATTGATACAGAGAAACCCCCCTTCCAAGCATGCTTCCATCATCATCAATGTAACGCTCGAATGGGATGGATATGGAACAATGTTCCAGTGAAACGCCCCGCCCATAGGCATCCAGACCTGCCAGAAATCGCGCCTTGATCGCGTCGGCTCGGGCCTTGCGGCCTCCATCAGCATGCAGTCTCGGTCTACTGGACGGTTCCGGCGCGTGGGTCGGCCGACTCGGCTCTGGATGACTCCCCCACGCCTCACTCACAGATTCCCCTGTGGACGTTTGCCCAGCTTCAGGCTGGGAGGCATGTTGACCGTTCTCCTGGTTTGTCTGGCCGTAGCTGTAGTAGTGACCGTAAAAATTAGAATTCATCCTATCCATGTGCGTTTCCTCTATTTAATAAATAACTGTTTGTTTAATCTGAATCCGTGACTCCATCGCGGCGCAGAGCACAAGCCATTGATGAAGCCACGGACTCAGGTTTACTAAAGACTGTTCAACCGCCTCCATGGCATCATCATCAATAAGACATGTTCAATGAGACATGAGTGGCTCCACGACGCCAAAGGTTCCGGCACGGCCTGACCGGTCAACTGTCAGGTCATGCTCACATCGCTGGCCGGTATAGGGCCGACCATCCCGGCCGGGTTCACCCATCATCTCCGGCATTGATGTGGGCACTTGGGGATTCAATTCGGTGTGTCGTTGCCTTCAAGCTGCGTCTCGCAGTGAACTTCTGGAGGTGCTTTCTTAATACAGCCTGAATCCGTGACTTCAAAGTGGATGCAGGGTGTAAGAGCTTGCGCGCTGCGCCGCGATGGCGTCACGGATTCAGGTGTAATATCTTTGACCGCTAAACTGACTGAAGCTAAGCTGATTGGGAATACTCCCAATTCCATAACTCTCTCCTGTCATTGCCTGTCGTTTTATAAAATGGATCACAAGACTGCTATTTATAAAAAATAATTGATGAAAAAGTCACATTTTTTGTTATATCTGAACCGGGTTCCCCCGATACCCCTTTGTTTTCTAATTATGGAGAAAAATGAATGAAATCCATCTTGATAGCGGCCGGACTTTCAGCGGCGGCACTGGTAGGCACTGCACAGGCAACACTGATCGGAGACAGTGGCGGCGGTCTATGGGATTACGATACCGCCACCAACAATAAAACCCTGATCGGTAATACCGGCACCATGTTTGATATCGCTCTGGATCCTTATACCAATGTCCTGTACGGCGTTCAAGGCTCTGGACTTTACACCATCGACCAGACTAACGCTTCAACCGCTCGGGTGGGCACGATCGGTGCGAGCATCAACGGCCTGACCTTCGGTAGTGACGGCACTCTGTACGGTAGCGGCGGGCACGGTCTGTATTCCCTCAATAAAAGCACTGGCGCAGCCAACCTGATCGGCACCGGCGCTTACGTTTCATCCGGTGACATTGCTTTCGATGATGCCGGTAACCTGTTTCTGTCCTCCAGCACTGGCCCGTTAGATAGCCTCTGGTCGCTGGATATCAACACAGGTAACGGAACCCTGATCGGCAATACCGGCTATAACTCAGTTTATGGCTTGAACTATCTGAACGGAACGCTCTACGGCTTTACCCAGTCTGGTTTGACTCTGACACTGGATACCCTAACCGGAACCGGAACCGAACTGTTCAATAACGGTATTGCTGCCTATGGTGCAGACGGTGTTGGTGGCGAATCAGTGCCGGAACCCGCTTCTATAGCGCTGATCGGCCTAAGTCTACTCGGCCTCGCAATGTCGCGTAGAAAAGTAAATCAAGCCGGGAAGCTAAGACTGCGCATCTCGCTCATTTAACTTGACCACTCTGCCGAAGTTTTATGCAGTACTTCGGTATTTTGGGGCGCGTTTGAAGTTAAACGTGAAAGGTAAACGTTAACCTGAATCCGTGACTCCATAGCGGCACAGTGCGCAGGCCATTAATTCCTCTTTGCTTCCCAAAAATAATTTCATCCTGAATATGTGCCGCTATGGAGTTACGGATTCAGGTATACTAATTTCTATAAATTCAAACTTAATTAGTGCCGAACTTAATTAGTGCCTGTCCGGAAACGCCTCGTTTATCTATTTTTTTCGTCTAACTGGTATTTATTTTGCGCATCGTGTCTAAAGATCCAAATAATTTCAGTAAAAATTTTTCTTTGTTGTCAAATTTGCAACTAGCGTTAATGGGAATGCCGCAGATAGGGGGAGGAATCTGAACAGGACCAGCTATTTCCCATAAAAGTGACACGTTGTAGGGACGTTCTGCCAAGACCTGAAATTCAGCCTGGCAACACTTATCGGTCCCTGTCGCCGTGGATACCGGCTCACGCCAACCAGACCGACTTTTAAGGTTGGATACACAAAATAAAACAACAACAAAAACAGTATCAACAACAATCAAAGGATCTTTGACTATGACTAGACTCAAAGCTCTATCCAGTATTACCAGCATAAAAAAAGAAACAAAAATCAATTGCTGGGACTGAGTATCGGAGTTGCCCTGACAACTCTGTCTTATCAGGCTAACGCAAGTTGCAGCTACAACATCGAAAGCGCGTGGAATTCAGGATTCGTCGCAAAAATAACAATGACCAATAATTCGACCGCAGCTATAAACGGTTGGAACATTGGCTGGGAATACAGTGGTAATAATCGGGTAACTAATGTCTGGAACGCGGTATGGAGCGGCAACAACCCTTATTCAGCCTCAAACATGAGTTGGAATGGATCCATTCAGTCCGGCCAGAGCATCACTTTTGGCTTCCAAGGTACTTCAAACGGAACCGCTGAAACACCAACCTTTAGCGGAGAAATTTGTGGCGATGGCGGCGATGGTGGCGATGGTGGCGATAGCAGTAATACCGGTGTAACATTCCGTGTCGAAAATGGAAAAATCACCAAAAACGGTGAAGTAAAGCCAATGCAGTGTGGTGCCTGGTTCGGTCTGGAAGGCCGTCACGAACCGTCCAATGATCCAACCAATCCAAGCGGTGCGCCGATGGAACTGTATATGGGCAACACCTTCTGGGCCAATGGCAATCAGGGCACTGGCCGCACTATTCAGCAGGATATGGACGAAATGAAGTCCAAAGGTATCAATACCATTCGCCTGCCGATTGCGCCACAAACGCTGGAAACCAACAACCCTCAAGGGGTTGCTGCGGTATTTAAAAACCATCCATCAGTACGTGCAACTAACTCACGTCAGGCACTTGAAGATTTCATCAAACTGGCAGATCAAAACGACCTGGATATCATTCTGGATATCCACTCCTGCTCCAACTATCTTGGCTGGCGCGCCGGTCGTCTGGATGCAACGCCACCCTATGCTGACCGTGATCGTGACAACTACGATTACAAACGTGAAAACTATTCATGTGGTGCTGCTGGTGCCGGTGTGACCGTGCACGAATACAACGAGCAGTTGTGGCTGGATGATCTGAGAACTCTGGCTGGCTTTGCTGATTCGCTGAATGTCGACAATATCCTGGGTATCGACATTTTTAACGAACCTTGGGATTACTCCTGGAACGAGTGGAAAACGCTGGCAGAAGACGCTTATCAGGTGATCAATGAGATCAACCCGAATGTATTGATCTTTGTTGAGGGTATTGGTAGCGCCAGATCTGATGGCGCAACCACTGCGCATGGTTCAGTGGATACCAACCCGAACTGGGGTGAAAACTTCTTCTCATTCGCAAATGCACCACTGGACATTCCGCAGGATCGTCTGGTTCTGTCACCACATACTTACGGCCCATCAGTGTTTGTGCAGAAGCAGTTTATGGATCCAACACAACCTCAGTGTGCCGATCTTGAAGGTGATGCCGCTGGCGACGCCCACTGTAATGTTGTGATCAACCCGACTCTGCTACGCTCCGGTTGGGAAGAACACTTCGGGTATTTGAAAGATCAGGGATATGCCATTGTGATCGGCGAATTCGGCGGCCACTATGACTGGCCTCTGTCCGGCCCGATTCGTGATCAGGATCGTTGGGGTTATTTACAGCCAGGCCTGGACGAACAGTGGCAAACTGCACTGGTCGATTACCTGGTCGATAAAGACATGGAAGCCTGTTATTGGGCGATAAATCCAGAATCTGATGATACTGGTGGCCTGTATACTCACGCCTATGACCCACGTTCCAATACGTCGGGCTGGGGTGAATGGACTGGTTTCGATGAAGCAAAATGGAATATGTTAAATCGTCTGTGGCAATAATGTTCAGAACTGATATTAACCTGAATCCGTGATTTCTTCAGTGGATGCGGGGTGTAAGAGCTTGATGCCTATTTGTTTTTCAAAAATTGCAGGTGCACTCATAGGTTCACCTCGATTTTAGGGAAGCAAATAGGAATCAATGGCTTGCGCACTGCGCCGTTATGGAGTCACGGATTCAGGCCTGATGCAAAGTCAGTATGTTTTCCCCCTTGGGGTATTAACGGCAAAAGGTCAGGATTATTGATAAAAGCTAACAAGCAAAGATACAGTACGGGAATTTTGTTTGGGTAAATTTGAAAACCAGTAAATTTCAGTAGCACCCGATCAATCATGAGCGTTATTCTGACCACCCGACAACAAAAACGAGGAGAGACAGATGGCTAAGAAAATCTTATTTATTGCGGGTGATTTTGTTGAGGATTATGAACTGATGGTGCCATTTCAAGCCTTACTGGCGATGGGGTTTGAATGTGATGTTATCTGCCCGGATAAATCATCGGGTGACACCATTGCCACCGCTATCCATGACTTCGAAGGTGACCAGACATATAGTGAAAAACGTGGCCATAACTTCACCCTGAACAAAACCTTCAGTGAGGCTGATCCTGCGGATTACGATGGTCTGATGATTCCCGGTGGTCGAGCACCAGAGTACCTGCGTTTGAATGAGGCTGTCGTCAACATGGTTCGTGCCTTTGTCGAAACAAAAAAACCAGTTGGCGCGATATGCCACGGCGCACAATTACTCGCGGCCGCCAAGGTGATTGAGGGTAAATTGATATCCGCCTACCCTGCCTGCGCGCCTGAAGTCAAACTGGCCGGTGCAAACTACGCGGATATCAATGTTGATCAAGCGGTGACGGATGGCCAGTTTGTGACCGCTCCCGCATGGCCCGCTAACGCGGAATGGGTGAAGCAGTTTGTAGCTTTGTTTAACTGACCTGAATCCGTGACTTATTCAGTGGATGCAGGGTGTAAGAGCTTTATTTCTATTTGTTTTTCAAAAATTGCAGGTTCACCCAATTTTCGGGAAGCAAATAGGAATCAATGGTTTGCACACTGCCCACTATGGAGTCATGGATTCAGGTAATTCCTTCCTGGGATTTTCTTTTGGGTTTATCAGTTTTATGTTTGTCATGATTAATTTATTGGCACAATATCATTGAACCTGAATACACGATAAAGTCAGGGTTCCCTTCACAAGAAAGCTCTAACTGCCTTAAATCCTTCACAGCTTTCCATCTTCATATTGTTATTGAATATCAAGGAATGTTTCTAATAGGCCGCATTCTTCGAAATAGAGATCGTATAGATCAATCTCTTGCTCTGACCTTGGGTTTATCCTGAATCCGTGACTCCGATAATTAAAACACCATTTATTCGTTTCTAACCGTAAGATAATTTCCGGTACAACCGTTCAAAGATTGCATAGCAGCCATGATTTCTGGCAAACACCAGTTTGAATGTACGGGCGGTTCGAACCAAACGCACTGCAACATACATCTGCACCTGCAATTTTGAAAAACAAATAGAAATCAAGCTCGTACACCCTGCATTCACTGAAGGAGTCACGGATTCAGGGGTTCTTAACCACTCTCGGCCTAAAAGTATACCCTAGGAAGTCGAAACTGATGTGTTCATACCAACCCTTCCGCTTACCGTCCTTACAATAGGCAATTCGGGTTTTGTCAGGGTGCAGCGCAAGCCTGCATTCGCTGAAACGCTGATTCAGTACTTCCAACATTTGCTTTGCTTCTGCCTCACTTCGGCAATGACCAAGCCGTCATCCGCGTAACGACACCACTTCAGCTACGGATAATGTTTCTGCATCCACTTGTCGAAAACATAGTGCAGGAACAGGTTCGCCAGGACGGGGCTGATCACCCCACCCTGCGGTGTGCCTTGTTTCCGAGCAACGACCTCGCCGTCTGCTTTGACCATCAGTGCTGTTAACCAGCGCTCAATGTACAAGAACCGCTAACCGGACAAACCGCTAACCGGACAGGAACCGCTAACCGGACAGGCACTCTAAGGGAACCCTCAATGTACAAGAACCGCTAACCGGACAGAACCGCTAACCGGACAGGCACTCTAAGGAGAACCGCTAACCGGACAGGCACTCTAAGAGTTGACTCTCTCATCAAATGCTCCAACCGGACAGGCACTCTAAGAGTTGACTCTCTCATCAAAAGCTGGTTGGATATACAGTATCAATCTCAATCAAGGAGCCGACTCATGCCCAAGCCAAGGAGCGAACAGGTCTCATTAGACGCAACACCTTATTACCACTGTGTTTCCCGCTGTGTTCGGCGAGCCTTTCTCGCCGGAAAGGATCACGATACGGGGGTTGATTACGAACATCGACGCGGCTGGATCGAGCAACGT
>JARRJP010000069.1:0-34044 GCA_037389025.1 Reinekea sp. | reverse complement strand
TGGAGCGAAGGGGTGGCATTATCCAGCCGATCTTATGGGTCAACCTGAACACAGGGAGGAGCCGATGAGTAAGGCAAAGTCGTTTGAAAATACGGCAGGATAATGGGAGCTGTATGATGCGAGAGTATCATGTACGGTTCTGCGAGAGGCTAAGGGTGAAATTCCTTTGGCCTACTATCCTGATTTTTGTGGCTACGCTTAGCCATTGCTAGATCACGTAGCATTGAAGCATGTTGGAATGGTGGTGATTTTACCCACCAAGACGAAACTAGGATAGCTTGGGAAAAGGTTGCAGAGTGTCAAAAACTAATCCATTGATCAATTTAGTAGAAGTTGCATTTAAATTTCGAGAGCGACCAAATAATTTGGTCGCCAGTAAATGTTTGGCTGATTTCGACCTGAATCCGTGACTCTTCAGTTCAGTGGATTTTTTTGGGAAGCAAAGAGGAATCAATAGCTTGCGCACTGCGCCGCTCTGGAGTCACGGATTCAGGTTCAATTCTCCAGCAAAAAAGTAACCGGCCCGTCATTCACCAGGCTCACCTGCATATCCGCACCAAATTGCCCGGTTGCTACCGGCGAGTGCTGGCTATGAATCCGCTCAACAACCCGATTGAACAATCGTTTGCCTTCGGCTGGCACAGCAGCAGTGGAAAAACCGGGGCGCAAACCTTTGCGGGTATCGGCAGAGAGGGTGAATTGGGAGACCAACAGGATACCGCCATTCACCTGTTGGACATTGAGGTTCATGCGGCCTTCACTATCGGAAAACAAGCGATATTTGAGCAAGCGGTCGGCAAGTGCGTCAACGTTGGCGTCAGTGTCATGCGCGTCAATACCCACCAGCACCAGCATACCTTGATCAATAGAACCAATAATCATGTCGTCTACTTCGACACGGGCGTGGCGTACGCGTTGGATCAACGCTTTCATGCTTCGTCCTCGGGCGAGCCGAGGCGTTTTGCCATGCGATAGGTTGCCAGTATCAATGCATCGATCATCGCACTGTCAAAGCCGGAGTGACCGCCTTCGCGAACCAGATCCAGTTCGGCATTGGGCCACTGGTTAGCCAGTTCCCAGGCCTGATCCGGCGGGCAGATCATGTCATATCGACCCTGCACGATATAGCCGGGAATATCGGCTATTTTGCCGACATTTTTCAATATCTGGTCAACATCAATGAAGCAGTGGTTTAAAAAGTAATGAGTCGAAATGCGCGCGAGAGCCAATGCGGTATGAGTGACCAGATAATTATCCTGAGCACTCTGATGAGGTCTAAAAGCTGAACTGGCGGCTTCCCAACGAGCCCAGGCTTTGGCGGCGGCGACTTTCGCCAGGTCATTTTCACCATGCACAATTTGATAGTAATTTTCAATGATGTCAGTGCCAGCCATATCGGCAACCGGGGCATTAAAACGTTGCCATTCTTCCGGGAAGAATCGTCCGGCACCCTGGCGATAGAGCCAGTCAAGATCCTGCTGACGACCCAGAAACACCCCCCGCAGGATCAGACCACAAACATGTTGAGGGTACTTTTCAGCATAGAGCAAACTCAGTGTGGCACCAAAACTGCCGCCAAACAGTACCCAACGCGATATCTGCAAGTGCTTGCGCAGCCGCTCCATATCATCAAGCAGATCGTCTGTCGTGTTGTTTTCAACGCAGGCGTAAGGCGTTGAGCGACCAGTACCTCGCTGGTCAAGGAGAATTATGTGGTATCGCTCAGGATCGAAGAATCGTCGCATTTGCTCGGAGCACCCGGCACCCGGGCCACCATGAACCACAAGAACCGGAATTCCAGTAGGAGTGCCGCAACGCTCAAAGTAAAGCTGGTGATCATCGCCGACATCAAGCATTTCGTTTTCAAAGGGACGAATCTCTGGAAAAAGGGGCCTCATGATGCCAACTCCGGTTGTAATAAATTCGATTAACTGATGAGAACGCATCAGGATACTGCTTTCTATCACTGCTTGGAACCGTTCTACAGACCAGAAAATACCAGTCTCTGATAATCAATCTTAGGAGCTAACCGTCAGAATTGCACCTTGCTGTTTTTGGTTTTACCTGAATCCGTGACTTTGGAGTGGATGATGGGTGTAAAAGCTTGGTTTCTATTTGTTTTTCAAAAATTGCAGGTGCCCCCAATTTTTGGGCAGCAAAGAGGAATTAATGACCTGCGCATTGCGCCGCTATGGAGTCACCTCAAAGTCACGTATTACCACGCAATTTCGACCTTTGTTTTTGGCTTCGTACATCGCCATATCACCCTGCGCTATCAGGTCAATGCGACTGACGCCGTTTTCCGGCCATTGTTGCATGATGATGATGCCAATACTGGCGCTTATCCACTCTTCTTTCGGCACCGGGTTGCGTTCATCCTGTTGCTGATCAATCAGCAACGGCAGCCACCAGTCAGGCTCGGCAATGGTTTTGCGCAAACGCTCCATCAGGTGTTCGGCAGATTCACGATTGGTATCGCGTAGCAGGATTATAAATTCATCACCACCGATCCGGCCCAGTTCATCATTGCCACGCAACTGGGCAGTGACACTCTTCACCAACTCTTTCAGCACTCTATCGCCTAGATCGTGGCCAAACTGGTCGTTAAAATACTTGAAATGGTCGAGATCGAAGTAACAAAGTGCGAACGATTGTTTAGGTTGGCGCTTCATGGCGGAGAACTGCTTTTTCAGCCGTTCGTAGAGCCCTGCTCGATTGAGAATACCGGTCAACAGATCGGTTTTGTTCTGATACTCCAGGTAGGCTTCACGTAATCGACGGTCAAGAATCAGCCCAAGCTGCTGCGCGACCAACTGCAAAAATGTCACGTTCCATACCTGATGCTGCTCATCATCACCTGAGACAATCAGCCAGCACAGATCAAGTGTTTCCATCATCATCGGCCAGGCGTTAATGTAACTGCCATCGTAATGGAAACTCTGTGGCACCCCGGGCTTATCCAATAACCAGTCGCGCCAAATGGTTTTGGTTGCGTCATCAACACCATTAGTTAGCAGCAGGTTGATTGGACGCTCCGATTCCGGGTCATTCTCCAGCAATACACCAAATTCACCGGCGGGAATGCGTCGATCGAGTACTTCGATAGTCTGGCGCAGAAAAGATTTGATATCTGGCTCCGCAGCCGACATCTCCACCAGCAGATTAATCTGATGAATATCGAATAGCTCCTGTTGGGTAGAAATCAATTGAGTCTCTTTATGCGCAAGATCAAGCAATACATGGTAGGGCTGGCTGATATCCGGCACCAATGAATCACTAAGATTGGCAATACCAAGGCTGGCCCGGGAGACACGTTGTGCCAAGGTGTTCAGGTCATACTCATGGGCTTTGCTGCGAAGCTGGTCGAAAATTTCATGGGCGGTTATTGTTTGTCCCAGATCCAGATAAAGCCGCGCCACTTCCAGTTGCAGGGTTGTAAGCAGATACAGATCCAGAGTTGAGGTATTAGTCAGCGCTTCATGAGCCTGCTTCAATTCGTTCAGCGCTTTGATTGGCTTTTCTTCATAGTTGGCTATCCGCGCGTTAAGCACCCGCAGCAAAATGGCACTGAAAGGTGTTTCGGTCAACGTTTCCTGCCGTTGAATCTGGCTCAGGCAGTAGCGTGACTGAATCGGTTGTCTGAGTTGAAAATGAATCCAGCCCTTGAATATATAGAGATCTTTCAGGCTGTTAAATGACACAGAGTAAACCTTGCGAATACGCAGCAGTTCCAGCAGATCGTTCAGGGTATTGAGCGCACGCTGATTGCTGCCACTTTGAGCCAACAGCCAAACGTAATTATAAAGTGCGATGGAGCCTTCATTAAAATTCCGGTGTTTGATTGCCAGCGACATGGCACGTTCAAAAATAGACCAGGCCTTGCGCCATTCTTCCTGCCCTACCAGAAAATAGCCCAGATTGTTGAGCATTGGCACAATATCAACACTGTTCTGATAGCGCTCAAGAATACTGAGACTCAAATCGAAAAAACGGTGCGTCTGACGAACGTTGCCAAGGCGCATGTATATCTGCCCTATCGAATGCAGCGATCTTGAAAACGCCAGCTTGTTACGTCGAATACGTGACCGGCGCAACGCTTCAACGCTGCGCTTCAGATATTTACGCGAACTGGCGCGGTCAAACTGATATATCTGATTGCTGATCTCGAACTGCAACAGAGATTGAGTATTTTCAAAGCCTGCTCTGGAAAGCTGCCTGGACAGATGATCTAATGACTCTTGTGTCAGACTTTTGTGCGCGATGTGCGTGCTGATATAAAAATCAGCAAACTGGCTGAGCACATAACCGCGAGGGTAGTGATACTCCATCGCCAGCTTTTCACATTGTTCCTGTGCTCCACGAGCGTATTTTTCCTGTGACTTCAAGGTATAACAGATACTCTGCCAGTAATAGCTGCTGATCAGTACCGACTGATTCTGGGTTGCCTGTAATCGGTTCTGTACTTTAATAAAATCGCGAATGGCATCATCGATGTTACGCAGCATCAGAGAACTGAACGCACTGAGAAACAATAACTGGCCATTGTGCTGATCGTTATAGCGGCGCCGAATCTGATTCACCATCTGAATCACATCTGAAAAACCAAACATATCAACAGCAGAAACCAACATCTTGTATACATCGTCAAAACTGCGCGGGGATTTAGCCCGATACCATGAATAGCCGTCGGTCGATTCCATGGTGGGAGCGAGCATGATCAACCCCTGTCGTTCCAGCTTTCGCAGACATTCCTGCCAGAGGCTATCTTCCTGTAGCCAGCCCACTCGACCTGAATGTTCAACCAGACCGACAATACCCCAACTCTGGCGCCGAATGCCGACATCCAATACTTTATTCAACGAGGTGAGAACCTGACTGGGTGCCCAATCAAGATTTTTAATCAATACGGCAAAGGGGGTTTTATTCGCCAGGCGATTAAGAATACGACCAAGGCTTAGATAGAACTCCTGAGTTTCATATCCAGCCTCTTCGTAAAGCAGTGGTTCGTCCCGAAAATAGGGTTCACGCCGGTACCAGGTACGAAAGGTGTCGATATGCTGAGAGTATATGCAACTATCGATCAGGCGATCAATTTCATCTTCGCCGTACTGTTCGGCAAACCACTTAAGGATGCGATGCATGATATCAAGCGGATCAGCAACTGACCTGGGCTGATATTCGATATCAAATACTTTGACGCCAAATTCAGCCGCAGTAACAGAAAAGGTTTCTGCCAGGGCGTCACTGTTGTAGGTTTCGAAAACCTGAACAATGAGATCCAGATCCTTAGTGGATACTGCAGTTAGCCAATCACGAGTAATGCTGGTAAAAAAGTGCATCCAATGTTCGCTTTGTTAGTGTTCCGACAATCAGGACTGTTTCATCTTAGCACCGTTTCAGAACTTAGTGATTCAGCCGACTGACGACAATCGCGACAATTTCCTCAGTAGAGGGATTCGATTAACCTCTTATGACATAGGCCTGAATCCGTGACACCATCTAACGGCGACCAGCAGATGCGGAATTTCTTTACTAATATGAACTGCATTGTAGGGATACAAACGATTGCCTTCACAGTCGCAGTCAACACCGTCATCATTTTTCTGCTCCTGTCGATTCAGAGGTTCTGGATCAAATACAACCTCGGCACCGAAACGCTGCTTGTCATGAATAAATTTCACCTGAATCCGTGACTTCAGAGTGGATGCTGGGTGTAAGAGCTTGATTTCTATTTGTTTTTCAAAAATTGCAGGTGCACCCGTAGGTTCACCCCGATTTTTGGGAAGCAAAGAGGAATCAATGGCTTGCGCACTGCGCCGCTATGGAGTCACGGATTCAGGTATTACTTACCTGCGGCACCTTACGGACACTATTGGGTATTTCCTGAAAACGGACAACCATTTCTGAAATGCAAACCCGGTTACACTGGGAAGCGGATGGAATATAATTGGGAGGGGTGGTGGTTTTCTGTTTCAGACAAAGTTGTAGACATCAATCCAAGTAAAACGATTGGAGGTCGTAAGATTATTAATTCTGATCTTGCGGGAACAACTGTTAAAACTAAGTATGTTTGGCATCACCATCAAGATGCAAAGACTATGATGCTTGTTCCTAAAACCATACATTCGGTGAAAAATGGTTAATTTAGCAGATATTGAATGTTTGATTGAATGCATCTGGGAAGATGCCTATTTTCTCTGAAATAACTTTCAAAAAGATGGATGTTTCAATCTACAACAACCTTAGTCAGCAAATACCGGACAAGTTTGTTGTTATCAAAGAAATATTTCCGAAAAATGAATTGGAAGAAATATGGCGTAACTATGAGTCTCATTTAAGTGATCTTCAAATATTTCCCTTTTTAGGTACGCTAGGTGAAGCAATTATTTGTGTAGGTTACGGCGACCGAAATAAAGGAAAAATATTTTATTTTGATTTTGGTGGTTTCGAGTTGGAAGGTGATAAGCTGGAGGAGTTTTTAGGGAAGTTGATAGCATCCTAATGTTTCAGACAGCGAACCATTTATGCTTATCGGAAACTCCCAAGTAAGAGGTAGTGGTGGAGTTGAGGATAAATTTATCAACACAATTGACGAACCATTTGATCCATCACTAGGCACCTGAACCGCGACTCCATAGCAGCTCAGTGCGCAAGCCATTGATTTCTCTTTGCTTCCCAAAAATTTCAATGAATCTAAGGGTGCAATTTTTGAAAAACAAATAGAAACCAAGCTCTTACACCCTACATCCACTGAAGAAATCACGGACTCAGGATTAAACCAAACCAACGTAGAACAAAGGGCGAATGTATCGCCCTTTATTGCATTTGTTACTATCGAATCTCGTTGCAATACCTCTCACTCGATCATCAGCGCCTGCATTACAGCAGTAATGTTGCCAGGCCGATGTGGTGGCCGCATCAATGCAACAAAATGTCCTTGTGGATCAACAATCGCCATATTATCGCTGTGGGCAACGGTATAACCTTCACCGCTGCCTTCCGGATAAAAGACCGCTGATAACTGAGTGGCAAAGGTGGAGATCTGATCAATCTCGCCTGTCACTCCGATAAAGTTTTCGTTGAAGTAAGGCACATATTGCGCAAGCTGCTCTGGCGTATCTCGCTGTGGATCAACGCTGATCATCCAAACCTGTATCTGGTCTGCCAGTCCCAGTTCAGTCAGGCTTTTATAGGCAATGTTCAAGTCTGCCATGTTGGTCGGGCAGATATCCGGACAATAGGTGTAACCAAAGTTCACGATGTCCCATTGGCCTTTAAGGCTGTCGGTGCTAAATGAGCTGCCGTCATGGCGGGTCAGATTCACCGAAGGCAGCATTCGAGGGGCGTCGAACAGCACGGTCTGGTTCTGCTCCAGAACGGCAGCGACATCCGACCCGGTGTTGGCATATTTCCACAACATCATGCCGATTATAAATACAACAACGACCGCCAGGATGGTAACCGTCAGGCCAACGGCCTGCTTCTGTTTTGCTGCCAATTGTTCGGACATCTTCTCACCTCATATAATTCCTGAATCCGTAGCTTCATTGCGGCGCAGTGCACAAGCCGATGGCGACTCTTTGGTGCCCAAAAATCTCAATGAACCTATAGGCACATCTGCAATTTTTGACCAGTCAATAGTAATCGGGCTCATAGCTGCATTTATGCCGAAACGACAGATTCAGGAGGTTATCAATGGCCACAGGTAGTGACAGCAGCAGCGCCAAAAACAGACATAATAAATATCTGATTGAAAATTTAAAGGTCTGCCAGGCAGCTTCGACCTGCTTGCCACGCAGCAGACGATAACTCCACTGCAGAAAACGCGCGCCCAGAACTAACGCAATAACAGCGTATATACCGGCCATTGCCTCTAATGCAACCGGTACCAATGAAGAGGCCAGCCATATCCAAGTATAGAGCCAGACTTGGATTCTGGTGAATTCAATGCCGTGAGTAACGGGCATCAGGTTGAGTGCATGCGCCAGAATAACGGCTGTAACCAGTAGCGCCCCTATTCGATGGCTTAAATGGATAATCGTTCGTGCTGAGCCCAGGGGGTAAGAGCTTGATTTCTATTTGCTTTTCAAAAATTGCAGGTGCACCCATAGGTTCACCCCAATTTTTGGGAAGCAAAGAGGAATCAATGGCTTACGCACTGCGCCGCTATGAAGTCACGGATTCAGGTTAAAGTCGGTTTCCGGCCACCACTGGGTCTGACATTTAGGAAAATCAGGACACACCAGCGCGGAGTAATTGGAGGTTGTCCAGCCACCCAGAAACACCTGCAAAATGACGGTGCATAAACCTATCGATGCCAACCGGCGCAGCGGCACTAAGGCGGTGTGATTTAACAATGGCTTTGAAAGACCACTCAGGTGAAAGGTCAATACGGCCAACAGGGTGAAGGTGGTAAATCCGCCAAGTAAGTGAGCAGTCACTATCTGCGGCCATAGCTTCAGTGTGACGGTCCAGGCGCCAAAGGCACCAAGCATCACAACAACAATGGCGACCAGTGTGGACAGCAGCGCTAAATAGAAACCCGGTTTGGTCAGCTTTGCTCTCATCGGCTTAACCTATGCCTGAATCCGTGACTCCAAAGTGGATGCAGGGTGTACCCAATGCGATGTGTTGCTGACGCTGGTCATGCATAGGTTCCAGGCACTGGCTGTGCGCAATTCTGTGATCCGGCCACCCAGCCCAAAGAAACAGCAACAGCACCTCGATCTGTACTCAACAGACAAAAAACTTCATAGCCGAACTGACCATTATGAGTTTTGTTATCAGTTAGAAAGACTGGTTTACGCTGGAAGTGACCACTCACTTCGGTCTGGCTGAGTGGCTGATTTTCAGTCCACTGATCAAACGGCACCTCAATCTGCAACCGGGCCAGCAACGGTTCTTTTTCCGTTGCTCTGTTAAGCTGCCAGACGCCCAACAACAAACACAGTGGCAGGAATAACCCGGTGAACAGCCACAGCCAGCTTGATAATGGAATAGAACATCACTCCAAACACGATGGCACCAATACCAACACAAACCCAGAAGATCAGCATGTGCAGACCGAAAACGTCGGCACTGATGTCAGTGGCACCTTTGGGCATGTTGAATCGCAAATCTGTCTGGGCAAAGGCACTGGCAGTAGCAATCAACAATGCCACGCCGCTCTTCGGCAGCACTTTAGGCATAGCATTTACCTCTTATTTTTCTTATTGTTCGAGGCTATTTCCACGGAACCACAGCACTCTCTCTGAATGCTTCCTGATCAAACCGTTCAGAAAATTACCTTGCCAGTATAATCAGTGTTTTTTTCAAATCCCAAGGGGTAAAAGTCGATAAAATGACTCTCATTCGCATCGATATGCCAAAAACACCCCAAAACAATGACTTAAATCAATAAAAGATTTTTAAAATTTATGACGAAATCATTCATTAGTCTGGCGATTCGCCAACAGGGTCACAAAACCTGGCACCTTGCCTGGCCAGTAATTGTCGCAAATCTATCGTTGCCACTGCTCAACCTGGCGGACGTCACCATTCTTGGACATCTGGACAGCAGTGTTTACCTTGCAGCGATTGCCGCAGGTAGCAGCCTGTTTGCCTATATCTTCTGGGGGTTCAATTTTCTACAGATGGGACTGTCCGGCTTCACTTCACAAGCCTACGGACGCAAAGATATCAGCGAAATATTCAGCCTGCTAAAACGCTATTCCGCGGTGGCTCTGGCATTAATCGTTGCCGTTTTACTGCTGCACAGACCGATGATTGCATTTGGTCTGGCATTGGTCGATCCACCAGCAGAGGTTGCGACTGAAGCACAAATCTATCTACAGATACGAATGCTGGGTGTGCCGGCGATTGTTTTAAATTCCATGCTGCTCGGTTTCTTTGTTGGTTTGCAGAATACTCGTATCAGCCTTTATTCCATCAGCCTGACTCAAGTGCTGAATATTGCGCTGAATCTATTTTTTGTTTTTGGTCTGGATTACGCCATCAAAGGCATCGCATTGGGTACAGTGATCAGTGAATACAGTGGTCTGGCGTTAATTCTGTGGCAACTTCGCCGCACCCTGATCCGATTGAAACCAGCTCAACACAGGCCAGCCAGAGTTCAATGGCATTGGTCAGCTTACCGACCCATTTTTCAGGTCAGTTCCAATCTGTTTATCCGCAGCTTTGCTCTGTTATCGTCTTTTGTCTGGTTTAATCGAATGATGGCCGATGCAGGCAGTACGGAGCTGGCTGCTAACGCACTGTTACTGTCATTCTTTACTCTGATCTCAGGCGTGCTTGATGGAACAGCAGCCGCAGCTGAAGCCCAGACAGGGCAGGGGATGGGTCGCAGCGACAGTAACTATTTGAAGCAGATTTGGCTGGTCAGCGGCTTAATGAACCTGATGTTTATGATTGGCCTGAGTCTGTTTTTACTACTGGCAGGTTCTACTTTAGTTGAATTGATGAGTAATCAAGAGGATATTATAACAACCGCAATTAAACTAATGCCTTTAATCGCGCTACTGCCAATTTTTCTGACACGATCAGTTTGGCTATTGACTGTTTTTTACAAAAAAATTCTCCAAGTCAGTCATGAAAACCAGCACGTCAGCTACACTGATAGTAAGTAACGAAAACATTCTTTTTATCACCACTGCATAAGTAGTGGACTCCGAAAGGTAAGGTATTTGCCTGTATGTTAACGATAAAAGAAACCGATGATTTTCAGGGTAGCGGATCATTGGTCAATGTTCTGAAATTTGCGATCATGAAAACTGAGCACAATCGAGACAGCAAGCATAAACTGACACTCTTTGTTCACCAGTTTTCACTCAGACAAAAAAATAAGACCTTTAAAAGAAACACCAGCGAATTTGAAAAGAACCTTGCTCAAATGATAGATAATTACCTGAAGACGCTCCCCACTCTGATTAACGAATTTGATCAACAGTGCAAGATCTTGGGGTGGCATTCCCTAACTCATAAGACTGATTCTTTACTACTCGATTTTTTTGATGAAATTGACGCTCAGATACAGGAGGAAGGGGTTATTGGCATACTGGACAGAGTTTATTTTGCGCACCGGGTAATAGAAGAACTTCATGACCGAATGATCTGTAAGCTAGGTTACCCGGTATTATCCTGGGATATGACCATGGCAAACTTACTTGTTCATCAAATGCTCGGCACTCACTACAGTACTCATCTAGACCAAACTGCTATGGAACTATGCGAGAAATTATTGGTCGAATTACCGGAACAGTCTGAACAGGTTCAGAAAAAAGCAACGCAAATCTGGCCCTGCTTCTGCGAGCAATTTGATGTCGATATGAATTGGTAGGACTTTCTGTTTCTACTGATGTCGATTGGATCACTTAATAACTTCTTATCGAAAATTTTTAAAAATTAAAAAATAGTGTCTTTTTTAAAAATTATTAAAATTAAATATCATTAACCAGCAAAAATTCCACGTACTGACAACGTACTTCTAAAGCGGTCTCATTATTTGCAATGACTGCGATATGCGCGACTTTTCGACCAACATATTCGGATTTTGTATAGTCATGCCAGTGAACACTACCTGAATCCGTGACTCCATAGCGGCGCAAGCTCTTACTCCCTGCATCCGCTCTGGAGTCACGGATTCAGGAGCTTGTTTTATCAAAAATTTTAAAAATAAAAAAAGACAGCAAATGCTGTCTTTTTATAAAAATTCTAAAAGCTTATGAAAACTAAAGTTCATTAACCAGTAAAGATTCCACGTGCTGACAACGTACTTTTAAATCGGTCTCATTACTTGCAGTGACTGTGATATGCGCGATCTTTCGACCAAAACGTTCGGACTTTGTATAGTCATGCCAGTGAACACCAGGAACACTCAGTAAGGCATGAATATCCGGCCGCTTCCCAATGACGTTATACATGGCTACCGGAAGACAGGTTTCAGTGTTGCCCAACGGCAAACCAAGTACAGCTCGAATATGATTTTCAAATTGACTACAACTGGAACCTTCAATCGTCCAATGCCCTGAATTGTGAACTCGTGGAGCGATCTCATTCGCAATCAGCCCATCACCACAGACAAAAAATTCAAACGCCATGACGCCAACATAATCGAGCTCATCCATCACGGCCTTGACAGCCACTTCAGCTTGAAACTGAAGTGGTGATTGAATGATGGGCTGACTACGATAAAGCATCGAGTTTCGGTGTTCGTTCTGCACCAGAGGATAAAAAATGCAGTGTCCGTTCTGGGCGCGAACACCAATACAGGACACTTCGTATTCAAATTCAACAAAGCCTTCGAGGATCATCGGCACGCTGCCTAATTCAGCAAACGCATCCGCTGCCTCTTCACGCGAACGCAACACCTTCTGACCTTTGCCATCATAACCCAGCGTTCTGGTCTTAAGGATGCAGGGAAAGCCAACGTTTTCGGTTCCGGCAAGCAGTGTTTGCTGATCATCCACCAGTGCCAGTTTAGCGGTCTTGATACCCAATCGCTGAAAGAGTGACTTTTCAAACCAGCGATCCCGAGCAGTATCCAAAGCCTGCGCTGGTGGATAGGCAGGCTTGTTTTCTGCCAACTGACTGACTGACGCTGGCGTTACGTTTTCAAACTCAAACGTCACCGCATCACTGAATTCACTTAATTTAGCCAGTGCACTGACATCATCATAGGGTGCACAGATTAATTCACCGCAATCTGCCGCACAGGCATCCATTGCAGGATCAAGAAAGGTCGTTTTTACTCCGAGCGGCAACGCCGCTTCTGCCAACATTCGACCAAGTTGGCCAGCGCCCACAATACCTAATTTCATGAGGATTCACCTGGCACAGGATTGGACAAAACTTTTTCAGTTTGCGCATTACGGTAGTTAATCAGATTCTGGCGAATCTGCTCATCCTGATTAGAGATAATACTGGCTGCCATCAATGCGGCGTTAATCGCCCCTGCACGCCCAATAGCCAGCGTACCAGTGGGAATTCCGGCTGGCATCTGAACAATACTTAACAGGGAGTCGACACCACTGAGCATCGAACTCTGCACCGGAACACCCAGTACCGGCAGATGAGTTTTGGCAGCGCACATTCCGGGTAAATGCGCCGCACCACCTGCGCCTGCGATTATAACTTCTATACCACGGTCAAAAGCTTGCTCGGCGTATTCAAACAACAAATCCGGGGTTCGATGTGCAGATACCACTTTGCATTCATGCTCAATGCCCAGCGCGTTGAGCGTTTTGGATGTATGGCTCATTGTCGCCCAATCAGACTGAGAGCCCATGATGACACCGACACGCACCTTTTGATCAGAGGTCGTCATTGCAAGCCTTCCTTATTTAAGAATTTTTATGACTTGAACCGCGTCATCAGAATCAGCGGACTCAGGCGTAACACGGGTTTGAATTTCTTTTGGCTGGTTGACGATAGTACTGATGCGGTCAGTGAAACCGCATGCTACGCACTCACGGATCATGACTTTGTCTGCATCATCGTCATAAGCCATGATACTGTCCTGCTGTCCACATTTCGGACAAACCACTCCGGCAATAAATCGTTTTTTCATGTTTTTTGTTTCTGGCAGAAAGCCATTATCTTCAGTAGTAACGGGAAAGGCGTGTAGTATAACGAGCTGGATCAGTGCCGTCTTGGTCAAAGCTTAACCATTTTCAGACCATTCAGTCAGATCAATCAGGTGACGATGTGCTCTGAGGAACCTCAAGCGATTCACTACTATCCAGCAGCTGATCGGTAATCCAACGACTCACTTCAGCGACGCCTTCTTTCTTTAACGATGAAAATAGTTGTGCCGTCAGCCAAGGGGCACGTGATTGAAGTTCATTACGTACTTTCAAATAGGTGTTTTTTGCCGGACCTTTTTTTAATTTGTCTGCTTTGGTCAATAACGCAAGCAGTGGCATTTCAGCATCAACGGCCCATTGCACCATCATCTCGTCAAATTCAGTCATCGGATGGCGTACATCCATAACCAGCACCAATCCTTTCAGACTGCGTCGTTCGGCAAGGTACTCACCAATGTGCTCCTCCCAATCCTGCTTCATATTGCGATTTACCTTGGCATATCCATAGCCAGGCAGATCAACCAGTCGATGCTCCTCGCCTGATAGTTGGAAAAAATTCAGCAGTTGGGTTCGCCCCGGTGTCTTGGATGTCCGCGCCAGTTTGGAGTTGCGGGTAATGGTATTCAGTGCTGAGCTTTTACCCGCATTGGAGCGACCGGCAAAGGCAACTTCAGCGCCATCATCAGAAGGACACTGAGAAAATTTGGCAGCACTGATCATAAAACGGGCTGAGTCGAACTTAAGTATTTGCATAAGAATTGAAGTCTTGGATGAATCAATGGGCCATTGTAATGCCAAAGAATCACTGAACACTAATTTTCACCTGAATCCGTGACTCCAAAGTGGATGCAGGGTGTAAGAGCTTGATTTCTATTTGTTTTTCAAAAATTGCAGGTGCACCCACAGGTTCAGGGAAGCAAAGAGGAATCAATGGCCTGCGCACTGCGCCGCTATGGAGTCACGGATTCAGGCAATACCTATACCGCAACGTTTAACCGGCGGGTCATCTTAATATGCGTTTTGTTTGAGACACGACACTAGGTTTTCGGAAGGACAGGTTACGCTCCTGGCACACAATCTGCCGCGTTTTCTTCTCATCATGCAGCGACATCTATATACTACGCCAAATTTCGAGCCGGGCTCAGCCAGTGAACAAGTTGATGAATTGGCAAAGACCCCACAACAGGATAAGTACGCGGGATCCAACATGAAAAAACTGATCATTAGTCTTTGTATTCTCAGCGGAGTTTTTAACCTTGCTCATGCAGCAGGCGACCCTGAGGCAGGTATACCCTTAACCGCCGTATGTGCGGGTTGTCATTCGGCTGATGGTAACAGTGCCGTAGGCACCTTCCCCAAGCTGGCCGGACAGGGCGAAGCGTATTTATTGAAGCAGTTGCAGGATATAAAAAGCGGTAATCGTGTTGTTGTTGAAATGACGGGGCTGCTAACCAACCTTAACGATCAACAGCTTGCGGACGTTGCAGCCTACTTCTCAAGCCAGTCTATCAAGGTTGGTCAGGCTGATCCGGATCTGGTTGATCTGGGTGAATCACTTTACCGTGCTGGTAATGCAGACACTGGTGTCCCTGCCTGTTTAGGCTGCCATGCAGTCGATGGTGCCGGTAACTCGCTGGCCAAATTCCCGGCTCTGGGCGGTCAACATGCGCAATACGTCACCAACCAGCTCAACAAATTCCAAAAGGGTTATCGTGCTGACGCGCCATCAGCGGATGCTCGAACCAATGATGGCGATGCAAAGATCATGAGAAACATTGCATTCCGGCTGAAAGACTTTGAAATAGAGGCTCTTTCCAGCTACATTCAGGGGCTTCATTAAGACGTTCATCTGCCGTTAAACGAGCAGTAAATATACTGAAAAGCGACTCAGGGGAAACCCCGGGTCGCTTTTTTACTTTATAGTCCGAGCTATTGAACATTGAAATAGGGCTTTCCCGGCCCGGAAAGATTTATCCATTCAGGAGATTTACTGCCATGATGAAACCGTTATTGGCCGTCAGTTTAGTTGTTTTCAGCTTATTTGGTCTGAACGCATTTGCTGAAGACGAACCCCGTTATGAAGAGGGCAAACATTACACTCTGTTAAGCAACCCGGTGAAAACTACTTATCGCGGTGACGAAATCGGTGAGATTATGGAGTTTTTCAGTATGTCCTGCATCCACTGTTATCACCTTGAGCCAGGCATCGAACGATTCCTGAAAGAAAAGCCGGATAATATCCGCTTTACCCAAGTACCAGTTATTTTCAATAACCGCCAGGAACCAGAAGCACGAGCATTCTACGTCGCTGAAATAATGAATCTGAAAAAAGCCCAGCCTGCTATTTTTGAGCGAAACTTTGTAGAACGAAAACCATTTCGTAACGATCAGGACTATGCCAAATTCTTTACTCAATATGGTATGACAGAAGATGAATATATGGCGAAAGCCCATTCATTTGCTGTTGACTCAAAGATTAAAAATGCAATGTATCTGACGGGAACCAGCGCAATTACCGGAACGCCATCCATTGTCGTTAATGGCAAATATCAAATTGAGACCGGTGTGGTAGGTGGCAATGAGACTGCTCTTTACGTTGCCAAATGGCTGATTGAGAATGAAGCTAAGAAAGCGCAGTAATTTCCAGTTTTATCTGAAATGAAATTGAAACCCGGCCTTATATCGCCGGGTTTTTTATTGCCTGATTCTTGGAAGCACTCTGTATTATCAGCCTTTTTTAGTTTGCTAAACTATTTATGACATCAGCTTCGGAAAATTGCCATGCTTATATCCGGTTTTCAGAAGAAAGACCTTCCAATCAATCTTGAATCATGGCATCAACCTTTGGAAACCCAGTCCTCAGACAGACTGCGGTTGCTGTCATATAATATTCAGGTCGGCATACATACCCGGCGGTATAACGACTACTTATTCAGAGCATGGCAGCATGTATTGCCTAACCGACATCGCGAACACAATCTGCAGCAGATTGCGGAGCTCATTCGTCATTTCGATATTATCGCCTTGCAGGAGGTTGATGGCGGTAGCTTCCGCAGCAAGTATACGAACCAGATTCATTATCTGGCCAAAGCAGCGAACAAAACCTTTTGGCATCAGCAACTGAATCGAAACCTGGGCCACTTTGCACAGCACAGCAATGGTGTTATCGGCAATATACATCCGATAACAATTGATAACCACGCGCTACCGGGGCTGAAAGGGCGAGGTGCCATTGCCTTCGAAATAGGCGATAAGGAGCCCATCGTCGTTGTTGTCGCTCACTTGGCATTAGGCAAGCGCTATCAGGATCAACAACTCGCTTATATTCGAGATCTGATCAGCAACTATAAGCATGCCATCGTTATGGGGGATATGAATACCGATGAAGTGCGAATTCTAACCGATTCTCCACTGGCAAACAGCGGACTGAAAGCGGCTCATTCCACGGCAACCTATCCCAGTTGGCGCCCGGTGAAGTGTCTGGATCACATTCTGCTGAGCACACACATTAATGTTCATAAGGTCGCTGTGTTGGATTTTGCACTTTCAGATCATTTGCCTGTTGCAGTTGAAATCGACTGGCCTTAATAGCGGCGGTTGTGCTCTGCAATCAACCTAAGGCCTGTTAAAAGGTCCTGATACCGTTTCACAGAGGAAATGACGGGTTGAACTCCAAACTCTGCCCGGCATTCTCCATTTTCAAATGGTGTCGCCATTCCAGCCGGTTCGGCGAACCGAAGGGCTGATTGCCAATCTGGTTCCGGTAACCCTGGGATACAGGTTCAAGACACTACACTAGAACCTGAATCAACTTTCCGTCATATGACGGTACGGCGTTACAGGGCTTGTCTATACTGGTACGAAGTCCATTGATCTGTGGGATACCAGTCTATGTCAGAAGAAATGCAGTGGCTTTGTCGGGGAGCAGTCAGTCTGACATTAATGCTGAAAGGATACGACCCCCAGTTGGATATTAGCCTGGACACTCTGCGTAGCCGCTTGAAAGAACAGAACTTCAGACTAGACGCCTTTCAGGAAGCCTTGACAGAAGTCGAAGAAATTCATGATCAACTGGAAAGCCTGCGTACTGAGGGCATTTTAAATTTCCGCCGTATCAGCGAAATTTTGCTCGATAGCGAGCAGGACAAAGCTCTTCTGCAGCCATTGCAAATCGAACACCCTGGAATAACCGATGTACTTAATGTCGCTGAACCTCTGGTTAAAAAAATCAGTATCACGCCTAGAACAGAGGATGTCAGCAATCAAACAACACAACAGCAGATAGATGATCTTCGACATCGGTTAGTCCATTACTTCCGCAGTCTGTTGCAGAGTCTAATACTCCAGAAAGAAGAGTCAGAAGTTGCACAACAACTTGAGCAACAATTTTCAAAAAATCCTAAATGGTCAGAACTGGAGAAACTCATCAAGCAGGCAATGGAACTGTTGAAGAAGCACTTGGTAGAGGAGAAGAAGCAATTTGAAGGCTACCTTTCAGAAGTAAATACAAAGCTCAGTCGCATTAATCAGATCGTGGAAACCGACTCTGTAACACTGCAGGAATTGAAAGAGATTAATCAGGCCTTTAATACCAGTCTACAAGAACAAATGACCGAGACTCGTTCAAAACTGGAAAACGACCACCGGGTCGATGCCTTGAAAGGCGAGCTGTTGGAATCTCTGGATGGTATAACGACAAGGTTGAAAACCTATCAGACTGCTTACAGTGAAAAGCTGCATTCACTGCAAAACAGTAAGGAACAGATGACGCTTCACATTCAACAGTTGGAAAGAGAAAATCTAAACTTGCTGGCTGAATTGGATAAGGAACGCAAATTGAGCGCTCTGGACACACTAACACAATTACCAAATCGACAGGGATTCAATACCCGGGTAGCAGAAGAAATATCGCGTGCCGACCGTTATCAACATTTCCTGAGCCTAGCGATTATTGATATCGATTTCTTTAAGCGAATTAATGACGATTTCGGACACTTGATTGGTGACAAAGTACTCAGAATGATCGCCAAGGAAATGAAAAAGAAATGTCGAGGGTCGGATTTTCTTGCTCGTTTTGGTGGTGAAGAATTCGTTTTATTGTTACCACAAACCAGTCTCAATGATGCAGCATGGGCCGTCGATAAAATTCGAAAACATATTGAAACTCGCCCATTTCATTATCAAAATATGCCCGTACCATTAACCATTTCGGCAGGCGTTGCGCAATTTAATACAGGCGAGGATATTGAGTCCTGCATGGCCAGAGCAGATGCCTCCCTGTACAGCAGCAAGCGAACTGGCCGAAATAAAGTAACAGCGGATACCTCTAACCTGAATTAGTGACTCCAAAGTGGACGCAGGGTGTAAGAGCTTGATTTCTATTTGTTTTTCAAAAATTGCAGGTGCACCCATAAGTTCACCTCAATTTTTGGGAAGCAAAGAGGAATCAAAGGCTTGCGCACTGCGCCGCTATGGAGTCACGGATTCAGGTCTAAACCAACTGAGCAATGGTTCGGGTAAGTTGGATCAAGTTTACTGGCTTTGCGAGAAAATCATTCATCCCAGCTTTGGTACAACGACTGCGAACATCTTCCAATGCATGCGCTGTCAAAGCCACAATTGGTATTTCCGGTAAACCATTCTGTTTTTCATACTTGCGAATCATCTGACAAGCTTCATAACCATCGGTCACTGGCATTTCACAATCCATCAAAATAATATCGTACTTAGTTTCACCTTTGATTCGTTCAGTTACAGCCCGATCACCCCGCGTAACCACATTTACCGTATGACCAGCTTTTGTCAGTAAGCCCTGAATGACCTTTTGATTCACATAGTTATCTTCAGCAACCAGTATTGAAAGAGGACGGAGTTTTTCCGGCTTATCATCTGATGTATCAACTTTAGGATTTGTAACAGTTTTAAGCGGCAAATAACATTTGAATTCTGACCCTTCATCCAGTTGCGATGTCATCGTAATACGGCCACCCAATAATTCTGTTAATTCTTTGCAAATTGCTAACCCAAGACCGGTCCCGCCATAGACTCTTCGCTTACCAAGATCGATTTGCTGATAAGCATCAAAAAGAAGTTTCTGTTCATTAGCAGAAATACCAATTCCAGAATCTTTCACTTCAAAAACCAGAAATGGCTCTTGGTTCTGTGTTTCAACAAAAAGGAAAACGCGAACATAACCTGTATCAGTAAATTTAATCGCATTGGAAATCAGGTTGGATAATATCTGCCGAATACGTTGAGTGTCAGACGAGATATTTTTAGGTACTTTAGAGTCGATATGGTATGTCAGTTCTATTTTTTTCTGTTCAGCATGTGATGAGTACAGCTCAATCTGATGTCTCAGCAAGTCATGTATTGCTATCTGTTCTTCCAGGACGGACATCTTTCCAGCTTCTATTTTAGTATAGTCCAAAACATCGTTAACCAGAGTCAACAAGGAACGTCCTGACGATTGAATGATATTGATGTAAGACTGTTGTTCATCGTTCAAGTCTGTCTGTCCCAATAATTCAACCGTACCCAATACACCATTGAGAGGGGTGCGAATTTCGTGACTGATCTGAGCTAAAAAATAACTTTGCGCTTGTACTTTTAAACGCTGATTTTCTCGTTCATCCCGCAAGGTACGAATGCGTCGTGCCAATGCAAAACTCAACAGCATGGCCTCAGCAAAAGCAGCCAGCTTTGATACCATTAAGGGAGGAACCGGAAGTAAATCAGCTCCCATATAAACGGATATCAAATAGGTATTTCCAATAACAAAAACCAACCACGCTAAGACAAAATATCTCGCTGTTAATAAGCCTTGCATACTGGCATAAACGCCTAGGGCAATTGCTAGAAACAGGAACGATACTGCAAATGGCAGAACCCAGAACTCAAGTTGGGTGTTTGAGTAATATAGAGCACCAATAATAATTGGCATTTGAACGGAATAGACAGTAAGTAAGGCAAGATTAAGTCTGGGAAGATGTTTCTTCAAATTTAGAAAACTACTGATAAAAAGAAAACCAAAAATCACTGATAGGGTAATGAAAATTGCGTCTGGGAAGTCATTATAGGGAATATTTTCTGGCCAAAAATACTGAAACAGGTATCCATCGACAGATAACTGTTCCAGCGAAAAGCTGGTTATAAACAATACATAAAAAAGATAGCTGATGTCTTTAATAGCAAAAAAGACGAACAGATTATAAAGCGCCATCGCGATGATGGTGCCATAGTATAGCCAGTTAAATACATCCTCTACTTGCAATGGTGCCCAGAACCTATTCTCCGGGTAGAGTTGCATTGGTATATAGGACATACCGTGCAATTGAATCCGAATCAAAAAAGTTTCCGGGTTTAAAAAAATATCCAACGGTACAATGAAGTATCGGTGATCTTCAACACGGTTGTTAAAAGGTCGTTCCATGCCAGAGCGGTATATGACCCTCGGCCCTGACCCCGCAAAAACCTGATACACATCGATGTAATCAGTAAAGGATGATCGAATGACCAAATCCCACTGTTTATGAATTGATGCCTGAGCATTTACATTCATTTTTAACCAGAGAATATCATTGGTATAACCAAGGTTCAGGATATCCTGTCCCAACGGTTCCCATTGATCTGACCATTCAGGAAGCATAATTTCAAATGGTGAATACTCATCATTCGGATCATGCAAAATTTCCAGATAACGACCAATTTCTTTATAAGACTCATTCTTCAGTTCGATTACATTAATACTGTCGCTATCATCAGCATGAGCCAAGGATGGTATTATGAAAACCAATAGAGCCAGATAGAGTATTGGGTTGATTAAATGTCTCAAGTGAAAAATGTCTCAACATTGCGTTATAAAAATTCTAACATGACTAAAGCACGCTGTTTGATTTTGCAGCAAAAGGCTGAATATTTTATGTAAGCAATATTTTATCCAGGGCCAGTAACACAGTCTTCATCGTGGTCCCACATTTCTGGACTGTTGATAGCTGATTTTGGTCAGTCGCAACATGTTCCATGAAATTAGTGTTAACAGGTGCTCACAGAAAACCCTCAGTATCATTTATTACTAACGGAGATAAAAACCATGCCATTAAAAGCAGGTGATGAAATACCCGAAGTCGCTCTCTATGAAATGACCGAAAGTGGCCCGGCCTCAGTGCAAACCAGTGAGTTATTTTCTGCTAAGAAAATAGCTGTATTTGCTCTTCCTGGTGCTTTTACTCCCACCTGTAGCAAAGCTCATTTGCCAGGTTTTGTCACTAAATCTGATGAACTTTTTAGGCTTGGCATTGATGATATCTTATGCATCAGCGTAAATGATGCCTGGGTAATGAGCGCTTGGGGGCAACAACAGAACGCTGATAGAATCAGGATGCTGGCCGATGGTAGTGCAGATTTCACTGACGCAATTGATATGAGTGTAGATCTAACGGCAAAGGGTATGGGTGTCCGCTCCCATCGTTATGCGATGATTGTCGACGATGGCACCGTAAGCTGGATCGGAATTGATGCACCCGGGCAGTTCGAACAATCATCTGCTGAGAGTTTGGAAAAGGCATTAAAAGGGGGGTAATTTGGTCACCAAAGAAGTTTTTTACCAAACTATGGCCGCTATTCCTCCTGGCAGATATACCAGTTACGGCACAGTGGCCAAGCTTTGTGGTGTCCACGTCAGGCAGATCCAAGCCTGGTTAAGGACGTTGCCAGCTGGGAGTAGTCTGCCGTGGTTCAGAATCATTAACAGCCAGCGTAAAATTACAGAACACCCTGGTGCGGCCAGACAATATCAATTGCTTGCTGAAGAAGGGTTAATCCCAAATTCCAGTGGTAAATTTTTGTTTTTCAAAAATTGCAGGTGCACCCATAGGTTCATTGAAATTTTTGGGAAGCAAAGAGGAATCAATGGCTTGCTCACTGCGCCGCTATGGAGTCATGGATTCAGGGGATAGTTTTGATGATTAGTTTTTTGGAGTCTTTTGCTTGACCATTCCTTATAACATTCGTCCGGCAGAACCTGGCGATTTACGAGACATAGTCTCTATTTTGAATCCCTACATCGTTGATACAGCCATTACCTTCGACACCGAACCCTATACAGATGAAACCAGAAGAGCGTGGTTTGACCAGTTTAGATTGACTGGCAGATTTCAGTGCTTCGTTGCTGAATCTGAGGGTAAGGTGGTGGGGTATGCCAATAGCAGTCACTTTAAACCAAAACGGGCCTACGACACGTCAGTTGAAGTCAGCATTTACAAAAGTAGAGAATTTGATGTTCGAGGTGTCGGTTCAGCCTTGTATAACGCACTCTTTTTAGCTTTAGCTGAAAATGATGTTCACAGAGCCTACGCCTATATCACCTTACCTAACGATGCTTCACTGGCAATACATCAGAGGTTTGGATTTGAAGAGGTAGGTTTACTGACAGATGCAGGCCGGAAGTTTGGTCATTTCCATACCGTCATGATCATGGAGAAATCACTTTAATAACATATAGTAGTGATCATCATAGGGTGGGGTAGGCGGGGCAGTTAGTTGGGTTCGAAAGACTGATCAGACCGGGAAACTCACTGCTGATTGGTAAAATGGTAGTCGTTAATGTTTCACGTGAAACATATCCTAAATCCATGACTTCAGAGTGGATGCAGGGTGTAAGAGCCTGATTTCTATTTGCTTTTTCAGAAATTGCAGGTGCATCCAATAATAGGTTCATCCCAATTTTTGGGAAGCAAATAGGAATCAATGGCTTGCGCACTGCGTGCGCCGCTATGAAGTCACGGATTCAGGATATAGAAATGAGAAAGTAATACAAACACTATTCCTTTCCCTGATGATTTAGACCAGAAAATAAAAAAGCCGGGATAGTCGTCCCGGCTTTGGTTAGGCATTATTCAAACCCAATCAATAATTAATAATTAATAATTAATAATCAAGATTTGATACCAGAAGAGCGTTTAATTCGATGAACTCGCGCCGAGGTTCAACATCATCCCCCATAAGAGTAGTGAAGATTTGATCCGCTGCAATTGCATCTTCAATCTTCACCTTGAGCATGCGCCGCACATCCGGATCCATCGTAGTTTCCCACAACTGCTCTGGATTCATTTCGCCCAAGCCTTTATAGCGCTGGATAGTATAGCCGCGTCGAGCCTCACTCATCAGCCAGCTAATGACTTCATCAAAGCTGCTGACTTCCCGCTTCTTATTATTACGCTCGATATAAGCGCCTTCCTCGATCATCCCCTGAAGTACATTACCGAGTTCGACAATAGCATCGTAGTCATGGCTCTTGAAAAAGGTATGAGACAACACATGATTGGTCGACAAACCGTGAGCAATCACTTCGACCTTTGGCAACCAGATGTGGCGTTCAGCATCTTCAGTAATTGATATCTGATACAGTGTTTCGCCAGAGGAGACGTCGACAAACATGTCACTAAGCTGATCGACCCAATCAGCAACAAGATTCTGATCGACCATCGTTTCTTCAGTTAAACGCGGCATATAGATCAGTTTTTCAAGAATAGCTTTAGGGTAAACCCGGCTCATCTTATCAATACGCGCGTGAACAGAATTAAACTGATTCACCAGTGTCTCCAAACTGCCCTCGGTAATAGCCGGAGCATTTTCATTTACGTAGAGCGCGGTATCCTCCAACGCCTGCGACAGCAAATACTGCTCAAGAGCAGCCTCATCCTTAATATAGGACTCCTGCTTGCCTTTTTTAATTTTGTACAGCGGCGGCTGAGCAATATAGATATAGCCATTCTCAATCAACTCAGGCATTTGCCGGAAAAAGAATGTCAGCAGCAAAGTACGAATGTGGGAGCCATCGACATCAGCATCGGTCATAATAATGATGCTGTGATAGCGTAGTTTTTCGATATTAAATTCTTCCCGACCAATACCACAGCCAAGTGCTGTAATTAAAGTGCCTACTTCCGCTGATTGCAGCATCTTGTCGAACCGGGCTTTTTCAACGTTCAGAATCTTACCTTTCAAAGGAAGAATCGCCTGGGTACGACGGTCACGACCTTGTTTGGCTGAGCCGCCCGCAGAATCACCCTCCACCAGGTACAGTTCTGATAAACCAGGATCTTTCTCCTGACAATCAGCCAGTTTTCCGGGCAACCCGGCAATATCCAATGCGCCTTTACGCCGGGTCATATCTCGGGCTTTTCTGGCCGCCTCACGCGCTCGCGCGGCATCAATCATCTTGTTAACAACAATCTTGGCTTCGTTTGGATGTTCCATCAGATATTCAGCAAAAGCTCGCGACATTTCCTGCTCTACTGCTGGTTTCACTTCGCTGGATACTAGCTTATCTTTGGTTTGAGAACTGAATTTCGGATCAGGCACTTTCACCGAGATAATGGCAGTCAGACCTTCACGGGCATCATCGCCACTGGTTGCAACTTTCTGCTTTTTAAGCACGTTCTCCTGCTGAATATAGTTATTCAAAGTTCGAGTTAATGCTGCTCGGAAACCCGCCAAATGAGTACCACCATCTCGCTGAGGAATATTGTTGGTATAGCAGTAAATGCTTTCCTGATAGCTATCATTCCATTGCAGAGCAACTTCGACAACGATGCCGTCTTCTTCACGCTCGAATGAAAAGTGAAAAACTTCATTCAAAGTCTGTTTATTGTTGTTCAAATAGGTAACAAAAGCCTGCAGCCCACCTTCATACTTGAAAAAATCTTCCTGACCGCTACGTTCATCCTTTAAGTGGATAGCAACACCTGAATTCAAAAAGCTCAACTCACGCAGACGTTTGGCCAGGATATCATAGGAATATTTAATATTTGCAAAGGTTTCAGGGGAGGGAGAAAAGGTTACTTTGGTTCCGGTAGAATCGGCATCACCAACAACTTTTAACGGCTCAACAGGGACGCCGTGCCTGTATTCCTGGTCGTATACTTTGCCATCACGACGAATGGTCAGCTTCAGCTCCTGGGACAGGGCGTTTACAACTGAAACACCGACACCATGCAACCCACCAGACACCTTGTAAGAATTATCATCAAATTTTCCGCCAGCATGGAGTACAGTCATAATGACTTCAGCCGCAGATCGTCCTTCTTCTTCATGTATTTCAGCAGGCATACCACGACCGTTATCTTCAACACTGACCGATTCATCGGGATGAATGACAACAACGACATCGGTGCAATAGCCAGCTAGCGCCTCGTCAATCGAGTTATCAACCACTTCGAAAACCATGTGATGTAATCCGGTACCATCATCCGTGTCTCCAATATACATACCAGGCCGCTTACGAACTGCGTCTAACCCTTTCAGTACTTTAATACTGGAGGAATTATAATTGTCGCTCATACAGGATCTCCAAGTTCGGTCATCTGACGAATTTCTCCGTGTTCCACGTGAAACATTCGCAGTTGATCCGGGTGTTTCCAAAAATATGTCAATGGCTCAGGGTCAACACAAGTCATAAAAACCTGACTGTTCAACCCTTCGATTAAGGCGCCTAACTTTTCTATGTGATGACGATCAAGCTCAGAGGGAAGATCATCAAGTAAAAATAACGTCGGTTGCTGCTGTTTATCCTGCAAATACAGGCTTTGGGCAATTTTTAGAGCACAAACAACCAACTTCTGCTGACCACGCGATAACTCGTCTGCAGCATTGACCTTGCCGGTCTTAATACGCATATCAGCTCTTTGCGGACCAGACTGGGTGTAACCAAGCTTTTTATCGCGTTCCAATTGCTGAGCTAGAACCTCAGCTAATGGCGTATTTTTTTCCCAGCCACGATAGTAATGAATGCGTAGCTCTGGTAACTCGATCAACTGTTCCAAAACTTGGTGAAAGCGGGGGACAAAGCCTTTTAGATAAGCCTTTCGATCACTATCGATACTTTCCGCTGAAGCTAGGTATTCACGCTCCCAAACAGCCAATTCCGAACGGTCGATTCTACCAGAACGGAGCAGTGAATTGCGGTTTTTAAGGCTTTTTTGCAGTCTTTGCCAATCCAGGTGAAAGCTTGGACTGTCGTGAAATACTCCCCAATCCAAAAACTGGCGACGATCTCCCGGGCTACCTTCTAACAAAAGAAAGCTATCTGAATGAACCAATTGTAACGGCTGCAAATGAACAAGATCAGCCAACGAAGAAAGTTGTTCACCTTGCAGTCGAATCTGCAATTGTCCTTTGGTGGTTCTACGTACTACCAACTGACCTTTGGCTTCTAGTTGACCGCTCACGACCAGTTCTTCAACTTCATGAGAAATCACTGTACGGGTACGAGCCAAACGAAAAGATCTTGCCATTGCCAATAAATGAACGGCTTCAAGTATAGAAGTTTTACCCGCACCATTATCGCCATAAAAAACGTTGACGCGATCAGAAAGAGAAAGTTGGGAACTCGCCAGATTGCGAATCCCCTGAAATGACAGAGTTTTTAATGACAAGTCATTGCCGCCGAAAAATCACAACCGCATCGGCATGACAACATACATAGATGCATCGTCATCAAAGTCAGTCAGCAATGCGCTGGAATTCGCATCTGACAATACAAACCGTATCTGTTCACCAGAAACAATGTTCATAACATCAAGCAAATAACTGACGTTGAAACCAACTTCCAGGTCCGGACCATGATAATCAACCTCTACAGCAACTTCTGCTTCTTCCTGTTCCGGGTTATTGGCTTTAACGACTAAATTACCTTCGCTTAGAAACATCCGGACACCACGATACTTTTCGTTAGATAAAATCGCTGCGCGAGAAAAGATAGATTTAAACGTTTGACGATCACCAACCAGTTCTTTATCACCATTACGTGGAATGACGCGTTCGATATCCGGAAACTTCCCATCAACAAGCTTTGTGGTGAAAGTAAAAGAATTACTTGTCGTTCTAAGATGAGAAGCACTCAAGAAAATCTTAATAGATTCTTCGCTGTCATCCAGTAAACGATTGAGTTCCAAAATACCTTTGCGTGGCACGATAACCTGTTTACGCTCAGGCACCTCAAGACCATCAATATGACGAGTACTTAGGGCAAGGCGATGCCCGTCGGTAGCCACAGTCTTGACTGAGGATTGATTCAATTCAAATAGCATTCCGTTAAGGTAATAACGCACATCCTGCTGCGCCATCGCAAAAGAAGTTGAATTAATAAGAGCCGCCAAAATATTCTGTGGCATCAAGTATTCTTCAACGGTGTCATCCTGCTCCACATTAGGAAATTCGGCTGCTGGGATAGTTGATAGGGTAAACTTGCTGCGTCCACTTGCTACCAATACCCGCTCCTCTGATTGTTGCAGAGTAACTATTGAATCATCTGGAAGGGAACGCACGATATCGAGAAACTTCTTAGCCGGTACCGTTATCGCCCCCTCGGTGGCAGGTTCAGTCAAATCAACGCGGCCTATCAATTCAACTTCCAAATCCGTCCCAGTTAGTAACAATTGATTATCGGCTACTTCAAGCAGGACATTGGAAAGTACCGGCAGCGTTTGACGTTTTTCGACAACTCCACTGACCAGTTGTAAAGGTTTCAGCAGCTGTTCACGTGCTAAGGAAAATTGAATCATGAGGCCTATTCCATCCAGTCGTCAGGTGGTCAATGTTCTGAGTAAATTACTGTAATCTTCGCGTATATCCTGATTGGTTTCACGCAATTCTTTAACTTTGCGGCAGGCATGCAGCACAGTAGTATGGTCCCGTCCGCCAAAGGCATCGCCAATTTCGGGCAAACTATGCTGAGTAAGCTCTTTAGCCAGTGCCATAGCAACCTGTCTGGGCCGAGCAATACTTCGACTGCGCCTTTTACTATGTAAATCGGATATTTTGATTTTGTAATATTCAGCAACAATGCGCTGAATATTTTCAATACTGACCTGCTTATCCTGCAGTGCCAGCATATCTTTCAATGCTTCTTTTACAAATGAGGTATTAATAGTAGAGCCGGTAAACTGAGCGTTGGCAATTACACGCTTTAAAGCTCCTTCAAGCTCTCTCACGTTAGAACGAATCCGCTGGGCAATAAAAAAAGCTACCTCACCGGGTAACTTAACTTTCGCTTCTTCTGCTTTCTTCATCAAAATTGCAACTCGTGTCTCAAGATCAGGAGGCTCTACCGCTACGGTTAACCCCCAACCAAAACGGGATTTAAGCCTGTCCTCCAAGCCGTCAATCTCT
This sequence comes from Reinekea sp., assembly GCA_037389025.1. GTDB lineage: Bacteria > Pseudomonadota > Gammaproteobacteria > Pseudomonadales > Natronospirillaceae > Reinekea. The sequence continues at coordinate 5,293 of JARRJP010000069.1, read as the reverse complement.
TTAGGAAAGCGATCGCAAGTTAAAATTACCTGCTGATTGCCCTCCAAAAGAGCGTTGAATGTATGGAAAAACTCTTCCTGAGAGCGATCTTTACGAGCAAAAAACTGGATATCATCAATGAGTAGCGCATCAAGGGATCGGTAAAAACGCTTGAACTCGGCCATCGCATTTAACTGCAACGCCTTCACCATATCCGCAACAAAGCGTTCAGAATGAAGGTAGACAACCTTGGCAGAAGGATTTTTCTGAACAATTTCATTACCAATGGCTTGCATTAAATGCGTCTTGCCAAGACCGACACCACCGTAAATAAAGAGGGGGTTATAAGCTCCGCCGGCATTTTCAGCAACCTGTTGACTGGCCGCCAAAGCTAACTGATTAGACTTACCTTCAACAAATGACTGAAACGTAAACGAGCGATTAAGGTAGCTCTGCACCTTAGTCCGTCCTCGTTTGGCACCGGTAGTCTGAACCTCATTATCCTTGTTTGGTGCGAATGTGACTGCCTGAATGCCAGCCTCCTCTACCACCGCTGAGCCTACTTTAGGCTTACTCGCTGGAGCCTTAGTTCGGGCTACGGCTTTACCATTAGATTCGCCGTCAGCTCGGCGACCGGTCGTATTTGGTGAAGAATTATAGAATCGCCCGGATGCCTGTTGCTTTGACTGCACACCAATAACGACGTCTCCTGCGCAGCCATTAGCCTGTGCGATATCTTGAATCCGGTTAAGGTATTTATCCTTGACCCAATTAGCAATAAATCGGTTAGGTGCAGACAAAACCAGTCCGCCAGCATCACTGGAAGCGCTAAGCGGTTTCAACCAAGTATTAAATTGATGTGATGGCAGCTCAGACTGTAATTGATCTAGACATTGCTGCCAAAGTTCGTCCTGCACGGGGACTCCGAGACCTTCTCAAACGGCCGCGTATTTTAGCCTAGCGCCTTAGCAGCCGCTACCCCATAACGACTTATGAACCGATATGACGGCGATTTATACCAATTATAACCTGTGCAAAACCAGACAAATAAGCCTGTGTATAAATATGTAAAAGGATCTGTGGATATTTAGCGGTGGATAACTAGTCATTCAATTCACAGGAATTACTCTGGCTATTCTCAGGTAATGATCACCTTTTACAAAAGATATTATTAACCTGAAGCCCGGGTTTCATGGGCCTCTAAAGTACTTATTCACAGATAATGAAGTGCTCTATAAGTAACAAATAAAATAAGAAAGACATTTCAAACCATATTCTTTATTTAATACTTTATTTATCAAATTGGTTTGACTAAAAAAACATCATTGATTTGCCTACTTAAACTCTTTAGAATCCGCCGTCCAAAATTCAAGGTCACCAGGACCTCTGGTGATTGCAACCCTACGTTAGTGAACACTGATTGTTCACAACACATAAGAGATCGGTGACATGAAACGCACATTTCAACCTAGTAATCTAAAGCGCAAACGTTCGCACGGTTTTCGCGCTCGTATGGCAACCAAAAATGGTCGTAAGGTTCTGGCACGCCGTCGTGCCCGTGGCCGCGCTGTTTTGAGTGCCTAAAACCAGACCTGCCATGCAGAAAATGTTCGGATTTCCTCGCAGCCTTCGATTATTGACGGCTGCAGATTTCCGAACAGTATTCAATGATGTTCAGGTAAAAGCTCCATCCTCTGAGTGCCTGTTACTCGCACGCCCCAATAAATTTCAGAAACCACGTATTGGCTTCATCTTGTCCAAGAAAAATGTTAAACGTGCCGTACATCGAAATCGGGTTAAGCGTTTTACCCGAGAGTATTTAAGACTCAACCAGTCCGAATTGCCGGGCTTGGATATTGTTTTCATGGGTCGTAAGGGAATTGATCAGCTGGATGATGAACACTTGCAAATGTTAATTTCCAAGCAGTTCAAAAAATTATCAAAACGTGCTCAAAAACTTAACTGATTGAATCCTAGCTTTTTCTGTCAATTCACTCATTCTGCTCTATTCGGGCGGTTATCCACACTGGAACCAGTTTATGGACGTACGTCGTATTTCATTGATTGCCGGTTTGGCAATTCTTACTTATCTGATGATTTTGCAATGGTCCAAAGACTATTCGCAGGTTACTCCTGAAACATCCGCTGCCGCTAATGCTGTAATTCAGAGTGAAATTAATCAGCCAGATCAGATGGATATTCCCCAAGGAAACAATAATCCAAGTGAATCAGAAGGTCCTGTTGTTGCCTCTGAACAGAAAAATCAAAACAAAATCAGTGTCAATACAGACACTCTGAACGTTGAAATAAATCTTGATGGTGGTGATATCGTTTATGCTGCACTGCCTGACTATCCTAGCAGTCTTGAAACACCGAACGATCCATTACGAATGTTTGAAATGAATAATCGCACCTATATCGCGCAAAGTGGTCTTGTCGGCGAGGATGGTATAGATACTGGTAATCGTGCCCGATACAGCAGTGATTCATCCCGCTATGAACTGGGTGATCAAGACTCTATGGACGTTGTTTTGAATTATCAGAATGACAGTGGTGTTCAAGTAAAAAAATATACACCTTTTCAGCGGGCTCATATCTGATCAATTTGCGTTTTGAAATCAATAATCAGGGTTCAAAACCGATCCAGACTAACTTATTTGGGCAATTGCGTCGCGATCAATCAATAGATCCAAGTTCTCAGAATGGTTTTGGCATGCGCTCCTTTTTAGGGGCCACTTTCTCAACGGATTCTTCAACATACGAGAAAATTACCTTTAAGGACTTGGATAAAAGTAAGTTCTCCAAAACCAGTGTTGGTGGCTGGGTTGCATTCCTTCAGCACTACTTCCTGTCTGCCTGGATACCAGCAGCAAATGACACAAATGATTTTTATGGTCAAAAAGGTTCAACCGGTGATTACTACATTGGCTTCCAATCACCTCAAATCGTAGTTAATCCACAGGAAACGGCAACCGTTGGCGCTCAGCTGTATGTTGGTCCTAAGAACCAGGATGTTTTGGCAGATATTGCCAAGAACCTGGAAAAGACGGTTGATTATGGTTGGTTATGGTGGATTGCTAACTGGATCTTCTTACTCATGGAAGTTATCCACAAGTTGGTTGGTAACTGGGGATGGTCAATTGTCCTGATGACTCTGACGTTGAAAATGGCCTTGATGCCGCTTACTGCATCTTCCTATCGATCAATGGCAAAAATGAGAAAGTTTACGCCACGTATCCAGGAGTTACGCGAGCAATATGGCGATGACCGCCAGCGCATGAGTCAGGAAATGATGAAGTTGTACCAGAAGGAAAAGTTGAATCCTTTAGGCGGTTGTTTACCTATGCTTCTGCAAATGCCAATTTTTATTGCCTTGTACTGGGTGCTGAAAGAATCTGTTGAATTGCGACAGTCTCCATTTATGTTCTGGATTGTGGATCTGTCGATTAAGGATCCGTATTTCGTTCTTCCTCTATTAATGGGCGCATCAATGTTTATTCAGATGCAAATGCAGCAACAACCTGCGATGGATCCTATGCAGGCAAAAATGATGAAATTTATGCCGCTAATGTTCACTTTTATGTTTCTTTGGTTCCCAGCAGGGCTAACTCTGTATTGGTTTGTGAATAACGTTACTACTATTGTTCAGCAGTATCTCGTTAACAAATCAATTGAACGCGCAGATACAAAAGCTGCAAAGTAAATTTTTGAAGTTAGACTAATTTAAAGGCAGACGATTAAAGTCTGCCTTTTTTAGTTTTTGGGTGAAAGAAGATATCTTTCATCGTTAGGATTGGTATTAAACGATGATATCGAACGACACTATTGCCGCTGTTGCTACACCTCCAGGACGAGGAGGGGTAGGGGTTCTTAGAGTTTCTGGAAAAGATGCCGGTAACATTGCACAGCAAATTTTAAAGTTGAAACCTAAGCCTCGCTATGCTCACTATGGCCCCTTTTTCAATTCAAATAATGAAGTTATTGACGAAGGTATCGCGTTATTCTTTCCAGGGCCTCATTCTTTTACCGGTGAAGATGTATTTGAGCTTCAAGGCCATGGTGGTCCTATTATCATGGAATTGTTGCTTGAGCAGTTGATCAATCAGGGGTGTCGAATTGCTCGACCTGGTGAGTTTTCGGAACGTGCCTTTTTAAACGATAAGCTGGATCTAACTCAAGCTGAGGCAATTGCTGACCTGATTGATGCAACTTCAAAAGAAGCAGCAAGATCTGCGGTCAGATCACTCCAAGGTGACTTTTCAAAAGCTATCTCAATATTGGTCGAGCAGCTAATTCAATTACGTATTTATGTAGAGGCTGCCATTGATTTTCCTGAAGAGGAAATTGATTTTCTAACTGATGGAAAAGTAGAAAATGATCTAACTGACATTATCTGTCAGCTTCAAGTTGTTTTTAAAGCCGCAAACCAGGGAAGTCTAATCAGAGAAGGAATGACAGTTGTTATTGCTGGACGACCCAATGCAGGGAAATCCAGTTTGCTAAATGCTCTTGCAGGACAGGATCGAGCCATTGTTACAGATATTGCAGGGACCACTCGTGATGTGTTGAAAGAACACATTCATATAGACGGTATGCCGCTTCATATTATAGATACAGCGGGATTAAGAGATGCTCCTGACGCTATTGAAAAGATTGGTGTAGAAAGAGCCTGGCAAGAAATAGGACAAGCTGACCGAATTTTATTGATGGTTGACGCTAGTGAAACAGTTGCGACAGATCCAAAGGTTATATGGCCTGAATTTATGGATAAGCTACCGGCTAATAGCCACATAACGGTGATACGCAACAAAATTGATAAGACCGGTGAAGAAGTAGGCTTTGAGATGTTTGAGACACCTGTTATTCGAATTTCAGCTAAAGAGAATGAAGGAATAGGAATACTTCGTGAGCATCTGAAAAGACTAATGGGATTTGAAGGGTTACATGAATCTGGATTTATTGCTCGCAAGCGCCACTTGGAAGCGTTGAACAAGGCGCAGTCTGCTTTAGATAGTGGGTTGTGTCAGTTGCGTAATAGCGCAGCGGGTGAATTGTTGGCTGAAGACCTTCGAGCTGCTCAGCAATTTCTGAACGAAATTACTGGTGAGTTCAGTTCGGATGACCTGTTGGGACGAATTTTTGGATCCTTTTGCATAGGGAAATAATTTTATCGGCCCGTATTTACTGAAGTAGATAAATTATTTCTCATAACCATCAAAAACTAGTTGACGTTCCTCGGATAATCCTTAATATACGCGCTCCTCGCTGCTGAGGCAGTTGAGGAGTCAGTCTGACTATTGATACATTTGAGATT
>JARRJP010000068.1:0-12228 GCA_037389025.1 Reinekea sp. | reverse complement strand
GAACAGAAAATCATCGATATTAAAGTCTCCCTTATACCAACGGTTGTCTTTATTCAAATTCTCCAGCATTTCTGTAAACAAGCCTCGGTCAAACCGGTATTGGGTCTGGTTACCCTGCTGGATAATGCGGGCATTGCTGGCCAGCCGGTCATAACTCACGCCATAGGTGCTCATCAGCCCTTTGTTGTCGGGGTCCTGCTTGCGCGCATCGGCCACCGCTTTGGCATCGGTATTGGCAATAAAGGGGCTGTGCAGTAGTTGCCATGGGTGTTCGTCTTCATTGCCTATATTGAAGTCCGCTTTTATATCCAGCTCTATCTCCGGCGTCGTATAGCCAGCCAATACACTGCTTTGCACGGTGATGGTGACCCAGTACGGATCTTTTTTCATCTCGATAATCGGTCGGCACAGCAAGGAACGCAGGCCCTGGGCGCAGATGGTCGGGTCGTCCCAGTTCTCCAGCCCTGGGGTCTCTTGATGCTGGTCGTGCTCGTAACCAAAACCGGATTTCAGCCAGTGGGTTTGTTCGGCGGTCTCGTAAAAGGCGGAGAAGAGCGCGCTCACCAACCCAAGAACCAGTGAGCCGATGGAAAGCGGCACACTGCCCACGACCAGGGCGACAATCATCAGAGCCCCGGAGAGTATCGCCAGGCCGCTGCCGATATAACGGGCATTGTCGTGCTGAGCACGAGCGGTCATCAGATCAAAATAGCCGGAGACTATGCCGATTATGGCACCGGCGAAGCCAAGGAGTTTGCCTGTTATACGGAAACCACTCCGAACTCTGTCGGTCAAATTATGGTAATTAAGCGCCCTGTCATGAGAAAACGAACGGAATAAACTCTCAAACGTATCCACCACCGACCCCGCCACAGCAATCACCGACGTCCCCGCCTCCCACCAGGCTGTCAGCGAGCTGCTGTTTTGCATGGCCTGCCATTTGCTGATCATATTATTGACATCAAACACCAGAACTATGCCCTGCAGCGGCCCCTGTACCCAGTGGATACGCCGATCCTGATGGATCAGAATCAGGTTACTTTCCCGGTAGCTTTGTAAACTGTCTATCGTCTGTTGCTGTTCCTGCCTTATATGCTGCAGTTTTCCTTTCAGCTCATCCAGTGCGTGCTGTTCATGGATAATAACAAATTGCCGTGCTTTCACCGCTTCGCTGGCTTTGAGGTAGTCGCTGTAGAGTTCCCGGTTGGCGCTGTACTGCTGTACCGCCGCCCATTGGCGTTCGCTGACCGTGATATCAATATTGGCCCGAAAACAGTACAGGTCTACCCGGCTGCTCGGTAATTGCTTTTTTTGATCCAGCATCTTGGCGGCCAGCCCGTTCAGCGCCCATTGCACATCGTGGTTATTGCTCTGTAGCGCCTGTGCCGGTACGGGAAAACGCACGCCCAGGGCATCGACCTGTACCACCGGGCCTCCGCCTTCGGTGATCAGATTAAAGGCATTGCGTCGCCGTGCCTGCATGCGCTCAATGCCTTTGGGGTTGGTTGGGATCAGGTGTGGGGGCAGTTTGCCGTCAATCAGATCGTCCACATCCACTTTGACGCGCACCACCCGGCTGCCGCCGACAAAGTGGCTCATTTCCCCAACCTTCAACTGGCTTTGGCTGCCCAGGCCCAGTTTGCTCTGGCTTGATTTAATCGTGCTGTCCACCTGGCTGGCGCTCATGGTGTCTGGCCGGTGCCCTCTCGGTGTGCCGGTGGTCTTTCGTTTGGTGATGGTCAGCTTATGCTGAATATCGTTTAGTTGTGCCTGGGTTTGCTGATGCTGCCGTTGGCTGCCTCTGAGTGTGGTTTCCAGGTTTTTTAGTTCGTATTCATCGATCCGAATGTTGGCTTTCAGGTTTTGCAGTTCGTCGATCTGGGCACGGGTCGGTTCGCTAATGCGGTATTGGGTTTCGAGGTCGGCTTTTTGTTGTCGGGACTTTATTAAATCCTCTTTCAGAGTCTTTATGTTCTCTTTCTGTTCATCAATAGCCAACCGTTGCGCCTTCTGCTTCCCTTCCAACTCCGTCTTACGCGCTTCCAAATCCTTGATTTCTTGTTTCTGGGTCTGGATTACCTTGTCGTAATCGTCGTCACCAGCAACATGCCCATCCACCTTCGCGGGGGTGTCGGTGCGGGCGACACGGCTCAATTCGCTTTCATCCAGCACCATCAGCCCGGCAAACAGTTTCATCAGGCTTTGCACCAGTTTTTGGGCTTCGTCTTCGCCAATCAGCTCGATCAGTTCATCGGTAAGGCCTCGGTTTTCGGGGTTGTAACGCGCAGCAAAGCTCATATCCTCGGCTTTTTTGGCCTGTTCCTGATAGGACTTCACGCCTTCAACAAATTCCGCATAGAGTTGTGGGTACAGCCTTTCGAAATCCAGCACCATAAAGAACAGATCAATCGGCTTGCCTTCCAGGTTCAACAGGCGGGGAATAATGTCGAGGATCGGGTTGTTATTGTTCTGGAAACCGAGGTGTTCGCTCGTCCCCAGATACGGCTCTATCAGGCGGAAGACATCCAGGTTAAAGCCATCAAATATCTCGGCGAAGACCACCAGACCCTTAATCCGGGTGGCGCTTTGCTCGTCGCTGCCCAGGGTGGCGTAGTCACGCATCATGGCGACAAAACGTGGCTCCTGTAACAGCTCCATCATTTTGTCTTTCAGTACATTGCTCTCTTTATGCAGCGCCAGAAACTCTTGGCTGTGCAGTACCTCTTCCAAGCGATGGGTATCAATACAGTTTTGCAGACTGAGGCGTTCTCTACCGGCCTGCAGCCGTGCCTGGGTCGCTTTGTCGAAGTGGCTATGGTCGAAATAGGCACGAGTACTGTCTTGCAGATTACGCTTGGCCTGACCATAGCCAACCTCGTTGGCGGTCAGTATCGCCAAGGGCAAGGCCCTGGCCGCCTGTTCGGCCTGTTGTTGTTGCTCTGGGCCGGGTGGCAGGCTCGCCAGATAATAGCGCGGCGAGGCCAGTGCCTGTTGCAGGTGGGTGATGGCACCGATGACATCATCATGCGCATCGTGCAGGGTGTGGCCCATCGCCTGCCAGTCCGGCAGGCTGAAGATCAGATCCTGGCGGGGGATATTCAGCAGCTCGTAGTTGTGCACGGTCAGCGGGTTAATGGCGAACAGGTCATCTTCGTCGATGCTCTGCTGTCGCAGGTAATCCAGCACGGTACAGCGCTGGGTGCGCAGGTCGTTGTTATCGGCGGCGCTCTGGCGATCCGCTTTGCTCAGTTCAAAGCCGCCCAGCTCCTCAATACGGGCCCAGCTCCATTGCTGGCTACTGAGGGCGGCTTCCAAGGTGAAGGCTTCACCGCTCAGGCTGACCGGCACCACGATGGTATCGCGGGGTGAACATTCTGCCGGGCGGGCGTCTTCCGGCTGCTCAAGGTAGCGTTCCAGGTTGACATCCTGGTATTGGTAACGGCCAAGAACGCGAATTTCGCGCCACAGTTTGCCGTTGACAAAGAGGTAAAGCCAGCCGCTGGTGAGGCTGGCGGTGGCTCGGGTGCTGTGATCAACAACGGCATTAAACCGGACGGTGGCAATGCGCAGTGGGTGCTCTTCAGGTGGTTCGCTGACCGGGAAGGTGGCGCTGGTCGCCAGGTATCGGCGGTATTTGTCTTTACCGTCGCCATGTAAATCATCAATGACCAGGTAGTGGTCTTTATTGCCTGTGGTGGATGAACCGGTCAGCAGTTCACGGGTGATTATGTCTGTCATGCTGGTTCCTTGGGTCAGGCTTCGTCTTCTTCAATCAGATCAACGCTTTGAAAGATACTAAAGTTTCCATCCTGGCCGACACCACTGCGGTGGGGCTCATCCTCGCCTGCCAAGGCCGCCAACGGAGCGGCGGCTTTCGCCAAGGGTGGCATGCCCACGGCTTGCATCAGCGGCGCTGGCGGGGTGTTCTGGGCGTTGGAGACCATCATATCCAACGCCCGCGCGGCCGGTGCGCCTTCAAACTGGACGTTCGGGCTACCGGTCAGAAAGCTGGCTTCCGCGCCGATCTTGCCGGATTTGACACCTTTGCGGTTGCCTGGTTCATCACCTTTGCTTTTGCTGAAAATGGAATCTATGGTGCAGACGGGATGGCCGTTAATCAGCACGCTGGCGGCGGTTTTATCCGCGTCAGCACTTTGGGCAATGTTGGTGTACGGAATTGGAATCACTGAGTTACCGCATTGGGTCTTACAGACATCGATGGTCATCAGCGTGCCATTAGAGTCAGCATGGACGGCACTGCGGCCGTTAATCAGAAGATTGTTCATGGTTCATTCCTTTGTCGGGTTGCATCGGTGGCTAAACAACAACGCCAGTACAGGCGTTGAGACTGTTGAAAAATAAGGCAAGGTGCCAGTGCCTGGCGATCATAGTCCGCCTTGGCTAGGGCCAGTGCCAACACCAGGGCGGTTTCATTCAGGCCGGTATCACCGAGTGACTGGCGGGTACTCAGGTGAGCCAGGCCCGGCGCGGGCTTGCCCAGGATGCGATACCACTCAGCAATTTGCGCGTTACTGTTGCTGCTGCGGTTGGATACCAGGTGAGTGGGCACTTGCTCACCGAGCAATAGATTCAGCGCGGTGGTCGGTTCGGTTTCGGCGTCAAATGCAAACGGCTCCAGCGCGCTCTGCACCGAACCACGCGCCTGCGCCTCGACACTGAAACGCAGACAACATGCGCCTTCGCCAGGAATCACGCCTTCTGGGTTACGGTCGGTGGCGAAGTCGGCGTTACAGTCCTGATAAGCCTCATAGTCAAGCAGGCTGTCAACACTGAGCCAGTTCAGGTGGCTGATCTGGTCACGCTGTTCGGTCAGCAGTTGCTCCAGAATCTGCAAGCCATCTTCTAGTTGGTGCGCCCAATGAATCTGTCCAAAGCCGACCGGTATGGGGATGCTGGCAAGCAGAGGTTTGGCTGACTCAGGGCATAGCAGTAGTGTGTGCTCACTGACCTCACTGACTAAGGCCGGATGTGCCTGCAACAGTTCGCTGAACAGTTGGACACAACGGGCTTCTGCGGTCGCTGCATCAATGTCTCTGACTGGGCCGATCAACACCGGCAATGGTTCCGGGGCGCGGCACTGGCTCAGTAATTGCTCAGATTCGATGATATTGGGTTGATACAGGCAGGTATCGGCAAACAGCAGCGTCAGCTCACTGCCAGCGGCGCTTAAAGGATAGCAGTTTTGCAGCGCCAGGTGCCCGAGGGCGGGGTATTGCGTCAGGCTCATAGTGCGGCCTCCTCTGGTGCCGCCAGGGTTGCATCGTTAAGCGTAAGATCAACGCTGTAAATATCGAGCAGGGCAATTGGCACAACGCCACGCCATAGCTGAAATAATTGCTTGTTATCGCTGTCGATAACCAGGGTATCCCAGTTCAGCTCAACCTTATCCCCATTGCTCAGTACCGCCTCTGGCTTGGCGTTCGGCAGGTTTACGGTTTGATTTGGCTGTTGTTTATCAAGGTTTTTCAGCCGTAGGCGTAAGTCTGGGCTCGGTGCGGCACTGAATTGCTGATCCTTCGGTGCGGAGTTATAAAGAAGGGGATCGACGATAAACGGATAAGGGCAATAACCCTCTATGGCGGCATCTGCGTTGACCTGGCGCTGCCTGACTTGCCTTGGCTGCCAGTGCCGGGGTAATGGGCCAAAACCGGCCGGTTCGGGTTTGTTATGTTTTTTGTTGATCAGCGGAAGCTGCTGAATTTGCGGTAACGCCGCTCCAACAGTGACATGGTGCCCAAGGCCAGCCGGGTTCTTCTGGTTCGCCTTCTGTGGTCTATCCGGGTGCGACCCGCCAAAGGCATACTCATATTGCAGCGGCAGTGATGCAATCGGCTCGGTTTTACTCGGCAACCAGCCCAGCAGATTTCGTTGCCAGTGATGTGGCCCGATGATACGCAGGCTCTTTTGCCAATTTGGCTGCTCCTGCCTGTCAATCAATTGCAGCGCCACTTCAAACATTTCTACGGGTCTGGGAAAGTGGGCTGTACCGGTTAAGGTCAGTTCAAAACCCTGTTTGAACGGCACCAGGTCAAGGTCAGCCTGCAGTGAATGGCTGCTCGGGTCATCGTTGTAATAGCGCTCGGCTTTTTCCAGAACGATATCACTCTGGCTAAGCGGGTGCAGTTCACCCTGTTCATCCCAGCGAAAACCGGTTTTGACTACCAGTACTGGCTGTCTTGTGCGGTTCTGCGTCCACATCGGCATGGCATCGGCCGCCCATGGGGTTTGGTTTTCAATGTCCATTATTCGCTTCCTTATCATCATTGTCGTCAACCACGGTGCTACACCAGCCCTGTCGGTTTTGATACGGATGCAGGCGCAGCAGGTGGCCTGTTTTGGCAAGGCCACCCTGTCGCAGCCAGAGGCCGTCATCCAATAGGCTGACACGCTGTTGCAGCCGTTGCTGCTGCTGTTGTGCCAATAGTTGCTTCTGCTCGGGTGTCTGTTGTTGCATCTGTTGCAGCCATTGTGCGGCCACTTCGGCATCGGCCAGCAGTGGCCCGGCGGTTTTGCCTGGGTTAGTGGTGTCTTGCAGCAGTGACACTTGCGGCAACACAAGACCTGTGCGTAACAGCCAGGCCTGATAGGCCAATGGGTTCGTCTGGGGTTGTTTTAAGCCGTCGACGATCAGTGCCAGCGTCTGTTCGTCGTCTACGATAGCAAGCAGATTAAAACCGACCACTGGGTCGCTTTCGAGGATTGAGACTAACTCACTCTGCGGCAAATCGCTGAGGCTCAGCCATAGCAGTTCGGCTCCGTGCGGCAGAACCGCCAGTAACGCGTCGAAGCGAGCCAGAAGCTGCTCATGCTTAGCGCCCTGGGCAATGGCACTGAGCAGGTCATCCTCTTCAGCAAGAAAACGGCGCCGCACGGTGGTGGGCAAGTAGCACCCAAGCCATTGCATAAGCAGCCGCGCTTGCTCAGGGTTCAATGCCGTACCAAGCTGCTCGATACACTCTTTCTGTACTGCTGCGGGTATAAACAGTAATGCCTCAATAACGGCCTGAAGCAGCACAGGGGATGCGAACACTCGACCCTGCTCAGCCAGCAGGGCCGCATAGGCGGCAAAGCCTGCGCCCTTATCTCTTATGGCATTGACGGCGGTATGGCTAAACACAAATGCAGCCCTTGTGAATCTTGGCTTTGGAATATTGGCCTCTGCCAATGCCGTGCCCGGACAGGCGGTGGCCAGGGCATAAAGCGCAATATGCAGTTGTTCGTCGATGCGTTTTAGTTGATCAACAGAGACGTGTTTGGAGAAGTACTGGCAACGATTGCGATAGCGACTCTCAAGAGCCGACCACATGCGCTGCATGGATAGGATATCCTGTGCAGTTGTCATGTAACTGTCCTTAGATGGTTAAATTAGTTGAGTTTGACTAAATTCCCTTGAATTTCATTCACCAACTCGGCCACGGCGCGCAGATTTTCAGCGTGAATGATCAGTTCACCATTGGCCTCCATGCGGATATAGCAGTCTTTTACTTTAAACCCGATAAATTGCTGGTTTTCAAAAATCAACTGGCCGTTATGGTTGGCCATATAGGGCTGTTCATTATCGTTACGTATTCGATCAATAATGAAGCAACCTCCCGTATTGCGTACCACCAGTACCTGATCCCCTTTGTGAAGAACAGGCACTTGACTGCCATGACCGGTTACGCTTTCCACCATACCCTGCTGGCTGGTAAGAGTGACGGCTTGACCGTTGCGGGCTTTGGTGACCGTTGCAATGGCGGTGAGTTCGGTATTTTGGATAAGGTTATGCTGTGTATTCACTGAATAATCCCTTTTTTGTATTACGAGTCGATAGAACCTGAATCCGCTCTGGAGTCACAGATTCAGGTAAAATAAACGCTTAGGATACCAAAATGGTAACTCTCCTGTGATCGCATTTACAAAAAAAGAACAATTTGCAGCTAATGCCTGAATCCGTGACTCCAGAGTGGAGGCAGGGTGTAAAAGCTTGCGCACTGCGCCGCTATGGAGTCACGGATTCAGGGAATGGTAAATTTCGACAAACCATCCCGTAATGCCAATGCTTGCTGTTTCAATTGTTCACTGGATTGAGCCACTTGACTCATCGCTTCATTGTTAACATGTGTCATATCAACAATGCGTTCAACATTTTTTGCTGCCTCATTACTGGCCACGGCCTGCTCGCTCAAACCGTTACTGATTTCACCAAATACCTGCACAACACGTTGTGACCCCTGTGCGATATTTTCGATTGCCTTACCGGCTTCGTTGGCAAGTGATGCAACCTTGGCAACATCGGTCTGGTTCTGCTCCATCATCGTGACGGACTGTTTGGTATTGGTACGCATCTTCTCAATCATTGAAGTAATTTCATGCGCGGACTCTGTTGTCCGGCTGGCAAGGCTACGTACTTCATCAGCAACCACGGCAAAACCACGCCCCTGTTCACCCGCTCGTGCGGCTTCAATCGCGGCATTTAATGCCAGCAGATTGGTCTGCTCGGCAATTGTTTCAATCACTTGAATAATGGAGGTGACTTCTTCGGACAATTGTCCCAATTGCTCAATCTTGCTTGCCGCTTCATTAACCGACCTGGCAATGTCCTGCATCTGCTGATCAGCACGGGTGATAACCTCACTGCCTTCCAACGCCTGTTGGTTCGCCTGATCAGAAATTTCATTCGCTTCACTGGCATGGCCGGACAATTGATCAATGCTAACGGTTAACTGCTCAATAGTCGCCGCCATGGAGGACGCAGACTCCGTCTGCTCTCTTGAACTTTGCGCAACCTGATTGCTGGAAGCAGTCAACTGTTCTGATTCAGTCATCAAGCCATAAGAAATCTGTTCAACTTCTGATAGCATTTTCCCGACAGCCTGCTGCATTTCGCACAATGCCGTCTGCACAGCACCGATCTCACCGCTTCGGGTGCGAGAAATAGGTTGTGTGTAATCTCCAGATGCCAATACCGCTATACTGCTAACGGTTTCAGATAGCGGCAATGCAACCTGCCTGCGGATCAGGTATGAAATAACAATGATCATCAGCACAACAATCACAAGCCCGGAAATGATCATATCAATCAACATGGAATTGGCCGATGCAAATACCTCGGCTTCAGGAATAGCGCCGAAAATTATCCAGTCAAATTCGTCAACTCGTTGCCAGGTAATTAACCAATTGCCGTCACTGAAACCATTAATACCTGTAACAATCAATTGCCCTGATGCAGAATTCTGCATTGCATCCATTAAACGGGAAGCATCGCCACCCAAGGCAGATAATTTCTTTCCTTCCCGAGAAGGATGGATCAATAGCGTACCTTCAGATTTTCCGGGTGTAATATCGATAATACTCATAAAACCCTTTTTGCCTATCACCTCTGTAGCGAGGCCATCACGCATGGATTTCAAAGTATCAGCGAAACCAAGTCCAATATAACGAATGCCGATAACCTCGCCTGAGTTATTTTTTATTGGAATATAACTGGTCACGAAAGGCCGACCAAAAAGCGTTACCTTACCGAAAAAAGCCTCGCCATTCATATTGGTCGTATAAGCCGGCGAATCGTGACTCAACGTAGTACCGATAGCACGACTGTTATCCTGCTTTTTCACTGATGTCACCACACGCACAAAATCATTCCCGCTACGCACAAAAATAGTGGCATTACCACCTGTCGCCCTGGAAAAACGGTCAACCTGGTCATAATTTTCAGAAATTGGCTGTCCATTATTCATAATTACCGGAACGGTCTGGTTTCCAACTCGTTCGGTTATGGCTTGGTTAAGTGAAAACGAACCAGGAAACAATTCTTTGAAAGTTTCAGATAAACGTTCCGACTCAAATTGAAGTTCAGAGTTATATACGGTAATCATTTTATGAATACTAGATATCAAACCAGACAACGACATTTCAAATATCTCTTCGGAATCTTTTTTGACTTCACGAAAAACAAAAAACGAAGTGAATATTGTGACAATCGTGATGACAGTAATTAGCTGAACCGCCAATCGGAACGATAAAGTTTCTGACTGTTTCATGCCTTCTCCTGAAATCCAAAACACTCTTAATTTCATACGTACCACCTGAATCCGTGACTCCTTCAGTGGATGCAGAGTGCAAGAGCTTGATTTCTATTTGTTTTTCAAAAATTGCAGGTACACCCATAGGTTCACCCCAATTTTTGGCAAGCAAAGGAATCAATGGCTTGCGCACTGCGCCGCTATGGAGTTACGAATTCAGGCAATATACTACTTCTTGCGATAAATAATACCTGGACGGCAATGGACCATTTCATAAAGATCCGCAAGCCCGTTCACAGCTTCGGATGCACCAACCATTAAATAACCACCCGGGTTCAACGTACCATGAATCCGGCTCAGAATGTCCCTTTTAAAATCGGCAGTAAAATAAATCAGCACATTGCGACAAAAAACAATATCAAACTTACCCAGCATTGCGTAGCTGTCCTGCAAATTCAGATGCCTGAATTCAATTAATTGCGCAATTTTTGGCTGTACCTTAAAACGACCATCCGGCATCTGACTAAAGTGTTTCCTTAACCTGGCTGGATCAAGCCCTCGCCCAATCGCCAGCGAAGCATACTCACCCGATTTTGCCTGCTGTAACGCAGTGGGTGAAATATCGGTAGCAACGATCCGTTCGCCAGATGAAAACACTCTGTTGCGTTCTTTGTAATCATTAATAACCATCGACATGGAATAAGGTTCCTGCCCAGTCGAACAGGCAGCAGACCAGATGCGCAATGGTTTCATGTTGCGTTGCTTAAAAAATTCAGGCAAAAGGATTTCTTCAAGAATACGAAATGGATGAGTATCACGAAACCACAGAGTTTCATTTGTTGTCATCGCATCAATAACTTCAGATTTCAGCTTTGAATTCGACATCAATTGAATACGGCTAATCAGATCACGTAAATCTTTAATTCCATTATCAGCCATTAAACGACGTAAACGACTGGAAACCAAATATTGCTTACTGTTCCCCAGGCTAATACCGCTATGTTTTTCGAGAAAGTCGCAAAACTCCTCGTAGCCAGCTATGACGTCAGTCATGCACGAAAAGATCCTATACGCATCAATAAAAGTCCACTGTACAGAAAAAAATAACTGCTCAGCAGTGTATTTGTTTATTCGACGAAGTTAGTATTAATAGGTGTTAGTATTAATAGGTCCTAACCCGGAAACTTCACCATACCGCTCAAAATATCGCTGTATTCCAATTCTGGTGTAGCGTTAAACTGCCTCCGCTGACACTCTACTATCGCCTTTCGAGTCTGTAACCTGAATCCGTGACTTCATAGCGGCGCAGTGCACAAGCCATTGATTCCTCTTTGCTTTCCAAAAATTGGGATGAACCTATGGGTGCACCTGCAATTTTTAAAAACAAATAGAAATCAAGCTCTTACCCCCTGAATCCAGCGAAGAAGTCACGGATTCAGATGTAAGAAATTCTCGGGCTAAGATATTGGAAGGTCAATCCCCAGACTGCTTAGCCGCTCAATCACCAATTGACCCAACATATCCGGCTGGAATTTCGCCAGAAAATCATCTGCTCCGACTTTACTCACCATAGCCTTGTTAAACACACCACTCAAAGAGGTATGTAGCACAA
Organism: Reinekea sp.; assembly: GCA_037389025.1. Taxonomy (GTDB): domain Bacteria; phylum Pseudomonadota; class Gammaproteobacteria; order Pseudomonadales; family Natronospirillaceae; genus Reinekea. Next base: position 591 of record JARRJP010000068.1, on the reverse strand, counting down.
CAAACATATCGTTTAATTTAGTGTTCTGACGTATTTCTGCTGTCAGTGTGTAGCCATCCATTTCTGGCATTTCGATATCAGAAATAAGAATCGGATAACGCTCAGCCGGGTGAACCCCCTGCTCTACCAGCGAGAGCAGATGATCATAGGCCTCCTTACCATCGTTAAAGGCCGCCACTTTAAAACCAATTTTCTCCAGCACTTTGGTAATTTGTTTACGGGCAATTTTTGAATCGTCTGCAATCATAATTTCAACATCAGCAGCCTTCTTCGAGACTTCTTCGGTAATCAACTCTTCAGACATCTCTTCATCAAGCGGTGAAACTTCAGCGAGAATTTTCTCCACATCAATGATCTCGACCAATTGATCCTGATATTTGGTTACCGCCGTCAGATAGTGTTCATGACCCGTCCCTTTCGGTGGCGGCTGAATATCTTCCCAGTTCATGTTGATAATGCGTTCAACACCTGTGACCAGAAAGCCCTGAACCCTGATGTTGTATTCCGTAATGATGACAAATTTGTCCTGAACGTTTTCGATCGGCTGATTACCTGTCGCCAGACTCAAGTCCAGGATAGGAATCGTCCCCC
>JARRJP010000067.1:0-23926 GCA_037389025.1 Reinekea sp. | reverse complement strand
TTTTTATCGCTGACAATCGCAGTGCTAACGCACCGGATCATGGATCCAGCTATAAGAATTTGAAGTATCGGCGTTTCGACTTTATCCAAATATAAGGCTTTGCCATTTACCTGAATCCGTGACTCCAAAGTGGATGCAAAGTACAAGAGTTTGATTTCTATTTGTTTTTCAAAAATTGCAGGTGCACCCATAGGTCCACCCCAATTTTTGGGAAGCAAAGAGAAATCAATGGCTTGCACTCTGCGCCGCTATGGAGTCACGGATTCAGGTTAAAATTTCACCGAAAAATAATATGTAGTAATTTTTCGACAAAAAGCCCTTCGGATGCATTGCGGTGTGAACGAAGTCAAAACAAACGCATGGAAAAATCCATCTGATTGACAATCCAATATTGAAAATCTACCGTGTGGGCAGACCTATATATGCCGTTAGGTTATCAACTCAGTTTCACCCAGGTTACATGCGAAGAAGCTTTGCTTTAGTTCAGCGATTTCTCTGATTCTCTTTAACCTGAATCTGTGACTTCTTCAGTGGATGCAGGGTGTAAGAGCTTAATTTCTATTTGTTTTTTTCAAAAATTTCAGGTGCACCCATAGGTCCACCTCAATTTAAGGGAAGCAAAGAGGAATTAATGGCTTACGCACTGCGCCGCGATGGAGTCTCGAATTCAGGTTTAAGTGATTAAACCGTGAGGTGGCTTTTCAAACTTTTTAATACACTGGAGGCTACGTTAGTGAAGAAAGTATCATTAATAACTCTAATAACTCTTTTTGGGGCCACCTCACTGGTGCCAATGAATGTTTTTTCTCAGGAAATTTCAGAAACGGAGATGCCGTTAGGTTTAGGTCAGGTTAGTATAGAGAGTGTGCACCAATTAGAGTGGGAGGCTCATAAAGAGGCGCAGTCTTCCGATTTGGTCGCGCCCAAACTCTCATCAAAAACAAATGCGCCAGAAGTAGAACCCATTGACCTTATACCAAAACAGACCGCACCCGATAAAACAATTTTTGGTTATCTTCCATACTGGGGCTACAAATATTATCCGGAATTAAATTATGATCTTCTGACGACCATTGCTTATTTTGGCCTGGATATTAACGGGAGCGGTGAAATTACCAACGCTCATAACTGGCCAGCAACAGAATTGATTAATCATGCTCATAGGCGTGGTGTCCGGGTTGTCCCGGCGGTTGTATTGTTTAACGCTAAGGAAATTACTAAATTACTGTCATCCGAAGAAAATCGTTCGCGTTTGATCGGCAATCTGCTGTCTGCGGTACAGTCGGCTCATGCAGACGGTGTGTCAATTGACTTTGAAGGCGTTCCGAATAGCGACAATGAGAAAGCTGATCTGGTAACCTTTATGACGGAATTGGCTGATCGTTTTCACACCGAAATACCAGGCTCAGAGGTCACGATGTTTACCCCTGCAGTGGACTGGCGCAAAGTCTTTGATTATAGCGCCCTGGCTCAGGTGACGGATGGCCTGATCATGCAAGGGTATGACTTTCACTGGAGTACGTCACCTACTGCTGGGCCGGGAGCACCGCTAACAGGTACTCGCTGGGGAAACCATAATGTAACGCGCACAGTTGACGATTATGTCAGTAAAACAGCGGGCAATGTGGATAAATTAATTCTGAGTGTGCCCTATTATGGCTTGGAATGGAAAACACAGGATGATCAGCTTGAGTCACCAACGGCAGGCCGGGCGACGTCTATCTTCTACCACGATGCCTATATTAATGGTGTGTATCATGGGCGGCTTTGGGATACTGAATCACAAACGCCGTGGTACAAATGGGTCAATTCCAAAGACGGGCAGTGGCATCAAGGCTGGTATAATGATGCCGAGAGTCTGGAGACAAAATTGGATCTGGTTCGTGATAAAAACCTTCAGGGTGTTGCGATCTGGGCGCTTACCTACGACGGGGATCGTCGTGAACTCAAAGAAACGTTTAAAGATCGGTTTGGATCAGCAGTGCCACCAGTAATGCCTGAAGCATTGCGTGTCCATGATACTGTTGATGGCATTGAAGTATCTATAGATTCTTCTGAAGACGCCATAAAGTACAAATACTACCTGAGTTTGGACGGCCAGACTTTTTATCTGGTTCATATTTCCTCATCAGCGTCGTTTTTGTTTCCGCTCATTTTCCCCTTGGAACAACCTTTCTATTTTAAAGTATCCGCGGTAAATGAGTATGGAGAAAGCAAGACAACCAAACCGCTTTCCGCAACCCACAGTCTTCTTCAACAAGCGCCGGTTTTAATTGTAGACGGGGCTACTCAACAGGAAGATAAACCGACAGCCGTAATCCACCTGACCGAGGCTCTATTAAACTACGGTGTTGCATTTGAATCAGTAGATCAAAAGGCCATTGAATGGCAACGTATTGACCTACGTGATTATGCTGCCGTCATTTGGTTAGCTGGACGAGAGAACAACCAGTTTGATTCGTTTAACCTGCTTGAGCAGGCACAAATATCAGACTTTCTGGAGCAAGGCGGAAAATTATTCGTTTCCGGGTCTGAGATTGGCTTTGACCTTTCGGCTAAAGGCAATGAAATCGATAATGCATTTTATGCGGACTACCTGAAAACGATATATATTCAAGACCGAGTGGATGGGAATATTCTGAATGGATCGACTGGCAGTTTATTCGAATCCATTGAGAAGGTGTCGTTTGATGACGGCTCTCACGGCAGTTATAACGTCGCATCTCCTGATGGTATACAACCGGTTAACGGCGCAGAATACTGCATGACTTTTGAGGGATACGACGCAGCAGAAACAGGCGGAGCCTGTGTGCAATACCAGGGCTTTTTTGGCGACGGAAATATTCCGGGGCAACTGGTTTACATGTCAGTGCCTTTTGAAACATTGTATCCCGTCAAAAATCGTCATCAGGTTATGGAAAATGTGCTGACCTATTTTGAAATTGAAAAACAAACCGCCTGCGCTTTCCTGGATTTCACCTGTCTTTTTCAACGATGGCTGAGTCATAACTGATTTATATGCGATGAAGATGCCTGTCTTTTGTCAGTTGAGGCAGGCACTTCAAAAGGAATTAGGCATATATTAACCCTTTAGCATCCAGGGTTCATTGTGACAAAATCAAGGAAGCATCAGGTTTAATGCAGATGTTTACTGTATCCTGAATCCGTGACTTCGTCAGTGGATGCAGGGTGTAAGTGCTTGATTTCTATTTGTTTTTCAAAAATTACAGGTGCACCCACAGGTTCACCCCAATTTCTGGGAAGCAAAGAGGAATCAATGGCTTGCGCACTGCGCCGCTATGGAGTCACGGATTCAGGTAATGTTAATCCCGGCGTAATAAGGCGTAATAGAGCTGAAAGAATAGCTACTGCCAAATCCCGAAGCAGGCACCAAATACAGGGTGCCAGAGGGAAGTTTATCGTTGCAGTAACAAACACGGATTCAGGTTTTCTTTAATAAAAACGCCGGAGCATCGGGGTTGTATCCGTGATTTACCAGTGCCGCTTTCAATTTCTTTTTGCTAGACCCCATTGATTTATTATTGAACGCTTCCAGCATAACAATAGCCATACGACGAGCATGACTCCCGCTAGCCCTATGTTCTGTGTTATCAATTTCAGAATTCTCAGAATAACCAATTCCTTTATTCACGGGGTGCATACCGATTGTTATATGATCATTCATGACACCCTCAAACTGGTTATTCAAAGTAGTAGCAATTTGCTGAGCCTTTTCAAAATCTGCCGGTAAATAGATAACGACAGACTCTGTCTGTGGTTTTACTATCGGCAAAACTTTTGCTAATACACTTGGATCATTTTTAATTATCTCGGCCAACCGAGGCAATAGCGAATAAACTTTTGAAGGTTGAACACTTAGAGTAAGACGAGCGTTATCTCCCTCATTATCAATGGGGTTCCTATTGTGACTGTTAAGTATCATAACACTGTCGTTCTCTAGTGCTTGCTTATACTGTGGGCTTCGGGCCACATTACCTGCTCTCAAGAGCATGTTTGAGGTGAGGTGAAACTTCACCGGTCCTTCGCCAGTATCCAAACGTGCATACATTCGCGCTAGTACATCTTGCTCTTGTCGAGACGCCGGCTGAGAATCCTTCGGTTTACGGGCTCTTATGGCCGATTCTATATGCTTTCTCGTTATATGACTTTTTTTGGTTTTCCCAGATAACTCTTTGGCAAAAGTCACCATTTCGTCAAATACATTGATACCTGTTTGATCAGCGCTACTGGCACTAGCAGATCCACTGGCTCTACTAGTGCCTGCAGCAAACCATTCCGGATGTTGTTGTCTTACTGGAGAAACACCCGACTGTTGTGGAGAATCACCTGAAGCCGAAGGAGAAAAACGACAAAGGTTCTTAAACCTACTCTCCACTGCCTTCCTCATGCCTTGAAAGCTCCCAGCAGAAATACGATTAGAATGACGTCCGGGAGTATTAACCTCGATTGTTCTGCCTGTAATTTCACCAGGCTGATTGGCATCCTCAGTTTGTTGAGAAGCATTTAGCGCTGCCTGCGCTCGTCTATACTCCGGCGGTACATTTATATTGTGCATTAAGTCCTCCTACAACTCACTTCTAGACAAAAGCTTCTCATTCCAATCGATAAGTTCCACCATCTTCTGGCAGACCAAATCAACATTAAGTAAATGCCTCTCCACTAGAATATAAGTAATGCACTTACCGGATTCATCCTCTATGCCAACGCCTGGGCCATTGTTCTGCAGCGGGTTCAATGCTGCGCGAAGTAAGTACTGATAGAACTCAGATTGCTCGGTGACGGGTACAACATCGATATCAATCACACTTGTCAGTAGTAGATGCTCTGCTTCGTCATCATAGCTCATTAATATGGGATGCTTCCCATCTATTATAAATTCATGCCCCTCTTCTGTAGTCTCAGGATTCTGCTGCAACCCTGTTTTCTCATACACAGTTTCAATCAGCTTATCAATAAAAAAATCACTCACTATACTACTCCTTCTAACCTACCCCTTTGCACTTTCAGAAATTTGACTTAGTGGATCGCCACTTGCGTTTTCTCAAAACTCTTAGGTATTAGAATAAAAATATTCCAGTAGAACAAAAATTAGGAAGTTATTTCGTTCACGCTCTACAGTAGAAACATGAATTCACATTGCCTATTCGCTTTCTTTAGAAACTGCACATAATAGTTATGTGGAAACTTATTGTCGTAAGTTTCAAAACTCGAAACGTTTTGGTACAGGTGAAGTCGCACAGCACAGTTAGACAGACACCTATTTTAAGAAGCGTTTTATGGTGGGTACTTGCATAAAGCAGTGGAGTATGCGGGATGTCTGAGTAAGCGGGGCATCAGCCCATTACGAATGTTAATCCCAGCGTAATAAAGAGTTGAAGAAAGAACGACTGGCCGAATCCCGATACAGGCACCAAATATAAGGTGCCGGAGGGAAGTTACCACTGCAGCGACAGCACGGATTCAGGTTTTCTTTAATAAAAACGCCGGAGCGTCGGGGTTGTATCCATGATTGAATAGTGCCTTTTTCAGTTTATTGCTGAAAGCGCCTTTTGATTGATCACTGAACGCTTCCATCATAACAATACCTATACGGTTAGCATGGCTCCCACAAGCCCCATGTTCAGTGTTATCAATTTTAGAATTCTCAGAATAGCCAATTCCTTTATTCACAGGATGCATACCGGTTATTATATGATCATACATAACACCCTCAAAGCTGTTACTCAGATCGTTAGCAATTTGCCTGGCCTTTTCAAAATCTGCCGGCAAATAGATAACGACAGACTCTGCCTGTGGTCTTGCCGGCGCCATAACTTTTGCTATCACACTGGGATCATTTTTAACTATTCTGGCCAATTTAGGCAATAGCGAATGAACTTTTGAAGGCTCAACACTTAGTGTGAGACGAGCGTTATCTTCCTGGATTTTATAGGACTGCTTATTGTGAACGTTACGTATTACGACAGCGTTTTTCTCAAGTACACCCGGATACTTCGGGTTTTTGGCCAACGCACCTGCACTTGCAAGATCGTTTGTAGCAAGGTTAAACCTCACCGGTCCGCTCCCATTATCCAACTTTTTATAGGTTTCCTCTAGTATCCCCTGCTCTAATCGAGACACCGGCCGAGCATCCTTCGGTTTATTGGTTCTTATGGCCGAGTTTATATCTCTTTTAGTTATTCCGCCATTGCGTGCTTTTTTAGATACCTCTTTGGCAAGAGCTACCATTTCTTCAAGTATTCTAGCACCTGCCTGATCAACGCTACTGGTGCTTGTAGATCCACTAGTTCTACTGGTGCTTGCAGAAAACCGATCCGGTTGTTGTCTTGCTGGAGAAACACCTGGCCGGTGTGGAGAAACGCCTGGCCGGTGCGGAGAAACGCTTGGTCGTCGTGGAGAATCATCTAAAGTTGAAGGAGAAAAACAATTAAGACTCTTCAACCTATTCACCAATGCCTTCTTCATGCTCTGAAAGCTTCCAGAAGGAATACGATTAGAATGACGTTCAGGAGTATTAACCTCAATTGTCCTGCCTTTAATTTCACCACGCTGACTGATATGTTCTGTCTGTCGTGAAGTTTCTAGAGCAATCCGAGCTCGACCATAGTCCGGTGATACATTTTCAATTGGCATTAAACTATCCTCTTACAACTTAATTCTACCTGAATCCGTGACTCCATAGCGGCGCAGTGCGCAAGCCATTGATTCCTCTTTGCTTCCGAAAAATTGGGGTGGACCTATGGGTGCACCTGCAATTTTTGAAAAACAAATAGAAATCAAGCTCTTACACTCTGCATCCACTGAAGGAGTCACGGATTCAGGTTCTAGTCAAAAACTTCTCATTCCAATCTACAAGTTCCACCATCTTCTGGCAGACTAAATCGACACTAGGTAAATACCTCGGCACTAGAAAAATAAGTAATATCTGAATCCCCAGTTGACTTTTCTCAAAACTCTTACCTGAATCCGTGACTCCATAGCGGCGCAGTGCGCAAGCCATTGATTCCTCTTTGTTTCCCAAAAATCAGGGGGAACCTATGGGTGCACCTGCAATTTTTGAAAAGCAAATAGAAATCGCGCTCTTACACCCTGCATCCACTTTGGAGTCACGGATTCAGGTCAAATAAAATGCATATTAAGATGATCCGTCGGTTTAACGTTGCGGCATTGGTATTATTCACAAAAACGGCGGCCCACTCTTCGAAAAACCCTCCAGAAGTTCACCGTTTCGTTCCAGCTCTTGACAAGGGAGGGATAATTACCTTCGAGCTGCGCCTCGCGGTGAACTTCTGGAGGGGCTTTCTTAATACAGGTTTTCTTCAAGACACTACACTAGTAGAACAAACAAAATCAGGAAATTATTTTGTTCACGCTCCATAGTAAAAAAGACGAGTTCGCATCACTCATCCAATTTCTCCAAAAACTGCACATAATAAATATGTGAAAACTTATTATCGAAAGTTTCAAAACTCGAAAAATTTTGGTGCGTGTGAGGCTTACAGGGCAACCTACCTTAGCAATTTTATAAGTTGATGAAAGAAGCCAATCGGAAAGATCAATGTACTGGACATTTCCGGGAAATGCCGCTGCAAATCTCAGGCATTGCTGGATGGACTGTTGAATGGACTTTTGGATGGATTGTTGGATGATCAGGCTCTGGTCGCCTGCTTAGCCTATGTTGACCTTAACCCGGCTTGTATCCAGATAACTGAGATACCTGAACAGTCCGATTACACTTCAGCGAAAAAGCGCATTCAATGTGCTCAGTAAACAGAAAAAAACTCAAGACCATCCGAATCAACCCAAAACCCTATTCTCGTTTTGGCAACCCTCACCAGCCGATGTCAGAGGGCTTTGTTAATACAGGTTTTACCTGAATCCATGACTCCTTCAGTGGATGCAGAGTGTAAGAACTTGATTTCTATTTGTTTTTCAAAAATTGCAGGTGCATCCATAGGTTCACCCCGATTTTGTGAAGCAAAAAGGAATCGATGGCTTGTGCACTGCGCCGCTATGGAGTCACGGATTCAGGTTAAACCTTAAACTTACTGACCTGCATGGTCAGATCTGACGATAATGTTTTCAGTTCGTCAGACATGTTATTTGTTTTCGATGATACTTCTGAAGTTTCTGAAGAGCTGTTTTTAACCGAAACAATATTCTGATTAATATGTTCGGCCACCTGGTGCTGTTCTTCAGCACTGGCCGCAATCTGCGTCATCATGTCACGAATCGAATTTGTACTACGAAAAACGCTGTCAAGGTTTTCATTCAGCTCCTGTGCCAGAGATTTGGACTCATCAACATTTTTCAGGCTTTCAGCAGTTTTTTCTGTCATGGTGGAAACCAGTTGCCGCAAGCCATTCAGCAAGGAGGATATTTCCTCAGTGGAATCAGCAGTACGACTCGCCAGAGTACGAACCTCATCGGCAACAACAGCAAAACCCCGACCCTGCTCCCCCGCTCGGGCTGCTTCAATTGCTGCGTTCAGCGCCAATAAATTGGTCTGTTCCGCGATACCTCGAATCGTGTCCAAAATACTCTCGATATTTGTAGACTCACTGTTCAATCGATTCATGTCTTCATTGGCATCAGCCAATAATTCAGATAAATGACTAACGGAATTCAACGTTTTTGACAATGCTGTCTGGCCTTGTTCGACTTCTTTCTGGCTGTCATTAGTAGCGACCGCCGCCTCGGAACAATTCCTGGAAACCTCATTGGCAGTAGCAACCATTTCTTCAAAAGCAGTTGAAATTAAATCAATCGCTTCTGACTGACTGTAAACCAATTCGGACAACTTGCCGGCATGCGATTGCAGCTCGTCAGCATGATTGTCCACACCGCTGCCTGAACGCTGAATATTCTGAACCAACCCACGAATACTAGCCAGGAAACGGTTAAATGACGAGGCCAGATGTGCTGTTTCATCCTTTGTATCAAGATGAATTTCAGAAGTCAGATCGCCATCACCATCAGCAATGGATTGCAGGCTTTCATTGATTGTATCCAGCGGTGCAGTAAACCGGCCTATCAACCAGTACCCCATTGAGATGAATATTGCAACGGACACTGCACTGATAACAATAATCATGGTCATCAATTGATAAAGCTGGGCAAAAACTTCATCTTTGGGAATCAACCCATAAAATATCCAGCCCAGCTCTGCAGATTCATAGGCATGTACAAACCAATCCTGACCGTCAATTCGTACAGTATCTGTACCCATTCTCAGCTTGCCAAGTTTGGCTAGATCACTATCAACCTCAGACAGCTTTTCAAAATTCAGCTCGGTATTTTTTGGATTCGCCAGAATTGTGCCATCAGTGTCACTCAATAAGACATATCCATCGTCTCCAAATTTTATGCTGTTTACAATTTCAGCCAATTTCTCCAAGGTCACATCAACACTGAAGACACCATCCAAACCGGTATCAGTGGTAAAAGCATTCACGTAATCGATTAACGGAGCACCGGTAGCGAAATCTTTATAGGGTTTGCTTAATACTGGCTCAGTTGACTTCAAACCTTCGATATACCATGGCCTTTTCCGTGGGTCATACTGGCTCATTTCCGTACTTGGCCACTGAATAAAGCCACCGGTTTCAAGCCCCAGAAAAACATAAGCCAGATCCTTGTGCGACTCACCAAAAACAGACATGATTTCAAAAGCCTCTTTTTCCTGCCTGGAGTTCTGCATAGGCGTCATCAGCTCATTGTTGGAATTTATATAATCCCTAACGCTCTGGTTCAATGCACGAATCTGAGGTGTCCGAGAAAAAAACTGAGTATCTTCTCTCAAACCATTGAGGTACATGCTGAACAATGCATCTGTTAATCGAATTTGCGAGTTTGCCTCTTCAGAGAACTTTGTCACCGCGGTTTTCCGTTCAATATCGACAACAGAATATGAAACCAGAATAACAGGCAGTAAAACACTAATACCCAGAAGAATAACTAATTTGGTTCGTATTAACATAACCCTTCCTCATTTCATGTCAGACTGCACCAGGTATTCAGCAATCTGAAACAGATCATAACGGGTCACTACATTTTGTAAGGTTTATCAGCCTTCCGTGCCAGCGCTTTTATTACCTGAATCCGTGACTCCAGAGTGGATGCAGGGTGGAAGAGCTTGATTTCTATTTGTTTTCCAAAAATTACAGGTGCACCCATAGGTTCACCCCAATTTTTGGGAAGCGAATAGGAATCAATGGCTTGCGCACTGCGCCGCTATGGAGTCACGGATTCAGGTTACTTATACCCGAATCCGTGACTTCTTCAGTGGATACAAGATAATATTACCGCCTGATTACCATTTAAAACCCGCCAACTGTTCGCCTAATTTCTCAGACTGTTGATATGCGTCCTGACTGAGCACTCCGGCTTTATCTACCTGTTCATTGGCCTGTTGAGACAAGCCGGACAAACGTTGAGTATTCTCACTCAATTCCTGACTGACACAGGATTGTTCGTTTGCAGCACTGGCAATATGAGTAGACATGTCATTAATCTGACCGAGTGCATCAAATACCACGTTGAGAGATGCCTTGGCCTGCTCAATCTGTTCAACACCCTGCTTACTGGATTCATTACCCTGTTTAAACAACTCCATTCCTTCTGAAGTACTTGCTTTCAGACGGTCGATTTTCGCGCTGATTTCTTTGGTACTGACCTGAGTTCTGGCCGCCAGAGACCGTACTTCATCAGCGACAACAGCAAAACCGCGGCCTTGTTCACCTGCTCGCGCAGCTTCAATAGCTGCATTCAGTGCCAGTAGATTTGTCTGCTCAGCAATACCATGAATAACGGACATAATCTCGGTAATGGAATCGACATCGGCCTGCAGGTTTGCCATTGAAACGGATGTCTTTTCCATTGTTTCATCAAGACTCTGAATTAGTTGGACGGTGCTTTCCATAGCCGCTTGCGTACTTCTGGCACTGGTATGCGCTTCCGCTGCAGCAGCGGAGGTTGTTTTCGCACTCGATGCTATTTCCTGAGCCGCTGCGCTGCTTTCGGTAATGGCAGTCGCGATGGATTCAATTTCATTGCCCTGCTCTGAGACAAGAGATCGGCTGATAGCAAAGGAAGCTTCCATTTCTTTGACCACCGCCTGCCCCTGTATAGAAGCTTCACCAACGGCTGACATAGAGTCCTGCAATTTATTTATAAACTGATTGAAGTAGTCCACCAACTCACCGATTTCATTGTTCTGACGGATGGAAAGCCGCTTAGTCAAATCGCCTTCGCCAGTTGCGATATCGAGCATGGCAAAATTGAGTTGAGAAATAGGCTTGCTGACCAAGAGTTTCAGCAGAATGTAGATAACAATGGTTAAAATAGCGACTACGATAAAGGTTCGGGTGATGGCAATATTCACCATCGTAGCCAATTTACGATCAAGATAATCGTAGTTCATCTTCATAAACACATTAGCGATGACATCATTATCCGCTTCGACATAAGTGAGGGGCAGATTATGCATTCCAGTCGTATCTGGCAGTTCCTCGGCGATCTGAACATCGCTCCCCTCGTGCTTCATCACGCCCTGCTTAAACTGATCACCGAGTTCAACTATATATATAGCATCAATGACGTTGCTCTCTACGATCGCATTCAGCACACCATCAATCGTTTCCTGATCATAGTTCCAAAGAGCAGCTGGCAACGACAGAGTAATAAAGTTGCTTAGCTGTGAGGTTTGCTCTTCGAGAGCCTCGCGCCAGAGTTTGGCATTAAGACGATAATCAACGATTGCGCTGACCAGTGAAAAAACCGCAATAGCTAAAACCGCCCATATCGTAATCTGAAAGATCAGCGAATCATTCTTCAGCCGTTTCATTCAATACTCCACATAGAAGCTGTTATCTTGCTACAACACAACTGTCTCCACCTTGAAAGGTTCGGCCCGACTCTTTCTTGAACCATACTTTTTGATTCAAAATCCCCATCCTGGCACAAAATACAATCCAATCATCCACCACAAGGATTAAAGCGGAAGTCATTTTCATTACCTTTTAACCTATAGCGGCCAGAGGACTAAAACCTGAAGTACTGACAATAAAAGATAGTCGTGAAAAAATAATAGGTCAAACCTGGCGTCAGCATTTCCCTGTATGAACATGAAATTTCAAATGCTTCGGATCAATAAATATTTACCTGAATCCGTGACTTCTTCGGTGGATGCAGGGTGTAAGTGCTTGATTTCTATTTTTTTCAAAAATTTCAGGTACACCCATAGGTTCATCGAAATTTCCGGGAAGCAAATAGGAATCAATGGCTTTCGCACTGCGCCGCGATTAAGTCACGGATTGAGGACTTAGTTACAGCAGATTTCCGAACACTTTTATGATATTCCCGGGATAGACAGATTCAAATACCTGCTGATATCAATTATCAAGCGATTGATTATTCAGGATTTTATCCAACCTACCATCGGCTTTTATTATCTCCAACCCTTTGTTAAACGCCGAAATAATTTCCTCATGACGAGGGTTTTTATAACCTGCGGCGATATAAAGTTCTTCATGGGAAAGAGACTTTTCTGAAAACCTGATCTGACTAAGTGCAGCAGGGTCTTCCTGTGTCAAAATATGTTTAGCAACAATTCTGTCTTCCAGAGTTATATCAATCCGTTTGATGAGCAACTTTTTAATATTTTTCTGAAAATCAGGCACTCCAGATCGTTCGAATTCAGATGAGCCCATAAATTCCTCGTCATAGGCGAAACCATTGATAACACCAACGGTTTTACCCTTTAGACTACTGAGGCCTGTATACTCAAATGGGTCATCTTTTCGGGTTATAAAATTAATTTCATTGGTAGCATAGGGTTCGCTATATAAAAAGTCTGCCTTGCGGGCTTCAGCCATCCAGGCATCAGGCAAAATATCATAAGTACCGTTTTTAACACCATCTACTGCTCTGACCCATGGAATATCTTTGTACTGCACTTCATAGCCTTGAGTTTTAAAAGCAGCAGTAATGATTTCAAGCGACAGACCATTGCCAGGCGCTGCAGGATCCACAAAAGGCGGCCAAGCATCTGCGGCGGCAACAATGACTTTGGAATCATCCGCTCTCGCAGAAAATGAGAAAATTGCTGTTGCTGTCAGTAAAAAAGTTACAAGAAACTTCTTCATATTCACTCATCTAAATACTAAGCACAATCAGTGTAGTTCAATATGTCAGCAAACAGGTATTTGCTAAACCTCTGCTTATGGAGTAAATCAGTATAGACACTAAGAATAAATTTCTTGATATAGATGAGAGGATGTTGGGGTGAACCTATGGGTGCACCTGCAATTTTTGAAAAACAAATAGAAATCAAGCTCTTACACCCTGCATCCACTTTGGAGTCACGGATTCAGGTAATACTGTAGCCCAAGGACAATCGAACAAAATTTGATGGATAATTTTCTCAAATCCGATAAGCAAAGGTGGGTGACAAATTGCCTTCGGCATTAATAATTTAAAGCTCCCTATACACCTTAGTTACAGCAGATTTCCGAGTACTTTGATGATCATCCCGGATAGGCAGGTTCGAACACCGGCTGATATCAATCATCAAGCGATTTATTATTCAGGATTTTATCCAACCTACCATCGGCTTTTATTATCTCCAACCCTTTGTTAAACGCCGAAACAATTTCCTCATGACGAGGGTTTTTATAGCCTGCGGCGATATAAAGTTCTTCATGGGAAAGAGACCCTTCTGAAAACTTGATCTGACTAAGTGCAGCAGGGTCTTCCTGTGACAAAAGATGTTTAGCAACAATTTCGTCTTCCAGAGTCATGTCAATCCGTTTCATTAGCAACTTTTTAATATTTTTCTGAAAGTCAGGCACTTCTGATCGTTTGAAATCAGGTGAGCTCATAAATTCTTTGTTATAGCCGTAGCCAATTACAATGCCAATGGTTTTACCCTTTAGGCTACTGAGACCTGTATACTCGAATGGATCATCTTTTCGGGTTATAAAATTAATCTCATTGGCAGCATAGGGTTCGCTAAATAAAAAGTCCGCCTTGCGAGCTTCAGTCATCCAGGCATCAGGCAAAATATCATAAGTACCGTTTTTAACGCCCTCTAGTGCTCTGGCCCATGGAATATCTTTGTACTGCACTTCATAGCCTTGAGTTTTATAAGCAGCAGTGATGATCTCAAGCGCCAGACCATTACCAGGCACTGTAGGATCCACAAAAGGCGGCCAAGCATCTGCGGCGACGACAATGACTTTGGAATCATCCGCTCTCGCAGAAAATGAGAAAATTGCTATTGCTGCCAGTAAAAAAGTTACAAGAAACTTCTTCATATTCATTCCTCTTAGAACTAAACACAATCAGTGTAGTTCAATATGTCTGCTCGCAAACAGGTATTTGCTAAGCCTCTGCTTATGGAACAAATCAGTATAGACACTAAGAAGAAATTACTTCCTGAATCCGTGACTCCAGAGTGGATGCAGGGTGTAAGAGCTTGTGCAGGTGCCCCCTTAGGTTCACCCCAATTTTTGGGAAGCAACCAGGAATCAATGGCTTGCGCACTGCGCCGCTATGGAGTCTCGGATTCAGGTGTTAATAAAACCAGACTGATAACAGTAACTTTGCTGCCGGGTTCGATATTCCAGGTTCGTAGCGGTGAATAGGTCCTAATCCCGGCGCAGAGCTGTGCCGCAAGCAACATACGCTTGCTAAGCTATATCAGCATCATTTCAACAACAGGTCCTTATTGATCGGAATAAATTCTGTCGCCGCATTTATCAACGATGCGGCTGACAGTTTTGCAACTCCATATACTTCGACGATTTTACCCAGATCATTTCTCAGCTTGTTAACCAGAATATCAAAGTCACCATCACCGGTGACAAAAACAATCACATCCACATCGACAGCATATTCCAGTGCGTCAATGGCAATACCGACATCCCAATCACCTTTCGCGGAACCATCGGCACGCTGGATAAAAGGCTTTAATTTGACCTCAAACCCGATGGCGCGCAGTATATTTTGGAATTGCTTTTGTTTTTCATCGCCTCGATTAATGGCGTAGGCAATGGCTTTGACTACCTGCCGATTTTCAGTTGCTACCGACCAAAACCTGTTGTAGTCAAAGTTCGTGCCAAATGCCTGCCGGGTTGTGTAATAGACATTTTGAACATCAACCAGAATCAAAACCTTGTGCATTACATCTTTCCAGAAACTGAGCAAAGCCATATACCCTACGGCAGTATAGAAAACAGCACCAGCGTTATTACCTGAATCCGGGACGTCTTCAGTGGATGCGGTACGCAAGCCATAGATCCCTCTTTGCTGATCATAACCTGAATCCGTGACTTCAAAGTGGAGGCAGGGTGTAAGAGCTTGATTCCTATTTGTTTTTCAAAAATTGCAGGTGCACCCATGGGTTCACCCCAATTTTTGGGAAGCAAAGAGGAATCAATGGCTTGCGTACTGCGCCGCTAGCTATATGGAGTCACGGATTCAGGTATAAATCAGGGGGCACCTGCAATTTTTAACAAACAAAATACAGGAACCAGGCGCTGACACCCGCTCTAAGGTCACGGATTCAGGACCAATAAGACGTATTGCCAGCTATCGCGGTTGCCGCTAGTATGCGGGTTTGGGCCGAAGACAACGGATCGGATGGAGTGGTTATGACCGAATTCAATGCCTCACTTATATGTTTGCCACAACAGGGCATGGCTCATCATCACCCCTTTCACCAGATTGTGATCGGTGTTGCCGGTCAAGCTGAGTTTGAGGTCGAAGGCCGTGGCGATATTGTCGACGTTCGACGCGCCTGTCTGGTTCCGTCTTGTTTTGAACATCATTTCTGTGGGCTTGAAGACAACCGGGTACTGGTTTTGGACATCCCAGAGCTGGACACAACCTATGTGCCAGAGCCTGTCGTCAGCGCCCTATTCGAGCGTGCCGGGTATCTGCGCTTTGATCCGGACCTGACGGCGTTGGTACAAAGTGGTGTTCGAGAACTGCAACGATTCCCGGACGATATAGAGCTCACTCGACATATCAGCGCGACCCTTTTGTTAAGTGCCTATCATCGCCTCTCCGATAAAACTGATTTGTCCGTCTCACAGGGGCGTTTGGATCAGGATCGTTTGGCTCAGTACGTTGAAGACCACCTCCAAGAACGTATCAGTATTCATCAGTTGGCCGCCTTGGTGCATCTCAGCCCAAGTCATTTTCAAGTCTGCTTCCGTGATGCCTTCGGTGAAACCCCGCATCGATATGTACTTCAACGACGGCTGGATCGGGCGCAGACGCTGATTCTGGACAGTCGTCAGAGCTTGAGTCAGATCGCTGAGCAATGCGGTTTTTCAAGTCAGGCGGCCATGAGCAATGCCTTCCGCAAGCATCGCCACCTTACACCCGGGCAGTTACGGCGGCATTGATCGCTTCTTTACGCCAATACCGTTTCTCAATGAATTTGACAGGTTGATCTGATCTGTTTTTTGCCCTGTGAAGCCGGTCCTACCTGCATAATGAACCACAGACTGAGTCAGTAGCCAGTGCGGATTTCAGCTTCGTATGCCAGGGTTACCGGAACCAGATTGGCAATCAGCCGCAAAGGTGGCTTCGGTTCGCCGGCTCAACCAGCTGGGATGGCAGCACCTTTCAGAGCACCTTTCAGAGCACCTTTCAGAGCACCTTTCAGAGAGCACCTTTCAGGACAGGCACTAACCAGTGCCTGTCCTGAAAGGAGGCTTCGGTTTCGCCCAAATGAAAAGTCTCCTTTTAGTATGACGTTCAAGCACATCCATGTGACACTCGCCACTGATGTCGTGTCAGTGCACGCATACTAAAAGGAGACTTTTCATTCGGGCTGGTGCAGTGCCAAATTTAAACGAGGTGTTTCCGGACAGGCTACGTGCGGAGTTAACGGTTTGCTAAAAATTTGGATTAACGAACGAGTTGGAGCTTTGGCACAATTATGGACATGGATAAGATTAGAACTTTTTAAACTTGCTATTAAGCTTGGTGTTTTTTGCAATACAGGTCATCAAACCTTCATTAACGTGGTGAGTCTATGACAAGAATAATGATCCGCTGGCGATAAACCATGTGCGCCCGGATCTGAAGCGGCTATCTTCTATACTGAGCCGCGCCCCCACAGACTGGAGAGAAAACCATGTTTCATCCTTCTGATGCGTTTCAAACGACTCGCACCGTGCAGCCCAGCGCCGACCTGAAAAGTGCCATTACCTCAAACTATGCCATCCCGGAAGACGAGTACGTCAGCGCATTGCTGGAGCTGGAAGATGACCGCCGCTCGCAACACGACGACATATCGAGTCAAGCGACGTCTTTGATTGCTCAGGTTCGGGCGTCGGACAATGCAATCCATATGGTGGACGCACTGCTGTTGGAATACAGCCTGGATACACAGGAGGGCATATTATTGATGTGCCTGGCCGAAGCACTTATGCGGGTTCCTGACGATACGACTGCCGAAGCCTTGATCAGCGACCGATTGGGCATTGCCGATTGGAAAAAACATTTGAAAAACAGCGATTCAGTGCTCGTTAATTCCGCCACCTGGGGGCTGATGCTGACCGGTCGCGTGGTCACCTTAGATAACGGCATCGATGGTCGACCAGGACCGGTCATTAACCGGTTAGTGAAACGACTTGGTGAGCCGGTTATTCGTCAGGCCATGAACCGCGCCATGGGCATTATGGGAAAACATTTTGTTCTGGGTCGCACCATCAAGGAAGCGTTTAAAAACGGGAAGAAGAACCTCAAAGGTGGGTACACCTATTCATTTGATATGCTTGGTGAAGCGGCACTGACCCGTGATGATGCGGAGCGCTATCGTCAGGATTATCTGCAGGCTATTCGATTTGTTGGTTCACAAAACCGTGACGCCGGTTCAGGCGGCGTCGAGCAACCCTCGGTATCGATCAAACTCAGCGCACTGCATCCCCGGTATGAGGTCGCCCAACGCAAGCGGGTGATGACCGAGCTAGCCAAAACCGTAATGAGCCTGTTAACGGAAGCCCGTGAACAGCAGGTAGGTATTACTATTGATGCCGAGGAGATGGATCGACTGGAACTGTCACTGGAATTATTTGAACAGCTTTATCGCGATGATCGTGTCAAAGGCTGGGGTAATTTTGGTCTGGTGGTACAGGCCTATTCGAAGCGAGCACTGCCGGTGTTGGTGTGGCTGGCTGCATTGGCTCGCGAACAGGGTGACCTCATTCCAATCCGTTTGGTGAAAGGCGCCTATTGGGACAGTGAAATTAAACTGTGTCAGAAAGCAGGCCTCACTGAATACCCAGTGTTTACCCGCAAAGAATCCACCGATCTATCTTATCTCGTGTGCGCGCGGTTCCTGTTCAGTGATGCTGCCAAAGGAAACCTTTATCCGCAGTTTGCCACTCACAATGCTCATACCGCTGCCAGCATTCAGAAATGTGCAACACATAGCGATTTCGAGTTTCAGCGACTGCATGGTATGGGCGATGCACTCTATAACGTAGTGCAGGAACAGACGGCCGCGCTGGGAAAAAGTAATCCGATCCGCATCTATGCTCCGGTTGGTGCACACAAAGATCTGTTGCCTTATCTGGTTCGGCGCCTGCTCGAAAACGGCGCCAACTCATCCTTTGTACACCGGCTGGTGGATGCGAGAACACCAATCGAAGATTTGGTGCAGCACCCTGTTGAGACCTTAACAAAACGTACCAGCTTGCGTAATTCACTGATTCCGTTGCCAGAAAATATTTATGGCGATAGTCGCAAAAACTCAAAAGGCGTCAACATTGATATCGATAGTCAATGGACACCGTTTAAGCAGGAGGTTAATCAATCAATGTCCGAACAATGGCAAGGCGGTTTGATTGTAAATGGCGAAACACCAGATGATCGGGAATCCACACCGATCCTCTCACCCTACGATCATCGCCAACAGGTGGGCTCTGTTCGCTGGGCAGAGAAAGCCGATGTGACCCAGGCAATCGATAGCGCCCATCAGGCATTTGAATCGTGGCATCGCACACCTGCAACAGAGCGTGCCGCCGCACTTGATGCCATGGCCGATCTCATGGAAGCTGACCTGCCGCTATTCACCGCGATGTGCCATCGCGAAGCCGGGAAAATCATTCAGGACGGTATCGATGAAGTTCGCGAAGCGGTCGACTTCTGTCGCTACTATGCCGATCAGGCGCGACAGCATTTTTCCGGTCCGATGGTGATGCCTGGGCCGACGGGTGAATCAAATGAACTTTATCTTGAAGGCCGTGGTGTTTTTGCCTGCATCAGTCCGTGGAACTTCCCTTTAGCGATCTTTATCGGGCAGATTTCCGCTGCGCTGGTGGCGGGAAACACCGTCGTTGCTAAACCTGCCGAACAAACCACCTTGATTGCTTCTCATGCCATTCGTTTATTTCACCAAGCTGGTATTCCGAAAGACGTGTTGCATCTGTTGCCCGGTGTTGGGCCGGTTATCGGCCAGGCTATTACGTCGGATTCGCGCATTGCGGGAGTTGCCTTTACCGGCTCAACCGGCACCGCTAAACGGATAAACCAGACACTGGCGGCAAAACCAGGAGAGATTGTGCCGCTGATTGCAGAAACCGGTGGTCAGAATGCCATGATTGTGGATTCAACGGCGTTGCCGGAGCAAGTCATTAAAGATGTGGTTCATTCTGCTTTTACCAGTGCGGGGCAACGTTGCTCAGCCCTGCGCGTGCTTTTTGTTCAGCAGGACATCGCGGACAATCTGATGACCTTATTGAAAGGCGCTATGCAGGAACTGACGATGGGCGATCCATCACTGCACGAAACAGATATTGGTCCGGTGATTGACGCAACCGCCCAGAAAAAACTTCAGGAACACATCGATGATATGCACGTTAACGCCGCACTGATTTATGAAACCCCGATGCCAGAGGAATGCACTCATGGCACCTTTGTTGCCCCAATCGCATTTCGTATACAGCACCTGTCGCAACTGCAAGAAGAACATTTTGGCCCAGTCCTGCATGTCATCACCTACCAGGCCAACGAGCTTGATGATGTCATCGCTCAGATTAATGACAGTGGCTATGGCCTGACGTTGGGCATTCATACCCGCAACGAAACCACAGCACGATACATTGACGAGCGTGTACATGTTGGCAACGTCTATATCAATCGCGATCAGATTGGTGCGGTTGTTGGCGTGCAACCCTTCGGTGGACAAGGCTTAAGCGGTACTGGCCCTAAAGCAGGCGGTCCTCGTTATTTGTATCGGTTTGCCACGGAGCGAACCCGTACCATCAATACCACGGCAGTTGGCGGAAACGCGACATTACTGTCATTGGAGTCAGAATCGATCTGACGCATAAAACTTCGGTCATAAAGCCGGATGAATCCAAAGAGTCGTACCCAGCTACGGCACTTTGGATTCTCAAAATTGGCCTGTTAACGGGTCTTAAAATCATAAGAAGAAAAGAGAGTACA
This sequence comes from Reinekea sp., assembly GCA_037389025.1. Classification (GTDB taxonomy): domain Bacteria; phylum Pseudomonadota; class Gammaproteobacteria; order Pseudomonadales; family Natronospirillaceae; genus Reinekea. The sequence goes on along the minus strand of JARRJP010000067.1, from coordinate 3,439 downwards.
AACCATGATTGAAAATTCCCTGGCAATCACGCTGACGTTTATCCTTTATCTGGTTGGAATGCTGGCCATTGGTTATGTCGCTTACAAACGCACAACCAGTTCGTCAGACTATTTTTTGGGAGGCCGCTCATTAGGACCGTGGCCAGCCGCGCTGAGCGCCGGTGCCTCAGACATGAGTGGCTGGTTGCTGTTAGGTTTACCCGGATACGCCTATCTTTCTGGATTTGAAGCCATCTGGTTGGGCGCAGGGCTGCTAGTTGGCTTCTGGCTGAACTGGCTGCTCATGGCAAAACGGTTGCGCACCTATACGATTGTCTCGAACGATTCCCTGACTCTACCGGAGTTTTTTGCCAATCGATTCCGCGACAATAGTAAGCTGCTGCAAACCATATCGGCTTTCTTTATCCTGCTGTTCTTCCTGTTCTATACAAGCTCCGGCTTGGTTGCAGGTGGTAAACTGTTCGAAACTGTTTTTGGCCTTAACTACACTTGGGCGGTGATCATTGGCACCATCTGTGTGATTTCTTATACGCTATTCGGCGGCTTTCTGGCTGTGTCATGGACGGACCTGGTACAGGGGTTGTTAATGGCCGCTGCTTTGCTGATCGTTCCGATCGTGGCGCTGACCAGTGGTGACACCGAAGTAGGTGTTTTCGCCAGTATGAAAGCAACCAATCCAGAACTATTGAACATGTTCACCACCTCAGATGGTTCACCCCTGAGTTGGATCACAATTATCTCACTGATGGCTTGGGGCCTTGGTTACTTTGGTCAACCGCATATCCTGGCGCGTTTTGCTGCGATTCGTTCTAACCGAGACATTCCAACCGCACGTCGCATTGCAGTGATCTGGTCCGGTACCTCACAGATTGGAGCCTTATTCGTTGGCTTTGCCGGCTTGATGTATGTAAACGCAAACATGGGTGGCCAGATCGAGGATGCCGAAACGATCTTTATGGTTCTGGCGAATGCACTGTTTCATCCAGTGATTGCAGGTATTTTGTTGGCAGCAATTCTGGCTGCAGTGATGTCGACAGCCGATTCCCAGTTGCTGGTTTCTTCTTCTGCCCTCGCCGAGGATTTCTACAAAGCTTTGTTTAATAAGAATGCGACGCAAGCGCAGATTGTTCTTGTCGGTCGTATCGGTGTGATCATCATTTCCCTGATTGCACTGTCCCTTGCTCTGTCTCCGGATAATACTGTTCTGGGCCTGGTGTCCTATGCCTGGGCGGGTTTTGGTGCGGCCTTTGGTCCAGCCCTGTTACTGGCCTTGTATTGGAAGCGCATGACGCGCAATGGCGCACTTGCCGGCATCGTTGTTGGTGGCGTTACCGTCGTACTGTGGAAACAGTTCAGTGGTGGCCTGTTTGATGTGTACGAAATTGTACCGGGCGTGATTTTGAGCACGACCGCCATTGTTATTGCAACTCTGGCAGGTAGTGAACCAGAGGCGGATGTGCAGGCTGAGTATAAAGCGATGGAGAATAACCTGGATAATGATGGAATTATCCCTGTAACCTCCAGACAGTAACTTAGTCGCGTACTGTTTTTGAAAGCCGGACATTGTCCGGCATCTCCATTTTCAACGGTGCCGCCATCCCAGCCGGTTCGGCGAACCGAAACCACCTTTGCAGGCTGATTACCACCTGAATCCACTCTGGAGTCACGGATTCAGGTAAAACGCTCTTCCTGCTTCTAAATAGTTACAGAAAAAATTACTGAGAGTTATCCAGACACCCACTACCGTTATCCTTACACAGGCATTAACTCCATGAGCTGGCGAAAATAAAGACAACAGGAAAACAGCATGACTGACATGCCCATTAAATTACCCGCCTGTACCCTCATAATTTTGAATGAAGACGCTAATATAATGCTGTTGCAGCAGGCAGACGGATTATGGACACTGCCGTTTACCGAACTGCCCAATAACGAAACCCGATTTAGAGTGGGTGTCTGGATCGTTCAGTGCGTTCTAAAGTGGGTGTCTGTGCAACGCTGCTGTTTTACAAAGCCAAAACACTCAATCACCAGCCGATCATTCACTCTTCCCGGAACTATCCCAAATTTTCTGCCACTACATTAATTCTAATACCACGGATGAACGCATCCGAGGAACATTTAAACCTGAATCCGTGACTCCAAAGTGGATGCAGGGTGTAAGAGCTTGATTTCTATTTATTTTTCAAAAATTGCAGGTGCACCCATAGGCTCACCCCAATTTTTGGGAAGCAAAGAGGAATCAATGGCTTGCGCACAGCGCCGCTATGGAGTCACGGATTCAGGTTAAAAATCATCATCGATTAAACAGGGAGAAAGCCAACCCTTCTGACCTCTGCATGGCGCAGAGACAACAGGTTATGCTTCATACTGTTTCGGTAATTTACTGCAGCCGCACGCATGACTCCCATTCTGATCGAAGTCTGCCAACTTTGGCTGCCCCGGAGGAATTATGCTTTTTTCTCGATTATTCTGCTTCAGATGCAACTCTAATGAGGTTAGCGAACCTGACCAGGTATCTCTCCGATCGAATACTCAACGAGCATCTGGCTCGAACAACAGTAACGTGTTATTACATGAGCTGAAAGACTGGACACACGCAACGCAATCATCATCTCAACGCAGAATCAGAGAATATATCACCGATCAGGTTCAGTTGATGATTCATCTATCGTCGGTAAGGGACCAATATGGGCTCAGTTTAAATCTAAACTCCGCTGATCTCAGAGGTATGCCGGACTTGTTCGCTCACCCGGCTGTCAGAGATCAGTTGAAAGGATTGTGGATCTGCGCCTGCCAGTTCGATCAGGTACCACCCAGTATGCTGGATCTGCCAAATCTGATCGAGCTGCATATGCCCAGCAATAACATTCAGTCGCTGCCAGAGTTTGGAGATATGCCCCAGCTGCAAGAGCTGAACCTGAATTACAACCAACTGACCCGGATTCCTGACAGCATTGGCAACTTAAGTAGTCTCCAGAGTGTTTACTTACACAGCAATGATCTGGAGAGCCTGCCACCATCGCTGAATACCGAACACCTGCCCCAACTGTCAACACTCGGTCTCGACGACAATCCGATAACATCAGAATTGAGTACATCAGAATCAGAAAGTCAGTTTTCACAAATCCGGGTACCCGCGACCCAGTCACTGGTGAAGAATGTTGAAGAATGGTCCTCGATAGACAGCAAAAACATTCAAAACAACTGGTCTAAGATCGCAGAGGATGAAAATGTCAATCACTTCAACGCATGGCTGCAAAGACTCAGTGCAACCGTCGATGCCAAAGACGGTCACCTGAGAGGGCGAATAACAGACCTGCTGACCGAAATGACCCTATTACTCAGCGAAGACCGGATTGATGAGGCCAGGAATTATCTGGCAATTACTCAGGAAGCCAATTCCAGTTGCAGTGATCGTATTGCGATGACACTGAAC
>JARRJP010000066.1:0-20574 GCA_037389025.1 Reinekea sp. | reverse complement strand
GCCGATGGTAGTGTGGGGTCTCCCCATGTGAGAGTAGGTCATTGTCAGGCGCCTAACACGCCCCGTTGGAGTGATCCGGCGGGGCTTTTTTTGTGTGGGTGGGGAAAGCACGAAAGCTTAAGATCAGGGCGTTGGCTTACTGTTTTTATTAGCTGATAGAAGTTATTGACTAATGAGTTCTGCAACCCATTTTGTAGGTGGGTAAACTTCCAGTCCGATTTTCACTACAACCGTTAGTGGTATAGATAACAGCATGCCAATTGGACCAAAAATCCACCCCCAAAATAGTAGAGATAGAAAGACGACTAGTGGTGATATATCTAACGTTTTCCCCATCAGTTTGGGCTCAATTAAGTTCCCAATAATAGTGTTGATTGCGATATAACCCAAACTCGTAATTAGAAAACCTGGAAAACCAAATTGAATACCGCTGAGAATTACTGGAGGTACTGCAGCAAGAAGAGACCCAATATTGGGGATGAAGTTCATAAGAAACGCGAGTGTCCCCCACAAGATGGGATAATCGATTCCGGCTATGTATAACAATAGGCTGATCAGGGTTCCGGTTGCAACGCTAACGAGGGATTTCACCAATAGGTACTTCTGAACTAACGCTGAGAATTTTTTAACATAAATAATTGTATGATCATCACCGAATATTATTCTCACTTTCCGTGATGCGTGTTGTGCTTCGAGTAGGGTGAAGATCAGGGTGAATACAACTAAAACCAGTGTGGTTAAAATACTTCCTACACCTGAGAACAACACTCTTACTATTGAGAGCGCCCTCTCCGTAGGCTGGAATGAATTAAACTGCAATCTGGCATGATCAATTAACCAGGGAGCTTTAGTTTGAATGGTAACTAACCAATCCTGAATTTGTTGCTGGTATCCAGGAAGGTTGTTTATGAAATCATCGGTTGAAGTAGCAAGCAATGAGCCTAAGCCATAGAAGAAGCCAAACAATCCCATGACAACTATAGCAATAGCAATGCTACTTGGTACCTTTATTTTAACTAAAAATGAAACAACAGGAGAGGTGAGGACCGCCAGAAATACAGCAACAAAAACAGGTACTAATACTGGTTGCGCAATTTTTAATCCAGCAATAATAATGAAAATGGCAGCCAACGTAAGTAGAGATCTAGTTAACGGTGCATCATTCATAATGCGATAATATCGAGTATAGTGAATATTCACCTTACAAGACATTGCTGTAACTTCAAACTTATTTCTACTGCAGGCTAAATACACTGATTACTGGAACTGAATGATTTTTTAAAGAAAGAGGCTAAGGTTCTCTATTATCTGAATCCGAAACTCCATCGCGGCGTAGTGCGCAAGCCATTGATTCCTCTTTGCTTCCCAAAAATCGGGGTGATTTTTAAAAAACAAATAGAAACCAAGCTCTTACACCCTACATCCACTCTGAAATCACGGATTCAGGTATTACTTAGCCTCTTGAGTCTAAAAAGCTTAGTCGTTATGAATCGATAACAATAATTGCTCAGATGTTACTGCAGCAACCTTAATCTGTAATTTTTGATCGATTTGGTAGTGATAGTCTGAAAATTTAAGGAGCATTCGTAGAGGATCATAGGAATACTGATCTTTCTGCTTCTTCAAATCGACAAAACCAACTGCACCGTTATCATCCAGTTGAACCATAAGCCCATTTGCATTGATATGAACCACCGTTCCCTGCCAAATCTGGTTTGGTTGTTTTGATAACCAATTCAACCGTAATCGGTTTTCGATCGACTGGGCCGCTATTCGAGACTGATTAGCACGCTCATTAAAGTCATTAACAATGTCATTGTTAATTGAAAATCCTGTTTTTTCTAATTTACTTTTAATCAGGCGATGTATTAGCAAGTCCGCATATTTTCGGATAGGTGAGGTCGCAGTTGTATACTGTTCATAGCCCAGGCCAAAATGAGGTGCAGCTTGAGCCGACCAGTAACCTCGGTCGAATCGTTTTTGCAGGACCTTAGTTAGTGGAAAACTGGCAATAGAATTGGCTGTCTGGAGTATATTTACGAACTGTTGTAAATCTGCCGGATTTTTATCTGCAACTTCGGGCGCATAATCCCGTAAGAGCCCTTTTAATTCACTTTCCCGCTCGGGCTTGAAACCAGCGTGAGCCATAAAGAGTGCCTGTTCATGCGATAACCACTTGGCCACCTGTCGATTGGTAGCAATCATGGCCTCTTCGACCAGTTCTCTCGCTATATTTCTTGGTTCTACTTCTATGCCTGTTGCTTGCAGTTGCTCATCAACCCGAATTCGGTAATCCAAACGATTTTGCACTACAGCTGTTTTGCTTTGCCTGTCTTTTGCGAGTGCCTGGCAGGCATTTTTAAGGTGAATCAGGTTTAAAGGCTGATTGTCAGATTCAAGTTGCTGTGCAACATCTGGATATGTGAGCTTGCCTTGACTCTTAATTTTTCCTAACTGGATATCCAGTGCGGTTACAGACCCATCTGCATTAATTGATAATTGAAAGACAACGACCGGCCTTATTTGGTCGGGTACTAAAGATAATAAGTCGTTGGACAGGTTCTCCGGCAACATTGGCAGTGTCATGCCAGGTAGATAAGTCGTAGTTAAGCGTTGCTGCGCTGCTTTATCCAGTTCGCTGTTTTCTTTTATGAATAATGAAGCGTCGGCAATAGCCACCGAAAGCTTCCAACCATCTCCGTCAGGTTCTGCGTAGAGAGCGTCATCCATGTCTTTGGTTGAAGCGGAATCAATGGTAACAAAAGGAATTTCAGTTAAATCCAGATAATGTTCTGGAATACTAATGCCTTCATCATGAATTTTGTTTGCTGCTTGTATTTCATCTTTGGAGAACTGTTCAGGAATTCCGTATTGAGCCAGAGCCATACTATACCAAGTATGGTTATCGTTTGCGTCTCCTAGCGTTTTGAGAACAGTAGCTTGAGCTTTTCCCGTTTCCCAGGGGTGCCGAATAACCTTGGCGGTAACGATATGGTTATGTTTTGCTTGCCCTGTTTGTTTCGGTGGAACAAATAACCAGCTGTTGAAGCTATCTTTAAAGGGTTCTACACCTTGCGCTTTTCCACGTACGTAGAAAACACCTGTAAAGTGATCAAGTTCAGAGTTCACCAAGGATTCCAGCTCTGCTTTATTTTTGCCATTGTCAGACTCTACAACCGTAAAGGTGACCGTATCTCCAGGGAATACTTTCTTCATCTCATCAGGGGGGAGGAATACTTCTTGACCATCTTGTTCTGATACGACGAAGCCAAAGGATTTTCCAGTACCTTTTACTCGGCCTTTCAGAACCGTTTTGCTGGATTTGATTTCCGACTTTAGAGAATTTAACAATTCGAGTGATTTGGCATCTAGCATGAGGTGCTCGTTTGGTACTTTGAGAACGGTCCATTATACTCAGCGTTTCGGGTCAACCAATGGTTTTGCAGGGATTTCTTGGTAATCTGGCCTTATCTTCAAATTTACATAGATAGAATTCATACTAACGGGGGCCTGTGTGGCTGAAATTCGTTCCCTGGATGCAGCAAGAAAGAAGCGTAATAAAGTGCAAGCATCAGGTAAAACTTTGTGTCGTTCCGGTCATCATAAATGGAAAACTGATAAAAATACGGTGTTCGACTCAAAGTCGGGAAAGTTAGTGACTCGTCTGGTTTGTGATCGCTGCGGTGCAACTAAAGTGAAAGGTACATGATATTCCGTTGATTTGTCTGGTATGACCCACTTGCGAAGATACTTTTCAAGTTCAGTTTATTCTGGCGCTTTCCACCGTTCCAAGTTATCTAGGAAGCGCTTTGCTCGTTCAATTTGTTGCTGCAAATCAGTGTTCTCAGGTGTCAGAATTAGCGCCTGCTTCCACCTTTTAATGGCCTCTTGGATGAGTCCTGAATTGTACAGTACATTTCCACTTGCAATAAGTATATTCGCCGTATCAATCTTTTGTCTTTTTAAATTTTCCTTTTTTTGACTAATCGAAGGTAACCCCAGAGTGTTCATTTCATCCAGTACTTGCTGCGCACCAGTGAAATTCCCATACCTGAGATACTCCTTAAAGCTTTGTTCCAGCTCAGGTGCCAGGTCGCTGGCCTGTTTTTTCTTTTTCTGACGGTCCTGTTCTCTTCTTGTTCTTTCATTGTTGAGGATTTTAGTGAGAAGTTCTTGACTTGATTCATCATAAGAGGCACGGATAGCTAAAGTTAGAGCTTCCTTCGCTTGAGTCGGTTTATTTAATTGCCAGTATTTCACACCAATATCATATAGTTGTTGGGATACTTCATCTGCTTCTTTTTCAAATTCATTGAATCTTTGAATATCCGAAAATGAGTGGCCTGAGTTGTAAAGTCGTGACTCTTGATAGGGCCTGGCGTCAATATAATACTGTGCCTTCGCAATCAAGATAGCATTAGTATCCCTCTCCGCTCGTTGTGCCTGCTTGTCTTGATAGTGCTTTTGCTGAGACTGTAGTTCACTGTTTTCTGGAAGTGCTTTCAAGCCACTCTGGATTACTTGCTCAGCTTTGATCCAATCTTGATTGTCCTCGTACTGCTTGGCTTCAACCAATACTTCTTGAATATAATTTCGTTTTTGTTGCCTAATAAACGGGAGCTGTTGCCTAAGACCTTGATACTCAGGATGATCAGCCCAGACTGTAACCTGTTTAGACACGGATATTTGATGCACGTGGAAAGTTGTGCAACCAGACAGATAACTGATAAGTAAAACTAAAAGGAGCCCTGTTCGTATCATGGTGAATGCTTCAGTGGAGTAGGAGCCCACTGATCCACTATCATTGCATCAATTGGCTGGCTAAAGCCCTTTACTGTAATGCGTTGAGTGTTATATGTCTTAATATTGGGCTGTTCAGCCAGTGAATCCAGAAAGGTGCGATCGGTTAGTATTGTTCCTCGTGGAGCGCGATCACAAAGGCGTGCAGCCAGATTTGCCGCTTCACCGACTACAGAATAGGTTAAACGTTCTGGAGAGCCAAGCAGCCCTGCGAGTACGATACCTCCTGCCAGTCCAATTCGAATATCCATCCAGGGTGCGCCTATGGCTTTTCTCTGTTGGTTTAATTCACATATTCTGTCTCTGATATATAAAGCACATTCCAATGCATGGCGATTGTGATCATCATCTGATGCTGGACAACCAAAGACCAGCATTGCGCAGTCACCAATAAACTTATCCACATTTCCATTAAAACGATGACAGGCCGCAGCAAATTCGGAGAAATACAGATTAAGTACTTCGGCGACGATCTCAGGTGTATAGCGTTCACTAAACTGGGTATAGGCAACCAGATCGACAAACAAAATACTCGCTTCTACTCGCTCACCCTGTAGAGTGAGTTCTGATTCGTTACGGTTCATGTAATTAGCTGCTACTTGGGTCGATACAAAGCGGGAAATATTTTTTTCCAATGTAAGCTTTTGTTCAAGGCTTTCTGCCATATTGTTAAAAGCCTCTTTTACTTTGGCAAATTCACCCGAGCGGGAATTGGTAATTCGATATTGATAGTTACCAGAATTAATCGCTTTCGCAGCTTCAATCAATTCGTTAATGGGCTGGCTTAAATAATGGGATAATCGGATCGATAGCCACATAACTCCCCCCATCAATATGGTGAGGGCGACAATGGCACTGGAAACAACTAGTCTGCGGTTAGTCAACAATGAACTTTTATCCAGACCGATCCAGACCGTACCGGCGACAACATCATTGAACAAAACAGGGGCATGGAACCATTGAAGTTCATTGTTATCAGGGATAGTGCCTGGCTCAAACGATTGCAGTTCATCAGTCAATATGTCGACTGGTGGGCGCGGAGAACTCGTACCAATAATGTTGTTATCTCGATTAATAAATAGTACGGATACAACGTTGGGTTGCTCCTTCATGGATTTAACCAGTCTTTGCAACACAAAATCATCACCCACAAACATTGGTTCGACAGCATTATTCGCCGCTTGAACAGCCAATGACTGGCCGAGCATCGCCAGTTGTTCGTTCAGCATTGAGAGCTGACGGTAAACCAGAGGGTAGCTGACCAGTATGCCTGCTGTAAAAACGAGAACAGTCATCGTTATAGCCAAGCGATGAGCGAAACGAAGGTTCTTCAATTTATAAACCCGGAACGATTCATATAATTGTTAATTTACCAATCTTCCCCGACACGAACACCCAGTTTCAAGAGTATTCTTATTTGAATAGCTGATGATCGTGCCGCTTTTTCATCTCTGTTGTCTCATTTATTAAGATGAGATGGGTATTTTTTGGGTAAGCTCACATTTTATGAGCGTGATTCACTTGTGTGTTGAAATATAGTCTGGCTAAATATAACCATGACGATTTTTACTGAATTACTTTCAATTGTAGCTCTAATGCAATGGATTGCCGCTATTGCGTTGGTGCCGCTTGCTTGTTGGCAACTATGTCGCAATCACTCCTCCCTTTGCCGCTGGATTTCCCTGCTATCCGGTTATGGTGTGCAGGTCGGCTTTTACCTGTTGTTGGACGATGTCGGGTTTGAACCTGATCGATTGATACTATTGGCATCTGCCGCAGCATATTTCTGGGTTATCACGTCATTGTCGCTGCTGCCGGTTAAACGGCGCACCATCAATCCTGACGCTAAACTTGATTCTGAAGCAACTGTATTAGCCGAATAATCCCAGTAACAATGGCGATTTACTGATAACAACGCCTCCAATATAAGCAAATGCTAATATTTTGGATATGTAGCAGTTCCGCTGCTGCATCTTCGATCCTTTGGTTTTTATGACTAGAACCGTTTCTCAATAAATTTGACAGGTTGATCTGGTCTGTTTTTTGCCAATGCGGATTTCAGCTTCGTATGCCAGGGTTACCGGATTCAGGTGGCAATCAGCCTGCAACGGTGGCTTTGGTTCGCCGGCTCAACCAGTCTCCTTTTACTGTGCTGTTCAAGTATGTCCGTATATCACTCGACTGCGAGGTCCCTCTCGCAGACGCACAGTAAAAGGAGACTGGCCGAACCGGCTGGGGTGGCGGCACCTTTGATGTTTGGAGTTCAACCCGTCATTTCCTCTGCAAAACGGTACTGGTCCCCAGAGTAATGCAATAATCTTGGTCATCAGCCAACTATGGTTGAGTGGATTTAGCAGCAGTATTGAAGCAAGAGTGATGGCAGTAATCAGCAGCAGAGTGTCGTTAATATGTGGCACAATGCGCATCCATTTTTGCTGCATGATCGGGTGGTGTTTGATGGCAAGCGCGCCGCGGACTATAACGCCCAGAATTGACAGCAGTGCGAAGGTCATATGCAAGTGTTTAATGATCAGATACATGGTTTAAGTCTTTGGAGCAGAAGGTATGGACTTTATTACTGAGGTTGATAAGAACCTCAAACCATTTTTTGAATTTACTGATGGTTATGGCTGGGTTATCCAGGTTTTTTTGATTGTATTGGCAACACTGGTTGCTAATTTCTTTATTCGAAAACTGTTTGACCGACTTTCTGAGGCTGCAAATAAGTCCTCATTGAGGCTTGATGACATGTTGATTGACAGCGCCCGTAAGCCTGTTCGTTTCTTTGTCTGGGTCGCAGGTATCTTGCTGGCTGCAGATGTCGTCAAGCAGGTCTCGGACGAGCCTATTTTTGAACTGATTGAGCCGATCAGAGAAGTATCCTTTATCATTTTGTTTGCCTGGTTTGCAGTCAGTTTTATCCATAGTGGTGAATCGGCAGTACAAAAAGAAGGTGTGTTGGAAAATCCGATGGACGCCACCACCGCCTCGGCACTGGGCAAACTGCTGCGGCTTTCGGTCATCATTACTGCTGCATTAGTTGTTTTACAAACTCTGGGGTTCAGTGTTTCCGGGATTCTGGCCTTTGGTGGTATTGGTGGTATTGCTGTTGGTTTTGCTGCCAAGGATCTGTTGGCTAACTTCTTTGGTGGCCTGATGATATATTTGGATCAACCATTTAAGGTTGGTGATTGGGTTCGCTCCCCCGATAAGCATATTGAAGGTACTGTAGAGCATATCGGTTGGCGTCTGACCTGCATTCGTACTTTTGATATGCGGCCTTTATATGTACCGAATTCAACCTTTGCCAGTATTTCAGTAGAAAACCCTTCTCGAATGAGTAATCGGCGTATCTATGAAACTATCGGTGTTCGTTATGATGATGCAGATAAGATTGCAAAGATTGTTGAGGATGTGAAGCATATGTTGAGAAATCACGAAGAGATTGATCAGTCACAAACCTTGATTGTGAACGTCAACGCCTTTGCCTCATCCAGTATCGACTTCTTTGTATACAGCTTTACCAAGACAACCAACTGGATTCAGTACCATGAGATCAAACAGGACATTATGGTTAGAATCATCGAAATTATCGAAGCAAACGGCGCCGAGTTTGCCTTCCCGACGCAAACGTTGCACGTCAAACATGAGCCCGAGCCGGAACTGTAAAGCTAGTGTAGTGTCTTGAAACACTACACTAGGTCAGGCCGGGCTTTTCCGCGAGTGCCAGTACTCAAATTCATCCTGAGTCAGCGCTCGCGCTTCATCTTCCAGCATGACAGGAATACCGTCCCGTACCGGGTAAGCCAGTTTGGCGGCGGTCGATACCAGCTCTTCTTTTTCATTGTCGATCTGCAGTGGTGCTTTGGTGACAGGGCAAACCAGAATGGTCAGCAGTTGTTTATCAATCATCATGATGGGAATCCTTCGAATCGGTTTCTGTTGAATCAATAGGAATGCCCGGTACGGGGTCAAAACCGCCCTGGCAACCAGGATGGCAGCGGGCAATACGTTTCAATGCCAGCCAACCACCCTTAAAAGCGCCGTAATGTCGTAAGGCAATCAAGGCATATTCTGAGCAGGTCGGATAAAAACGACAGCGTGGCGGCAGCATTGGGCTAATACCGTAGCGGTAAAGCTGTACAATGCCGATCAACAGCCACTTCATCGTCGCTTAACCTTCACGTTGCCAGCTTGTGCCTTCGCGGGTATCTTTGATCTGAACGCCCTGTGCTGCCAATTCATCGCGTATTTCATCCGCACGGGCAAAGTTTCGTGTCTTTTTGGCTTCTACACGCTCAGCGATCAATGTTTCTACTTCTTCAGCACTAATGGCGCCTTCAGTCGCTTGTCCCTGGAACCAGTATTTGGGTTCAAGCTGACCGATATTGAGGAAGTTACAGATGCTTTGTATTTCAGCCGCAATGGCAATTTTGGCAGTATTGCCAGACTTAAAGTATTGATTGGTCAGTTCATGCAAAACGGCCAGAGCCTTGGGAGTGTTGAGGTCATCCAGCAGCATGGTGAAAAAACCAGTGCCTGAAATATCCGGCAATTCCAATGTATCTTCCGGATTCTCCTGCCTGATTGTATAGAGGCGATCAAGCAATGACCGGCTCTGATACATAAGCTGCTCACTCCAATTCATATTCGAACGATAATGGGCTGACAATAGCGTCAAGCGCACCAGCTCATGTGGTTGCTGCTTGAGCATATCGCGTAGAACAATGAAGTTGCCAAGTGACTTGGACATCTTCTCGCCCTCAATATCCAGCATGGCGTTATGCACCCAATATTTGGCGTAACCGTCGGAATGCTCTGTGCAGCAGGTGCCTTGCGCCAACTCGTTTTCATGGTGTGGGAACAGCAGATCGGAACCGCCACCGTGAATATCAATGGTATCGCCCAGATGCTTACGGATCATCGCAGTACATTCGATATGCCAGCCGGGGCGGCCTCGTCCCCACGGGCTTTTCCAGCCGGGCAGGTTATCTGTGCTGGGTTTCCACAGTACGAAGTCCATTGGGTTCTTTTTATAGCTGGCAATTTCAACCCGAGCGCCGGCAATCATGTCTTCGGTGTTGCGTTTGGATAGCTTGCCATATTCAGCCAGCGAATCGACCGCAAACAACACATGACCTTCCGAAGCGTAAGCATGGCCGCGTTCAATCAGAGCACTGACAGTATCGATAATTTCCTGAATATGCTGAGTCGCACGTGGCACAATGGTTGGCGGCAGATTACCGAGGCCAGCCATATCCTCATCATAAGCCGTACTGTATTTATCTGTAATAACCGAAATGTCGACGCCCTGTTCGGCGGCGGCGGCGTTAATTTTGTCGTCGACATCGGTAAAATTGCGGGCGTATTTTACCTCAGGATAGAGTTCTTTCAGCGTGCGGAATAACAGATCAAAAATAACCGCCGAACGGCCATTACCCAAATGGATGTAGTTATAAACAGTTGGGCCACAGACATACATGGTGACCTGGTTTTCGTCAATGGGCTGGAAAGGTTCCTTGGTGCCGGTCAGGCTGTTGTGGAGCTGTAGTGACATTCTGTTCCCGATCTGCGTTTTATTGAAATGAGCAGGCGAGTATATCACTAAGTCTCGGTATGGTGACCCCTGATTACAGCGTGGCGATGGCGCCTTTCTGTACGCCCTCATAGGCTTTGACCCGCCATTGATCATGCGGATATTCTGCCTTCAATTCATTGGCAATGTGATCGGCAATGAGCTCAACTGTCGAGTCTGTTTGCAACGTGTAGCACTGGGATGGATTGAGCCAGACATCAAACCGGCCTTGCTCTGCCTCATAGCCAACGTGGATCAGGTTCGGGTATTCGGATTCGAGTTGATCTTCAGCGGTGATCAGATAAATATCAGTAAAGCGCTGCGCCCATTCATGTTCCATTTCAACATCACGTTTGTCGTTTCGATAAATTTCAATGCGTGAGCGATGGCCGTGGCAAATGCGTTGGCAATCACCCTGATGCTTTTTCAGACCGTGCGAGTAGTGGTAAAAATCGCTGCTGATTTCTTCTGTACGCAGGTTCAGCTTGACTTGAGTGACATTGGCAGGCACCAGATTGTTCAGGTGTTCTTCAAGCAGCAGTTTGGCCCGGTCAACTGATACCTTGTCACTATCAATCAGAAAGACAGCTTCGCGCGGGCTCTGATAAGCAAACTTCAACTGATCCGCATGATGGTATTCGATTGAAATGGTTTCATGATCTGTCTCGTTGATGGTGAGGCCTGGCAGGTTGGCTGGAATGACCAGAGTGTGATCCATTCCTTCATCAATCGCTTTCTTCAGCAGCTTTTTTACATGACCGAAATCGAACACCATACCTTCCTCGTTCAATATTCCATTCAGCTCCACATCGACTATCCAGCTTTCGCCGACAATGCCGCGTACTGGATGAAAAAAACTGAAATCAATGACGGTGAGGTTATCGACGAACAGACGATTCATGTAGCGTAGGTACTCCTGGAAAACGTTGGCTGCATATTATAGATCGGCGCGCGAGTCTAGCAGATTTCTGGACTCAGAGATTGCTCTATTTGCCGGTTGTGTAAGCGGGTGACTGAAAGAAAGGGTGCCGGATAACCCAGCCATGCCGACCAGTCCTGTTGATAATAGTAGGCACAGAGCAGGCGAATGACACCGGCATGGCTGAAAATAACCGTCACTTCCTCTCGGTTCATATTCTCCGCTGCAAAACTGCTGACTCGCTGTTGGAATGTCCGTAAGTGTTCACCACCAGGGAAGCCAAAATCCGTTGGGGTTTTGGCCCAGTTATCCAACTCAGTGCGTGGAACCCTGTCCCACAGCCTGGCTTCCCAAGCACCGAAGTTAACCTCCATCAGGCGCTCATCATTGATGATCCTGTGGTTGGGATAACAGTGCTCAGCCAGTTTCGAACAGCGACTTAATGGACTGGTAAAGACAAGTGCCGGTTGTTCGGGCAGGCGTCTGAAGAGCGACTGAGCACTGTCCTTCGCATCACGAAGAGTCGCTAGATCAGTCTGGCCGTAGCACAGACCGTTGGCGATAACCTTATCGTGGCGAACCAGATAGATCGTCACAGTACTGCCAGCCAAGCCAGATACAGCATGAGTTCATTGAGTTGTTGGCTAGCCCCCAACGTATCGCCGGTGTAGCCGTGGATTTGTTGTTTCAGAATCTGATGCCAGATCAGCGTTGTGGTTAGCAGTGTGATCAACAACAAGCCAGCAACAGTGAGAGGAACCCACAACAGCAACGGCAAACAGACCAGGCCTGAAAACAACCAGCGCGGTTTGCGCAGCTGCTGGACAACCGGTTTGGATTTGGACTCGCCCAAGCGAACGTAGGGTAACCGAACCATCGCCAGCATAGCGCCCCAGCGACTGAGACCATGCACCAAAATCAGTGCCAGAACCGATGCTTGAGGTATCAGCTCAATCAGTAAAACAGCCTTCAGCGTTAATGCCGACCACATCGCCAGGCTGCCATACGAGCCCAGGCGACTATCCGTCATTATCGCGAGCTTCTTGTCTCGTTCAAAAGCGCCACCGAGGCCATCGGCTGTATCCGCCAAGCCATCCTCATGGAAACCACCAGTAATCAGCAAGCTGGTGATCATACTCAGCAGCACGGCAATAGTCGGGCTCCAAAGTTGCACTGCAACGAGATAAACCACCGCGCACAGACTGCCGACAATAAGTCCAACCAGAGGTAAATACAGCGCCGAGCGCTTCAGCGCTTTCTGACTGAAATTAGGATGATCCGGTACTGGAATCCGGGTGAAAAAGCCGACTGCCAGTAAAAGGTCATGCCACATGGATTAAAGGCCCAGATCCGCAAAGGTTGCCATCTCATTGAGCATCGCGGTTGCGCACTTTAGGAGAGGGTAGGCCAATGCAGAACCGGTTCCTTCACCAAGACGCAGCCCCAGGTTCAGCAATGGCTGTGCATTTAACGCCTGCAAGGTTAACTGATGTGCTGGCTCGGCCGACTGGTGCGCGAAAATCCAACAATCTCGACTGCCCGGAGCAAGCCGTTCAGCCACTAATGCCGCAGCGGTTACGATAAACCCATCAACCATAACCGCAACACCAAGCTCATGGGCGCTTAACAGGACACCGGTCATTGCGGCAATCTCAAAACCGCCCACTTCCGCCAGCCAACCAAGCGCATCATCGGCTGAACTGCGTTTTAATGCCGTAAAAATGGCGTTGCGCTTGTTGGTCAATTGTTCGTCGTTTGCACCAGTGCCAGGGCCTACGGTCTGCTTAGGTGATAAATCCAACAACGCCGACAATAACGCCGAAGCGCTGGTGGAATTGCCAATCCCCATTTCGCCGATAATCAGCAGGTTGTGACCCGCATCGACCGCTTCTCTTGCTAATTTGCGCCCAACGGCAATGGCCTGTTCAGCTTGCTCGACAGTCATAGCCGCCTGTTCGGCAAAGTTCTGGCTTCCATGAGCGATGGTTTCGTCACGAACCGCGTCCCAACGGGCTTGTGGATTCACAATTCCCATGTTGACGATTTCCAGTGGAATGGCGTTAGCGCGACAAAACACACTCATTGCCGCATCACCATTGGCAAAATTTGCCAGCATCAGTTCAGTAACAGCCTGTGGGAACGGATTAACACTTGCAGCGCAAACACCGTGATCCGCACCAAAAACAAACGCCTTTGGCCGATCCACTGATGGTTGCAGGCTGTTCTGAATGAGACCCAACTGTTTAGCCAGCATTTCCAGCTGCCCAAGTGAACCTTGTGGTTTGGTTTTTTGGTCGATGGATTGTTGCAATTGTGTCGATAAAGACATAGTTCTCTGTTCCTATTAATCACTAAAATGGAGTGCCCTTGAGCCATTGGGGTAAGCCGCAAATGCTGATCACAACATGGCTGGCACGTTCAGCAATGGCTTGGTTCAGTAGCCCGAGTTGATCAATATACTGACGGGTGAGCGAATCAGTGCCGATAACACCAAGGCCCACTTCATTGCTGACCAAAACAGTGCTGGCGCTGCGCTGCTCCAGTGCACTCAACAATGCAGCGACCCGCTCTTCGAGTTGGTCGGGTTGTTCGACCAGAATATTGGTCAACCAGACACCAATGCAGTCAACTAGCAACGGCTGTTGGTTCATGACCAGTTGTTCGGGCAAATCCAGCGGGGCTTCAATGCTTGACCAATGTTCGGGGCGGCTTTGGATATGACGGTCAATACGGGCGCTGAACTCACTGTCGAGTCTGCGCGCGGTTGCGATGATCAGCGGCTTATCGGTAAAACCTTCCAGGCAGTTGGCAGCAAAGCGACTTTTACCGGACTTAACGCCTCCGGTGACCAGTATCAGAGGATTCATAATTGCCTACGATGAAAAAGAAGCAGGACATTAAAACCCTGTTCTTCAATTGGCAACCTATACTATTAACTTGTTGAACGTACAAGGTGGTGATGTCATGCCATTATCCAAACGAAAAAGAGAGCAGCAGGCCCGATTGATTGAAGCCGGACGCAACGCCCAGGAGCTGCGTCGGCAACTGGCTGTGACATGGCTGGCCTCAGAAGAAATCATTCAATCGATGCGGGCTTTACGCCAGGCAATCCCC
Organism: Reinekea sp.; assembly: GCA_037389025.1. GTDB lineage: Bacteria > Pseudomonadota > Gammaproteobacteria > Pseudomonadales > Natronospirillaceae > Reinekea. Next base: position 6,166 of record JARRJP010000066.1, on the reverse strand, counting down.
ATTGGTGACAAAACCAAGCGCCTGCCGGATTCGACTGATCAGACCTGAAGCATCGGGTACAGTGACACCACCAGTAAAGCAGCCATCGAAAAGTTGAAAATACGTTGCTGCTGAGGCTTTGCCAGTAATTGACTGATCTTGCTGCCCGTCACCATCCAGCATCCGACCGTGAGCGCCCCGATCAGAAAAAAGGTGAACCCAATGCTTAAAATCTGCATCAGCATGGGTCGTTCAATATCAACAAACAGCGAAATCGCGCTTAAACACATCACCCAGGCTTTTGGGTTGATCCATTGAAACAGCAAACCCTGAATATAACTCATAGGTTTTTTGCTCTGATGGTTGGGCTCTGGGTTAACCTTCATAAAAGCAATTTTCCAGGCCAGATACAGCAGATACCCGCAACCCAACACCTTCAAACTGGTAAACAGAACCGGGAATTGCCTGAATATCTGGTCAAGGCCAAGCCCTAGTGCAATCAACATAATCGGCACACCGGTAATAATGCCCAGCCAATGCGGAACTGAACGGCGAATCCCGAAATTCAGCCCCGATGTCAGCATCATTATGTTATTTGGCCCGGGTGTTCCGGTGGTGGAAATTGCAAACAAGATCAGTGCAGCATTGGTAAACATAATCCCCCCTTTACCACGGTGGCGTTATAAACAGGTTTTCGGATTGGCCTTCAGTATGGGTCAGACCCAGGTCCTTACGTTGCTCGGCAGAGAGACCCATTAACAACTCGCGTGTTCTGCGGCGTGTAAAAAATTGCCTGACCAGTTGCCGAAAAAGCCCTAAATCTGACTGAAAAAAGGTTTCATCGTTCTGCATTTGTTATCTCCTGTGGCTTGCGTGATGAGTACAGATAGATTAGGGTTTTTGTCTGTAGCGGTACAGATTCAGAAAAATGAGTTTGAATAGATACAGAATTAATCTGTACCGATTTATAAATAAATATTGATGAAAAACTGTACTGGTTGGGTTATGGAAACACTGTTGTATGCACAACTGGCCGATCATTTGATCAGCCATATCAAAGATGGTGCCTATCAGGTTGGCGATAAACTGCCGTCGGTTCGGTCGCTGGCAAAAAAACAGCAGGTCAGTATCGCCACGGTCAATTCTGCCTACGCCATTCTTGAGGAACAGGGCTGGGCGGAAGCCAGGCCTAAATCCGGATATTTTGTACGCCGCACTCAGGCACTTGGTTTCAAGCCGCCCTCGGTCAGCCGGGTTCAAGCGAAACCCAGAGCGGTCACCAATACAGACATGGCCTTGCAGGTTCAGCGAGAAGCTTCGGCAGACTGGATCACCAATTTCAGTTGTGCGATCCCAGATCTTTCCATGTCCATTGTTTCTGCCATACAAAAAACCTATACCCGACTGACTCGCGGCGGCATCAGTATGGAAGCCGGATACGATGCAACCGAAGGGTTGTTTGAACTGCGTCAACAGGTTGCCCGTCGCGCGATTGATGCCGGTATTCACATTTCACCGGATGCCGTACTGACTACCCTGGGGGCGCAGAATGCTATCGCATTGGCATTGCGGGCGGTGACTGACCCTGGCGATATTATCGCAGTCGAATCGCCCTGTTATTTTGGCCTTCTGCAAATGATCGAGAGTTTTGGCCTTAAAGCGATTGAAATACCGGCAGACCCGCAAACCGGAATGAGTGTTGAAGCATTAAAACTCGCCTTGAGACAATGGCCGATTAAAACCGTTCTCTGTGTTTCCAGTTTTTCCAATCCGTTGGGTGCGACAATTTCGGCTGAAAATAAAAAGAGCATTGTTGAATTACTGGAGCATTACGACATCAGCCTGATCGAAGATGACATCTATGGTGAATTACAATTTGAAGGCCACCGCCCGCGTGCATTTAAAGCATTTGATCCTGATGGTCGTGTGCTTTGGTGTTCGTCTATTTCCAAAACCATGAACCCACAGTTACGCGTCGGTTGGATCGCACCAGGTAAATATTATGATGCGGTATTGCAACAGAAATATACTCAGTATCTGGCAGGCCCTGCTGTTCCACAGGCCGTGACCGCTGAAGTGATGTCAAAAGGTTTATATGACCGACATCTGCGCCAGGCGCGGGAAAATTATCAACGTCGCTGTCGGCAATTAAGTTTTTTTGCTGAAAAATATTTTCCTGAAGAAACCTTAGCAACTTCACCGAAAGGTGGTTTGGTCACCTGGTTTGAAATGCCAGCGCATGTCAACGCAACGGAGCTTTATCACCAATGTCGTGACCTGAAAATTCGTATTGCACCCGGTGAGTTATTTTCAACTTCCGGTTTGTATCGGAATCACTTTCGGCTGACCTTTGCATCAGAATGGGTTGCTGAGCGTGAGTATGGGCTTAAGGTTATTGGGGATCGTTTGAAGGGGATGGTTTGATATTGAAGGGTATTGGCATTCCAGGTATTGCTGCGTTATTTTTGAGGAAAGTGTTAAAAATTGCAGGTGCACCCATAGGTTCATTGAAATTTTTGGGAAGCAAAGAGGAATCAATGGCTTGCGCACTGCGCCGCTCTGGAGTCACGGATTCAGGTTCAACCCATTTCTGATCGAACCGGGACTACCTTGCGCCTGCGGCATTAGCGCATCCCTGCGCGTCATGTACGCTTACCACAACCAATGGCCTGAAACTTACGGCGAAGTGCGAAGAATGAACCATCCATGGTGGTATATGCCAGCCCGCACATTCGTGTGCGGCCATTCATCTCTACTTTGCTTTCTTACACCCTCCATCCACTCTGAAGTCATGGATTCAGGTAATAGAAAATATGGCGGTTCACATGCTCAACGCCCAGATATTGTGATCTGACCCAGTTCAGGATAACGTCGATTCCTATGTTTTCTGGACATATTACCTACCTAAACATTCATTTGTTCTCACTTCAGGGCATCCTTAGAATGCGCAAAAGCAGTATTCGTCTCAATCACCGGGTTTAAAAACAGGAATTGACTGCTAAGCTCAGGTTGAAACATTTTGTTTCGCTAAAACCAATGTGTGAAAAGAGAGAGATACATGAAGCAAATACTTACCTTCCTTATCTTGTTCACAACGGCTATGCATGCCTTTGCAGAACGGGATTTTGCAACAATCTATAAAGAATGCGGCCTCGGGGCCATGCTGTTCCCCAAGGATCCGGTTATTGCTGTAATCACCAACGTTACTTGGGACTTAGGTACGACTGCCGTTTCATCTGAATTGACCTCCCCAGAAACATGCAAAGGTAACGCTGCTGCTATGGTGGCATTTGTTCTGGATACCCACCCACAACTCGAACAGGATCTGTCTACCGGTGAAGGGCAATACCTGAGTTCCATGGTGTCGTTAATGGGGTGCGATTCCGTCAATGAACCCACCCATGCATTACGAACTTCGTTTATAGAAGCCATTGAACAAGGCTATTATTCAGCGACTGACGTTGAAAAATCTAAGATTCTGTACGATGCAGCAATGAAAACGTCAGCGGAGTTCTGTTCAATCTAGTCTCGTGTTTTATATTTGCGGCAGCATAGAAGTAACGCAACACGTTTAATCCATTCAAAACCCCCATGTTGATCCGGAGCTGATTTTCATGAGGGTTTATTGTGATTTAAAAATACATGATTAAATACCTGATCCCAATTGTACTTGCTTTCTCATCATCTTCGGCTTTGTCACTCAACCCCCCAACTGAAAACGACTTTATCGATCTCGGTACAAGCGAACAATGGCTACGTCAACTGTATCTGAATGGAAGATCCGGCAACAAACCCAACCGACGGATATTAAGTGAGCGTTTCTACTTCTCTGACACACCACATATAGATCCGGTAGCAGAGTTAAAAGCCAATTACGAAGCATTATTCAGTCGGCTGAATCACATTACGGACGAACATCCACTGTGCCGCTTCCCATCACGATTTTTATTCATCGACCGTCAGTTTTCCCTGAATTCCGGCATTGATCCGTTTACCGTTTGTCCGAAGCTGAACAGTTGGAGTTTGCTGGAAACATACAGCAAGATCATGATCACTAAAGTGGACAGCCACTTTGGTAATCCCGCTTCAACATTCGGGCACTTGATTATCCGGATAGGCAGCGATGATGAACGCAGAAATCTGCTGGACACCAGCATCAACTATGGTGCCCATGTGCCGCCAAATGAATTGATGCCGGTTTATATATTCAAAGGTATAACCGGCGGCTACACCGCGTCGATATCTCTGGAGGATTTTTATCATCAGGATCTGGTTTACTCAAAGACCGAATTCAGGGATATGTGGAACTATGAGCTGAACCTGACTGAATTTCAGAAACGGATATTTCTCGGGCACGTCTGGGAGCTTCTAGAACAGACATCCGTTTACTATTTCGTTAAATACAACTGCGCATACGCCATAGCTGGAATTTTGGAAGTGGCGACCGGTTATGAATTTGTCAGTGAAAACACACTCTATTACCCACCGATCCGGCTGTTTCAGGATCTATCCCGATACGATGCCAATCACCCCGGCATGCTGATCGCCAGTCAAACCTATCTTCCGTCACAGGATAAAATGCTCCGTAATGTCCTGAAGTCTTTGAACCACGATGAAATGTCCACTGTAAAAAACTATATCAATGCTGTTAACCCGGATATTGAGCAATGGATCCAGCCGTACACTGCAGATCGGCAGTCTTATATTCTGGAAGTGCTGTTGGAATATTATGACTATATGATTACCGGGTATCCGGAAAGCGGGGATGAATCGGCAAACCGCCGTATTGATATTATTAAAGCCCGACTGCAACGACCAGCAGGGAAAAAACTCTCGTTTGAAACTATTGAACCGCCTGCGCGACCACCAGGTGAAACTACCCGAACCACCAAATTCGGTTTTGGTTTGCAGTACAGTGAGGATCAGTTTTCCGGACAATTTTCGTTGACACCTTTTTCATTGAATCCGCTGGATCTTGGTAATTCTGTATTTTCCGAATTGACGATTTTAAAAACCGATGTCCGTTTTGGTAACTCACTTGAACTCTCAGATTTCACCTTGATCAAAGTGGCCCAGAGAAGCGACCTGAAGCAATATTCAATTGCAAAGCATCCACTCAGTTGGACAGTAGACACGGGTTTTAACTGCCTGAATAATTGCGATCCACATGACGGTTTACAGATCAAAACCGGCATCGGGCAATCGCTTTCAACCGGCTCGGTTTTAAACAGCATTCTGGCAAATGCCTTACTGGAAGGCAGGCGAGTCGGTATCAGTGGCGAATGGGAACTGGCCTTACCGGAAGTACATAAAGTATCCGGCGTGGTCAGTTCCGAAATTTATTATCCGCTGTCCGATTCAGAAAATGCCGACCTCAGACTGACGGGAAAAGCTCGATATTCGTTTAACCCTGAGCACAGTATTGAACTGTCGTATTCGCGACTACGCGAGAGGAGTACGGCATCGCTGCGCTGGGTATGGAGCCCGTTCTGAACTGACCGCCATTACCTCGGGCCACAGCGGCGAAAAATGATTCCCGCTATGAAAATGTGCAGAATAAGGCCTCTACCGCCAAGTACCGGATGTTCAATTATCCGGTTTTCGCTAATGTGCTGGTGAATCAATAGGGCAGACATCTGTTCGCAGTATTTCGGGTATACCAGATTTTCATCCACGATAGTTTTACGAACGTTATTTTCGATGGTTTCTGCTATGGCTTCCTGATTATTGCGATGATTCTCCGGGAGCGAATCAATGGCACCAGTTCCTTTTTCGACAATGAGTTAGATGAGCCTAAGCGCTTCAAAATCCATCAAGCTTTCACAGTCATCGGCACGAATATACATATCCAAAAGGTGGCGCATGGCTGAATGGACCTATGACAGTCAGGATCGCAAAATCTCCCAGACCGTCGCGGTGGGTAGTGCCGAAGAAGCCACAACGACCTATGGCTGGAATGATACCTATAACCAGATAGAAAAAATCACGACAGACTCTGAAGTCACCCTGTACAGCTTTGATACCGATGGAAATCGCACCGCCACCACCGTCACCCCGGTGCAATAAGGAATTCACCAAGGAATTAGATATTATCCTGAATCCGTGACTCCAGAGTGGATGCAGGGTGTAAGAGCTTGATTTCTATTTGTTTTTCAAAAATTGCAGGTGCACCCATAGGTTCATTGAA
>JARRJP010000065.1:0-22025 GCA_037389025.1 Reinekea sp. | reverse complement strand
AATTGATCACTCAGATTGTTAATATCCACTTGAACGCGTTACGGGATTAGGGTGATCAAATAGTTCCGGAACGGGTGATCAAGTTCGCCAGAATACGCACCGAATCCGGTGGGGTGGGTGGATCCGTTGGGGTTGGCTCCAAAGGCTGGAGATTGTCCAAGTATACCCAATTTTCATGTTGGAACTGATGGTCCTGCTAACACTCTTCCTTCTACAGGTTATCACTATCTGAATTCTTCTTATGCTGAGCGAACTAAGGAGAGTATGGAAGCGCCTTTAAGCTATTTTGGGCTTAAAAAATATCAGGGGGTGAGTCGTTACGCTGCTTCAATATATCGATTGCGTTATCTCAACAGCCACTAGTAAACTACCAATGACTTTTTGACTTCTTATCGAAAGGCATAGGCAGACTATCAGCTGCTCCTTTCTGTGCATCGGTATACTCGTCCCATTTCGAGTCTGAATCACATCAAAAAAATTAACTGATACCTGAATCCGTGACTCCAAAGTGGAAGAGCTTGATTTCTATTTGCTTTTCAAAAATTGCAGGTGCACCCATAGGTTCACCCCAATTTTTGGGAAGCAAATAGGAATCAATGGTTTGCGCACTGCGCCGCTATGGAGTCACGAATTCAGGTGATATACACCAACCAGAACAAAAACTAATGCTGCAGCAATGTGCGCAAGCTTTAATGGAATGCGCTTCATCAGATAATCACCGGCAAAGACAACCGGTACATTCGCAACTAACATGCCCAGCGTAGTACCAAGGGTTACCCAAAGGACCGAGTCAAACTGCGCACCCAATAACACCGTTGCAACCTGGGTCTTGTCACCGATCTCGGCAACAAAAAATAAAACGGTCGACGCGGCAAAGGCACCATACTTCTGTAAAGGTGACGCTTCACTATCCTCTTTGTCCGGTACCAACAGCCATAACCCCAGCGCAATAAAACTTCCGCCCAGCAGCCATTGCCCGATCGAACTCTGTATATACTGTGCGATCCAACCGCCAACCCAGGCTGAAGCCGCATGATTGAGCACTGTCGCAACCAATATACCCAAAACAATCGCCCATTTATTACGGAACTTGGTTGTAAGGAACAGAGACAGTAGTTGAGTTTTATCACCAATTTCAGCCAGCGCAACGGTGACCAGCGAGATAAGAAGGGTATCCATCGTGTTACTCCGGTGGGATAGCATAAAACAAAAGGCAAACTAACAACCTCCCACCAATGGGGTTGCTACTTTACCTCAAGTCTTGCCAATACCATGTTGCGGTACGAACCGACCATGAGCCATTGAGGGCTCAAGTATGTTGACCGGTTCTCTCACTTGGAGAAGACTACTCCCTTAAGGAAGGTCGGATTCTAGCAAAAAGCGAAAGATGTTCAATTGCTTATTCAAGGTTCTCCGGTGTAGCTGTGCATTGATGCAATGTCCCCGCTTGGTCATAAAGCGCGGAAACACCAGAGTCACAAAGTGGGAGCACCAGAAAATATGCACAAAACTCAGCATTCCTTAAGCATCAAAATGCAATGCCTTGCGAACCTGCTCAAGCTGCTCATTAATTTCCTTCATCCGGTCATGAGTACGCATATCGATATCCAGTTTTTTATCCATGGTATGCATAATCGGAAAGATGCTTTCTTCAATTGCTTTGACCAGAAGCTTCAAGATCATATCCAATCCCGGTACGGGCTGGTTAATCACTTCCACAGAAGGTTTGTTTTTTGCGAGGGCCGCGCTCAGTTGTTCAATGATGTCTGGATTCAACTGAGTTGCTGAGTCATTTTCTGATTTCCCCAGATGCAAACCTTCAACCGCACTAATCAGTTTTTGCATAACCGCCAACTGCTGTTCGCCTGGTTTCGATACATTGCCACCGATATGTCTAAGACCATCGGTAATATCGGCCAACTGCGCGACAACACGACCACCAATGTCAGCGTCACTCCCACCCATCGCCTTGTTGCGCATGAAATCTTTCTTGATTTCCGCCCAACGCGATTTTTGCTCATCTGTCATATTACCGCGCAATTCAGCGAGCTTAAGCAAGTTGTCTTCGGCACCTGTCGTGAGCAGTTGCGCTTCACCAAGGTAGTGGTCGGCAACCATCTGCATCATTTCGTTCTGGTTCATGACTGCGGAAATTTTTTCAGTCATCTTGTTCATGTTTCGATAACTGCCTTGCAGTTTGAACGCTGGCTCAGTTCGATACTGATCGTTCTGTGCAGCCGAGGCGATGTATTGTTTATTAATTTTCAATACAACGTCCTGAACAATAAACATCTTCTGAATGATATCGATGATTTCAGAAATTTCCGCGCCGCTGTACTGATGCGATAAATCCGATGCGGCGACATCATGCCCTTGCGCCATTTTAATCAGTTTGTAGACATCGTCCATCTCACGCACAGCCAGCGGTGCCAGCACCGGGTTGGATGTCAGAGCATTTTCGATATAACTCAATGCAAACTGCTCATCCATGCCACCCAGAATATCGCCGAGGTTATAAATATCGGCACGGTTAGCGAGCATATCTGGAATTTTGAACGCCTCACCGGATTCCGTGTACGGGTTACCGGCCATGACGACGCAGAATTTTTTACCACGCATATCGTAGGTTTTGGTCTGACCTTTCCAGACACCTTCGATACGGCGCGTGCCGTCGCACAATGAAATAAACTTCTGGAGGAATTCGGCGTCGGTGTGCTGAATATCATCAAGATACAGCATCACGTTATTGCCCATTTCCAGACCAAGGTTAAGTTTCTCCAGCTCCTGCCTGGCCGTTGCATTGGGTGCCTGGCCGGGATCAAGCGAAACCACATCGTGGCCCAGTGATGGGCAGTTGATCTTCATGAAAATCAGACCCAACCGGTTGGCGACATATTCCATCAGGGTGGTTTTACCGTAACCCGGTGGTGAAATCATCATCAGCAGCCCCATCAGGTCGGTCCGCTTTGAATCACCAACGGTGCCCATTTGCTTCGCCAGGTTATCACCGATGAGCGGCAGGTAAGATTCGTTAATTAAGCGGTTACGCACAAACGAGGACAACGGTCTGGCTTTGAACTCATGCAGGCGCAGTGCTTTGCGTTCTTCGTCAATAATATCGCTGCGAACTTTCAGGTAACGCTGGTAACCGGGCACTACAACCTGTTGATGGTGCGCCGTGCGTTGCAGAAATTCATCGAGGCTGAACGACAATGTGCGATCTTTGATACGGCTGTGATCGCCCATCAAACCATCCACTGTCAGTTCAATATCGACATCCAGAACGGTGTGAATCTGTTGTGCCTGCATTATCAATATGGCAGCGGCTTCCGGCAGATATCGCTTTAACGAATCCAGCTTCTTGGCCTGGATTAATGCCTTTAACCAGCTGATCGTTGTATTCCAGAGCTCTCGTGGCTGGGTAACAAGATTCTCGCGCGTTTGTTCAAACTGACGCCAGGATTCATCACTGAGCTGATGGCGTAATTCATCCACCAGCGATTGGCCGTAACGGCTTATGGTAAAGGAGAGGTTATCCTTGGCCAGTTCTTCTGCCAGATATTGTGCAGCACGCTGTTGGGCAAGTTCATCAAAAGACAGTTTATGATCCCTGACAAACTCACCAATTCGCTCTGCCAGTTCTTCCGCCAGCAAATCCATAGCTTCGGATGATTGAAATTCATTACGCATCAAAAGGGCAGAACGTGCCTGCATTGTCCAGCGCTCGGCGATGGCTTCAAGTTTTTTCTGTACCTGAATATGCCAGAACAATTGCGCCAGTGCTCGTGCTTCGGGGTCAAAGCGCAGTAGCCCGGCCAAGTCATAAACAGGCAACAGTGCTTGTAAGAGCTGAACAGCATCATAATCATGAATGCCTTTTTCGTAGCCTTCACGATATCGCGGTGCTGCGAATTGCTGTACAAGACTGTTCAGTGCCTGATCGTCATGAATGATTTCGCGCAGACTGTCGATGCTGACTTCATCACTATCATTCAAAGCACTGTGGAGCAGTTGTGCAGCCAAGTACTCGGCACGATAAATTTGATCGGTTTCCGATTCCAACGACATCGTCCAATAGGCACGTAATTCATTCAATGCCGGATGAGTGATTGTTTCGAAGTAATCAGTACCGGTTAAATGAATACTGAGATTATCGTTACGAGGAATAATCGTCAGATCCAGTTCCTGTGTATTAACCGAAAACTTATGGCGCGGCCCCAATTTAATTACATTGCCACCGGCTTCATAAATATCGGACTTATCGCGTAATGAACGTAGTGCCTGTTCTTTGATCGCTTTGGCGCGCGCTTCAATGTCGTCAGCTTTGATGGCAGCATCAAGTTCACGTAACTGCTCCACCATATCGCGGATTTTTAATACCAGTGCGTCAGTCGCAAAGTAGGTATTCAGCTCATCCGCTTCGCTAAATTTCATCGACCGTTTTTCGATGGAGGACAGCATTCGCGTAGTGGCATCAGTAATGCTTTGCGCTTTGCGCTGACGCTCATCAAGCAGTTTTTGTTTATGGCTTTCAAAGGTTTCGTAGACTTCCTCACGCTTGTCCATAATGTCGGTAAGGAATTCATCGAAATTGGAGAACTGGCTTTCCAATTCCTCCAGTTGTACCAGTAATCGTGATAGCTGCTCTTCACATCGTTCTGGCGTTGTGGACATGCTCAATGCATTCACAATACTCTGCGAGAACAATTTGAATTGCGCACCGAACTGCGCCACCGCTTCCGCTGAGCCGAGGCTCTTTTGTTTGTGACCGGCGTTGGCTTTACTCTGATTTAACCGGGAATAGACACTGGAAACGGAGTCGATGATTTTGGTTCGCACGGTGGCATCGGCAACCGTCAGCGTATTCATCAGTTCGGTTAACAGATCCAGACCGGAGGCGGTTTTCTCAATAGCCTCAATAATCGGAGTCAGTTCGGCGATGGTCGAAGCTTGGTCGACATCCGTATCAATGGTTTTAATTTTGTCAAAGTAGGGGGTCAGCGCATTGTCACTGGAAAGGAATTCAACCGTTTTTTCAGACAGGTTTTCATTGGTCTGCTGAAGTTCTTCATCCAATGCATCAATACGAGGTATGTCGATATAACGATGCTCTCGCAACGTAATCAGGTGACCACGCTGATGACGTAACTGGCTCAGCACCTCAATATAGTCTTCTGCGGTTTGCCAGTTTTCAGGATGAATCTGTTGCAGTAAACGCTGCTGATCAGCTTCGGCGTTTTGCATCGCCTGCTGTGACTGCTGACGAATGCTTTGGACTTTTTCGAATTCGTCGATGACCAGCTCTGAAGTCTGGGCAATTTCCTTGAGCAGTACGGCGAGTTCACTGGCTTCTGGTGAGTCCAGCCAATAGTGCTCATCAAATATCTTTTTGCTGGCTTTGACCAGCTCTTCGTATACGCGCAACGAAACGTTCTGACTATCGATATGCCGACTGATGGTGTACAGGTTTGAAACACCACGCACCAGTTCTGCGTTCCCTATTTTGCCGTAAAAAGAATTATTCTGTGGTTGGTTACTGGCGTATTCATCGCTGAAGTAAGGTGTTTTCCAGACCTGCATAGGATGGACACGGGTGGCCTCCTGCTCAGCAGTAAAAATAACCAACCGACCATCTTCACCCAAGGCATAGCCATGACCAATGATCGGGTTTTGAAGTTGTTTTGAAATCAGGTTGTAGCCAAACAGGCCAACAGCACCTTCGTTTGGTTCGTAAAATATATACAGGACATCTTCACCATTCGGCGACCGGATGCTGCGTTGGTATTGCATACCGCTAATATTTTCATCAAAGAACTTGAATTCGCCGTCTTGAAGATAAATGCCACCGGGGAACATCAGGCCATGGTCTTCCGGTAGCTGCACGCAGGATTGGCCAATGGCATCAATACGTTTTACCTGTTCGGTGAGTGTGTTGTAAATCAGATAGCGAGTTGTTTCTTCTTTATAAGGTAAGATAGAAAGCAGGATCAGATGACCGACTTTGGCGTAAGAAAGCCGACAGTCATCCAGTGACTGGGTCTGGTCATCAACAGGCTCAGCATAAATACCGAGGCCGGAATTGGTGTTGTTTTCGATTTTAACGGTTAAGTCGCCGTTGATGGTTTCAACAAAAACCGTATCGAGCACATTAATGTGCGGATGACGGCCATTGACAATGTCATCGCGAGACGCTTCGATCCATTCAAAGTCGAACTTCGGTGGTGGTTTTATGTCACGTTCACCACGGTTATCGATATAGCGAATGGTCTTACCGTCGGCAGAAATTGACCAGCGAAAAACCCGAACATCTTCCAGGCGATCACCAATCTGGAAAGCGGCCAGAAGTTTCCCATCCTTAACAACCAGTTGAATCAGCTTGGTGTTTTTGTAATAGCGATACAGTTCGGAAAAGTCATTGACGAAACTGCTTTCGGCAAGAAAGTGTCCATTATGCTGCACCGGCTCCAGTTCAATGCCATCTTCGGTCTGCTTGATATCAAACAGCGCAAAAACATCTTCGACATGGGTTTCTTTTTTTAGACCAATAAAAACGTTATAACCGAACAGCAGGTGCGTACCAACCTGAACGATATCGCGTGCGATACAGTTATTTTCAGTACGCACACGAGTACGACCGGTAACCGCCAGGTCCGAATTACCGAATTCCTCCAGGCGGGCGTCATTTAATGCTTTGGCCGCAACGAAGAGCTTTTTTCCCTGTTCGGACAGCCGCTTACTGATAATTTCATAAGCGCCACCTTCAGCAACGGCTTGATCGACAGCTTGGTTCTGCGATTCATTTGGCTGTGTCATAAAGACTTCCTTTTAATACACCGGATTTTATAAGGGGCAGGTGAACCCTTCGGTTCACCTGAAGACTCAAGCGTTGAAATTAAGCATCGTCTTTTTCTGATGGTTTGGAAACAGTGGAGTTTTGCAAGGCTTTGTTGATCAACGCCTGAATGACATTACTCTTTCCGGCCAGTCCATCCACGGCCTTACCGATAGATAGAGATTTTGCGAAGTTATCAAAGAAGTGGGATTCACCACCAACAATATCGATCTTCGCTTTCTGCAAGGCAACGGCCAGTACTTCGGCGTTTTCTTTGGCAATGTCTTTACCTGCCTCAATGGAAGCCAGAGCTTCCTTAAGTGACGTTTCCAGACCCATGCGATATTCTTCATGGGCACGGGCATCAACACTCATGCTGTTCATGGCGTTGAACTTCTCTACCAGGCCATCAGCTTCTGCACGCAACTGCTCACGAGTAACCTCAGCCTGAGCAATACCTGTTCCACGTAAAGAATCTGCTTCAGCATCACCTTTGGCTCGAATAATATTGGCCTCAGAAATACCTTTTTGTTCAAGGGCTGTAGCAGAGGATTCACCTTTGGCTCGAATAACACTGGCTTCGGAAACACCTTCTTTTTCAAGAGCCGAAGCAGTCGCTTCACCTTTAGCGGCAATGATATTCGCCTCGGCAAGGCCTTCTTTTTCCAGTGCTGTCGCTTTAGCTTCCAGAACCCGCGCTTCAGCCAAACCTTCTTTTTCCAGCGAGATGGATTTCGCTTCTTGAACCTTAGCCTCAGCCAAACCGGAAACAGCCTCTTCGATCTGCTGAGCTTCGGCCATTTTCTTCTTGGCATCCGCTTCTTTTGCCGCAGCTTCCAGATCCGCCTGAGCCATAACGGTGATTTCAACAGCCTTGTGTTTAGCCGACAACTCGTTGGCTTCGGCAGCCTTCACCTGCTTGACTTTTTCTTCCTCGGCTTCGGCTTCTGCTGCCAAAACCCGAGTCTGCTTCAAGCGATCCGCCTCGGAAACTTCGCGAACTTCTTTAATGCGTTCTTCTTCGACAGCAACGGTCTTATCGACAGCGACTCGCTCACGAATAACGTTCGCGATTTCCTTGCGTTCAACTTCAACAGCCTTTTCAGCTTCGATACGCTGCAATTCCACTTCACGTTCACGAGAAACAATTTCCAGATCGCGAGCACGGGTAACCTTTTCTTGCTCGATCACTACCGCGCGTTGACGGTTCTGCTCAGCCACTTCAATTTCACGCTGCTGGTTTTCGCGCTGAACGGCCAGATCCTGATCCGTTTGAATGGTCGCACGATCTGCTTTTAAGCGTTCTTCTTCCTGAACCCGTTTGGTTTCGGCTTCTTCGCGAGCGACAATAGTCTGAATTTCACGCTTTTGCTTGGCTTCGGCATCCGATTGTTGCCGTTCCAGCTCAAGCATGGCTTCAACGGTTTCAACATTTTTCTTTTTGATGGCCAGCTCTTCGTCGCGTTCAAAGACATTGGTTTTGACATTTTGCGAAGCGGTCAACTCGGTAATCTTGCGAATACCTTCAGCGTCGAGAATGTTGTTTGGATCGAGGCTCGATTTCGGTGTTTGTTCCAGATAGTCAATTGCAACGTCTTCCAGAACATAACCATTCAGGTCATTGCCAATCACTTCTATGATTTTATCGCGAAACTCCTGTCGGTTTTCGAACAGTTTCACGAATTCAATCTGTTTACCAACGGTCTTCAGTGCCTCGGAAAACTTGGCATTGAACAGCTCGTTTACGGCATCTTTATCCGAGGCGCGATTAGCGCCGATAGACTTGGCAACTTTCAGTACATCTTCTGCGGTTTCATTTACGCGTAGGTAAAAGGCGACATTGATATCAGCCCGCATATTGTCAGCACAAATAAGGCCATCTTTGCCGCGTCGATCAACTTCCATAGTGATCAACGATATTCGCATATATTCCTTTTTATGGATGACCGGATAAACAATCGCCCCAGTAAAATGAACCTTTGGTGTTTTGGACATGTCGTTGACGATCAAAGCAACACCTTGCTCAACCTTGACATAAAAGGCCTTGAACAGCGCAACAAGACCAAGCACTAATATTAAAAAGCCAGCTACTCCAAAGGCAATTGGCATTAATATGGATAAATCCATAAGGGTGACTCCTTTTTCCTATTTAGAGGTTCCGAGAAATTCATCTTCCGCAATGACGCGATAGACGTTGGTTTCTTTGATGTATTCTATTGGCACAATACGATCACCTGTTTTAAATGTATTACTACTGGCACGAACCTTTAATATCAGGCCTGCACCACCATCTTCCAGTGTAGCTTCACCGAAGTTTTCATCTACGCGCGAAGTTCTGACAATCAAAACCTGACCTAGAATATATTTACTGCTTTCTGCCGTTGTATGGTTAAAAAACCTCCTGAACGGTTTTATCATGAAGGATGTGATAATTACTGAAAAATAAAGCGACACCAGTAATATCAACAAACCAATGCCGATCTCAAGCCAGTTATTTTCGACAAGGGCTAATAGGAAGTGCACTGCGTAATAGCAAATTAACCAACCAATCATGGCGATAAAAGTGATCACAACAGTAACCGGTACACCATTCAATCTAAAGCGCAGCATTAATCCGGCGAGAACATTGGCATTGGTTATATCAGAATCTACATCCGGCATATCAATATCGATAAAATCAATATCAATCAGACCCAGAACGGCTACTAACCAGAACAAAATTGATAGCACAAAAAAGACAGTGAAAAACACCGTTGGGAATGAAGCAATGTTTTGAAGAAACCGATCCATTCCTTCTGCCATGAATATCGAAAACATCAGTTCTGCTACTCCTTACCTCGAATACGATCCAATACAGCCTGAGCTTTGGAGCTGCCGGTATCAATACCCGCCTGCTTCAGCTTTTCCAGCAATTCGTTTTTTCGACCAATATCACTCATCGCCTTTTGCGCCTGAAATTGCGCAGCATTTTCGGCCTGCTGTGTTTTCATGCGAGCCAATGCCTGTTGCGCAGTTGGACTGCCATTAGGGCGTGCAGTCACGGTGGCTTGCGCCTTCTGCACACTCGCGGTGGCTTTTACAGTGGCAACCTGTTGTTTCAGCTGACGCAAATCCAATTCGGCGTGACGAATCTGTAATTGAACATCACTGACCACTTGACGGTACTCGGCCAGCACTTCCTTATCATCCTGATATTCGGCTTCCAATGGCATTATAGACTCAACAACCTCACGAGCCAGTGCTTCGTTATTCTGATTCAACGCTTGACGGGCAAAATCTTCAAGTTCGTCGATACGCGCTTTCTTCTCGGCCATACCTTGTTCAGTCTGCTTTTGATGAAACAAAACTTCGGCCAATGAATCACGACTTTCCTTAAGTCGCTCATCAGCCAGACGTATTTCCTTATCCAGCACTTTCAGAGCTTTTGAATCGGTGAAGCCACCCCTATCTTCACTGTCACCTTTCAACGCATCGATCAAGTGCGACCATATACTCATGATGCAGCCTCTTTCAGATATGGCGCGTAAGCCTGGGTAACCTGCATAACATTTCGGGCCAGAGTTTCCACTTCAATCAGGATGCTTTCGAGCTTGGATTGGCTGCTCAATGCACCAAACAGAGTGTAGTAGGATTCACCACTTTCAACCGTATCCAAACTCAGGGTTGATAATGGAAACAGCTTGTGGGTTCGTAGAATCAGTTCGTTGAATTCCACTGCGCTACGTACCTGATCATACGGCCACAGCCAGGCTTCAATGAGAATCTGTTCCCCGGCGACAGTCAGAAACAGTGGCAGATCACCAAAGCTTCTCATTTCCAGGCTCAGTACTGGCTCAACCCCTTCAAGTAAGTTTAGAACGATTTCTTTCTGCTGAACGATCGGAACAGACTGTAGTGCCTGATATAAGGATTCGGTACTCCAATATGACGATACCTCAGACATTAATTCTTCCCCCATAACCGGTTCCTTCACCTCGATGCGCAACCTTTTTTCGATCATAGCCAATGCTTTGGCGTGCTCCGGGCGAATCCACACCTCTTTTTTAACCAACCCCTGTTCACGTAGGCGGCGGCGATATTCGCGCTGATAATGCGCTGATGTTTTTGTGTTCATACCGGCAATCATAGTCCTTACATGTGTAAAGGCAAATTTTATTACATGTAAACAATATCTTTGTGACTAATGACTACAAGAAGAATAGATAAACTGGATCCTGAATCCGTGACTCCAGAGCGGCGCAATGCGCAAGCCATTGATTCCACTTTGCTTCCCAAAAATTGGGGTGAACCTATGGGTGCACCGGCAATTTTTGAAAAACAAATAGAAATCAAGCTCTTACACTCTGCATCCACTGAAGGAGTCACGGATTCAGGTGGATGTGATCTGGATGACAGGCCTAAAAAAGCAGGTTCGAAAACCTGCTTTTTGATAGGTAGGAATATTAGCGGTTAAAGTGCGCTGCGATAAATCTCAACGACCTCGGCGTGACTCAGCTTACGAGGGTTCGTCAGGCCGCAAACATCTTTTTTGGCGTTAGTTGCCATCACTTCAAGATCTTTTTCCTTAACACCGAGTTCAGCCAGGCTCTGCGGAATGCCCACATCTTTGGACAGGGTTTCAATAGCACTAATCGCTTTTTCTGCCGCTTCACGCACAGAGAGACCGGCGATCTGCTCACCCAGCGCTTCGGCAATGTCCGCGAAACGTTTCTGCTCGGACATCAGGTTTACGCGGCAGACATGTGGTAACAGCAGGGCATTACAAACACCGTGTGGCAGGTCATAGAAGCCACCCAACTGGTGGGACATGGCATGCACATAGCCCAGGCTTGCATTGTTGAACGCCATACCGGCGAGGTATTCGGCATAGGCCATTTTGTCACGTGCTTCCAGATCATCACCGCGAGCCACCGCTGGGCGCAAATAATCACCAATCAGGCGGATTGCTTGCAGGGCACAGGCATCGGTAATTGGCGTTGAGGCAGTAGAAACGTATGCTTCGACAGCGTGGGTCAGCGCATCCATGCCGGTAGCGGCAGTCAGCGCAGGCGGCATATCAACCATCAGGAGTGGATCATTAATGGCAACATCCGGAGTGACGCGCCAGTCAACAATCGCCATTTTCACGTGATTGGAGGTATTGGTGATGATGGTAAAACGAGTCATTTCACTGGCCGTACCGGCAGTGGTGTTAATCGCAACATAAGGTGGTAATGCTTCTGTGGCTTGATCAAGCCCTTCGTAATCATGAATAGTGCCGCCGCTGGTAGCAACCAGACCAACACCTTTACAGCAGTCATGAGCACTGCCGCCGCCAAGCGAAATTAACATGTCGCAGTTGCCTGCCTGGTAGGCTTTCAAGCCATTCGCGACGTTGACGTCAGTCGGATTTGGGACAGTTTCATCAAAAACCGCAACCTCAATACCCGCATTACTCAACAGCTCAACGGTCTTAGCGGTGTAGCCAAGATCGGTCATACCTTTATCGGTTACCAGTAATGGTTTGGCTGCGCCGAGCATTTTTACACATAAAATTCTTGTACGGCCATATCGATCATCTCCATTTATATTTATATTCACTGCTTGAGACAAGTCTATGCCTATATAACAACGGCAAATTGATCTACCGCAAACTTCATTCGCACTGAAATTACGACTTTGGCATCACTTATTGTCATCATAAGACTTAGCCTATTGGCGGAAAAAATCCACCTTTTTAAAGCCAAAAGCTTTGGCGAGGAATAAGTCCGGCAACTTCTGAATCTGGTTATTATAGAGTTCAATTGAGTCGTTATAGCCGTTACGCAAAAGCGCCAGTTCTTCTTCGGAACGCTGCATTTGCTGCTGAAAGGTTTTCACCAGAGCATTGGCTTTAAGGTCTGGGTTGGCTTCAATTCTGGAATTTAACGCGTTAACCACTTCCCGCTCAAACACAAGCTGTTTTTCAGCACTGCTTGGATCCCTGGTCAGGCTGGAACTGTGGGAGCGAAGTTTGCCGATCGCAGCCAGCAGCTTCTGTTCGTGGCTGAGATAACCTTTCACCGTCTCCATCAACCGTGGCCACAGGTCATGGCGCCGCTGTAGTAGAGTATCGATATCGGCCCGGGTTTTATCGACCCGGTTGCGTAGAAAAACCAGACCGTTGTAATGCAGGATCAATGTGATGATAAACAGGGTAATAGGCACGATCAGCGAAACCTGAATCAGATCCAGCGGCGTCAACAGGCTAGTGCCGGCCAGCAGCACCGTTCCGGCAACCAGACTGGAACCCAATGCCAGACCGGTCAGCATAAAACCGGATGCCCCCTCACCTTTGACAACATCCGTTTCTTCCTGAGTGGTAATCAGAAAATCAAAATCATCGCTGTTTTTGATGATCAGTCTGTCGGCGTCTTCGTGATCAGCCAGGCCGGCAAACCCCAGGCAATAAACATTACGAAAGGGTGGCAACCAGTATTCGGTGTAACGGGTTCGACCCGTGCGACGAACTTTTTTCTCGGGAAATCGAATCCTGGCATATTGTGGATTAACAGCCACCCGACCGCTGTTGTCTTCAAGCCAGAACAGCGTGTCTTCTGTGCCACTGTCAACCGTTACCCACTTGGCATTTTTGCCAGTACCACGTCGTTCTTCAACTTCATAGCGATAGGCAACACATTTTTGGCCGTTCAATTTGCTGGTCAGGAAGGGTTTGTCATCATCAACATTGATCATGCCGAACAGCTCGGTAATGCCATAGGCCAGGCCCTGGGTTTGTGAGGTCGGAATAAACTCGACCAATCGTTTGAACCGGATCGCTTTCAGTGCCCACCAGATCAACACAACCGTGATGATCATACTGAGCCCGGCGATGGTGAATACGACCCATCGTTGCTGGATATGACTGTTCGATGTGTCCGTCAGGCGACTCTCGATGCGAGTTGCGACCGCCGGATCAATGGCTGGTGGTCGAAACGATGTCTTTTCGGCCAGGCCGAACAGTAAGCTATCTGGCCATTGTGCAGCACTGGCTTTGATCAGCGCATAGTGGGCATAGAGATCCTCAAGGGCTCCTGGATTATTTGCTGCTCGCGCACCTTCAGCCCTTTCAGCATAAAGCTCAGCGGCATTCTGCCAGTCCCGTTTCAGGTGCAATGTCCCGATTGACCAGAGCGCAATCAGCAACCCCAGCGTCATTACTGTCACGAATACCCAAAAACGATGAATGCCGACCATAACCAGCGCCGCCGCCAGGCTGACCGCCAGCATACCGGTGGCGGCGGAGATCAACAGGCTGGCACCCAATAGATTCTGGCCACCTTCGGCCTTGAGTGTTTCATTCGTGACGATAGGGTTCAGGTTCGATGACATGTGGGATAGATCAAACCGCTTTTGGCGGTAGTCGTACCAAGCCAGCATCTGTATGCGATCACCCGCTCGCAAGGTGTATTCAGTGTAGATACGCCGACCATTTTTCTGATGGTAGGTACGTGGTGCGCTCCATTTAATGGAGCCAATATTCGGGCTGGTCAACACTGGTCGCTGACGACTGGAATCGTACAGAATAAAAGGTGTTGCACTGCGACCCGACTCCAACGTCCGGGTTTTACGGTCACCCTCCGAGTCGGTATATTCCTCTTCCAGGCGATATTGGTAATAGATGACGCGATCATTGGAGTAGGGGGCGGTGATCGTTTTGCCGTCATCGTCAATGGTGCCCTGAACAGCATAGACGCCTTGTGTGACAGCAGAAAGCGGCGACAACGGCAACCGATCCATCTGCCGGATGTCAGAAAGCTGTGAGAAGCCCCAGTGGAAACAAAACCAGGCCCCCGCCAGCAATACAACACTCAACAGCCCAAACCCTAACCGCTTTAACATTCTGACTTTCTCCGTTTTTCTGTTCGCACTGGACGGTGCACATCGTTAAACTTATGGGTTTGACCCTGTTACTGATCCATTAAAGGATAAACCATGACCAAACTCAGCGTGAACCTGAACAAAATAGCCCTGTTACGTAATTCCCGAGGCCACGATACGCCTAATATAGTTGAGTTTGCCAAAAAATTTATCGAACAGGGTGTGACTGGCATCACTATTCACCCACGCCCTGACGAACGGCACATAACCCGGCAGGATGCTATTGATCTCGGTAACCTGATCCACCCCCTCGCTGGCATTGAACTGAATATTGAAGGTTACCCGTCCGAAGACTTTCTGCGTTTGATCGAGCAGGTCAAGCCGGATCAGACAACACTGGTGCCTGATGCGCCAGACCAGTTAACCAGCGACCACGGTTTTGATTTCCATACTCAGGCCGACTTTCTTGAACCGATTCTGACCCGTTTGAAAGCCACCGGAACACGAGTTTCAGTATTTCTTGACCCGGATCTGGAGCAGGTTGCGCTCGCGGCCAACTCCAAAGCCGACCGCATTGAGCTTTATACCGAAGAATATGCACGGGAGTTTTTTACCTCGCGCCATGCAGAGGTTCACCAGCGCTATCATGATGCTGCGGTTGAAGCACAAAAACTTGGCCTGGAGGTGAATGCAGGACATGACTTGAGCCTGGAGAATCTGGCCAAGTTCCTTACCATTCCCGGTGTGCTGGAAGTCTCTATTGGTCATGCGAAAAAAATCAAACACCTGGTATTCGACATGGGCGGTGTGCTGATCGAAATCAACTGGCATCATCAGGTCTCAAAACTACTTGGCAAAGATATTCCATTTGAGGAAATTCACGCTCTATGGGCTAACTCAAAAGCCACTACAGATTTTGAGCATGGCAGGATAGGCTATGAAGCCTTTGTCAGTGGGTTTATTGCAGAGCACGATGTCAAAGTACCCCCAGAAGAATTCAAACAGGAATTCATGAGTATTGTTGTCGGTGATTTTCCCGGTGTTGAAAAATTACTGGCCGAATTGAAACCAAAATTCACGCTCAGTTTATTGAGTAATACCAATGTCATGCACTGGCAGCATGTTCAAAAAATCAGCCGCATTTTTAACTATATTGAAAATCCATTTACCAGTATTTATTTCGGCGTGATGAAGCCAGACCCGGACATCTATCAGAAGATGATTTTCGAACTGGACTGTTACCCGGAAGAAATTCTGTTTTTTGACGACGGCAAAATGAATATCGATTCTGCACGGGAGTTCGGTTTACATGCAGAGCAGGTTTTTGGGCCGGATGATATTCGCAGAGTGCTAAAGGATTATCAGTTGCTTTAACAGGTGTTGGTAAAAGGTGAAACCTTAACAGTAAAGTGAAAGGGCGGGTTTAAAGCCCGCCTTTTCTATAAAACCTTTTCTATAAAAAGAGTAGACTCGCGAGTTATACAATCTCCCAAGCCAAACGACTGGCCAGCCCAATCAGCACTACACCAAAAATCCGTTCCAACCAAACCGCCTGCTGTTGCAACGAGCTTAACCAACGAGGATTGCTGAACAGCCAGGCAACGATCAGATACCAGCCTCCATCAATAACCATGGCCGTTGAGGCATAGGCTGTTTTTGCCAGCAGCGTGGTATCAGTACCCACCACTTGAGAAAAAAGCGCAATAAAATAAACGGCGATTTTGGGATTCAGAAAAACAATCATAAAGCCATCGCGCGCTGCGGTGCATGTTTCCCCTTCGGGCAAAGCCTGATCTGTTTTTGCCCGGCTCAGCAGTCCTTTCAACCCCAGCCAAAACAGATAAGCCGCGCCACTCCATTGCAAAACCAGAAACAGTTTTTCAGACGCGGTAATCACAAAGGCTAAACCTGAAATGCAGATCAATGCATACAGCCCGATGCCAGATGCATGAGCCAGTGCCGCTGCGACACCCTTACTGCGACCACCTGCCAGCGTATGTTTTAGAACCACCGCCAAAGAAGGGCCTGGGGACATTGCACCCAGTACGCAAATACCCACAATAGTCAGCCACGATGCCAACGACATGCTTTATCTCCGTCGAATAAAGTTCAACGAAGTCTGTCGTATCACTGGGCGAAAGGCAATTTCATATACTTAGTGAGTCGCCAGGCGCGACCAGCGCATAATAAATTCATCATACTCCAGTGCTTCAAAGCGTTTTTCTTCGGTGATTTCAAAACCCTGAGAATGATAAAAACGCTGTGCCTGATAGTTATCCACAAAGCAGCGCAAAGCCAATTGCTCATGGCGATCTTTCAAGTAGCTGAGCAGTTGCGAGCCAACACCTTGTCGCTGGCGATCCACTCGCACAAACAGGCCGTTGATCTGATCCTGGCTGACCGAAACAAAACCATGAATATCACCATTAACCTCATAGACATAGGATTTACTTAACGGCAGCTTTTCATCCTGCGGGCGAAACTTCTTTGTCACGATAAAGTCCGGGTCAATAAATGGATGAGCGATCAAATTAGCATCGTGGAAAATATCTGACAATTCGGGAAAGTCGGTGGGGGTTGCCTGACGTATCATAGAGGTCTCTCTTTCGGATTAAACCTTTGCAACGTCCACCATTATAGAGGAGTTTTTTCAGCGTGAATGGAACCAATTCAAATTTCTGAATCCGTGACTTCATAACGGCGCAGTGCACAAGCCATTGATTCCTCTTTGTTTCCCAAAAATTTTAATGAACCCATGGGTGCATCGGCAATTTTTGAAAAACAAATAGAAATCAAGCGCTGACACCCTGCATCCACTCTGGAGTCACGGGTTCAGGTTTAGCTCAACGACTTGCCATCCATCCGGCTTAACACCTGTGAAAGTGAGCAGAATGCGTTCATCGTAATCACGGGCAGGATAATTGCTATTCAGCGTATCACTATTCAGTTTGCCAAAGCTGACACGATACAACCGATCCCGATTGGCTTCACCACGCCCCAGATAGGTCTTGTCTGTTGCATAAGCGATCCGCTTGTAACGTTGCGAGGCCTGGTAGTTGTCTATCCAGTCATCAATCTGGTTTTGATAGCCAGATAAACCAAAGGAAGAATCAACAACAAGCAAGACATCCTGTGGATTTGCAGCGTAATAGAAATGAGCACCCGCAAAGCCGCCCAACTGAATGAGCAGCGCAAATCCGATCGCCAACGTTTTTCCCACACTAATCTCCGTTACATCTGAGCGTTAAGCAGATTACCGATCTGATAGGCCGCAGAACCGGTAGAAGACTCAGTATAAGACGCTTCGACCAGACTGGAGACCTTCTTCAAATCCGCAGATTCAAAGCCATAGGCAATGCTATGAACCGGTATCTGCAAATGTTCAATCACCTTATCGACATCACTGAGGGCCAGACCGTTACGGGTTTCGCCATCGGACAATACGAAGATCGTCAGTTTATGTTCAGGATGAGTTTTGGCAAAGTTAAGCAGATCATAGGCCGCAACCAATATGGCATCGTTCGTTGCGGTACCGCCACCGGCACTCATTCGCTCAACGGCGCCAAGGAATTGTGACTTCTGCTGCAAGCCGAATTCTCGGATCGGAAGATCGACATTGACCTCATCATTGAAGGTGATCAACCCGATACTGTTACGCGATGAAACAAAATTGGCAGATTCAGTGAGCGCCGTTTTCAGAGCACGAATCCGATCGCCATCCATAGAGCCGGAGACATCGGCCACAAACACCGCAGCAATCGGGCGGCCACCGGATTTCTTATCCTTCCATAACCGCTGCGCGCTGAGAATCACTGAGCCATCTGAAAGGGAATAGGCCGATTTATAATCTGGATTTCGATTAAAGCCGTAGCGGTGGGCAATGCCACGGTTTGCTTCAATAAAATCAGCAAAGGCTTGCAGTACTTTCAGCTCACTGTCATCGGCCTCGGCGGTGGCGTAGAGCGGCGAATCGTGCCGGACACCAAAGGGGACAAATTCGTATTCACCCAAACCCTTGGCATTGACAAAGGTCTGGTACTCCATAACGAAGGCATCAAGTACGCCACTGCCAACCGTCGCTTCACGTATTTGCAGTGTGTTCTGGGCAACAAACGGCACGCCACGCTGAAATGCTTCAAAAGCACTGGCCACTTCAGGTGCCAGCATTTGCTGCTCATCACCCTGGGCAAAAGTGTATAGAACGGTCATCAGGAAATTCAGGCCGGTCGATGACTGATACGGATTGGTGTAACCCATGGCAAACTGGCCACTGGTCACGACGGTCAGAAGCTTTTGCATATCCAGCTTGCCATTCGTGGTAATGGTATCGACCTTGCCTTTCTGCACGACAACACCAGTCGCGTTGGGTGCCGTTGCCTCGGCAATCATATTCAGGTCAACACCCTGTGAGGCCAGCATTTGCCCCCAGAGCAGGTTGGAAGGGGAATAGGCATCCGGTACATGCTTATTCGCCAGCAAAAAAGAGGCAGCAGCGCCGCTGGCTATTCTACGAATCGCAACCTGGCCGATTTTACCGTTGGGTAAGCGAAAGCGCTGAGCGTTAAATTGGTTGGCAAGATCTACGTATATGCCGTCAACCCCAGAGCCACCTTTTTCAGAGCTGGTGAAAATTTCTACGGCTTCAATGTCGGTGGAGTCGCGAACATCAACCGTTCGGTTGTATTCGTTAATGTCTGGCAGCAGTTCAAGCAGGTTGGTCGCAGAAAGCTGAATATTGGCGCGATACTGGTTTTCAATCCGGCCTGGCTGAATCTCTTTTTCGACCAAATCGCCCAAACGGGCCTCAGCCTGATCAAAATCTTTAACATTATTAGAGTCAAAACAACCAACCAGCAGCGGTATTGTCAGTGTGAGCCCAAGTAGTTTTTTCATGCTGTCTCCCTATTAAGTCTTGCTGAAAGACTGCGCACGTTCACCCAACTCACGCAGCCGCTGCAAGGATTCTTTCAATTCAAATGAGTTTATGTCCTGGATATTAGCAACCTGGACGGTAGTTTCATTCAACACGGTCAGCAGTTCCCGGTTTTGTTCAACCAGATTATCGATTCGTGCTTCCTGCTGTGTCAGCAATACATGGCGACGTTGCAGCGCTTCACTTTCAAGCAGATCTTCATCCGGCTCTTCCTGTCGGGTGGTATGAACGGATTGGGCAGCAGCGAGGATATCATTCAGATTATTGATGACCAGACGAAACACGCGACCGGTCTCCTGGCTGTATGAGGTCATGGTAATGGTGGTTGAGCCCAGTTTCTGCTCAATCACGCGACGGTAATCTTCCAGCATGCCCATTAGCCGGTCGGCCTGGCGGGCCGAATCAGGCTGCTGTAGATCGGTTAGCTGCTGCTCAAGCGTCTGCACTTCCTGATAGAGCTGCTTTTCCCGTTCCACTTCATGAGCCAGCAAAGCATTATGTTGATCGCGACGAGCATAGCCGGTGACAACATAAAATAGTAGCGCCAAAACGACTGAGGCAGCCAATACAGCGCCATAAACAGCCAGCAAAACAAGATTCATGGGATACCAGAACAGAAATGCCACAAGGCAAATCAAGGCGCTGAGACTGGTTACCAGAGTAATACGACCCATACAAACTCCATAATCAATGGTCCCTTAAGATAAGCATGACAACCTTGAATTGAAAGTGACAAGCTTCCTTTTTGCCATAATTTATCTACCGTTATGACTTATGTCGCTGACAAACAACTACCCAAAAGCCCAAAAGTCGCGCCATAATTGTACAGTAATAAGAACACAAGCTAAGGATTTTGCCATGACCACTCAAACGACCACCATCGCCCAGGTTGCAACCCTGTCACCGGAAGAAATAGCGGCCGAAGTTGGCACAAAAGCCCCGTCAACCATCGCTGAAGACATCCCTGAAGAAGTAAAGCAGCGCGCACGGGAAATGCTAGAGCGCATCAAGAACGTGGAAGTACGCGACATCGACGGTCGTAACAGCCTGACAGATGAGGCTAAATCATTCGGGCAGGAAATTCGCCGTAACATTGCCCATCAGAGCGACCTGCTCAATGCGCCGATCAAAGATATCATGGGTAATAACGATGGCAACGGCTCGATCAGCACTGACTTGCTGGCACTGCGTCGCAAGGTCGAGGAAATCAACCCGAATAACTTCGATTTCAGCGAAAGCGGTTTTCGCCGTCTGCTGGCGAAGCTGCCAGGCATTGGTTCCAAGCTGGAAGAGTGGTGGTCACAGTACCAGTCCGTCTCTACCGTCATCAACGACATCCTGACCAACCTGGAAAAGGGTAAGGATGTACTGGCGAAGGATAACATCACGCTGAAAGCCGATCGCGACAAGCTGATGGAATACACCTGGCAATTACAGGATCAGTTGCAGATTGCCATGTTGCTCGACACAGAACTGGAACAATGGGCAGGCAGTCTGGATGCGGCTCAAAAAATATACATCGAAGAAGACATTCTTTATTATCTGCGCCAGGAAGTGCAGGACATGCAATTGTCACTTGGCGCTTCCAATCAGGCAATTCTGGTCGCCGATATTATCCGCCGGGCCAATGAAGAGCTGATCCGCTCAACTGACCGAACCCTGAATATATCCGCCAAAGCATTGCAAACTGCCGCAGCACTTCAGGTCGCCCTGTCGCACCAGCAGAAACAGATGGACGCCGTTAAAGCAACAAATGACATGACTGTTGACCTGCTTAAATCCACCGCCGAAAAAGCCAAAACCCAGGGCGTACAGATTGTTAAAGACGCCAACGATGTCAGCGCCATGATCGACGGCCTGAAACAAGCGTTTGGCGATACCATTGAAGCGATGAACCTGCTCGATGCCTATAAACAGGAAGCACTGCCTGCGATGAAAAATAACGTTAAATTGCTGGATGACTTGAATAAGGAAATGAAGGAACAGGTTGAGCGGAATACTAAGTGATTTTTAGTTCATTTC
Source organism: Reinekea sp. (assembly GCA_037389025.1). Lineage (GTDB taxonomy): Bacteria > Pseudomonadota > Gammaproteobacteria > Pseudomonadales > Natronospirillaceae > Reinekea. The sequence goes on along the minus strand of JARRJP010000065.1, from coordinate 399 downwards.
AGTCTGAATCCGTGACTTCAAAGTGGATGCAGGGTGTAAGAGCTGGATTTCTATTTGTTTTTCAAAAATTTCAGGTGCACATAGGTTCACCCCAATTTTGGGGAAGCAAAGAGGAATCAATGGCTTGCGCACTGTGCCGCTATGGAGTCACGGATTCAGGTCGTAACTACTCACCCCCAAAAGCCACGATTCCCCCCGCCAATGCCATCTGTATCGCAATTAACTTCACTCCCTTACTTGCCATGCTCTGCAAATAACTAGTGTAGTGTCTTGAATAAAACCTATATTAAGGAAGCCCTCCAGATGTTCACCGCGAGGCGCAGCTCGTAGGCAATGGCCCCGCCCTTGTCAAGAGCTGGAGCGGAGCGGTGGACTTCTGGAGGGCTTTCCGAAGAGTGG
>JARRJP010000064.1:20042-34037 GCA_037389025.1 Reinekea sp. | reverse complement strand
CCTGTCAACTCCTGAGCATACCTGCCCGGTGTGACCGACTACAGACTGGCCTTTTAAATTGGCAGGGAGATTACATCCGGTTACAGAGGTAAGGCAAGGTGAATGGTTGTTTTTATGATGAGGTTCTCATTATGAGTGTGATGGGTGTTTTTTGGGTGTCTGTTCTGTTAGGGCTCTATAATTTAGATATTCATGAAGGTGATTTTGGTTATGAGTATTTCCTGAATCCGTGACTTCAGAGTGGATTCAGGGTGTAAGAGCTTTATTTCTATTTGTTTTTCAAAAATAGCAGGTGCACCCGCAGGTTCACCCCAATTTTTGGGAAGCAAAGAGGAATCAATGGCTTACGCACTGCGCCGCTATGGAGTCACGGATTCAGGATAATTACAGGCAGTCGACGCGAAAAAGCCCGCGCAACTGCCGCAGGCGTTAAAACCGCTAAGGAGGAAATACAGTGTTAGCGATAAATAATAAAGAAGCAGTTTTTGATACGGCGATTGGATTGAGTGATAGCTCGATATTTATATGTACTAAAGGAGACGATGAGCTGGACAATACACTTACTGCCTTAGAAAATGCAAAGTCGGATGAAGAGGCCAGTAGAATTTTAAAAGGCGGTGTGAGGATAGCGTATGCAAATATTGATAAGGTTGTCTGCAATATAAAATCGGAAATGATCTACATTAAGCATAGGGATGGCAAAGAAAAAAGGTCGCAATCTTTAAGCTGTCAGGACCAATCAACAACGGAGAAGGTTTTATTGGCTTTAAAAGAAAGAAATCCTGGTTTTTCTGAAAAAAGGGAGCAGCTTGGAATTTTTAGGTCGTCGATAAAACCAACTATATTTATAGCCATTAGTATATTTGGTACTTATATATTCTATGTTATGGCTAGTGTCTTCTCAAATAATACAGATATTGATGTAGGGGGAAGAAAGTCTTTTATTAAGAAAGTTTTTGTGTGGGTTTTAGAGTCTCTTGGTCCAACGGGTGTCGCAATTGTAGGCGGTATAATTACACTATCGTTTGTCATTTGGCTTATTAAACGTATAAAAAATCCGCCGTTGATGTGTGTGCTTTCTAGCACCTGAATTCGTGACTCCATGGCGGCGCAGTGCGCAAGCCATTGATTCCTATTTGCTTCCCAAAAATTGAGGTGAACCTGCAATTTTTGAACAACAAATAGAAATCAAGCTCTTACACCCTGCATCCACTGAAGGAGTCTCGGATTCAGGTATATAATTTCCGCGACCCCTGTTCAGCGCCGCTGTCTCTCTCGTGGAACAGACCTACGAAAAGCAAACAGACCGGGTAAAACCCGGCCTGTTTATTACAGGGCTGAAATCGACCACCTCTCCTGTTCAGTCCATTTCACGCCTAATCAAGAATAGCTTAATTGATACTGCCATCCGGCTTAAGCGAGACGATATTCCATACAGCGGTGCCCCGGTAACTATTGAAGTCACCGCCCACATAGACGTTGCCGCTGCCATCGGTGGCAGGGGCAAGGCTATAAACCTGAGAGCCAAAGCCCGTTTCCACCACAAAGGTGCTATCCACCGTGCCGTCACTGTTAAGGCGAATGATGTTACCACTGGTCGTGCCATTATAGCTGCTGAAGCCGCCGCCTACATAGACATCGCCGCTGCCATCGGCGGCCGGGACAAGGGGGCTAACCCAACCGTTAAAGCCCGTCCCAATCGCAAAATCACTGTCCACTGTGCCGTCGCTGTTGAGGCGAATGATGTAACGACTGGTCGTGCCGTTGTAGCTGCTGAAGTTACCGCCCGCATAGACATCCCCGCTGCCATCGGTGGCCAGGGCAAGGCTGCGCACATAACTATTAAAGCCCGTTCCCACCGCAAAGGCGGTGTCCACAGTGCCGTCGCTGTTGAGGCGGATGATGGACTTGCTGGAGCTGTCGTTGTAGCTGGCGAAGTCACCACCCACATAGATATCACCGCTGCCGTCGTCGGCCGGGACAATGCTGAAAACAAAACTGTCAAAGCCAAAGACGGTGTCCACCGTGCCGTCGCTGTTGAGGCGAATGAGGCGATTACTGGTCGTGCCGTTGTAGCTGGTGAAGTTACCGCCCACATAAACATCCCCGCTGCCATCGGTGGTCGGGGCAATACAGGTAACCTCATTGTCAAAGCCCGTCCCCACATCAAAGGTGTTGTCCACCGTGCCGTCGCTGTTGAGGCGGATGAAGCGATTGCTGGTCGTGTCGTTGTAGCTGGTGAAGCCACCACCCACATAGACATCACCGCTGCCATCGTCGGCCGGGACAACGCTGCTGGCATACTTGTTAAAGCCCGTCCCGACCGCAAAGGCGCTGTCCACCGTGCCGTCGTTGTTAAGGCGGATGATGGAATTGCTGGAGGTGCCGTTGTAGCTGGTGAATTGACCGACAACATAGACATCACTACTACCATCGGCGGCCGGAGCAATTCCAGTGGCAGGTTGGTTAAAGCCAGTATTCGCTGAATAGGTCTTACTCACAGCGCCGTTGCTGTCAAGGCGGATAAGATAACCATTGGCCGCCCCTTTGTACTCATTAAACAGCCCACCCACATAGACGTCACCGCTGCCATCGGTGGCCAGGGCAAGACTGGTAACAAAACTGCTAAAGCCCTTCCCAACAGCAAAATCGTTGTCCACCGTGCCGTCGCTGTTGAGGCGGATGATACGACCGCTGGTCTCGTCATTGTAGGCATTAAACCACCCGCCCACATAGACGTCACCGCTGCCATCGGCAGTCGGGACAATGCTGTAAACCGAGGTGTTAAAACCCGTGCCCACATTAAAGGTGCTGTCCACCGTGCCGTCGCTGTTGAGACGGATGATGCGACTGCTGGTCGTACCGTTGTAGCTAGAGAAGCTGCCTCCCACATAGACATCGCCGCTGCTATCGGTGGCAGGGGCAATGCTTAAAATCTTATGGCTAAAGCTTGTCCCATCGTTAAAGCCCGTCCCCACATCAAAGCTGCTATCCACCGTGCCGTCGCTGTTGAGGCGAATGAGGTAATTGCTAGTCGTGCCGTCGTAGCTGGTGAAGTCACCGCCCACATAGATATCCCCGCTGCCATCAGCGGCCAGAGCAAGGCTGCTAACATCATCGTCAAAGCCCGTCCCCACCGCAAAGTCGGTGTCTACCGTGCCATCGCTGTTAAGACGGATGATGTAATTGCTTGCTGTGCCGTCGTAGCTTGTGAATCCACCGCCTACATAGACGTCGCCGCTGCCATCGGTGGTCAGGGCAATGCTGTAAACCTCATAGTTAAAGCCCGTCCCCACATCAAAGGTGCTGTCCAGCGTGCCGTCGCTGTTGAGGCGGATGATGCGATTGCTGGTTGTACCTTTGTAGCTAGTGAAGTCGCCGCCCACATAGACGTCGCCACTGCCATCGATAGCAGGAACAAGGCTGTCAACCCCGCCGCTAAAGCCAGTCCCCACTGCAAAGTCGGTGTCCGCAGTGCCATCGCTGTTGAGGCGTATAATGCGACTACTGGCCGTATCGTTGTAGCTGGTGAAGTCGCCGCCGACATAGAGATCGCCGGAGCCATCGGTAGCAAGCGCAACGGCCTGCACGTACCAGTCAAGGCCCTGGTCAGGCAGCGTAAATGTTTTAGGCGCTGTCGTTCCACCGCCATCACTACCACCTCCACCGCCATCACTACCACCTCCACCGCCACAGGCGACTAGGCCCAGTGCAATTACGATGACAAAAACGCGTATATATAGGGCTCTGCAAACTGCTAACATTATCTTCTCCAAATACTTGGTGGTAGTAAGATGTGCTTAAATGCGGAACGAATTCTAAATGGGACTGGCAGTACATTACAAACGACTTTTTTATTAATTACTTACAAAAAAATGGTATATAAACACTAGACACCGAAAGTGGATCAATAGCGCCTGTTGAATGTCACCTGCATCCTCTCTGGAATCACTGATTTAGGTCAAAAACAAACAGGCCAGGCGATGTGCCCGGCCTGTGTATCATAGGACTGAAATAGACTCCTCTCCTGTTCAGTCCATTTCACGCTTAATCAAGAATAGCTTAATTGATCCTGAATCCGTGACTTCATAGCGGCGCAGTGCGCAAGCCATTGATTCCTCTTTGCTTCCCAATTTCAATGAACCTATGGGTGCACCTGCAATTTTTGAAAAGCAAATAGAAATCAAGCTCTTACCCCCTGCATCCACTTTGAAGTCACGGATTCAGGTTGATCTTACCATCCGACTTAAGCGAGATGATCTTCTGTGCTGTGAAGCCCTGGTAACTCGTAAAGTCGCCGCCCACATAGATGTCGCCGCTGCCATCGGTGGCCAGGGCAATGCTGTTAACCTTGCTGTCAAAGCCCAGGTTAGTAACAAAGTCACTGTCCACAGTGCCGTCGCTGTTGAGGCGGATGATGTTAGAGCTGGTCGTCTTGCGGTAACCGAAGAATTTACCGCCCACATAGATGTCGCCGCTACCATCGGTGGTCGGGACAATGCAGTTAACCGTACCGGAAAAGCCTCCTAAGTTCACGTCAAAGACGCTGTCCACCGTGCGATCGCTGTTGAGGCGGATGATGCCCTCAGCATAGAATAGCTCGCTGTTGTAGCGATAGAATTCCCCGCCCGCGTAGATATCTCCGCTGCCATCGGTGGCCGGGACAACACTGAGAACCGGCTTGTCAAAGTTGTACCCCTTACTCAATGTGCCAGTATTGGTAAGGCGGATGAGGCCGGTACTCCCCAAGCTGCTAGCGCCAGTGAACAAACCGCCCACATAGACATTTCCGCTGCCATCGGTGGCTGGGGCAATAGTGACAACCCTGTTGTTAATAAACACCGACGATACCGGAAAGCCGTTGTCCATTGTGCCGTCGTTGTTGAGGCGAATGATGTAATTGATGGTCGTGCCATCGTAGCTGGTGAAGTCACCGCCCACATAGACGTCGCCGCTGTTATCTAGAGCCGGGGTAATGGTGTAAACCGAATTGTTAAAGCCTGTACCTACATCAAAGCCGGTGTCTACCGTGCCGTCGCTGTTGAGGCGGATGATGTGTGCACTGGTCGCGCCATCGTAGCTGGTGAAGTCACCGCCCACATAGATATCTCCGCTGCCATCGTTGGCCGGGGCAATGCTGCGAACCATGCCGTCAAAGCCCGTCCCCACCGCAAGGGTGCTGTCCACCGTGCCGTCGCTGTTGAAGCGAACAAGGTAGCTGGTGGTACTGCTGGTAGTACCGCTACCGCTGGTGAACTCGCCGCCCACGTAGAGATCACCGGTGCCATCGGTGGCAAGCGCGACGGCCTGCGCCGATCCACTCTCGATCTCACCAGGCAGGGTAAATTTTGCGGGTGTTGTCGTTCCACCACCATTGTCACCGCCACCACCATTGTCACCGCCACCACCATTGTCACCACCACCACCACCGCCACCACCACAGGCGACTAGGCCCAGTGCAATTACGATAACAAAAACGCGAATATATAGGGCTCTGCAAACTGCTAACATGATCTTCTCCAAATACGTGGTGGTAGTAAGATGTGCTTAAATGCGGAACGAAGCTTAAATGGGATTAGCCGTACATTCAAAAGGCTTTTTGTGAATTGCTTACGAGAAGGCCGGGCGATGTGCCCGGCCTGTTTATCACACGGCTGAAATAGACTACCTCTCCTGTTCAGTCCATTTCACGCTTAACGAAGACCTGAATCCGTGACTTCATCGCGGCGCAGTGTGCAAACCATTGATTCCTCTTTGCTTCCCATAAATTTCAATGAACCTAATGGGTGCACCTGCAATTTTGAAAAACAAATCGAAATCAAGCTCTTACACCCTGCATCCACTTTGAAGTCACGGATTCAGGTTAATTGATACTGCCATCCGACTTAAGTGAGATGATCTTCTCTGCGATGGTGTCCTGGTAACTCATAAAGTCGCCGCCCACATAGACGTCACCGCTGCCATCGGTGGCCAGGGTGATGCTGTTAACCCAACTCATAAAGAAGCCTGTTCCCACCGCAAAGCCGGTGTCAACCGTGCCGTCGCTGTTGAGGCGGATGATGCCAGGGCTCTTCGTGCCGTTGTAGCTAGTGAACCTGCCACCTACATAGACGCTGCCGCTACCATCGGGAGCCGGGACAAGGATGTTAACCTCATAGTCAAAGCCCGTCCCCACCGCAAAGGCAGTGTCCACCGTGCGGTCGCTGTTGAGGCGAATGATGCGACTGCTGGTTGTGCCTTTGTAGCTATTGAATTCCCCGCCCACGTAGACATCGCCGCTGCCATCGGCGGCCGGGGCAATGCTTAACACGGTACTGTTAAAGGCGTTAAGGCCATACGGCTTACTCAGAGCGCCAGTGCTGGTAAGGCGCATTAAGGAGTGGCTCCCGACCTGGTTGTAGAACTTGAAGAAGCCGCCTACATAGATATCCCCAGAGCCATCGGCGGCCGGGGAAATACTGTAAACCGTATTGTCAATGCTCGTCCCTATCGCAAAGTCGGTGTCCACCGTGCCGTCGCTGTTGAGGCGAATGAGGTAATTGCTGGTCGTGCCATTATAGCTGGTGAATTCCCCGCCCACATAGACGTCGCCACTGTTATCTGGAGCCGGGGTAAGACTGGTAACCGACTTGTTAAAGCCTGCCCCCACTGCAAAGTCGGTGTCCACCGTGCCGTCACTATTGAGGCGAATGATACGATTACTGGTCGTACCATCGTAGCTGGTGAAATCGCCGCCCACATAGACGTCACCGCTGCCGTCGGTGGCCGGGGCAAGGCTGGTAACCCGGCTATCAAAACCCGTCCCCAGCGCAAAAGTGCTGTCCAGCGTGCCGTCGTTGTTGAAGCGAACGAGGTAACTGCTGGTCGTATCGTTAAGGCTGACGAAGTCGCCGCCCACATAGAGATCACTGGTGCCATCGGTGGCAAGCGCGACGGCCTGCACCGCTCCATTCACAACCTCACCAGGCAGGACAAATTTTGCAGGTGTTGTCGTTTCACCACCATCGCCGCCATCGCCGCCATCACCGCCATCACCGCCATCACCGCCATCACCGCCATCGCCGCCATCACTACCGCCGCCGCCATCACTACCTCCATCATGACTCCCTCCGCCACCGCCACCGCCATCACTACCGCCGCTACTATCGCCACAGGCGAATAGGCCCAGTGCAATTACGATGATAAAAACGCGCATATATCGGGCTCTGCAAAATGCTAACATGATCTTCTCCAAATACGTGGTGGTAGTAAGATGTGCTTAAATGCGGAACGAATCTTAAATGGGATTAGCAGTACATTCAAAAGGCTTTTTTTGTGAGTTACTTACAAAAAACTGAATCCGTGACTCCATAGCGGCGCAGTGCGCAAGCCATTGATTCCTATTTGCTTCCCCACAAAAAAGAAATCAAGCTCTTACACCCTGTATCCACTGAAGAAATCACGAATTCAGGTTTTAGTTTTTCAGACACGACATAGCGATAAGCAGACCTCTATTTTGCAACACTGCGAGGCTGGATTAATTATTACGGCAAATTCAGGTATCGGAATTTTACCTGAATCCGTGACTTCATAATTGGGGTGAACCTATGGGTGCACCTGCAATTTTTGAAAAGCAAATAGAAATCAAGCTCTTACCCCCTGCATCCACTTTGAAGTCACGGATTCAGGTTAGCGTTAATTGGGAAGGAGATTGGTTGTTTTTATGATGATGTTCTCATTATGAATATGGAAAGTGTTTTTTGAGTGTCTGTCCTGTTAGCGTGCTGGTCCTGTTAGCGTGCTGCTAGGGTTTGATAAATATTGTGTGGTAATTAATAAAGGTTCTAATGATGGAAAATTTCAATGAACCTATGGGTGCACCTACAATTTTTGAAAAACAAATAGAAATCAAGCTCTTACACCCTGCATCCACTCTGGAGTCACGGATTCAGGCTTTATTAAGAAAGCCCCTCGCTGTTGAATAGGGGCGTTAGGATTTTCGTAAAAAAGGAGGTGAATGAAATCCTGAATCCGTGACTCCATAGCGGCGCAGTGCGCAAGCCATTGGTTTCTATTTGTTTTTCAACAATTTCAGGTTCTCAAAAAATTTCAATGAACCTATGGGTGCACCTGTAATTTTTGAAAAACAAACAGAAATCAAGCTATCACCCCCTGCATCCACTTTGAAGTCACGGATTCAGGATGAAATCAAAAATGCTCAATGAGTCAGGGTAATTGCACTGCATATTCATTGATTTATTTATCAACTGAAGCAGATAATCTTCTTCTTGTTCAAAGTAATCAATACAAGGATTTTCGTAGGGTTTTTCTGCACGGCCTGCAAATGGTTTGCTTTTACCGCCAGAGAATATAGCCGCTGTCCTGCTCGACAATTGTTTTAACAATTTGCTGAATCCGTGACTCCATAGCGGTGCAGTGCGCAAGCCATTGATTCCTCTTTGCTTCCCAAAAATTGGGGTGAACCTATGGGTGCACTGCAATTTTTGACAAACAAATAGAAATCAACTTTTTACCCCCTGCATCCACTGAAGGAGCCACGGATTCAGGAATTTCTTTCTGGCACCCCATGGCATCAACAGTGATCCGACTGTTTTTCAATTCCAGCCGTTTAGTCGTTAGCGATTATTCCTCGCCGTCATTGAGCATTGACATCAGTGGTGATCGTAACGGACTCTGCTAACAGGCTGGTGTAGTGTCTCAAATAAAACGCATATTAAGATGACCTGCCGTTTAAAGTTGCGGCATAGGTATTATTCGGAAAAACGGCGGCTCACTCTTCGAGAAGCCCTCCAGAAACCCACCGCTTCATTCCAGCTCTCGACAAGGGAGGGGCCATTGTCTTCTAGGCGCGTCTCGCGGTGAACTTCTGGAGGTGCTTTCTTAACACAGGTTCAAGACACTACACTAGGTATTTGAGGGCACCGTTCAGAAGTGCCTGTCCGAGTTTGCTAAGCTTCCTTTTCCTGAAAACCGGCTGATGGATTTAATTGGTTGATTACCGTCCAGTGAAAATTGTTATTTTTTCATAGGGTTTGGTTTTACCTGAATCCGTGACTCCATAGCGGCGCAGTGCGCAAGCCATTGATTCCTCTTTGCTTCTCAAAAATTGGGGTGAACCTATGGTTGCACCTGCAATTTTTGAAAAACAAATAGAAATCAAGCTCTTCCACTCTGCATCCACTGAAGGAGTCACGGTTTCAGGTTTTATTTATCTATTGCCTGAATCTGTGAATCCAGACTGGATTCAGTGGATACCAAATCGTTATATTTTAGTAACAGGTCACAGACCCCCTGTTTTCTGAAATGGAATAATGCTGTCACAAATTGCTCATGTGCGAATACATGAGCACAGTCAAACGATGACTGATACAACATAAAGTATCAGGAAAGTCGGGGCTGTTGTGATGTTGGTAAACCGGTATCGCATTGACGATGGGTCGAGGCAGTAGTCTTAATCCTGAATCCGTGACCCTTCAGTGGATGCAGGGTGTAAGAGCTTGGTTCCTATTTGTTTTTCAAAAATTGCAGGTGCAACCATAGGTTCACCCCAATTTTTGGGAAGCAAAGAGGAATCAATGGCTTGCGCACTGCGCCGCTATGGAGTCACGGATTCAGGTTAATATCTGCAATTCGTTTGTGTTGCCATATTAAGTGTGATACCCATCAACGTTTTATTGCGTTGTTTATCGAAGCCATAAAAATATTTCTGGCCAATGGGTAATTCTGGCTGTGTGTCTCAGTTCTGGTGTGCGGTGACTGAACCGAATTGAATTGGCCACTCAGACAGACTTGCTAAATATTTCAATTACATGGATTAAAATTAAGATGAAAAAAACAAAAACAAAAATATTGTGTAGTATTGGGACAGTATTGTTCACTTTATCGGGTTTTACTTACGCGGAACCTGACCCTAATTTTCATATTTATCTGATGGTGGGACAGTCCAATATGGAAGGTGCAGCTACTATCGAAGAACAGGATAAAGTGATCAATCCTCGCGTCAAGGTATTGCAGGATGAAAGTTGCAGCATGCTGAATGCTTCTTATGGTCAGTGGCGAACGGCCTACCCACCGTTAAATCGCTGCGTGAGTTACCTGGGCCTGGGGCCGGGTGATATGTTTGGTAAAGTCATGGCTGACAATTCCGACCCGGAAGTGACCATTGGTCTGGTCGGTGCTGCGCACGGTGGCCAGTCAATTAAGTATTTCCTGAAAAACTGTGCCGATTACAGCGCTTGTACCCCGAGTTTCGGTGTCACTCCGAACAATCTCGTCGGGGGTTACGCCTGGTTGCTGGACCTTGCCAAGCGAGCACAGGAAAAAGGCGTGATCAAAGGAATTATTTTCCACCAGGGGGAAACTGATACTGGCAATCCGAACTGGCCGGGCTGGGTAAAGCAGATGGTGACAGACCTTCGTAATGATCTCGGCACTGGTGATATTCCCTTTGTCGCTGGCGAACTGCCGTTAACAGGGTGTTGTGTCAGCCATAACCCGCAGGTTCATCAATTGCCTTCAGTCATTTCCAATGCCCATTACGTAACCGCCGAAGGGTTGACTCTCCACGATCAGTTTCATTGGGATTCCGCCAGCGTACGCACCATGGGTCGGCGTTATGCCAATAAAATGCTGACGCTGGTGGATACCTCCGCCTCGGGTAATGATAACGGCAGCGGCAGCGGCAATACCGGAGAAAACGAAATAACCGTTCGCATGTTGGGCACCAATGGTGACGAACGTGTTAAATTGCAGGTTGGCGGCGTCGACATCGCAATGTGGACCACAACAACCGGTATGGCAGATTACAGGGTTGCAACCGATATGACTGGTGATATTCGCGTTGCGTTTGTTAACGATGCACCCGGCCGGGATGTGCTTGTGGACTATATTACCGTGAACGGTGAAGTCCGTCAGGCCGAAGACCAGAACGATAACACTGGAGCCTGGGGAAACAGTACCTGCGGTGGCGGCACTTATTCCGAATGGCTGCACTGTAATGGCTCGATCGGGTTTGGCCCGGTCAGCGACAGTTCAAAAGACCCAGGCACCGATAATCCCGACTCAACCACAAATGTTGATGCCTATATTGACATCACTGACGATTGGGGTAACGGTTACTGCGGCAACCTTGTTGTGACAAACAATTCCGGTGCCACCGTTACCTGGGAGGCAGCTGTTACCGTTGATGGAATCGTGACCAGGCTATGGAATGGTAACTGGAGTCAGAGCAATACGGCATTGACCATAACCGGTACTGACTGGAACGCTAAACTGGCCGCCGGTGCGACGGACACTTCAGTCGGATTATGTATTACACGGTTACCCTTCTTCCGATAGTGATGGAAATTATCCTGAATCCGTGACTTCAGAGTGGATGTAGGGTGTAAGAACTTGATTTCTTTTTGTTTTTCAAAAATTGTAGGTGCACCCATAGGTTCACCCCAATTTTTGGGAAGCAAAGAGGAATCAATGGCTTGTGCACTGCGCCGCCAGGAGTCACGAATTCAGGTGAAAAACAGATAGAAACCAAGCGTTTACACTCTACATCCTCTTTGCAGTCATCGATTCAGGTCAAACAGCCTCAACTTCTCCCCCCCAAAAAAACAGGAAGCTCATTTAGACCGTGCACTGAACGCCATTCAGGCTACGCTTAATCAATGACGCCACAGTATTTGGAGTGAAGGAAAAAGGCATGATTGCGATAGTCGGTTTACTGCTGGCCTGGTTTGCCATATTTGGTGGTCATCTACTTGAAGGCGGGCAGATAGGGTCGTTAACCAATATGCCCGCAGGTCTGATTGTTTTGGGTGGCACTTTGGCCGCCGGAATGATTCAGGCGGACGCCGCTACCTGGAAACTGGCTTGGCGGTTGTTTCCGACCATTTTCTGGTCTGACCGCCCTCGCATTACGGACAGTATTGCCAAGATTGTGCGCTGGTGTCAGTTGGCGCGGCGCAATGGTCCGTTAAGTCTTGATCCAGAATCGGGTAAAGAACCGGATGATTTTATGCGCCTGGGGCTTCAGTTAATTGTCGATGGATCGAGCAAGGAGCAGATTCGCCACAGCCTGAAAGTCGCCACTGAAGCGCGTGAAACGCAGTGGCTCAAAGCGGCGGGTTTGTTCGAATCTCTGGGTGGTTATGCGCCGACCATGGGAATCATCGGCGCTGTGCTCGGGCTGATTCAGGTCATGACCCAAATCCAGGACACTGCCGCAATCGGTCTTGGTATCGCGACAGCCTTTGTGGCGACTGTTTATGGCGTTGGCATGGCTAACCTGCTTTTGTTGCCGGTGGCCGGACGGCTGCGCGATATCGCCATGCAGCGTTCGCAGTTTGAGGAAATGGTGGTTGATGGCCTGCTTGGCATTCTGGATGGTGAAAACCCGAGAATGCTGGAGCGTCGTTTGCAGGAGTATCACTTATGAATGCTGAGCGCCGAGCCCGCTTTGATGTCAATGACGCCAGAGAGCACCGCTGGGTAATTTCTTATGCTGATTTCTTGACGTTGCTATTTGCCTTTTTTGTGTTTCTGTTCTCCATCAGTTCTCTTGAAGTGGAAAAATATCAGCAGGTCAGTGCGACTCTGTTGCAGTTGTTTGATGTTGCGCCAAGCAGTATTGAGCCGATTGAACTGGCGGCGACACCGGAAGGGCCTGATATCTTTAATCCTCTCTATCAACCTGAGCCTCTACCGGGTACGGACATCGATGTCGCCGATACCGAGCGCTATTCTCAAGCTTCCAGTCTGCTTGATATCCAGGCGTCGTTGAACAAGTCATTTGAGCAACTGATAGAAGGGCAACTGTTCAGTGTCAGTGGTGATGAAGCCTGGATTGAAATTCAAATCGCAAATTCCATTTTATTTTCATCCGGCGCTGCCGATATTAGCGATAACGCTGAAGCAATTTTGTATGAAATTGGCAAGCTTTTGTCCGGGGAAAATGTTCCGATAGCGATTGAAGGCTACAGTGAGATTGCCGAGGCAGCGACTGCGGAGCAGGGCTGGAGCCTGTCGTCACAGCGAGCGATCAATGTTCTGCTGTACTTACAGCGTGCCGGTATCGCGGGTGAGCGGCTGTCGTCGATTGCCTTCTCCCACTATCAACCGGACAGTACTGAGAATATAGCTGGCGGTGCTCGGGTCTCTATAGTGGTGGCCGGTTTTGAAGCCAGTGTTCGGCGTTAGTTGATCATTGAAAGAGGTGAGTTATGCACGTTTGGTCAGTTGCCAATCAGAAAGGCGGCGTTGGAAAAACAACGTCGGTTGTATCGTTAGGCGCATTGCTGGCTGAGCGAGGTCACCGTGTTCTGGTGTTTGACCTTGATCCACAAGGGTCACTGACCAGTTATTTCGGTCTGAATCCTGACAGCATTCAATACAGTGGCTTCGACCTGTTCATGCACGATGGCCAGGTCCCGGATGAAGTCCTGGCCCGTGTGGCGGTTGATACCAGCGTTAAAAACATGCAGATGATTCCGGCCTCAACGGCGTTGGCCACATTGGAGCGCAATATTTCCCAGCAGGATGGCATGGGGTTGGTCATCAGCAAAACCCTGGCCAAGCTGTGGGACGACTTTGATTATGCGCTGATTGATACTCCGCCGCTTCTGGGGGTGTTACTGATTAATTCTCTGGCTGCCTGCAGAAAACTGCTGGTACCGGTGCAAACCGAGTTTCTGGCATTGAAAGGTCTGGAACGTATGGTTCATACCATCAAAATGGTCATGCGCTCGCAAAAGCGTGAGCTGGATTATCTGGTTGTTCCGACTATGTTTGATCGGCGCACACACGCTTCTCTGAGTTCGCTAAAGGCTCTCAAGGAGACCTATGAAGGGCATATCTGGCAGACAGCCATACCGGTTGATACCCGATTACGTGATGCCAGCTGCGAAGGGGTGGCTATAAGCCAGCTTGATCCGGATTCACGCGGAGCTCGTGCTTATAAACTGTTGCTGAAGAACCTGCTGGAAGAGTGATATGAATACAAAAAAA
>JARRJP010000064.1:0-20022 GCA_037389025.1 Reinekea sp. | reverse complement strand
CGCAAATATCGGTTGAAGAAACCTCGTCTCGCGAACCGGCACTGAGGTTTGCCCGTGTTGAAAGAGGCTTTGAACTGGTTACTTTCTGGTGTGGTGCGCTTAACGTGCCACAGCAGCTTTGTCGGGATCTGACCTTGCTGTCAATGTGCCGGTCTATTCCTGGGCAACGCTTGAAAAAAGCAATGTTGAACGCCACTACATTCATTGGGCATTAAGACGTAACCATTATGGGCTCTTCAGACGCTTCAAAAACCAAGCTAATGCCAACCACTAGCAAGCTAGCGGTGATGTCCTACCTGGATGACCTGCTTCATGAGGCCACTATGGCGGCTGAAGTGGAGGTGGCCCCTCAGGTTGTTAGCACAACTGAAGTTGAGGCTGTTGAGCAGGCTCCGACGGTGGCGGTGGATCTCACAGCAGTGCCCGTTGAATCGGTTGTCGAAACCGAAATGGCTGAAGTTGAGCCAGAACCAGTACCGGTTGAACCGGTAGTCGAGGCCGAACCTGAAGTCGAGCCGGTAATCGAAATAGAGCCACAGGATGAACAGGCCCCGCCAGTCTGGATGGAAAACGGCCGTCCAGCCTGGGCTCAGCAACGTTTTGAATGTCTGGTGTTTTGTGTCAATGGGCTGAAATTGGCGGTGCCGTTATTGTTGCTTGGCAATATTCATCCGCTGGACAAAGAGCTGACCCCGCTGTTTGACCAACCTTCCTGGTTTCTTGGACTGCTGCCGGTACAGCAGGAGCGCAATATTCGTGTTGTCGATACCGCACAGTTGGTGATGCCTGAACGCTCTGATCGGCAGAGTGTTGATCAGCTCAAATACGCTGTCGGCGTTCACAACAGTGACTGGGCCTTCGGCGCGCACACCATCGAGGGTTCCGTTTCCTTGGAACCGGATGCTGTTAAATGGCGTAGTCAGAGAACCTCACGCCCTTGGCTGGCTGGTACGGTTATCTCGGAAATGTGCGCGCTGGTCGATCTGGATGCCTTTAACCGTATTCTGGTGGACTGTTAGCACTCACCTGAATCCGTGACTTCAGGTTCAGGTTTCATTCAGGCCTTAACTGTACCGCTTAAAGAAAGCATTACGCAGGCCGATAAATCCTGAACTATCCTTAAATTCAAACCTGAATCCGTGACTTCTTCAGTGGATGCAGGGTGTAAGAGCTTGATTTCTGTTTGCTTTTCAAAAATTGCAGGTGCATCCATAGGTTTATCCCAATTTCGGGGAAGCAAAGAGGAATCAATGGCTTGTGCACTGCGCCGCTATGGAGTCACGGATTCAGGTCAAATGCTTTGGTTATGTGTGATGCCCAATGCTTCAAGGTGGGTCTCGGAGGACAGTGAATGACTGCGCAAACAACTAAAGCCGGAGACGATCCGGTGCTCCAGTGGGTGACATTCCGACTGGAAAATGAAACTTATGGCATCAATGTGATGCAAGTCAGAGAGGTGCTTCGTTATAGCGAGATAGCACCGGTACCGGGTGCGCCATCCTATGTGATCGGTATTATCAACCTACGCGGTAATGTCGTGACTGTTGTTGATACTCGTGAGCGTTTTGGCTTGCCGAGTACAGATGTTACCGATAATACCCGGATCGTCATACTTGAAACCGAACTGCAGGTTGTGGGTATTCTGGTCGATGCGGTGGCAGAAGTGGTTTATCTGCGTCAATCTGAAATCGAAATCGCTCCGAATGTTGGAAACGAAAACAATTCTCGTTACATACAGGGTGTCAGCCATAAGAATGATGAGTTGTTGATTCTCATTGAAATTAAGAATCTGCTCAGTAGTTCAGAATGGGAAGACCTGGCGGCGCAGTGCGCAAGCCATTGATTCCTCTTTGCTTCCCAAAAATTTCAATGAACCTATGGGTGCACCTGCAATTTTTGAAAAACAAATAGAAATCAATGGCTTACACCCTGCATCCACTATGGAGTCACGGATTCAGGTTTACCCGTTTCACAAAACGGCTCGGATGTTTCTATCAGGGCCTTTTTGTTTGTGGTGTTTGTCAAACGTGACAAGTAAAACGAATCTGGATAGCTCTTTTACCCTTAACGTTTCACATTTTACTTCTTTTAACGCAAAAAAAGCCCCTGTGTTTTCGTCAGAGCTTTGCCTTTAACCTGCATTCACTATGAAGTCACGGATTCAGGAGTCTGTAAAAAAGTGGCCCGGTTTATGCGTTGTTGCTTTGACTGTCAAAAATTCAGCAAAAGGGTATCACCATGGACTTAATCAGTTTTCAGATCACTTTTTTGGATGTTGCTTGCGCAGGCTGTGTCATTTTGCTGTCAGTTCTTCTGATATTAAATCGACGCAAGCTGGAATTGCTGGAAAATCGCCTGGAGCAGATCAAGCTCACCTCGACCCGGGAAATCAAAATGCTGAATCAGGGAACCATTGGAATGGGGCGTCGTTTCGAGGCTCTGGAGAAGCAATGTCAGGTGAACCGCAAGGCCGACAATAGCCTGCCCAGCAAAAACACAGTTGCAGATAATGTCAGCAGCTTTGAGGCGGTCATGAAAAATGTCAAAAAACCGTCCAGGGCAGCAAAACCAGTTGCCAAAGCACAGCCGCAACGTCATTCTCAACCATCTTCACAAGCTGAAAAAGCCTTAAGCGAATGGGTAAGAGCCAACCAAACCGCCTGATTTTAAGTGCTGCCGTATGTTTGGCAGCGTTGTCTGTATCGGTCAGTGCGGAGTCGAATGATCCCTTTGAATCCGTAAACCGAGCCGTGTTCAAGGTCAATAGTACGGCTGACAAATGGGTTATCAGACCTGTTGCCAAAGCCTATCAAGCCGTCATGCCGGATTTTGCCGAACGCGGTGTGCGGAATTTTTTTGCCAACCTGGGTGAAGTTCGCAACACCGCCCATAACCTGTTGCAGGGGAAGGGGGGTAGGGCACTGACCTCAACCGGACGTTTTGCCATTAATACGACGGTTGGCATTGGTGGTCTGTTTGATGTTGCAACCAAACTTGGTATGCCGCAGGCGCACGAAGATCTTGGTCAGACTCTCGGTGCCTGGGGAATGTCTCCTGGCCCCTATCTGATGTTACCGATTCTGGGGCCATCATCACTGCGTGATAGTACCGGGCTGATCGTTGACCCATTTCTTAAACCGCAGACTTATTCACCGTTACGACTTGAGGAGCGGCTGTTGCTGAGTGCAACCAGTACTCTGCAATTGCGTGCCGATCTGCTGTCTACCGAGTCGTTACTGAATGGCGACACCTATACTCTGATTCGCGAAGCCTATTTGTCACGCCGTGAGTTTGATGTGAACGATGGTCGAATTATCGAGGATGACTTCACCTCAGATGAGTTCTCTGATGATGAGTTCCTTGAAGAGGAATTCTGAGTGACTGCAGTGCTTAGTTTTTCCTAGTGTCGTGTCTTGAATAATACCTGAATCTGTGACTCCACAGCGGCGCAGTGCGCAAGCCATTGATTCCTCTTTGCTTGCCAAAAATTGGGGTGCACCTGCAATTTTTGAAAAACAAATAGAAATCAGGCTCTTACACCCTGTATCCACTTTGGAGTCACGGATTCAGGTAGAAATCAAGCTCTTACACCCTGTATCCACTGAAGAGTCACGGATTCAGGTAGTGATTACCGGCTCAGCTGATCGAATCCAGTTGTATGCCCAGATCATATCTGCCGCTTTCCGCGGTTTCACAGCGTAATACTTCGCCTTTGGCATTCATGGATCGAAACTGGGCATTGGGTGATTCAATATTGACCTGAATACTGGTGCCCGGTGCAATCGCTTCGGTGGACTGAATTGTCATTCCTCCTGCGCTCAGGTCAATGCAGGTGACTTCAATTGCTTTGTTTCCATTCACTGTCAGTTTAGCCGTTGCGTTCATTGTCATGCGAATGAAGTTGCGTTTTTCTTCATAGTCACGATCATTCATGCTCATAAACCGCTCCGTTTTATCGTTATCTTTGTCGTTATTGATTGTCGTTGCAATGGTGTGCTGAACGTTCTTTTTGTCTGAGTTGTTGACCTGAGGATGAACAACCAGAGTTTGAAGATGTATTAGCACTCTCCCAATCGTTAACTTAGCCGCTTTTTTTAGCCTGTGCAAAGAGTTGCGTTTAAAACGGAGTAAGGCTAACGTGAACAAAAATCAGAACAATGATGGACCTATGGCGATCAACGATACGACCATTCTGGTAGTTGAGGATGAAAAGGCTGTGCGCGATTCTATCGTCGCGTATTTTGAGGATAGCGGTTATCAGATGCTTGAAGCCGCAAATGGAACTGAAGGTCTAGCGCTGTTTGAACAGCAAATGCCTGACCTAGTGATTTGTGATTTGCGCATGCCCGGCATGGACGGCCTGCATCTTCTGAGCTGCATTATGGAACAGACCGATGAAACCCCCGTCATTGTCGTTTCCGGTGCTGGGGCCATGACTGACGTTGTGGATGCTTTACGCCTCGGTGCGACAGATTACCTGATGAAGCCGGTGGTTGATCTCAAAGTATTGGAGCATTCTGTCGAACGAGCCTTGGAACGCAGCTTGCTGTTCAAGGAAAACTATCGCTATCGGCAACAGTTGGAAGAGCGTAATCAGGAACTGCAGGATCATGTTGATCGACTAAAACTTGATCTTCAGGCAGGCAGAGCAGTGCAGCAGCGGCTGTTACCCCGGTTTGATCTTATCCAGGGTGATTATCGCGTGCGCCATGAAATGGAACCTTCGACCTATCTCAGTGGTGATCTGGTTGATTACTTTGAACTGGGACCTAACCGGATTGTTTTTTATATTGCCGATGTATCCGGTCACGGTGCCAGTTCGGCGCTGATTACATTGTTGATCAAAACCCAGATCGACCGTTATCGTGATGAATTGGAAAATAATACATCTGATATTGTCACCCAACCTGGACAAGTATTGCGGCAAATAAATCTGGAACTATTGAAAACACAGACCGGAAAACATGCGACCATGTTTTACGGCATTATTGATACCCTGGAAGAGCGTCTTGATTACGCCATGGCCGCACACTTCCCAACCCCCATTATCTGTTCTAAGACCTCCTGTATGCCGATTGAACCTGAAGCGCTGGCCGTTGGCCTGTTTGAAGACTCGGCCTATGAAAGTCGTACCATGAAACTCGAAGGTTTTCAGCAGCTGATATTGGCCTCGGATGGCGTTTTTGAAATCATGACCGAAGCGTCACTGAAAGAAAAAGAACATGCTCTCCTTGAGTTAGCTGCAGACCCGTCCCATACTATGCATGATTATCTCGCCCGGTTGCGAAAAGAAGGCAGAACTGTCAACGCACCAGACGACATTACGATACTAACAGTTGAGAAGTCTGAGTAAGGTAGACATCATGAGCAATGGTCGAGTCCTGATGGCCAATCGCCAGGGTCAGTATGTCATCAAGCTGACGGGTGATGTACGCATGACACTGTGCACTACCATTGATACCTGTCTGAATACCATGGTGCAGGATTCCAGGTTTGAATCAGTTACCGTTGATGTCACCGAAGCTGAGGGCATCGACAGCACCAGCCTTGGCCTGCTGGCCAAAATCTCTCGATTATCATCCCCCAAAATGGGCCATGTCCCGCTGTTAATTTCCTCCCACCCGGATATCACCCGCATTGTCGATTCCATGGGTTTTCGTAACCGGGTCTACGATATTGTCTCGCAGAGTGAGATGGCTGAGGTTTCCAGTCTTGAAGAAGCCGATGTTGTCCCGCTTGATGAACACATTGCCCGTGAACGGGTTCTGGAAGCTCATAAAATCCTGATGTCCCTCAATGAAAGCAACCACCAGGCTTTTAAAGAACTGGTAGAGTGCATCGAAACGCAAATCAAGTAAGGAATTACCGTGTCTGAACCAACCGTAAAGGCAGCCAATGTCACTGTGCTTGGCGGCGGCAGTTTTGGTACTGCTATTGCGAATATTGCAGCAATCAATCATCACAATGTCACACTGTGGATGCGCAGTGAAAAGCAGGCTGAAGATATTCTTAATAATCGTGAAAACTCGCATTACCTGCCGGGCTATCAGCTGCAACCCAATTTGAGTCCTTCGCTTGATTTGAAAGCAGCGGTCGCTGAGGCTGACTATGTTTTTGTTGCCGTACCCAGTAAAGCATTTCGTTCTGTTGTTGAAGAAATGATCGGGCATCTTCCAGGCCATACCCGACTGATCAGTCTCACCAAAGGTATTGAGCCGCACAGTTTTAAGTTGATGAGTCAGATTCTCCACGATGTGGCGCCGAGCCATGAAATTGGTGTGATTTCAGGCCCTAATCTGGCAAAAGAAATCGCTGATGGTCAGATCAGTGCTACGGTTGTTGCCTCGTACAGTCAGATACTACGTCAGGATGTGCAGGAGATGCTCAGTTGTGCCTCTTTCCGGGTTTATGGCAATCCGGATATCTACGGAGTTGAAATGGCGGGCGCCATTAAAAACATTTACGCTATTGTATCGGGCCTAGCGTCAGCGTTAGGCATGGCGGATAACTCCAAAGCCGCCATTATTACTCGTTCCTTGGCCGAAATGTCGCGTTTTGCGGTGCGCCTCGGTGCTAACCCGATGACCTTTCTAGGGTTGGCGGGCGTTGGTGACCTTATTGTTACCTGCTCCTCAAAGCTGAGCCGGAATTATCGCGTCGGCCTGTATATCGGCCAGGGGTTGACACTGAAACAGGCAATTAAAAAAATTGGCGAAACGGCTGAAGGAATAAACACATTACGAATGGTGCATGACAAGGCCGCTGAGTTAGGTATATACATGCCATTGGTTGCTGGTTTATATGCCATTATTTATGAAGATCAGCCAGTGGAAAAAATCGCTACCCAGTTGATGGCCGGTGATCTTGCACAGGATGTTGAATTTATGTCGGTTGGGGTTTAGGGAAGAGACATTGAAGGTATTGAAGGTAAGGAGTTTACCATTCAGTGCTCAGCGCAAAAAACCGAATACAAACTAATCTTTGAGGAGTAGACCATGCAAAGAGAAGCACGTGAGCACCACGCCATTCGAATTCTATATATGATTTTATTCTGGGTTTTACTGCGGATCAGTCTGATAGCGACTGGTTTGATCAGTATTTTGCAGTGGGTTTTGATGTGGTTTCGTGACGAGCCTGTAAAGTCGTTGCTGACTTTTTCCTGCTCATTGAAAACATTCCAGCAGCAGGTCATTGCCTATCTGACATTTCAAAGTGAAGACAAGGCGTTTCCGTTCGCCGATTGGCCGGAGGGTAAGGCCGAGTGAAATTGTATCTGATGCGTCATGGTGAGGCTGAATCCTATGCCAAGGCCGACTCCGCTCGCGCTCTGACCAATACCGGGCGTGCCGCTGTCGCCAGCAAAGCCAGCCTGCTGCCTGCTATCGATCAGATGATTGTCAGCCCCTATCTGCGCGCGTTGCAGACGGCTGATATCCTGGTCGGTGAAGGTGTTTCGGTGAATCACCGTCTGGTTGAGGATAGGGTTTTGCCGGATTGCGAAGTGATGCCGATTCTGGAGTCTCTGATCGACACCAAGCGTAAAAATCAGCTAATTGTTGCGCATAACCCCTTGCTATCTTATCTCGTGCGTCTGCTGTGTGGTGCTCAGGTCGGACAGGTGTCATTGGCGACCGCCAATATTGCTTGTCTGGAAGCTGATATTTTTCAGCCGGAATGTGCCTCGTTGCTATGGATTAAATAATCGATGAGGCGATATCATTAAAACGAGCGTTTGAATACCGGTATGGTTTCCGCTTCAAACATCGGGATTCTGTGGTAGGCGCACTATTTCCTGAATCCGTGACTCCATAGCGGCGCAGTGCGCAAGCCATTGATTCCTCTTTGCTTCCCAAAAATTTCGATGAACCTATGGGTGCACCTGCAATTTTTGAAAAGCAAATAGAAATCAGGCTCTTACACCCTGCATCCACTGAAGGCGTCACGGATTCAGGTATTTGGTAATGAGACGGATACCGTGCGTCAACACCAGTATCAGCAGATGAAAAACAAACTCGGTTTTGTTCGAACTCCGGGTAACCACATGTTTTCTGGAGTACCCGCTTGAAACCGCCGCTGAGATTCGCCACCTGGAGCTGCATATGAGAACGCCATTGACCCCCTTTAGTTGTTGTAACGGCACCGTTCATGGTGTGCGCTGGGGAAAGGGGCCAAGGCTGCTCGCTTTTCATGGTTTTCTGGATAATTCATTCAGTTTTAAATTGCTTGCTGAGCATCTGCCTGGCTATGAAATCTGGGCGATCGATCTGCCCGGTCACGGTCAGTCAGCCGATTTACCAAAGATTGAGGGCTCCTTTATTCCGGGCTGGTTGATACCGCTGGGGCGGGTGCTGGATGATTTGGACTGGTCATCCTATACCATTGTTGGTCACTCCCTGGGGGCGATTCTCAGTCAGTTGCTGGCAGCGGTTGATTCGCGTATCAGTCATCTGATCAGTCTGGATGGACTGGGGCCTCTGGCTTCGACAACAGCGGAAAATCTGGATCGATTTCAGCGGCTTTATGATTCGCGGCAACGGTCGTTTATCCGGCGTCAGTATACCACCTATGATGATCTGATCCGTTCACGCTACCGAGGTGTTTTTCCACTCAGCGAGCAGGCTGCGCGGGCGATGATGGGCAATGCGGTAAATTTTAATGGCAGCACCTGGTCGCATCGCTATGACCGGCAATTGCGCAATGAAAGTATCTGGCGTCTCGATGAGTCTGAAATTCAGGCCTGGTTGAGCCGGGTTTCGGCTCCGGTTGATCTGGCATTGTTCGGCTCGCAGCACTGGCCGGGTTATCGTGAGGTTTTCGAGCAGCGCCTGGCGGCATTGCAAAACGTGCGGGTGAAATATATTGATGGTTCGCATCATCTGCATATGGAAGATCCAGCGCTGGTTGCACAGTGGATAACCACTGTTCTCAACGCGAAAAATGCGCTATCGGACATCCACTAAAAAGCGCCACAGCTTGTCGCCTGATCTTTATCGCGAAGCGGTACAATCCCGAACGAGAGTAACAGCACTCTTTAGCCGTATGGCTTTCGCCGCTATAATCCGCCTCTTTCCTTCTTTGTTGGTATTTTCATGTCGCTTTCATCAGGTTCCTTTCCTGAATTGTCAGAGTTGCAACCGCTGAGCACACTGGTTGACTGGATTCGCTTCACCGCAACAGCAATGGAACAGCATGGCTGCTTTTATGGTCATGGTTGCGCTGATCCATTATCCGAAGCGCGTTTTCTGGTTCTGCGAGGGCTGCAACTGGATTGGGATTTGCCAGATAGCTATCTCACCGCGCAATTACTGGCGGCGGAAAAACAGCAGCTTTATTCATTGATCGAGCAGCGTTGCCTGGTCAAGGTGCCTGTGGCCTATCTGCTGGAGGAAGCCTGGTATTTTAATGAACCATTTCATGTCACACCGGCTGTTCTGGTGCCGCGTTCACCCATTGGCGAATTGATCGAGCGGCATTTCGAACCCTGGCTTGAGCATGAACCGACCCGGCTGCTGGATCTATGCACGGGCAGCGGTTGTATTGGCATTGCCATGGCGCGAGCCTTTCCGGAAGCTCAGGTGCATTTAACGGATCTGAGCGAAGCCGCCATTGACATTGCAGTTGAAAATGTCAGCGCCAAAGATCTGGGTTATCAGGTCGAGGTGTATCAGGGCGATCTGTTTGAGGGACTTCCTGGCGAGTGTTATGACTTGATTGTCTCTAACCCGCCTTATGTCGATGCCGAAGACATTGCCGATATGCCGGAAGAGTTTCATCACGAACCGAGGCTTGGCCTTGCGGCTGGCGATGACGGCCTGGATCTCGTTCATAGCATTTTATTGCAGGCACCAGACTATCTGACGGATGATGGCTGGCTGATCTGCGAGGTAGGTAACAGT
Source organism: Reinekea sp. (assembly GCA_037389025.1). Lineage (GTDB taxonomy): Bacteria > Pseudomonadota > Gammaproteobacteria > Pseudomonadales > Natronospirillaceae > Reinekea. The sequence continues at coordinate 10,126 of JARRJP010000064.1, read as the reverse complement.
GCCGTTGCATTGATGGAAACCTACCCGGAAATTCCCTTTGAATGGCCGGAGTTTGCCCAGGGCGGACACGGTGTGTTTGTTATTTCCGCGCAGACACTGAAACAACATCAGGATTCCATTAAAAATCGACTATATAGTCAGAATAAAGGGTCAGATTAATATGTCAGGAAACAGCTACGGTCGTTTATTCACAGTGACTACTTTTGGTGAAAGTCACGGTAAGGCATTAGGTGCCATTGTTGATGGTTGCCCGCCGGGACTGGAAATCAGCGAAGCTGATCTTCAGATCGATCTGGATAGGCGCAAACCCGGAACCAGTAAACACACAACACAGCGCAAAGAGCCGGATGAAGTAAAAATTCTGTCTGGTATTTTTGAAGGTAAAACCACGGGTACGCCAATTGGTCTGCTTATTGAAAATACCGACCAGCGCAGCAAAGACTACTCCGATATCAAAGACACTTACCGCCCGTCGCACGCTGATTATGCCTACGATCAAAAGTATGGCTTCCGTGATTATCGTGGCGGTGGCCGAAGCTCAGCGCGCGAAACGGCAATGCGTGTTGCCGCCGGGGCGATTGCCAAAAAATACCTGAAGCAGGAGTTTGGCATCGAAATCCAGGCTTACCTGAGCCAACTGGGGCCGATCAAACTGAATTTCGTGCAGCCTGAAGCGATTGAAAACAACGCTTTTTTCTGTGCCGATGAAGCCAAACTGAACGAGCTGGATGCTTATATGACCGAACTGCGCCGTGCCCAGGATTCTGTCGGTGCCAAGGTCACGGTACGGGCCACAGGCATGGTCCCTGGCTGGGGTGAGCCGATCTTTGATCGCATCGATGCCGAGATCGCTCACGCCATGATGAGCATTAATGCCGTTAAGGGTGTGGAAATTGGTGACGGATTTGACGTGATTGAACAAAAGGGCACCGAACATCGTGACGAACTGAGCAGTAAGGGTTTCCTCAGCAATCACTCTGGCGGTATTGTTGGCGGTATTACCACTGGACAGAACCTGCTGGTTAATATTGCGCTGAAGCCAACCTCATCCATCACAACACCGGGCAAAAGCATTAATCGACAAGGTGAAGAAATTGAAGTCCTTACCAAAGGGCGTCATGACCCTTGTGTGGGGATTCGAGCAGTCCCCATTGCCGAAGCCATGTTGGCTCTGGTGTTGATGGATCACTGTCTGCGTCATCGGGCTCAAAACCTGAATGTGCAGCCGCCGCTACCACCCATTCCAGGCATGGTTCAGGAATGAGTGTCATGTCACAGTCTGAGTGGTAATTTACACTACTAACGGCATAAAGCCGGTAGAATCCGGCCGCTTGCTGTACTCAATCAACAAAAAGGAAATAGCAAATGAAAAAACTATTGGCCATTGCTTTACTATTCGTCGCAGGCTTCACCTTTGCTGAAGGCGAGGTCGAGGTTGCCCGCCATCAGTTCACCAGCGCTATTGAGCAGCGCGAACCGGTTGATGAACTGACCGATGCCAAGAATGTTAACCCTCTGTATTTCTTTACCGATCTGCGTAACTTTGAAGGCACGGTGGTAACCCATCGCTGGTCTTATAATGGCAATGTAATGGCAGAGGTGAATTTCAATGTTGGTGGACCACGCTGGCGCGTCTATTCTTCCAAGAAGCTCCAGCCTGAATGGGATGGAGTATGGAAAGTTGAAGTTCTGGATGAAACCGGAAGCTTTGTCAGTATCGATACTATCAACATTAGTATTGATTGATCAGAAAAAAACAAAATAGCCAAAACAGCCCCGATAAATATCGGGGCTGTTTTTTTATACCTGCATCCACTGAATAAGTCACGGATTCAGGTGAAGAGGAATCGATCATGTTGAAGATTGATGAGTTTGAAAGCGTATTTCGCTCAGCTGTCAAAGATAATTACCGACATCAGGATATTGGTATCCGCTCGGCGGTATTACTGACGGATTTGTCTGAAAGTGAAGCCCAGGCATTGCTGGCTCAGGTGAAGGTTTACTGTGCAGCCGTGCATGATCTTGCCAATGTTTCCTGGCACATGTTGTCGGGCACTGAGTTTCAACAGGCGGAAGTGCTATTGAACAGCATTGAACAGTTTGACGTTGATCTGATAGTGACTTATCGGAACCTCTACAGTAACGCCTGGCAACATCCGTTCAGCCTTGGTGAACATCTGGACATTCTGGTCCAAAAAACACCAACACCGGTATTGGTTATTCCTCATCCCCATGCAAACTACAAACGTGATCCCAGTTTGAATAGCTGCACCAGTGCTATGGTGGTGACCGATCATCTGGTCAATAACCATCGGCTGGTCAGTTCCGGTTTGACTTTTTTACCACAGAAAGGTGAGTTGTATCTGACCCATATCGAAGACCAGTTTTACTTTGATCGCATTATCGATGCCTTTAGTAAAATACCCAATATTGATACTGAGCTGGCAACTCAAACACTCAGCGAACAGCTTCTGAAAGCGCCGGCAGAATATATTAAATCGGTTATTACTGAGCTGGACGCACTGGAAAAGCAGATTCATGTGAATGCCATTGTTGAATTTGGTCATCAGCTAAAAGATTACATCAAGCATATTGAGCAAAAGCGAGTTGACCTTCTGGTGATTGACGCTAAAGACGGCGAGCAAATGGCGATGCATGGCTTGGCTTACCCGCTGGCGATTGAAGTTCGCAATATCCCAGTGTTAATGCTGTAACGGAAAAGGATTTTAAATAATGTTGATAGCTGCAATGAGTAGTGTTTCTTCTCATGGTGTTGAATCAGTCAACCCTTATACAACGGCTCTGTTTACCGGGCTTCTGGTACTGATGATTTTGTGCTTGGCCCTTGAAGAAAAACTGCATGCCAAAAAATCATTAATTGTCGGACTGTTTGCCACTGGTGCTTTGTTGATCGGTGGTATCCTGGGTATTCTGCCATTCGGACCGGTTATGCTGCCAAATGGTCACGCCATCGAAATGCCAATCTATATCTCTGCCATAGACTGGGGTGTGATCACCATTATTGTTGGCTCCAGTCTCTTTATAGAAGTGACTTCCAAGTCCGGCCTGTTTTCGTGGATTGCGATTCGTTTGACCAAGGCTTCTGCTGGTAACCCAGTCAGATTACTCTGGTATTACGGTGTTATGACAGTGGTTTTTTCTGCTGTCTTGAACAATGTCACCGCAATGATTATCGTCGGTTCACTGACCAGTGTGTCGCTGACCAAGCTTGAAAAAAACGACTTACTGTTAGGCTTTCTGCTGGTGGAGGGGTTATTGACGAATATCGGTGGCCTGTTAACACTCATCTCCTCAGTGCCTAATATTATTGTCGGTAATGCAGCCGGTATTTCTTTTGTCAGTTTCTTTATGACATCAGCCCCCTATGTCGTCATTGCCACCGTGTTGACCATTTTTCTGGGTACAAAACTGTTCAAAATAAAACCACTGCTGAGTGAATCTGAGCAACAGAAAGCGGCCGAACTGGTGAATACCTTTGATGAAAATGATGGGATTGAATCGATGGTTTTCTTTCGTTTTTCAACCTTTATGTTACTGGCATTCATTCTGATTATTGCTACAACATCCATGTTGCCAGTGGTTTCTGAGCTGGGTATGGGGTTTGTTGCGCTTGCTTTTGCGGTATTGATACTGGTTCGTTACAAATCTGAAGTGGATCAGTTCTATAAAAGTATCGACTGGGATTTGATTATCTTCTTCATGGCTCTGTTCGTTTTTATTGTTGTTATCGAACATGCCCAGGTATTACAGCTTATTGGTCATGGCATTCAGTTTGTTATTGGTAACGATGAGTCATCTTATGGCGTTGCTATGCTGTTGTTTGTCTCATCGGTATTCAGCTCTGTTACTGATAATATTCCATTGGCGGCAATGCTTTCAAAAGTGCTCGCATCTGCTGCAACGACACCGGATTCATCCTTATGGTGGTCGGTTATTTTTGGCGCGAATCTGGGGGGTAACCTGACACCAATAGGCAGTGCCTCAACTTTAGTGGCTGTCACCATCATTCACAGAGCTGGAATAAAGCTTTCCTTTGCGGGTTTTGTCAAACAGGCGTTGCCTTTTGCAATCTGTCATATTCTATTGGCCATCGGATATGTGTTGGTATTGAGCCTATTTTAGCTGCTTTAGTTTTCCGGACTCAGTGTTTTACCCTGTGAAGCCAGTCCAATATTTAGTGTAGTGTCCTAAATAAAACCTATACCTGAATCCGCGACTCCTTCAATGGCTTGCGCACTGCACCGCTATGGAGTCACGGATTCAGGAAGATGACCCGCCGGTTAAAAGTTGCGGCATAGGTATCGAATACCGTTTCTCAATGAATTTGACAGGTGATGGCCTCAGATGTTTTGATTGACGCGCATATTCAGGTTGCCCCAAGACTGACAATTTCTGAAGCACATCAGTTCAATGTCTACTTGATTGTTATGATAATGAATGTGAAAGTGGTTATAACCGTTGATTCCAGTCTGTTCGAATAATTCGATTAACCGATTTCGAACTGGCTTTAACATGGTTTTGGTATCGCTATTCTGGTCGGCTTCAAAATCAATATGCAGTGTGACGTCTTGTATTTCGGGGTGGGTTTTCTTTAATTGATCGGTTGCATAATCATTGATCTGATGTGCTTCAGAAATTGTCAGTCTTGGGGCAACCTGAATATGCGCGTCAATCAAAACATCTGAGGCCATCAACCGGGTGCGTAGATTGTGCACATCAAGAATGCCATCAATGTTTTTCAATGCCTGGGTATATTTTTCGGCTTGTTCTGGTGAAACTCCCCGGTCAATCAAGTCCTGTGCTGCATCCCAGGCTAATTGATAACCCATTTTTCCAATCAGTAAGGCGACTGCCAGTGCAGCGATATATTCAACGAACGAATAGCCAGCCAGGGAAAATGCCAGACCTATAAAAACGGCAACGGAAGAGAGTGAATCAGAACGCGAGTGCCAGGCATTTGCTTCTAAAAGACTGGAGCGGGTTTTTTTGGCGAAGCGCATGGTGTAATGAAACAATACCTCTTTACCAAAAATGGAAATTGCTGCTGCAACCAGTGCTAGCCAGTGGGGATGATTTTTATGCCCATGTATGAAAGCGTTCAGATTATCGAAGCCAATCAGCAGTGCAACCATGATCAGAACTGTGCCGAGTATGGCTGTGCCGATGGTTTCATATCGGGCGTGACCGTATGGGTGGTCTTCATCCGGTCCATACTTGGATAGATTTCCCAATACCAAAGCCAGAAGATCTGTTCCAAGATCACTAAGGCTATGTAGACCATCGGCGATCAGTGCCGGTGATCTGAAGAGAATCCCTACCGAAAGCTTGAAGATAGTCAGTATTGAGTCGACACCAGTGCAAATCCAGTTGACACGATTGATGATTTTATAGCGCTCCTGCTGGTTTAGTTCGCTCATGGGTTTATTGTCTCTCGGTTGATTGCATGACTGTTATCAGTTGGCTATTGATTAACACCTGAATCCGTGACTCCATAGCGGCGTAGTGCGCAAGCCATTGATTCCTCTTTGCTTTCCAAAAATTGAGGTGAACCTGCAATTTTTGAAAAACAAATAGAAATCAAGCTCATACACTCAGCATCCACTTTGAAGTCACGGATTCAGGTGAAATTTCTACTTCTCTTTTGGCTACTTTTGCGAGTTTTTGGTGGCGCGAAAGTAATCGAGTACCATTTTCAAATGAGAACGAAATACATAAAAAAATCGATCAAATGGCATTATATTCTTTATAAACTGGTGGCGATATATATGAACCTGAATCAGCTCTTACGATAGGCTTCATCTGCAGTCGGAATGATGTCACCTTCATTATCCAGTTCAGGGTAGGGCAATTGGCGGGCGTCGCAGAATGCAGCCATTTTAGGGCGCATCCAGCGACGCCCGCCAATTGCCCTACCCTGAACTGGAAATTTCAATGAACCTATGGGTGCACCTGCAATTTTTGAAAAACAAATAGAAATCAAGCTCTTACACCCTGCATCCACTTTGGAGTCACGGATTCAGGTGAAGTTACTCAGGCACATTCAAATACTGATTAAAGATCGCTGCTTGAGTGCGATTGAAAATCCCCAGTTTACGAAAAATTTCAGAGACATGGGTTTTTACAGTGGTTTCCTTAATATCCAGCTCATAGGCAATCTGCTTGTTGAGATAGCCGCGGCTGATCAGGCTGAGTACGTGCTGTTGTTTAGGGGTCAGCGAGGCGAGTTTGTTCATGGCATCAACGTCTTCGTTGATGGATTGCTGATCATCAACGCCTTCCAGTGCGAAGTATTTTTCGCCATTTAGCAGGGTGTTCAGCGCCCTCACCAGAGCATCAAGCTCCATAGATTTAATCAGATAGCCTTGAGCACCAGCATTGCGAACTTTACGCATGGTCTGCCCGGATTCATTGGCGGTTACCACAACAATACTGATTTCCGGATGTCGGTCGCGCAGTTCAATCAATCCCATCAGACCAACACAGTCTGGCATTTTCAGATCCAGCAGTATCAGGTCAATATCCCCCTGATCTGCCGCTGCCAGAGTATCGCTTAATGTCTGTACCTGTTGAATGTCAATACGGTGCTTAGTTTGAGAGAGGGCTTCGGATAATGCCTGACGGAAGAGGGGATGGTCGTCAGCAATAAGGATATTCAGTTGGTCAGAAAATACATTGCTTGTCATGGATAGAAAACACCTGATTGATTATGCCTGAGCTTTACTGCTGTTTTGTGTAAGAGCTTGATTTCTATTTGTTTTTCAAAAATTGCAGGTGCCCCCATAGGTTCACCCCAATTTTTGGCAAGCAAAGAGGAATCAATGGCTTGCGCACTGCACCGCTTTGAAGTCACGGATTCAGGACAGGCTTAGATTTCATCGTTTTCGGTAGTCGGTGTTTCGTCCGTGTCGGTAATATTGTCTATCAGCCGTGTACCCCCGCTCGCTGACGATTGACTGGCTGTGCCGCGCAGAGTGGCGTTTTCGTCTTCAAGCAGGTTAATCATGCGCATCAGGCTCTGAATATCGCCAATAAACTGCTGTAGTAGTTCTTCCATTTCTTCCTGGCTTTCATCGCTTTCCGGGCGTTCTTCGTGGACGCTTTCGGTTGCAATTTGTTGTAGCTCAAGCAGGTCCTGCAATTGATCGATCTCGGCTTCAAGCTGTTTTATAGCGGTTTCTGATTCGTTGAGGAAACCCTCTAGTTTTTCGATTTCCTGTTCCTGTCGGGTCAGCAGTGAATCGGTATCACCACCGTCACGGATATCTGTAATCAGCGTTTTCAGGCTGTTCATGCCCCTTTTCTGGCTTGTTCGTGTCTGGCTCAGCTGGTCGAGTTTGGCATCGATCCGCTCTGCTTTTCTTTCTGACAGTTTTTGTTCGAGTTCTTCGATATCGCGCGTGGATCTCTGTAGCTCGGACTCCAGCATGGCAATGCACCGCTGACTATCGCGAATGATCTGTTCCAGTGAAGCGATTTGGGCTTCCTGCTCCGAACTGATGAGTTCCGGTGATTCGCCGTTTTTCAGTCGGTTTACGGTATTTCTAAAGGTGGCTATTGCCTCAGTTTTGGCTAGATGGTAGTCATTGAGTTGGTTTAGCGGTGTTAAGTCGACCGTTTTACTGTTGGTGCCGAGTTTGGAAAGCTCGTCGTTAAGTTTGGTGATGGTTTTTTGTGCGGCTGCCAGCTCTTTTTCCAGCAGGTTATTTTGAGTGTCCGCGCTGTTGATGTATTGTTCCAGATTCGCCAGTTGCGCTTCCATAAGTTGAACGTAGGCGTCGTTGCCGGTACTGGGGTCTTCTTTCTGCAATTCCAGTTTGAGCTTGTTGATATTTTCGTTCAGGTCGAAGTTATTGCATTTCAGACGGTAGATTTCATCTTCGTAGAGACCGCTGTGCGGTGACTCCATATAGCTTTCAGACGGAGTGCTGATGGTTTTGAACTCGGATAGTTCAGCTTCCAGTTGTCCAATGCGTAGCCGGGCGTCTGCCAGTTTGTTTTCGGCCTCCGTCAAATCAGTCTGCAGTTCAGCGGTATAACGTTCATTCTCAGCCGAGTCGCGTCGATTTTCAGCTGACAGTTTTTCATCAACCTCTTTGTTTTTTAGCCGTGAAATGGCTTCGCTGACCAATTCCTGCCAGCTTTGTTCGGTTATGTTCCCCTTCAGTAATTCATTTTCCAACTCCAGTATACGCATTCGTAGCCACTGAGCGGACGCATTGAGTTCAACTGCCTTGGTCAGGTCATGCGCTTCTGGATGCTGTTTGTTTAATAGGAAGATTCGTTCACTGATCTGATCCGTCAGGCTCTTCGCTTCTGGCAGTTTTTCCGGTGGAACAAACTCTTTTGAATGATTCAGGATGCCGCGATTAGACATATGCTCAAAAGCCAACTGACCTTTTTTTAACTGTTCACGGCGTAGCTTCTCAAAGCGCATTTCCTTTAGCAGGGCGAGCAGCACCTTGTATAAACGGCTTTTATAGAACAGGAAGATATTGATGATGATATACACCACCAATACTTCGCCGAGAATAAACAACGTCATCGGATCAACATACATAGGCTATACCTGTTCAACCCAGCCCTGTTGTGAATGATGGGCTGTGCTGCCTTTGGCGGTGTATGTGTCTGCCTGTTTACCAAGCCCCTGGATAATGGTCTGTTTTATTTGGTTACGCCGTATTAATTCCGCCAGTATGGCTTCATTGGTTTTATTAAGTGCCTGATTTTTAATCAATGCATTCTTGAGTATTGTCCAATCCTGAAGAATTGCTTCTGCGTTTTTGACTCCGGTTCTGAATAGATAGGCGCGAATATCGCTGTAGTTGGGTTCCAGTTTGTATTCCTGGCAGAATTGCAGAATTTTACCCTGATAGGCGATGAGCTGATGGATGAGAAGTTCTTTTTGCTCCAAAAGGGATGTGACATCGTCACGATCCAGTGAAGTCAGTTTGTGTTTTTCCTGTTTGAGGAGTTCACTGAATTCCTGAGCAACCACAATGGAGGCTCGTAGCGTTTCGTGTAGCTTATTCAGTTGGTCTGTATTCATGGTCACTGCCTTCCATCGAGGCTGCCTGGCGCAGTTCGACGGCAGTGATCAGGAATTACAGACCTGTTTCAAACCGTCGGAACGCCGCTGCAAGCTTGTCGTAATCAATCTTGTATTCACCATTAGTGATAGCGTTTCGAATGCGGTCAACCTTTTCCTGATCAATGTCGGGCATCTTGAGAACGCGGTCTTCGACTGCCTTTAATACCTGTCCACGATCAGAAACCTCGACCACATCATCCTTTCCAGCAGATTCTGTGCCAGATGAGGTTTTCGCGGTATTGACCTCGCCGGTGTTGTCATTTTTCTGCGATTTGCCAGTGTTTACCTGGTTTGCAGTCGGTCCATGAATATTAATTGAAGTCCAGCAATACCGCGTTCTGGAGCAGTGTTCAAATGTCGCGTCGAACTGTTGAAACCACACCTTTGTGCAATATCCAGGCTTTAATCCGCTTATCACTGCTCAGGTTTCGCACTGGAATTTGCTCGCCGATTGAACCATCGCGCAAGGCCTCGCCCATCATAGTGACCTGCAACTTTTCATTACCGGCCAGAATCTGAACCCAGTCGCCTCTTTTTACTGCCAACGGAGCTTTGACTATGTAGGGCGTCAGTACCTGGCCGGCTTTTACCGTTCGTTGCACTTGCCAGCCGGTGATTTCCTGCCGCTTATTAAAATATCCCAGTCGGAGTTGACCGATGTTCATACGTTTAACAACCATATCTGCGCTGGCTAAAGGGTCGCCTCGCGTTAATGAGGTCGCCGCGACAACAACGTCCTGATAGCGGGCAATATCAACCGAAATATAGGCTTGTAGCGGTGTGTTCGGGCAAATCAGCTTGGCTGTATTGGTGCCGGGTTGGGGAGTGTCCCGCCACTGAATCTGGTAAGTCTGACAATTGAACGATACCGTCGGCAGGTTCACTGTGAATGACCAGTCGTTGCTGTCGAGCGTTGAAAAATATTCGTTCAGTGATTTTTCGATTACCTCATTGATCTGAATCTCGGCTTCTGTTGCGGCCAACGATGTGACAGGGCAAAAAAACAGTGCGACAGGC